>JAUVAX010000027.1 GCA_030591685.1 Pseudobdellovibrionaceae bacterium | reverse complement strand
CGATGAAGGTTCTGATGAGGGATCCGATGAAGGTTCTGATGAGGGATCCGATGAAGGTTCTGATGAGGGATCCGATGAAGGTTCTCAGCAAGAGCAAGGAGCTATGGACTACACATGTGTCATTGACAACGGAATGGGGAATAGTACAAGAGTATCTCTTTCATTTGAGGGTGGTTTAAACTCTGAAACTGGAGTGCCAGAAATGGTGTGCATGAGCAGGCATGCTTGCGAGGGTTTAATTGCTGAAAGTGGAGTATTTGAAATAAAAGAAGCCAAAAAAACAGGAGCTTGTAAGAATAACCCTCATATGCATCACTTAACAGATTTAGAAATAGAGAGTTTACTTTAATATTCAAAAAGAGTTAGACTTTAAAGATTAATAAAACTGAGAATTAAAAAAACCGCACCTTTAGAGGAGCGGTTTTTTTTTTAATTTTTAAGCTGCTCGTTGACCAGAATGGCGGTTAGAACAAGGCTGATTATGCCAGTAATAGTAGTTGTTGCATTTACAGTGGACTGGTCGAAGTAATGTTCCTTTTCAGGGATATAAATAATATCACCGGTTTTTAAAATAACATCATTTTGAGTGGTCATTAAATCGTGCAGGCTGAGCTCTTTTTTTTCTCCATTTAAACTGGTGATATAAATTTTCTTGGTGTTGGCATTTTTAATAGTTCCCCCAGTAATTGAAAGTAGCGTTGTAATACTGGTTTTATTTGGCAAGTGGTAAAGTCCAGGCTTGGCAACACTGCCTAAAATTTTAACGGGTTGTAGTATTTCTATCCCTGTCGGGGAGTAAAAATACTCACTTATTCTGGATCTATATTTATCAACATCTAAATTGGTATTAGAAAATGGATTTTGCGCCCATAATTGGGTGCTAACAAACATAACAGAAACAAAAAGTACTAAGGGTTTAAAAATCATCATTAGCAGCGCTCCGTTGTTGCATTTTTTTTGAGTTCACATAGTAGAGGTTTGTGGATCCGCTGATGCCAGTAGAAAATTCATTTATAACAGAGTAAATGCTTTCAACATTATGATAATGGAGGATTTCAACAAGCTCTGCTAAATCATTAGACTGCGTTTTTCCGTATTTAGAAACAAGCAGTGGAATGTCGGCGTGTTCGGTGATTAAAAGGGCCTCAGGACTGACCTGAAAGGCTGGGGTGTCTATCACAATGACATCATAGTGAAGTTTAAGTTCATCGAGGAGGTCTTTGATGTTTTCACTATTAATGGCATCCGGCTGATTTTCTGAATATGTTCCAGAGGATACGAAATCAAGATTCTTGAACTTAGTTGTTTGAATAATATCACTCAACGGGATTTTCCGAGAAAAATAATCAAAAATACCTACATTTGAACCCACATTAAAGACTTCATCTAAAGAGGCCTTTCTAAAATCAGCATCCACAACAAGGACTCTTTTTCTTAAATGTGAAAAGCTCAGAGCGATATTCGAAGACACTACTGATTTACCATCATTTGCTGTGGGGCTAATAACTGAAATGACCTTTCCACCGTCTTTTAGAGCAAAGGATTGTAAAATCCGTGTTCTTAAGTATCTAAAGGCCATGGCGGCTTCAGAGTCAAACTTGGAGTGCGTGGGGTATTTTGTCTTGTTTATGTATCGACTAATTCCAAGGGCTTTATCCTTGCCCTTTAAAATTTTTGGGATATGTCCCAAGTAAAACATCCCTAATTCAGCGAGCTCTGTTCTTGATAGGATAACAGGGTGGAGTTGCTCCCACATATATAGAAAAATGATAACAATTGAAAAGGATGAAATAATAACAAATAGAACCTTTTTTGAGAGCGGGATTTGCGCGCTGACCTGTTTAGAGGATGCAGGGTCATAAGCCCTTACTCTATTTTTAATAGCTATTTTTTGAACACTAGAGTCAAAAATTTGCTTCTTTATTGACTGGTAAAAGGTGTGCTCCAGTTCAAGTTGTTTATTAAGTTCATATATTTTTTGTTCATATTTTGGTGTCCTTTTAGAGTAAAGGATCTGCAGCCTATTAGAGAGGGCTTTGATATGGGCCTGAAGGGTTTGATTTTGCTCTTTGAGGTAGTTGATGGTGTCTAGTAATTTACCTCGATGATTCATAAAGTTCCCATTTACTGAGGCTACGTTTCTAAGTTGAGGATTTGCACTTATTATTGATTGAGCACGTGTTTTAATTTGATGAGCCAACAGGTTATTTTGTTCGACCTTTACATTTGCTAGCTCTAGCTCTTCTTGAAGCTTGTTTATGCTAGACTCGGCGGTAGCCTGGTGATTTACAATTTCTTTTTTCTTAAATTCTTCAAGTGATTTATTGAGTGATGTGATTCTTTGATAGGTTTTCATGTCCTCAGATAAGAGATACTTATAGGCCTCTTGGATCTCAAGTTGTTCGAACTCTACTATAGCCAACGTGGCCACTTTACTCATGTAGTTGGCAATGGCCACAGCTTGTTTGGGTTTTTTACTCCACGCGCTCACTGTGATTATATCGTAATCAGACTTTCTAAATTGACTCGAAACAGTGAGTTGCTCGGAGGCGAGTTCGGCAAGATTTTTTTTGTTTTTAAACTTTAAATTAGGTAAAAGTTTTCTCACTGAGGGGATATTTTTTAGAATATTTCGATATAAAAATTGATTAAAGCCATTTGAATATAAAATCTTTATGTATTTATCGGCATAATCAGTGTCAGAATATCTTTGGGCCGGGTTCCCACTAATTCTGGCCATAGAAGACATTAATGGACTATCCTCAGGGGACTGTATGTGTAACCGAGCATTGGCTTTAAATGATGGGTTTAGTTTGTGATGTAAAATTGCAGAAAGTGTTGCTAAGGCAACGATCATTATAATAAGCACATAGTTCCTTGATATTAAGGAAATAATACTTTTAATTATTGAACTGTTAGATATTAATTCATTATTCATATAGTCGTGTACCTTAAATTTCTTTTCGGTGTGATTTCATAAGTTTATTAGCTTTTATGGCGAGTCATAGGTCCAGAATTATGAGATGATTTCGTTATATTCTATTTTGAGGTATAAAGTGAATTAATGTCGAATGCAGATCAGTCTAAAAAACTAGTTTTAATTATATTCTCAGCCCTTTTTGTGGGGGTACTGTTCTCTTTAATGTTAAAATATGTGCCCGCCTTTGGTCAGCACATCCCTAGTCAAAATTTGATTTCTGAGTATATTGATGGGGCCATCTGGGCTTTAGGCTTGACGGTGTTGTTACTTGTGATCCCCTTTTCGAAAGAGATCCATAGAAGTATCATTTTAATTTGGATTTGTAAGTGTGCCGTCACCCTAGGTTTTATGTTGTACTATGAGTACGCCTATAACCTAGATGCTTACTGGTATTATAAGCAAGGCATAAAGCCTAATTTTATTTATGAGTTAAAATTTGGGCACGGCACCTATAACTTAGTCTGGTTGGTTTGGCTTGCAAACAAAGCTTTGCCCTTGATGGAGTCGTATCACGCACTTAAAGTTTTATGGTCTTTTGTAGGGTTAATGGGTTTACTATTATTTTATTATGGGTTTGCTGCTTATATAAAGAAACACAGTGTAAAAATGCTCTGGCTTTTAGGCCTGTTTCCATCATCAATTTTTTGGTCATCAATATTAAATAAGGACCCTATTGTAATCTTTGGCATAGGGTTATTTGCCTTTGGTGCGTTTTCCTCCCTAAGGGTTCAAAAGTTTAAATACGTCGCATGCATTCTAATGGGGGTGTTCATTGCAGGGAGTATCCGAATGTGGCTTGTGCCCATATTAATGACTCCTTATGTTTTTACGTATATTTTTTCTTCTAATCGGCGCATTTTTGTTAAAATAATTTCAATAGGTTTGTTAGGTGCCACTCTTTTTAGCGGGTTCACATATGTGCAGACTCAAATGAAAATTGGTTCTGGGGTCGATGTGGTAAATAGCATGAATAGACTTTCAAAATCATGGAATACAGGGGGCGCTCGCCAAGAGGTGCCAGAGTTTAAAAGCTTTAAAGATCTTATCGTTTTTGCTCCAAAAGGTATGTTTGCCGCTGTTTTCAGACCACTTCCCGGAGAAATTAATAATGTTTTTGGCATTATGGTAGGGATAGAAAATGCTGTTTTACTCGTTGTCTTTGCTTACATGTGCTTATATTTCAACATTTCTTTTTTTAAAGATCGATTTATTGTGTTTTCTTTTTCTTTGCTTATAGTGTGGTCCCTAATGTACGGGTTTGTCTCTTATCAAAATTTAGGGACAGCAATTAGGTTTCGTTTGCAGATATTCCCCTTATTAATTTTATTGCCCTACTATGTTTTATATATCAGGCCGGGCCTGTATAAGAGGCATTAAGTAAAGTTTGCTCTAAAAGACTTTCAGTATTTGTGGCCAGCTTGTTGACGCTAAAGCGGCATACTATTTGTTCTCTAAGATGCTCTTTGTTTACAGAGCTTGTGCAGGCGTTCTCTATGGCACTAGCTAGAGATTTAGGGTCCTTGATTGGCGAAATAAATAAGTCATTATCAATAATAACAGAGGCATCACCGGCATCAGTTGAAACAGAAGCTGTGCCACAGCTCATGGATTCGGCTAAAACATTTGGAAACCCTTCAGATATTGAAGAAAGCACGGTGACATCAAGATCATTATAAAATTGCGTCATATCTTGAGTGAAGCTACGCCAAGTCCAAAGCTCGCTAAGGCCCATAGCTTTTATTTGATGCTGTAGGCGATTTCGCAATGAAATATTATCAACCCCTATGCAGGTGACAGATAAATGCTTAAGAGATTTATTTAAAATAAAAATAGCTTTGATAAATGTGAGGTGGTCTTTGACTTCAGTTAGGCGTGCAGGAAGACCAATTTTTATTAAACGTGGTTTTTCGCTGTCAGTTTTATGATTTTTAAAAATAACAAACTTTTTGGTGTCAATGCCATTAAATATAGTAAAAATTTTTTTAACCGGGTAAAATTTGGAGTAAGTCATGCGACCACAAATTGAATTGCATATAATAACGTCAGAAAATATAGAAAGTGGAATTGAGAGAAGAAACCCAAGTTTATCTTTAATAGACAGTGATTTAAATCGCTTTGAGTCTCGAAGCCCCCAGGCCACTATAATTTTAGGATAAAAAATTTTAACTATAGAGGCATAGAGATTAGGCACAGCTAGGTAGCTATGAAGAATTTGTATATTATTACTCTTTAAGTACCTTATGGTCTGATAAATCAGAGAGAATGGGGTGAAGTGCTTGTTCTTGCGAACAACAAAAGTTTTAAAGCCCATTTTTTTTGCAAGGTCGTCGTTAATGCCCTTGTAGTATGTAATGATATGAATATCATGGCCACGGTGTTTGAGCTCCTTTGCTAAGACTAAGAGTTGAGTCTCAGCACCACCTGTATTTAGCTCCTGTGTAAAAAAAGCAATATTCATATAAAAAGCCCATTGCACTCATGTTTATAGCATTATAGAATCACATGTACCAGACTAATAGAGGATTGTTCTTGAGTAAAACCCTTTCTTTATTTTTAGTAGATTTTAAAAAATTACTAGGCCCACTCACCGTGCTTTCTGTTTTTAACTTAGTGGCGGGCTTATTGTTAGCCGCTCGTGACCTGTTGATGGCATGGATATTTGGTGTGGGTATAGAGGTGGATGCCTATTTTGGGGCATGGATGATCCCAGGGTTTTTATTATCAATTTTTATTAGTGTAGTGCCGAGCGTTTTGATCCCCTTTTTATTAAAGGAGAGATGTAAAAATAATGAGCAAGACAGCTACTTAACCCTCTTTACCATAAGTTTAGTGTCCTCAACTCTTGTTTTATTAATTATATATTTTTTCAGATCACCTCTTGCACAATTAATTGTCAGAAATTACGAAATCGCAACGTTAAGCACAGAGCTTTTGCCATTAATCCTTATTGCACAATTTTTTATAATAATGTGTGCTTTTATTAGATCTTCTTTACACTCATACAAAAATTATGTTTTGCCTTCGATTTTAAACAATATATCTTTAGTCGTTGTTATTAGTTCACTATATTTATTAAATGAAAGCCTGGGGATTAAAAGCTTACTCTATGGTTTAATTGTGGCTCATGCTGTCGAGTTTTGTTTGCTATTTTTTATATCATCTAAAAGGTATAATTATTTTCATATTAAAATAAAATGGAGCCCTGAAATAAAAGGATTTATAAAAGAATTTTCTTTTTTAGCCCTCTCCTCAGTTGTTTTGTACTTCATTATCGTTGTGGATCAAAACATGGCCTCGGCACTTGGTAAAGGCAGTATGTCGACACTTTTATTTGGCCTTAAGGTTGTTAATTTATTTAACTTTATAATAGGTTCTTCGCTCAGCTTGGTTTTTTTAGTTGATTATTCAGAACTGATGTCCCAAAAAAAATACACACTGGCTTATAATAGATTAAAAAGGGTCTCTTTGACTGTATTTTTAGTAGGGTCTGTGGTGGCTCTTTCAATCATCCTCTTGTCACAGCCCCTAGTGAAACTTTTGTACTTACATGGGGATTTTAACCCAAAGGATGTTCTAGAGGTCTCTAAGGTTCAAGCCATGTTTGCTTTGCAGATCCCTTTTTATTTGGTTTCAATGATCGGAGTGAGGTTTTTAAATTCTAATTTCTTAGGGAGCTTAAATTTAAAAATTGTGCTAGTTAGTTTTGTGTTTAATATACTAGGAAATATTATTTTAATTAAGTTCTTTGGTATTTCTGGAATTGCCCTGTCCACATCCATCTCATATGTTGTAGTTTCTGCCCTTGTTTTTTATTCTTGCTTAAGGTTTATAGCCAAGAAGCAAGCGTTATGAGGGGGGCTTAAGGTGGACCAATTAAAGGTAGATTCTATACACATTATTACAGGCCTGCAGTGTGGGGGGGCTGAAACGGCACTACTTCGACTCACTCAAGAAATGCTCTCTCAAGGTCATATGCCTTTAGTCTTATTCGTTGTTCACGGGAGTATGGTGGCTAAATTTAAACAAGCCGGTATTCAAACAATGCAAATACCTTTAAACCCCCTTAAATTTATAAAAAGTCTTTTAAGTTTACGTAAAATAGCTCTTAAAACACCCCTTGTCATACAGGGCTGGATGTACCATGGTAACCTTTTGGCTTTGATTATTAAGTTCATTTGTTTTCAAAACTCAGTAATCGTTTGGAACATAAGACAATCGTTAACAACATTAAAATACGAAAAGTGGACGACTAAACTTATTATTTACTTAAGTGTGTTTTTGAGTCGATTTTCCAAATCGACAGTTTGTAACTCTAAAGTAGCCCTATTACAGCATAAAAAGCTGGGGTTTAAGGGTGAGTTTGCTTATATACCCAATGGGTTAGAGCTCCCAAGCCTAAATGAAAAATCTGAGACGCCATTGAGTGAAATAATCAGTAACCCTTCTCATCTGCCTATAATTATTAACATTGGGCGCCTGCATAGAGATAAGGGGCAAGACCTACTTATTAAAGCGGCACTAACGCTTTTACAGCGTGGGGGGCTATCTCACTATGTGTTTGTAGGCCGTAATGTAGAGACTCTTGAGCCCATGATTTCTGATGAGTATAAAAAGTATTTTCATTTTTTGGGTGAGGTGAGTGATGTGTTTTCATATTTAGAACAATCAGATATATTCATATCAGCCTCTCGTGCTGAGGGGTTTTCTAATGTTATTGCTGAGGCCATGTTAATGGGTAAGTACTGTATTGTAACAGATGTGGGGTCTTCTTCTGAAATAATTGGCAACTGTGGGGCGGTGATCCCCCCAGAGTCAAGTGATGCCATGGTCATTGAAATAAGCAAAGCGTTAGTAATATCGCCTGGTGAAATCAAAGAATATGGGAGTTTAGCCTCATCCAGGATTAAAGAAAAGTTTTCAGTAGAACAAATGTGTGAAAACTACTTGAACCTTTACAAAGAGTTGAGAAAATAAATTATGTGTGCGATCTCAGGTTTTTTTAGCAATTATTTATCAGACGAGGACCGCGAAGGGCGCGCTCAGTGCTTTTTAAAGGCACTTAATCATCGTGGCCCTAATGATCAGGGAATATGGAGCAATAAAACTGGGCTAACTTTTGTTCATAATAGGCTCTCGATTATTGATCTAAGCACCCATGCCGCTCAACCAATGAAGTCTAAATCGAAGCGCTATACGCTGGTATACAATGGGGAGATATATAATTATAGGGCTTTAAAAGTAGAGGTATTAAAGTCAGGTCATACTTTTTCTGGTGACTCTGACACGGAGGTTTTATTAGCTCTCATTGAAGCTCATGGTTTAAAAGTGGCATTAACTAAAATTACGGGTATGTTTGCTTTTGCTCTATGGGATTCGGAGCTAAACTCTTTGTTTCTCTCAAGGGACGCTATGGGAGAAAAGCCGCTTTATTATGGCTGGGTTGATGGGGAGTTTTTATTTGCGTCAGAGCTTAAAGCTTTTTTTACAATTAAAAATTTTAGCCCTTTAATTGACAGAGAGTCTTTGCGCCTGTTTTTGCGGCATAATTATGTCCCTGGCCCAAGAAGTATTTTTAAAAATATTTTTAAGCTACAAGCGGGTACATATTTAGAGGTGGACTTATCTTCTCCAAATACTGAGATGGTGCCAATGCCTTATTGGAGCCTTAGCGATAGTTTGCACCCTATAGAAAGTGATCTTTCGGATAGCCAGATAGTTGACGGCTTTGAGGATAAACTCACTGAAGTTATTGAGAGCCAAATGGTGTCGGATGTCCCCTTAGGAGCCTTTTTATCAGGGGGCATAGATTCATCTTTAATTGTTGCTATTATGAAAAAGGTTTCCCCTGATAAAGTAAAAACCTTCACAATTGGATTTGAACAAAAGCAATATGATGAGTCTAATTACGCAAGGGCCGTCGCTGAACATTTAGGGACTGACCATACTGAGCTTATAGTGAGCCCGAGTCAAATCCTTGGTATAGTTGATCGTTTACCAGAAATTTATGATGAGCCCTTTTCGGACTCCTCTCAGATCCCAACAGTACTGTTAAGTCAAATGACCTCAGAGCATGTGACTGTGAGTTTATCAGGTGATGGCGGGGATGAGCTTTTTGGTGGTTATAATCGATACCTTTGGGTTGATAAACTATGGGGACAGTTGCGCTCTGTGCCCGGGATAGGTCGGGGCCTTGGCGCAACTATAATTAAACTATTTTCTGAAAACACTTGGGACACTTTGTATCAAACTTTTAAGTGGACGCTCCCGAAGGCTTATCAAGTACATGATTTTGGTCAGAAACTTTATAAAATCGAAAAATTTTTAAAACTAAATAAGCCTCTTGAAATGTATGAAACTTTAATAAGTCATTGGTACAATGAGAGCGTAGTCCTTGGCGTAGATGACGTTTTAAATAAAACCCTCTTTGATAGTCAGAGGCATTCATTCGTGAGTTTCACTCAAGAAATGATGTATTTAGACTCTATGACCTATCTACCAGACGATATAATGGTAAAAGTGGACCGAGCGAGCATGTACTCTAGCTTAGAATCAAGAGCCCCTTTGCTTGACCGTCGACTCATTGAGCACGTTTGGCCCTTAGAGGAAAAGTATAAAATACGAGATAACGAATCTAAATGGCTTTTAAGGCAAGTACTCAACAAGTATGTGCCTCAAAAATTAATTGATCGCCCTAAAAAGGGTTTTGGAGTACCTATCGAAGATTGGCTCAGAGGTGACCTCAGAGATTGGGCTGAGGATTTATTAAGCGAGAGCTCGTTGTCTGATTCAGGGCTATTTAATGTGAACCTTATTCGCTCCAAGTGGTTGGATCATTCATCTCAAAAGGCAAATTATCAGTATAAATTATGGGATGTTTTAATCTTTGAGAGTTGGCGCAGAAAATATGGATTTAAAGGTGAATAAATTTTTCTATAAGCCTTTTGGTCTAAATATTGAGTCTCATTTTTTGCTCCCACATGCTTCTGAATCGGCCTTTGATGGAGATGTTGATATAAAAATCTCCATAAACTCACAGTTCACTGCAGAAAAAATAAATTGGTACCATCACATAGAAGAGGACAACCAATTGTGGTGTGAGTACGGCGAGGCTAATGATTTTTTTATTTGTCATATTCCAAACATTGCCGATTTTTATTTAAACAAGAATCTTAAAGAAATTATCATTTCAAATATGAATGCACCTTTGGCTTCTGTTGAGAGTCTATTAATGAACCAGGTCATTCCGTTATGGCTTCAGCTCAGTGGAGAGCTTGTGTTGCACGCAAGTGCTGTGTGCGATAAAAAGGGGAGGGCCTATGTGTTTGTGGCCCCCTCTGGTAGTGGTAAATCTACAATTGCCCATTACTTAGTAACTCAAGGCTTTATGTTGATTTCGGATGATGCGGTCTGGGTGCGTCCTTCACTGGATGGCTACGAGGCACAGTCAAGTTTTTCAGAAATTCGACTCAATGATAATGGTGAAGTGACGAGTCACTTAAAAAAAATCACCAACACTCATTGTGGGAAAGTCAGGCTGAGTGTGGGAGAAATGTTTGCTTTAAGCTCTAGTAAAATTAAGCAAGTATTTTTATTAGACTCAAGACCACCTTTATGCGGTCATCCGAGTAATATGAGCCAAGAGACTCAATCTATTTGGCCACAAATATTGGATAATATTTATAGAATCGATGTTTCAGGTCAAAAGGCGGCAAATGAGTTGAGCCAACTTACAGATTTTCTGCTTAAGGTCCCTGTGTGTAAATTGAGCTATTTAAAAAATCAGGAGTCTTTGGAGCGCATTGCACGCAGCATCAAGTAATCCTGTTGCCATGAAACTTTTTGTATAGTTAGATGATTTTATGGAAATCACTGAGTTAAAAATCAATAAAGATGTCGTGTCAAAAACGGTTCAGGGTGAGCAAATTTTACTGAACCTTAAAACTGGTTTTTACTTTGGTTTAGACCCAGTAGGTACTGATATTTGGACTTTAATAGAGTCTAATACAGATCAACTCACAATTATTAACACTATTTGCGATAATTATGATGTTGAAGCAACGACTGCTGAGGCTCATTTAAAGCGCCTCATTGAGGAATTAAAAAATAACGAACTTCTTCAGTGAAGAAGGGGCTTATTTTAATCCATGTTGCTGCTCTGAGTTTTACTTTTATTTTTCTTTTATATATTTATAGCCCTAAACGGCTATTTTCTTTTTCAAAAAATCTTAAAAAAATTATTTCAATAAAGTTATCCCCTGAAAATGTAGAGTTCTTCATAAAGACCTCGCAACAAATATCAAGACGGTTTCAAAGCGCCTGTTTAGTTTCAAGTTTAGTTATTTTTTGCGGTATTAAGGGTCGATCAAGGCTTTGCTTAGGAGTACAACCCAAACCCTTCTTTAGGGCTCACGCGTGGGTGTTTTTGAATAATAAAATTTATAACATGGATGAATCCGTAAAATATAAAACTCTTTTTGAGTATGAGTGCTAGCGACATGATTGAATGCCCCTTTGCTAGCTCTAGTCTGGTGCATCTCACCGGTCGTATATTTAACCTTTCTGAGCTCATAAGTTTTTTTGATTTACAGCCCACAGGAAGCCCTGAAGGTGACGTATTGTTGCTTTGTGAAGCTCAGGGTGAGAAAATAGTACAACAATTTAAAGGTGAATTTGCTCTAGCATTAAGTTTGCCCTTAAAAAATGAGACACTTTTATCTACTGACACGCTTGGGGTTGTACCACTTTTTTATAAAGTATTTAAAGATAGAGTTATTGTAAGTAGTCACTTGCAGGAGCTCTTAGAGGGTGAAAATTACGATTTTGAATACTTACTCTCAATATACAATGAGGACTTCTCTGGCCTTTCTAAAACGCCCTATAAAGGCATTAAAAAAGCTCCTCCTGGTACAATTGTTCGAGTGAGTGAAGGTGGTGAAGGCTTCATTGAGACGCTCAGGTTGTCACCGGTATGTCATAGGGGTAAGTCGTTAGCTGAATTGACTAATGAGCTTCAAGGTTTGTTACAAAAATCCATATTACGCAGAGCCAAAGGTTTTGATGTTGGTTTACTGTTAAGTGGTGGCTTTGATTCGAGCCTTCTAGCCTCTTTAATACAAAGAGAAGCTAAAGTTTTAAAGACATATTCATTGAGGTTTTCAGGGCACAGTGAGGCCGATGAGTATTGGGCCTTAAAACAAGTTATTGATTTTTGTAAACTCAATAATCAGGTATTTGAATATGATGATCTTAGGGCTGAAATCAGTAGAGAGCCTCATTCAAGTGTTTTTTATGATCCCACGTTGACCCTTTTTGCTCCGCTATTAGAAAGCGCCGCTACTGATGGGATTAAGTACATTATAACAGGACTGGGGGGAGATGATTTATTTTCAATGGACAATTATGTTTTGAGTGATTTGTTAAAGCAGGGACGTGTAAAAGATATTTTTTTTGAAAAAGAGAATAGAAATTTAAAGACTTTTGATTTGATAACTCTTTTAGCAAAGGGCGTGGTGCCACAGTTTATTAAGGATATAAAAAATAATGGGAGCTCTAAAAACTTTAAAGGTTTACAAAAGAGATTTAACAAAAATGCAGTTCAAAAAACAATTTTTAATCGGTTTTTTAGTTCAGGATTTTATCAGTTTGCAATGGCTATGGAGCAGCAGCAGGCTTTGAGTTATGGTCAACTTATGAGCTACCCCTTGTTGGATATGGATATTATTAATTGGTGTATGGGTTTAAATGTTGAGTCGTTTACATGGAGAGGGAGAGATAAATGTATATTAAGAGAGGCGTCAAAGACCCTATTGCCGAGCTCAATAATTGAGCATCGTAGCCAGCAGGACTACTCTATAATTAGATCTGAGCAAATATCTATGAAGAGGGATGAGTTAAAAGTAAAACTGATGAGGGGACATTTTGTAATGCGAAACGTCATCGATGAACAACGTGTTAATGAATTATTTAAGGATTTGGGTAATAATACAAACATTGATCAAATTTTGAAACTCTATTACGCAGAAAAAATCATCAATAGGTAATATTAAGGGGATAGCACATGAGTTCTGAAGATAAGCAAAAAGAGACTAAAAAAACTTATGCTCAGCCAAAATTAACTAAATTTGGATCAGTTAAAGAATTTACTCGGACCTTTAGTATGGGATCTAAAACTGATGGTGGGGCCTTTCCGGCGAGTAAAAAAATGTGCATTACTTCGGCCCCTGAAATTGAAGAACATAGAGTTTTATTGGGCGATCGCCTTTGTCAGGAGAGTTTTTTAACTCAAATGCAAAGAGCCATTAAGCCAGGGGATGTTGTTTTAGATTTGGGCTCGGGCTCAGGTCTTCATGCCATGTATGCGGTACGCTTAGGGGCGAGTAAGGTGTATGCCATTGAAGCTAAGCCAATTATTGAACTGGCCAAAAAAGTAGCCATAGACAATGGTATGAGTGAAAAAATAGAATTTATATACGGAGACTCTTTAGAGGTTGAATTGCCAGAAAAGGTCGATGTGATTGTTACAAACATTGGGTTTTTAGGAACAATAGAGAGCTTGCCTGATGCTGCCATGAGATTTTTAAAACCCGGCGGGAGCGTGATACCGGATCAATTGCAGTTAAATTTTACTCCCGTAGATGTAAAAACATTTTATGAGGACACGGTTAATTTTTGGTCATCGAGTAAATTTGGTTTTGATTTTAGTGCTCTTAGAGAAATGGCCGCTAACCACCCCCTTTACTCTGTGTTTACAGGTAAAGAGTCTATGGCTGAAGGTCATACGTGTGAGCCGATATGTTTAACCGATAAAGTGTCGGATCATCTTGAGTGGCAAATGAATTTTACTATTAACAGAAGCTCAGTAATGACAGGTTTTATGGGTTGGTATAGTTTTTTACACGATAAAGAGAACTTTTTATCCACAAAACCACCTTTAGAATTAGATCATGATTTGTGGCAGGAGATATTTTTACCTTTTGATAAAACCTTGTCTTTAAAGCAAGGGGATCAAATACAGGTAAAAATCGGGATGTACCAAAACCTGACCTTTGACTCTCCTCTTTGGAGATGGTCGGTTGTAAAAGACGGTGAGTTATTAGTGGATCAGTGCAGTTTTGACTCAATACCATTATCAAAAGAGTTATTAAAAAAACTATCTCATTAATTTAAATATAAAAAGTAAAGTGAGACCCTTTTTTTAGTTTGTACTCTAAGGTTTGGTTAAAAACATATATGCTAAGTGGTAATAAAAAGAGGGCCCATAGTAAAATGGTGCCTATGTGCATGAAATTAATAACATAACTTCCAGAGATAAGCTCACGACCAATTTGCATAAGCGCAGTTGTTGGCAATAGTAGTTCAGATATTTTTTTTATAGTTTCAGGCAATACATCAATGGGGAAGTACTGCCCGGCTAAAAGAGTCATCCCAAGGCCCAGCTGGCTAGCACTCCCGTACCCTCGACCCATTAATAAAATAAGACTACTCATAATAAAACTCAGTGCAAGAAGGCTAGGCAGAAAAGCTAGCTGTAACATAATAATTGCCACAAAATCACTTGGTGAAACATTCAAGTTAAAGCTGATTTTAGCGATCATAAATAACAAAAAGGTTGATAATAATTCTCTAGGGAGAAAGCTCAAAGTACTTATTATAAGCACTTTTGCGGGGCCTGATTTGCTGAGTATTAGGTGTGTAAAACTCCCATCGAATATATGCATTTTTAATGACCTGGGGAGGCTCTCAAAAAATAAGATGGGAGCGCTTAATATGAGCTCTCCAATAACAATAAAGGTAAAGTAATCCTGTGAGTGCCAGTTGTAGTGAGCCGATAAGCTTGGGGTTAGGGCCTTGCTCGTTAAATTGTAAATTATAAGTGTAAACACAATTGAAAAAACATCACTGAGATATACTAATGGCGTTGGCGTCGTATACTTATATGTATTTTTAAACAGTAGCCGAAGTATTATAAACATTTTAGATGACCATCTGTAAGGGTATATTTTTTAAACGAGTTGATGAGCTCAGCATTATGAGAGGCTATAATAAAGGTCTTGCCAGGGTCCTTGTTTTTAATGCATTTAATAATTAATGTTTGCATTTCGGTAGAGAGGGACCTGGTAGGTTCGTCCAGCAACACAAGGGGCCGCTCGGTGATATACCCACGTAAAAAACTTAAAACTTGCTTCATGCCTGTGGACATATCAATATATTTGGAATTGAGTGTTTTATTAACTATAGGGTGAACTTTCATTTTTTTAAGTTCGTTTAAAAAGTACTGTTCATCGTTATTAGATAACAAGTAAAAACATTTTAAATTTTCAAAACCAGTGAGGTAATTAAAAAAACCAGTGTCGCTGGCTTGAGACCAGCTAATTAGTTTTCTTACCTTTTTTCCGTGTTTAAGGGTACAAATGTTATTTATAACAACACTTTTTTTTTGAGGTATTAAAAGTCCTGAAATGATTTTTAAGAGTGTCGTTTTGCCCGACCCATTTTGCCCGTGGATACAGATAGTTTGACCCCTAGAAACTTGTAAATGAATTGCAGATAATACTTTTAAGTCCTTATACGACCATGATAGATTATCAATGGATACTGCTAAATGATGGTTCATAAGTAAAAGTACAATTGTTTTCGGCGTTAGCGTCAAGGGATTAGTTTTGCCAGAGATCAGTTATATTAAAAATAACCTACTGCAACTGTTGCCGTCTCTTGGAGGGGCACAGTTAAACTCATCAGATAGGCAAATAATTGTTGAGCATAAGCTTCAAGGTCTTTTGTTTGAGTTGTTTTCTATAGATGAATTCAAACCCCATTGGGCCTCTAATCGGCTTATTAACTTGACCTCACTTGAGGTTTATAAATCACTTTATAAGGTGATTGGGGGGAGTGGTAGCATGCTTCCCTTTAAAGGGGTGAGTTTGCTTCTTAGGGGTGTATATACCAATTACGGAGCTAGACCAATGTCTGATGTTGATTTGCTCGTCGCCCCCCAGGGACTTCAAAAGTTCACAGCGGGGCTAAAGAGTATTGGCTTTACTCAAGTGCATCAAAAAAGATGGTTAGGTGATGAATTTAAAACAGATTACAAAGCTCATGTGAATTTATTAGAAATACATTTAGAGGTTCATACAAGGGCCTTTTGGATAGAGGCCAAGGGGCAAGGGTTAACTATAGATAGCGAGTCACAGGAGTACAAATTGCTCGACCCCACACTAGAGCTATTTTACTTATGTGTACACTGGTCGTTTTTAAATACCTTTGAGGACTTATTGCATTTTTATGACATCACTTTGTTTATTGAGAAATACAGCTCTAAGATCAAACAAAAAGAGCTTTTAGTGCTTTTTAAAAAAAATAAATTAATAAACTCATTCTGCGCTATAGATATTGCATTTAAAAGATTAGGTTTTAAATGCAACTTATTTAAAAGCAAACAAAATAATTTATGTTTAAATTGGTTTGTGACTAAAAATTTCTTACTAAGGCCAAGGAGCTCTCGATTAAAATACTATGTAATTAAGTTTTTATTGTTTGATTCAAAGCTAAAGGCTATTTACTATATGTTCTGTCGATGGATTAAATAAATCAAAATATAATTTTTCAAAACTATCTATCATTTGTTTTTTTGTAAATGAGTTTTCATAATGCTTTAATGCGCCCTTTGATAGCTCATCTCTAAGTTGTGGGCTTTCAGTGATTAAATTAATGGCTTCAGAAAGGCGGTCTTGATGGTTGATGGGTGTAGTGATGCCAGTTTTAAAGTGTTGATTTACAAAGTCAACACCAGTGCCCAACCGTGTGGTTATAACAGGGACCCCTGCTGAGAGGGCTTCAATAAGGACCATGCCAAAGCATTCTTTTTGATTTATTGAGGGCAATACAAGTGCTTTTGACTGGGCGAGTATTTTTTTTATTTCTAATGGGGTTTGATTGCCCATAAATTGAATTCTTTGATTGAGCCCTAAGCGAAGGGCAAGCTTGCGTAACAGGCCTTCATCAGGGCCGCTGCCTACAATTTGCAAAAGGCAATTGGTCTTTAATTGAGCCTTTATTAGGGTTTCAAGACCTTTATAGCTCACCAGCCGACCCACAAAACAAACACTATGTTTGAGGGGTTGAGGGGGGGATAGGTAGCTCTCTGTGCCAAACGGTATGACAGTGGTTTTAGCCTCAAACCCACGGAGGTTTTTAATAAATTTGAGATGATGGGGTGAGGCTACAGTGATAGCTTTAGATTTATTTAAAATTTTCAAATTGAGCTTGTGGTAAAGGCTCTCAATTAAAGGGGACCGATTTATATCAGCATGAATAGTTGTCACTAGGGGAGCCTTAAAAGAACATTTGCTAATAATATATTCGGCTAATGGATGTGGTGTGTGCAGATGTATGATGTCAGCATTATTAATATGATGTAATAATTTTTTTTGATAATTTAAATTATAAGGGTTTGATAAGATATTTATAGTTTCAGGGATATGTATTGCGTTATAGGCTTCAGGGCGTATAGGTTTATACTTTTTTGACTCAAAGTAAATAACTGTAGAGGTATATTTTTTTTTACAAAGACCGGTTGTTAATTTGTAAATAACAGATTCGATACCTCCAGAAGCAGATGGAGAGTATTTACCGACTTGTAGGATGTTCATATTAACCAACTTGTTTATAAACGTTCTCAGGGGTTCTTTGAGTAAGTTTAACAAACTGGCCTATGTTTTGTCTACTGTAAAAATAAACCCCATCAGGTAGTTTTTTTATATTTTTTTGAATTTTATATTTTTTTATAAGTGCGTCAAAGTCTTGAATCAATTTTTCTGGGTCAGAGGCCATCGTGTAAAACGAAATACCTAGAGAGTAAGAACTAATAATTTGCACTTCAAATTTGGCATGAATTGTTTTCACCACCTCCGAGAGATCTTCTAAAAAACTATTTACAACAGGTATGCCCATGACCTGTAACTCTTTATAGTATGGTAATAGGTCAATCACTATGCCTTGTTTGAGCCCTGTGACTGTTATGGCCTCTTCGGAGCTAAAGTGTTTTTCCAAAAGAGTACGTCCGTAGGTAGAGACCTGTGTCCCCAATTTGTGTTCGGTGTATAAAAATGAAATAAGTAGGATTAAGAGTGATCCGGCTACAACACCTGCAGTTAAAACAAGTACGGGCAGGCTTTGAGTTTGACTTAAAATGTAGGCTGTTAAATTTGTTAAAATAGCTATAAGTATAATTGTCCCCAGTATGACTTTTATGGGAAACCCAATTTTTCTAAGTTTATGATGTATATGATCATGGTCACCAACAAAGGGGGATTGCCCATTAAGAACACGCCTAAATGTACAGTATGTTAAGTCAATAAGAGGGTATGAGAAAATGAATAATATTGTAATAGAAGTTGCGGCAAAACTACGGTCTGAGACTACTGATAGGGTGGACGCGCTCATGGCAAAGCCTAAAAAAGAGCTTCCCACCTCGCCTAAGTAGATTTTAGCAGGTGGAAGATTAAATAGTAAAAAACCACTAATGGCTGCTGTAATGACAATGCTCGTATTCATATTATGAGGTGAAATAACGCCAATTGTGATGCTGGCAATAATGCAAAAAGTAGCCGCTAGGCCGTCAAGTCCGTCAATAAAGTTAATAGCATTACTCAGTGTTAGAGCCCAAAAATAGCAGAAAAAGTAATTTATAAATACAGGGAGACCCCATGAGTGAAAAATTAAATCTTTTTCAGGATAGACATTAACAAAAATTGTTGTGGCTAATAGTTGAGCTATAAACTTTGGTTTAGCTGAGAGTTCATGAATGTCATCCCAAACACCAATAATAACAATTGGTAGTGCTGCAATAGTAATACTTAATAATAACTGATCGTGAGTGATAAGGGTGGATAAAATAAGAGTCGAGTATATGGCCAACCCACCAAGAAGCGGGGTTAATTGTTTGTTTTTTCTGCGAAAGTCGACCTTAGCTTGGATTTTCTTTTTATTGGCAATAGTTTTGATTGCAAAAGTAAGCAATGCTGTAGAAAATATAACTATAGCAAACAGTAAACTTGGATTTACAGATTTAAACATTTATTTTGAGCCCTCTTAAGGTAAAATCGACATAAATGTACGAAAGGTTTAAGTTAATTTAAAAAAATAAGCCAAAGGTCTAGGCAATTAATATTTTTAGATTTCTTTAAAAAATATATTTTCTGGAGACAGTATAAATGAGTAATAAAGACACGCTTGAAGGTTTAAAAAATGAGCTCACTCAGACAAGTCATAAGTGGTTAGTGACTGGTGCTGCAGGCTTTATAGGCTCAAATTTAATCGAATTTTTATTAAACGCTCACCAATCTGTGGTGGCTTTAGATAATTTATCAACGGGTCATGAGAGCAATATTGAGGATGTGTTAAAAAATGTAGACCAGGGCCTTCATAAAAATTTTAACTTTATAAAGGGTGATGTGACTGACATTGACCATTGTATGAGTGCAACTGAAGGTATAGATTTTACACTACATCAGGCGGCCCTCGGCTCAGTCCCTAGGTCGATTAAAGACCCTATGAGTACACATAAAAATAACGTAGATGGTACTTTTAATATGTTCAAGGCTTGTGTTGATAACAAGGTAAAGCGTGTTGTGTATGCGTCGAGTAGTTCTGTTTATGGGGACGACCCAGATTTACCCAAAAAAGAATTAAAAACAGGAAAGCCATTGTCGCCCTATGCTGCAAGTAAATATATTAATGAAGTATACGGGGAGATTTTTTCAAAAACCTATGGGCTGCCTGTGATAGGACTTCGTTATTTTAATGTTTTTGGCCGCAGACAAGACCCTGAAGGCGCATATGCGGCAGTGATCCCTAAATGGGTAGACGCTTTAATCACTGGTGATGATGTATTTATTAACGGAGACGGTGAGACCAGCCGAGACTTTTGTTATATCGACAACACAGTACAAGCTAACATTAGAGCCGCATTATGTAGTAATAAAATGGCCTATGGTAAGGCTTTTAATGTTTCGTATGGGCAAAGAACCACTTTAAATGAGCTCTATGAGTCGTTAAAAACTCTCTTAAGACGAGAAATTGAGGGGCTAACTGTAGGAGAGGCAAAATATAGAGATTTCAGGCCTGGTGATGTTTTACATTCGTTAGCAGACACGAGCCTTTCTAGAGAGGTATTGGGTTATGTCCCTGAGTTTAGTGTGCCAGAGGGGCTAGAGAAAACAATTAATTGGTACATCGAAAACACTAAAAAGAGGGCCTTATGAGTAATAAAGATGTGATTTCTATTATTGGACTGGGCTATGTGGGTTTGCCTGTTGCCGTTGCTTTTGCAAAAAAATATGATGTGATTGGTTTTGATATCAATAATTCTCGTATTGATGAGCTTAACAACTCTATTGATAAAACACTTGAAGTGTCAGAAGAAGAGCTTAAATCAACACCACTTTTTTTTACAAACGAACCAAAAGAGCTACAAAAGGCAAACTTTCACATTGTCGCAGTACCCACACCTATTGATGATTCAAACAGACCTGACTTGAATATTCTTTTTAAGGCCTCAGAGACCCTTGGGGCTCAACTCAAGTCAGGGGATATAGTGGTTTACGAATCTACTGTATACCCAGGTGTTACAGAAGAGGAGTGTGTCCCTGTTTTAGAGAAAGCATCAGGGTTAAAGTGCGGTGTTGATTTTTACGTTGGTTACAGCCCTGAGAGAATAAACCCCGGAGATAAGGAGCATACGTTTACTAAAATAACTAAAGTTGTTTCGGGGCAAGATGAAAAAACCCTTGAAAAGGTGGCTGAAATTTATGGCAGTGTTGTAGAAGCCGGTGTTTTTAAAGCTCAATCTATACAAGTCGCAGAGGCGGCTAAAGTCATAGAAAACACACAAAGAGACTTGAATATTGCTTTTATGAATGAGCTTTCTATAATATTTGATAAATTAAATATAGATACAAAATCTGTATTAGAAGCGGCCTCAACAAAATGGAATTTTTTAAAATTTTACCCTGGTCTTGTTGGGGGTCACTGTATAGGTGTTGACCCTTACTATTTAACTCATAAGGCACAAAAGGTAGGTTATCATCCTGAAGTTATTTTATCAGGGCGTAGAATTAACGATTCAATGGGTGAGTATGTTGTTAACAAAGTAACTCAGACTTTAGTGAAAATGTCTCACGAAATTGTAGGGTCTGAGGTGAACCTACTAGGGCTAACGTTTAAAGAAAACTGCCCTGATATTAGAAACACCAGGGTTTTAGATATTTATAATGAGTTTATAAAGCTTGGTTTAAAAGTAAATATTTGTGACCCACTTGCAGACCAGGGAGAGCTAGAGAACCAATACGGGGTTGCCCCTGTGCCATTAGAGGACTTAACTCCACAGTCTATTTTAGTTTTAGCTGTCCCCCATGAGAAAATACTTAACAATGGGAACTGGGGTCAGTTTGTAAAGCCAGAGGGTGTGTTTGTAGATATTAAAGGGGCTATAGGTTCTGAAGAGGCCAGTAAATACAGCAAGGCCTACTGGCGTCTTTAGTTTAAAAAGAACTATTCTTAAAATTCCCAACCAAGGCCAACGCCCATAGCTGTAAAATAATCACCCAACCTATTGTTTATTTGAAAATTGAGCTTTAAATAAAGCGGGCTAAATAAAAAGGCGTCTATCTCAATGCCAAAAACGCTCTCATAGCCTTCAGTGGTTGTGCTTGTTAGGCTATTCGTCGTTTTAGTGCTGAGTATCTGTGCGTAGACAGCTGTATTAAGCCATTTTGATTTGGCTTTATTGAGTAAGTGCCTTTTTCTAGATTTAAAAAAGAAAAACCCAGGCAAGTTTGATTTTATACCCAGTCCAAATGAGGTAGATTTTAAGTTAGGAACGGCTGTTGACGAGAGTGAGTTGGCTCCAATAATAGTTAAATAATGTGTGTGATAAAGTCTAAACATGAGTTCTCCGCTAAGCATGGGGGGTACAAGTGTTGGGACCCCACCACCTTGAGTTAAATCAGTCAGCGTGAGTTGAGTGATTGAAAAATCTATGCCCTTAGATTTTTTAGAAGCATTATAATAAAATAACTGGCCATACGAGACAGAGCTCATAAAAAATATAATAACTACAGCTAGCATGTTTACTTTCACGACGCTCTCAAAGTTTAAATTAAATAAATATCTACAGTGTCTACTCGGTGAAATCTTAATAAAAAATAAGTACTTGGGTGATGAACTCGATCATTGTCGGCTTTAAAAATAAGTTTTTTTGCTTTTAATTAAAAAAGCTGCACTTAAGGCAAGTACTTATCGTTAAAATGATATTGAATGTCTTTTACAAATATTTTGATTTCATCACGAACTTGGTTATATATTTTTATGATTTCGCTCTTATCTGTGAGCTCAGCAGAGAGCTTTGGGGGGTCCTCAAAGTTGATATGAATTTTTTGAGTCTTGCCTGTAAAAACGGGGCAACTTTGATCGGCCTCAGAGCAAACTGTAAAAACGTAATCAAACTCAATATTTTTAACTTCTTCAAGAGTTTTTGAGTATTGAGTTGAAATATCCACCCCTGCCTGAAGCATAGAATCCATAGCTAAAGTGTTTACTGAGGTTTTTTTGGTCCCTGCTGAATAGGCATGAATAGTCCCATGGTGAAAAAAGTTACACCAACCCTCGGCCATCTGGCTACGGCAAGAGTTGTGGGTACAGAGAAAAAGTACATTTATGGCTTGTTCTGCGTCTTTCAAAGGGATCTCTCCTTAAAAATAACCTTAACTGAATTAGAACTTCTTAAAGACATGAGTTCAATCACTATTTTGAAATTTACTATTTTAAAATCTATAGCGTAATAGTTTAATAAAGTCAGAGGCCTTATCGGCCAGTAAGTGCCCTAGGGCTGATATCTCAAGGCCAATAAAAAGATAAGCAATGATATTTATATTTTTTGTAAAAGAGAACTCAAGATTAAAATTATACTGAGAAAATAAATTATCTACTGAATGTATTTCACTCGCTTTAAACAAATAGATAATAAGCGAGTAGGTAAGGGCACAAACGAGCAAGAGGTAGACAGATCGTAAAAGAGTCCCTATGAGCGGCCCATGGGTGAGCCAAGAGCGATGCTTTAGTGACTTTTGATAAGGCCACCAGATAAACCGTAGCACCCCCCAGTTTTTATAGGGGCGACTAAAGGTGTCTAGGTCCGGTGAGAGTATAAGAGTGCCTAGAGCAAAGCCGACCATATAGGCTCCTAGGTTTTCATGAGTCGTAGGCATAAGTTTATGAGCCGTATATACAGTGCCTAAAAGTATCCCCATATTTGTAATGCAGTGACCTTTATAGTTCATAAATGACCCAATCCCTGTAATGCGTGTATGCACACACCCTTATCGGCAAGGCGGCAGGGGCCTATAAGGGTATAGATCACTTGAAAGTGTGTCTTTATCTAGCTGTATTTATTAAGTTTTTATATATGACGCATCTTTATATTTAGGGTAAAACCCTTGATTCCGGACAAAAGTGATTGTAGTTTCTGAGCCCTTCCATCTGTGGGGCGTTAGCTCAGTTGGGAGAGCGCAACGCTGGCAGCGTTGAGGTCGCAGGTTCGATCCCTGTACGCTCCACCATTTTTCGTGCAATATTTTATGCGATAATTTTAAGCTTCTAAATTTATTCGAGTTTAGCCTGAAACTGTTGTTGCTAATTGAATTAGAAGCACGACTGTTTGCCCTTCAGGACTTATTTCCAAAAGCTATTTGACTCAGCCCTCTGGTATTTATTACAAAACTCAGCTTTGGCCTTTGTTTGTATTAAGAACATGTTAAAGTTTCCGCTAAATATTAATTAATCGTGAAGTAATTAGTTGCTCAAACATCTGTGGTCCTGTTTTCGAGTTCAAGAGAGTGACTTAAAATTTGGAGTCAAAATGCTGAAATACTCATTACCCATACTCACCTTATCATTGGCCTTAAGCATAACGTATCCTGCCCATTCTCGGATGAGTCATTGTGCTGAAATATTTCAATTTAAAGATAGTGTATCCACCCTGGTCGATTTGTTAAGAAATGACGAGAACTTCAATCAATACTTACAGGGCATTCGAGAGGGCAAAAGTTTAGAGCAACTCAGAGGTAACTTAAATTCAATCTACTCTAAATCGGATAAATTTAAAAACCATAATCTTCGAGAAGTCATTGTGAGGGCTCTTGAGACTGAGCCTGTGCAAACGGGAAAGAACAAGGAGATTTTTAATGATAAAGCTTCGAAGACAATTCTAACAAAAGCACTTCAAACATTAAGAAATATAAAAGATCTAAGCGCTAGAAATATACAACAGCTTAGATTTCTCCCTGAAAGTTTAAAAAATGCCAAAAAGCTTATAAACACTGAGCTAACTCAGGAGAATCTAGATGAATATGTTTTTGATTTTTATGGATATTTAAATTTAAGGTTGAAAAGTTCTGAACTGAGAAAATGGGATAAAGTAGAGGACGGTTATAAGTCCGTTAAAATGGATGATGTTGTTAATCTTGATCCAACCACTTGGGCACAGATCTCCATGCTTGCCTCGGAGATCGAAAAGCCCATTGATAACTACTCTGATAATAGCGGAGAAATTTTAAGGGTTGCCAGCCCTCAGGCCTCGCGTTTTATGGGTAAAACGACTGAAGAGGTTGAGTTTTTAAAAAGAACGTCTCAATCCAAAAGACGTAATTTTTGTTCAAACTCATGGTGCATTGAGGAAAGCCGACATGAACTGACTCTGTCCAGAGTCGCCCGAGCTGTTGCCGGAAGAAATCTTGAAACTTCAGATATATTTGATGCCTACAAAGGTTTAGACCCTTTAAACATGAAAGATGCCTACTTTCACCTACTCGCCAGAAATGATACTGAATGGCATGCAGGCAGTGCTTATTATTTTCTTGGAGCACATGCTAAGGGAGATCTTGGAACTTGGATTGGTAACGTTAGAAAAGATGAAGTAAAGCATCAAAGTATATTTGGTGGGCTCTACAAATATTTAAGAGGTGATACCTATTGGTCACGTTTAAGTGTCATGCTTAAAAAATCGTTTCATGAAATAAAACAAAAAAGTTCAAAGAGTGATCAGAGCAGTATATTCAAAGAAGCCGCAACAGCTGTGGAAGTTATTTATATCCATGCTCTTTACGAAGTTCAAATTCGAAAGTTTTTAAAAAGTATTCCTCTGAAAACACTAAGAAAGGTATACGAAACTGATATAAGCCTAACACCTTTAGGTTCTGAACCAACTGAGCCTATGAAAGAACAAAAGCTTAAAGCCTCAATAGATAGAGAAACTGTTAATCGTAAATCTTTAGCAAGGTGGCCTAAGGTATTACGTCAGAAAGCTCTAGCCCTTGAAGAATTTGAAATCAACCACTTAGCTCTAATAGACCAATTAGTCCGCATTAAATTTAAAGAATTCAAAGGTGCTGAAACCTACAACAACAGTAAACACCAAGAGTACTTGACTCTTATAAATGGTTTTAATGCTTCTAATATAAAGAGAAACTACGGAGTGATATTATCAAGTCCCGAGGTTAAACTACTAAAGCAGTCGTTAAGTTCCCTTATCAGGGATTACCAAATATTTAATAACCGCTCTGTTCGTGAGCAAAATCTTAATGTCGAGTTTGTTAGTGTACTAAGAGGATTTGACATCAAAAAGGATGAAAACCTTAATCTCGCAAAAAGGGTAAAGTAAATACATGCAAAAAATCTACATTGAATCAGCTGGAGGATACGAAAAGTTAAAATTGGTTACATGCAATGATCCCTCTTTAATTAAAGGTGAGGTTTTAATCGACGTCTCTTACGCCGGTATTAACTACGCTGATTGCTTAGTTAGAATTGGCGTCTATGCCTCGGCCAAAAAATACGTTGGATGGCCCATCACACCAGGGTTTGAAGTCAGCGGTACCGTTACAGCTGTTGGTGAAGGTGTTACAAATTTTAAAGCTGGCGATAAAGTCATGGCTTTTACTCGATTTAATGGTTATTCAAGTAAAATCTCAATACCTGCCTGCCAAGTAATGCCCCTACCTGAATCATTCACACTGGAACAAGGTGCTTGTTTTCCGGCCGTTTACATGACGGCCTATTACAGCATGCTTCAAATTTTTTACCTTCCACCTGATGCCAATATCCTTGTGCACTCAGCTGCCGGCGGAGTGGGATCGGCATTAGTGAGTTTAGCAAAAGATAAAGGTTATAAAGTTTCTGGTGTCGTTGGCCGCAGCCAAAAAATACAACATGTTTTGGACCTTGGGGCTGATCATGTTTATGATAAATCTGACCCCAAATTTAATTGGGCTCAGGTACAAAAAGATAACCTTTTGGGTTTTGATGCTGTGTTTGATGCTAACGGATACACAACAATTCAATCATCCTTTGATTTACTTCGCCCTACTGGAAAACTTGTAATTTATGGCAGCCATAGCCTGATTCCAAAATCAGGCGGCAAGCTTAATTATTTTAAAGCCATATGGGGACTGCTTAAAACACCTAAATTTGATCCGATGAAAATGATTTCTGAAAACAAAAGTATAATTTGTTTTAATGTTAGTTTTTTATTTGAGGAACAAAGGCTACTTGCCCAAAATATGCAGGGCTTACTTGAGTTGATCAAAAAGGGGGATTTAATACCCCCAAAGGTAAAATCCTTCCCAATAGAGCAGGTCGCTGAAGCGCATAAGCTTATTGAATCTGGAAATAGTATTGGAAAGCTTGCTTTAAAATTTTAAAAAAAAGTGACAAAAAAAGTAAAATGGGGACGGAGACTTTAAAGGTTGTGGGCTCATCTTTTGTGAACTGTACGATGGGCTTTAATTGAGCTTTACAAAACCCTCAAAAACTAGAGGGTTTGAAAGTTCTTACACGACGAGTTAAATCCCTCATAGCCAGGTGAAGCTATAAGGGCTAAACCCACTACAGAACAAATGGCTAAAATCATTATTAAATTAAGAGATTAGTAGAGTAACTCGTTAACATTAGGGCTGAAATGATCTATTGTAATTTTTTTTAAGGGGTTTTTTTGTCGTTTTGTCATTTACATGTGCATAGTGAGTTTTCGCTATTAATGGCCTCGTCCTCAGTGAAGGATTTGGCTAAAAAGGCCAGCCAGTGGGAGATGCCAGCCCTGGCCCTCACCGATAACGGAAATATGTTTGCAGCCATTCAGCATTACTTTAGCTGCAAAGAGGCCGGTGTAAAGCCCATACTGGGTATAGAGGTCTACCTGGCCCCCTCGGGGATGTTGGTAAAGGGGCAAAACCCTAACGCTATTAAAGAGCCCAATAAAAGACTTGTACTTTTAGCTCAAAATTTAACCGGGTATCAAAACTTATGTCAGCTAAGTACTATAGGCTACCACGAGGGGTTTTATTATGTGCCTCGAGTCGACTATGAGGTGCTGGAGAGGTACTCAGAAGGTTTAATAGCCCTCTCTGGTGGCGTAATGGGGGATGTGTCTTGGACCTATAAAAACAAAGGCGAAGACGAAGCCATAGAGAAAATAAATTTTTATAAAAAAATATATCCAAATAATTTTTACTTAGAGCTCAATCGCACAGGGCTACCTGAAGAAACAGAAATCAATAACTTTTTAATAGGCATTTCAAAATCATTAGATGTACCACTTGTAGCCACAAATAATGTTCATTATACGAACCAAGAAGATCAAATAGCTCAAGAGGTGTTGGTTTGCATCGGGACCAACAGGACTTTGCAGGATGAAACACGGTTTAAATTAGGCCCCAACCAGTTTTACTTTAAAAGCCCTGAGCAAATGAGAGAGCTCTTTAAAGACGTGCCCGAGGCCTGTGATAACACGCTTAAAATAGCAGAGCTATGTAACTTAGAGTTCACCTTAAAAGACGCCCAGGGTATGCCTATTTATCACTTACCGAGTTTTCCGACAAAAGGTGGTGTGGGTTTAAAAGAGGAGATCAAAAGGCTTTCGTTTGAGGGTTTAGAGCAGCGGTTTATAGAGGCTGAAGAGGCCGGAGAAGCTATTGAAGGAGCACAAAAACAAACCTACTTAGAGCGCTTAGAGTACGAACTCGGCGTTATTGAGGGCATGGGTTTTAATGGTTATTTTTTAATAGTTCAGGATTTTATAAATTGGTCTAAAAAAAATGATATCCCTGTAGGGCCGGGGCGAGGGTCCGGGGCCGGGTCACTGGTGGCTTACAGCCTACGGATTACAGATTTAGACCCCATCCCGTACAATTTAATTTTTGAGCGTTTTTTAAATCCCGAACGTATAAGTATGCCCGATTTTGATATTGATTTTTGCCAAGAGGGCCGCGGTCTTGTCATAGATTATGTAATTGAAAAGTATGGCCAAAGTTCGGTCTCACAAATTATTACTTACGGTAAGTTGCAGGCTAGGGCGGCTATTCGGGATGTAGGCCGAGTGATGGGTATGACCTATGCCGAAGTCGACGTGGTATCAAAACTTATGCCCGATGTACTTGGGATTTCATTAGATGAAGCTATAGAGCAAGAGCCACGCATACAAGAGCTCATGGAGCAAGATGCCAGGGTGCAGACCTTAATGGACCTCTCTCGTAAAGTTGAAGGGCTCACCCGCCATGCTGGTATACATGCTGCGGGGGTCGTAATTGCCGATGGTGATATTGTTAAAATCAGCCCCCTTTCTCGTGGAGCTGATGGTGAGTACATCGTTCAATACGACATGAAGCATGCTGAAAAAGTAGGGCTTATAAAATTTGATTTTTTAGGGCTTAAAACACTCACGCACATTAAAGAGGCGTTTAGGTTGATTAAGCAAAATAAAAACAAATCGCTGAGGCCTCAAGATATTTCTCTTAAAGATGAGGGTATTTACGAGTTGATGTCAGAGGGTGATACTAACGGGATCTTTCAATTTGAAAGTGACGGTATCACCGATATGATTAAAAAAGCGAAACCAGACTGCTTTGAAGATATCGTCGCAGCTACAGCTTTATATCGGCCAGGCCCCATGGCTATGATCCCAGATTATTTGGACCGTAAAAAGGGCAAACAAAAAGTTGAATACGCATTTAAAGAGTTAGAGCCTATTTTAAAGCAAACCTACGGTGTAATTGTGTACCAAGAGCAGGTGCAATTAATTGCTGCAAAAATTGCGAACTACTCACTGGGAGAAGCTGATTTACTTAGACGAGCCATGGGTAAAAAAGACCAAGATGAGATGGAGCGACAAAAAAAACGTTTTATGCAAGGCTCGTCAAAAAATGGTCACAATGAAAAAAAGGCCTCTGAACTTTTTGACTCTATGGCTGAGTTTGCCAAGTACGGTTTTAACAAATCACATGCTGCGGCTTATTGTGTAATTACAGCTCAAACAGCGTGGCTTAAAAAATACTATCCGGTCGAATTTTTTGCAGCATTACTTTCAACTGAAATGAATGATACAGATAAGGTTGTAAAGTATGTTAAAGACGCCCTGGCTCATGATATTGAGGTTTTATCACCTCATATAAATAGTTCAGCATACAAGTTTACAGTAAAAGAAAATCAGATTTTCTTTTCATTAGGGGCGATAAAAGGTGTTGGTCAGGCGGCTGTAGATGCTATTTTATGTGCCCGTGAAACTCTCCCCGAAAATAAATTCGAAAGTATCGAGCATTTTTTTGAAGTCGTAGAGTTAAGAAAGGTGAATAAAAAAACAATCGAATGCCTTATTAAGTCCGGTGCTATGGATAATTTTGGCGCCAATCGAGCCGAACTCATGCAAGGGTATAGTAAATTTATAGAGCGCGCCGATCGAGTCAAAAAAGATAAAGAGGCCGGGCAATTTAGCTTATTCTCTATGGACGAAAACATTGAAGAACAAGAAAAGGTATTTTTAGACAAAGCCCCAGAATGGAAGCGTTCTGCGCGCTTAGAGTACGAAAAAAATGTTTTAGGGTTTTATTTAAGTGATCATCCCCTTAGAGGGGTCGAACACATTTTAAAAGCCTTCTCAAGTTGCACCATTGATGAGCTTAAGCAAAAAAATAATAAATCCACGGTTAAAGTGGTGGGCTTGATTTCAGCTCTAAGAGAGATTATTACAAAAAAAGGCACTCGTATGGCCTTTTCTCAAGTCGAAGACCTAACAGGCAGTGCAGAGCTTATAATTTTCCCCGATGCCTATAGTAATTGCGAGTTTGTTGTAAAAGGTGATGGGATTATTGTTGTCACTGGTACAGTTGAGGTGTCAGAAGATAAATCACACGCTAAGATTTTAGTAGAAAAAATAGAAAGCATCGACAGTCAGTTTAAAAAAATACGAGGGGTTGTTTTTAACATTGAGGCTAAGATGTCCGAAAAAATTGAGACTTTAAAAAAAATAATCAGTACACACCCCGGTGACTTGTCTGCAAGTGTAAAAATCTCATTGCCTGACATAAAGCAATCAGTAAACATGGATATCTCTGAACCTAACGGTATAATGGCTACAAGTGAGTTTTTTGAAGAGGTGTTGCAAAAAATGGGCTCAAGTGATTTTGTAGACCTTAAGTTTTAAAGTGCTTTCCCCAAGCTAAAAACCTTTGTTTCGCTCATTAAGTCTTCAGTGAGCTCTTTTGAGGGGTTTTGGTCACACTGAGTCACTGTGTTGAATAAATATTTATACTTTTTTTTACAGATCTACAGTCGACAGCTTTAAGGGTTTCGAGTATAAAATATCCATTTACTGGGGAGAGTCTGTGTTTGAACTACCAAAACCTAAAACTATTATTGAGCCTTTTCGTATAAAGTCAGTTGAGCCTTTGTCGATGATAGACATTAATGAGCGAACAAAAGCCCTTGTAAAGTCAGGGTATAATTTATTTTCACTTCCGGCCAGTTTAGTCACTTTTGACTTATTAACTGACAGTGGCACAAGTGCCATGTCAAACACCCAGTGGGCGGGGATTATGATGGGTGATGAGTCTTATGCAGGCTCAAAGAGTTATTTAAAATTTGAAAAAGTAGTTTCAGATTTGACTGGTTTTGAGCACGTTATACCTACTCATCAAGGGCGTTCTGCCGAAGCTCTTTTAATGAACTCTATGATTAAGCCCGGCCAGGTGGTTATTGGTAATACACACTTTGATACGACAAGAGCAAATATTGAAAACGCATCCGCTCAGGCTCTTGACATGCCCTGTAAAGAAAATGAGTCTTCAGAGTTAGAAGCCCCATTTAAAGGCAATATTAATATCTCTCAATTAGAAGAGTATTTAAAGAAAAACCATGCTCAGGTGAGCCTGCTTATTATGACAGTTACAAATAACTCCGTAGGTGGTCAGCCCGTTTCGATGGAGAACATTAAAAAAACTAAAGAGATATTATTAAAATACAACATCCCCCTATTTTTAGACTGTGCCCGTTTTGCAGAGAATGCTTACTTTATTAAGTTAAGAGAGCCAGGGTTTGAAGAGGTAGAGGTTAAAAAAATAGCTCAAGAAATGTTCTCATACTGTGATGGAGCTTTAATGAGTGCAAAAAAAGACGCTTTTGCAAACATTGGGGGTTTCTTAGCCTTTAATGATGAGAAGTTAGCGGCCGAGATTCGTTCTGCCATGGTTATCACCGAAGGGTTCCCGACCTATGGTGGCCTTGCGGGCCGTGACTTAGAGGCTCTTAGCATTGGGCTACAGGAGATCTTAGATGAGTCCTACCTTTCTTACCGTATATCTTCTGTAGATTATTTTGGTCGTGGCATTGAAGAGGCTGGGTTTGCCACAGTAAGGCCCTACGGGGGGCATGCGGTCTATATTGACGCGGGCAAGTGCCTACCTCATATCCCGCCTCATCAGTTTCCGGGGCAGGCACTCAGTGCTGCTTTATATCAATATGTTGGTATAAGAAGCGTCGAAGTAGGGACCGTTATGCTCGGGCATAAGGACCCACAAACCGGAGAAGAGGTCTTAGCCCCTAAAGAACTCGTGCGACTAGCAATGCCAAGAAGGGTGTATACGCAAAGCCATGTTGATTATATGATTGAGGTTATGCAGAGCCTTTCGCCCCATTTAAAAAATTTAAAGGGTTTTGAGTTTGAATACCAGGCCCCGGTACTTCGCCACTTCACAGCTAGATTTAAGCCCCTTTAATATACGAGCTTTAACAAAGCTCACCTGTTTTTTATTTATTAAATCGGATTAAAAAGAAGGTTACAAGTCATAGGCTTTGGCCTCAGCTTTTGTAGCCAATTTTTTTTATAGGCAATATAAAGAGAGTGATAAACGGCCCCTGTGGCGATCATATATGTTTTTATATCAATAGGGAGTTTGTCACCAAAGCCTTCAGGGTTTAAAACAATAAGAGCTAAAAGAGTAGAGTATATTGAAATAGTAGTTGCTCTAACGTTAGCAATGTTTTTAATCGCCTGGATTGAAGACCCTGTAACATAATTTTTAACAGCAGATTTTAATTTTCTTTGAGTATATATTGCGTTTAACGAATCTAAAGGCATTTGCATAAAGGCTGTTAGAAGACCCGTTTCAAAGACATCAGACATTATACTTAAAGCACTAAACTCCGTATTAGCAGATAAAACTTTTGCCGATTCAATACCTGCGAGAAAAATCGCCTCTAATAATACCCATTTACTGATTTGTGAAGGCATAGAGCTCTCGCGTGATGAGTCTAAGCTTAATGGGTTTTTAAATTTTTTTAAATGTCTGACCTTAAATTTTAATTTATGGGCTATGTATTTTAGCTCAAGATCATTAAATTGTCCGAGTAAAAATTGTAGTACAAAAGTAGCACTTGCGTAGGCGTAAGCCACCTCTGGTGAAGCATCTGTTAAAGTGATGTTGTAGTAGGCAAAGCCTGAAAGGGTGAGGGTTCGAACGGCAATGATCGTGTACTTTTCGCCCATTCTGTACTTTTTTTCTTTTTCAGGCTGAGGTGTGTAGTAAACGGAGCTTTCTGGGGTATTTTTTTTTATAACCTCAGCAAATTCAGTGCCCCTAAATCGACCATCTAAATGAAAAAGAGTAGGGGTGTTCACACTATTTCGTAAAAGCCCTTCAAGCCTGTGGATCACTTGCTTTTTTGATTCGGCGACAAATTCTTTGATTTTAACACTCACTATTGGGTCCGGGTTTTTGGCGTGCACAAAGCTGAGGCTTATTAAAGAGCCTGTACTAAAAAAGAGACTAAAGAGCAGAATATTTAAAACTTTCACAACTAAGGTAGATTACACTATGTGGCATGTAGGTCCTAAATACATTTAACTTATAGGCAGCTTTTAGGAGGGCGATTGTATTTTATTCAAAAGCGGAGGGTTGTTTAGGTTGTGAGTGTAATTTTTTTATGCAACACTAAAAAAGCTTTTTTATTAAGGGGTTTAGGTTTGAAGTTCTTTGCTGTTTTATTGGTCTTTTTGGGCTCATGTACATTACAGGCTCAAGTGATTGATGTGCTATTTGAAGGGATCAGTGAAAAAAGACTCCGTACCCAGGCACGTAAAGAAATCATGGAAAAGGCGATTGAAGAGATATCTTTAAAGTACATTTCTGGGATCATTGGCGAAGAGAAGGCCAAGAGAAACAGAAAAATAATTGATAATAAAATCATCAAAAAAAGCGGAAAATATATTTTATACATGAGAGGTTCGCCCTTAAAGAAAACAGCTCAGGGTATAAAAATGGATGTATCCCTTAAAATTTCATTAGATAGCCTTAGTAAAACCCTTCTCGCTAACGGCTTACTTTATAAAATGGAGGGGGCTCCTAAAATTTTACCCATGATTACTATTGAAGACCGAGTCAACATTAGTACCTACTCATGGTGGCAAGGTAATACCGAAAATATATATTTTTTAAAAAAAGAGTTAGCATCACTGCATGATCAATTAAGAAAGTCCTTTGATGAAAAGTCTTTTTTTGTTTTATTACCCATTAAGCATAAATACATAAAAATTATGCCAAAAGCCTTTAAAATCGAAAACCCCCGCATGGGTGATTTTTTGTTTTTAAGTGAGT
>JAUVAX010000093.1 GCA_030591685.1 Pseudobdellovibrionaceae bacterium | reverse complement strand
CACAATAGATTCGAACTTTTGTTGTTTAAGCTGAGAGGACGACAGCGCTTTGGGATTAATGTATTTAAAGTTCAAGAAGTTATTCAATGCCCCAAATTGACCCAGATTCCCAAGTCACATTCTGTTATTTGTGGTGTTGCTCATTTACGTGGCAAAACTATTCCTGTTTTAGATCTTTCTATGGCTATTGGTATGCCGGAATTAACGAGAGATGAAGAAAGTTATGTGATTGTTACCGAGTATAACCGTGCGATTCAGGGCTTTCTAGTCGGTGCCGTTGATAGGATTATTAATATCGGTTGGGATCAAGTAAAAGCACCACCCGGTGGGGCAGGTAAAGAAAGTTATTTAACGGCTGTCACTGAGATTGAGGGTGAGTTGATCGAAGTTATTGATGTAGAAAAAGTAATGAAGGAAGTGATTGGAGGGCGCGAAAGTGCCTCTGAAGGGGCGATTGATGCGGACGTGATGAGTGAGGATGATCATGTGTTAGTTGTTGATGATTCCAGTGTCGCTAGAAACCAGGTGAAAAGAGTTTGTACGCAAGTGGGGATTAAATGTACTTCGTTGAAGGATGGTCAAGAGGCATGGGAGCATCTGACTAAATTAGTTGATGAGGGCGTTAATATAGCAGATTATTATTCTATGATTATTTCAGATGTGGAAATGCCAAGAATGGACGGTTATACCTTAGCGACTAAAATTAAGAGCACTGCCGAAATGAAGGATGTTTATTTAGTGCTTCATACCTCTTTAAGTGGTGTTTTTAATACCAGCATGGTTGAAAAAGTGGGCGCTAATAAGTTTTTAGCTAAGTTTGACCCAGACAGTTTAGTGAAAACTATTCAGGAACAGCTAAAAGCATTCCATCAGAAAAAGAATAGATAAGGTTGTTTTTAAATAATGACTATTTACCGGATAAAGTAAGTTAGAGATGAGTAGTTAGAAATGACACCAGTGGAATATAAAATTATTCAACAATTTTTGAGTCAATCTTGCGGCATCGTTTTGAGCGATACTAAGCAATATCTGGTAAAAAATAGATTAACAGGGTTGTTGACTAAATTTGATTTGGCTTCATTCTCTGAATTAGCAGCTACTATTAAAACGAATAGTTCTTTAAGTGTAAGAATTAAAGCGGCAGTCGTTGATGCGATGACAACCAATGAGACGTTTTGGTTTCGGGATGATACCCAGTTTACAGAATTAAAGGAAAATATATTTCCAGAAATATTTAACAGAAAACGTGGCACTGTGAAGGTTTGGTCGGCTGCCTGTTCTTCAGGGCAAGAGCCTTATACTATTAGTATGTGTGTGGAAGACGCGAGTAATAAAAGGGGGGCAACGCCTAGCGTACAAATTATTGGGACAGATATTTCAGAATCTATTTTACAAGAAGCAAAAGCGGCCGTTTATTCTGATTTAGCGCTGTCTCGGGGCTTGGATGTTCAGACAAAAACACGGTTTTTTCAGAAAACGCATGATGGATACAAGTTAAGTTCATCCGTTGCAAGTAGAGTCAGATTTCAACAATTTAATTTACTAAAGCCTTTTTCTGTTTTAGGGCGGTTCGATGTGATTTTTTGTCGAAATGTATTAATCTATTTTTCTGATGAGGTTAAGCGGGATATTCTGTCTCGAATGGTCGATATGCTGGAGCCAGGTGGCTATCTTTTTTTAAGTAGTACAGAATCTATGCCTGTTACCGTAAAAAATATCGAGTCAATTCGTGGTGGGCGGGTTCGGTATTTTAAAAAAGTCTCTTAAAGTTTTTTTGTGAGGCTGTCGGTTTATTGGCGCTTTACCTTCGTTGTTTACAGTTAAAGGTGGCTAACTATTGCCGGCCTTTATCTACTACAAAAATCAACTCGCTATAAATTCCGCATCCGTGACCGCGTGAAGTATATCTTAACAAAGTGACGGGCTTTACTTCTGATCGTTACGTTTAATGTGTTCGATATAGCCCGGCTAAGGACACAATGCTGTTGACTTAAGAGATATGCTTGTCAATTCTAATCATGGAAGCGAAGCTAAAGAGGCTGTGAAAGTATTCTAATTTTGACCTCCCCCTTTGGAAAAGGGGGATTGAGGGGGATTCTATAAAAAATAACTCATTGATATTAAATGAATTGTTTTTGTAATAAAATCTCCCCCAGCCCCTCTTTTCCAAAGAGGGGAGCTAAAAACCAATACTTTCACAGTCTCTTAGGTTAAACATCCTTACGTAATATTTGGTAGGGCATTAAATGTATGCCTTCGCTAAGTAGAGAAATACCAATATGTTCATTAAGACTTAAATTATTACGCTTAGCAACATGGAGAGGAACATTGATGGAGATATTAATATCTGCTGTAGT
>JAUVAX010000097.1 GCA_030591685.1 Pseudobdellovibrionaceae bacterium | reverse complement strand
TGGCCCAGAGCCTTCTTTTGACTCTAATGATGAGATACCATTTTAATTAAAATTACATTTTAAATTTTGAAAAGCCCCGATCAAAAACATTGGGGCTTTTTTTATAAAAATGAGACTCCCAAATTTTTAAAATCATCTGTAGACCACGTAGCCCCTGGCCCAATGCACTTAATGCTATAACTAGAGTCGCTTAAAGAACATATTTACAATCAATTTCGCTCCCTTTTGTACTGACTTAATGAGCGTCACTTATTCCTCTTATTGAAGTTATTTTAAAGAAATTTTACAAACTATATAACTTTAAGAACCTTTAATTTTACCTTGTATAAGGTTCAGTAATTTAAGTTTAAAAAAAATACCAAATACACTCTAGAAATTGCCTAATCTTAATATATTCTTTACAAACATCACTATGAATTTAGAACTAAAAACACAGACCCATAAAGGGATCATGAAATTATTACTTATTGCAGCTTTTATGCTCTCAACTCTTATGGCTCAAGCGGATCATGGCGGTGAGCCACCAAAGGTTATAGAGTTCAAAAATGGCAATCAAATTATATTTGAGCCTCAAAGCAATGGCTCTACACTTGTTGTTTTTGAGCGTCTATACATTGATCAAAATATGGAACTTAATGAATCCTCCTTTAAGGAGCTTCTTATGGGCTCCTTATATTCTGTACATAAAAACACAGACATAAAATCTAATGGACGTGCCGAATTTGTGTTAATTCAAATAAATGAAGGTCTTTTTGTTGTTTTTGAGGGCGGTCAAACCCTAAAACTCACAAGTCTTAAAGAGTACGGAGGCATGAATTTTAATTACAAAATATTAAAAAAAACAACCTCTTCTGCTTCAAAAAACACTGAGTATTTAGTGGCTCTGTCTTACAGAGTTAACGAACTCGAGGCCACTGTAATAATTAACTCTAGTGGGCTCAAGTGGGGCCTTAACGCTCCTAAATACATAGATGTGTCTGAGTCAAAAATACTTAACACGCCCACTGAGGATAAAAATAGTAATGGCGATTATTTATACCTCAATAAAGATCTAGCTAAGCATTCTCTCGATACAGAGAAGGCCATAAATATCACCTATGACTTCATAGACGAAAACTCCTCCGACCAAAGGCCTATAAAAAATGCTATCAATGAGGCGCTTGATAAAAAATTAATATCAAAATCCGATCTCCCAGAGAATTTACAAAACTACCCTGTTCTTTATAAAGACCCCTCAGGCACAGAAAATTCAAATAAACCTCCAAGCACTGAAGAGGTAGAAAAAAAAGATACTTGGTACACCGAAGCTGACCTACATGGGCTTGAAAAGTCACTCATTACAGATGTAGATTTAGAGGTTAAAGAACAACTCATTACTCATTTATTAGATATTGAGACCTCAAGCGTTGTACTGATCGGAAAATCCGGAGTTGGTAAAAAAACACTCGTTAATAACATCGCCACTGAATTATTAAAAAATAACGTCCCCTTACCCCTTAAGGACCATGAGGTCTACTATGTTACCGCGAGCGGCCTTACTGGTGGCACAAAGTTTAGAGGTGAGTTTGAAGAGCGCCTTGAAAGAATGGCTCAAATAAGCCGTGAGAAAAAAGTAATCTGGATTATTGATAACATACATACCCTTAAAAATA
>JAUVAX010000034.1 GCA_030591685.1 Pseudobdellovibrionaceae bacterium | reverse complement strand
ATACCCAAAAATGTGGGTCAAATTTTTACTGTGGGTAAGGATGTTGAGCTTGAACTTATATTTAGGGGTAATTTTTATCAAGGCAAGCATGGAGTGTTATATCAGTATGTCCCTAAAGAAAATGCTCTGTACCCTATTACAGATTGGTCTGCAACACTATATGGTCAAGGCGGTGAGCTTTACATAAAAGACACAGGTAAAAATAGATACAACTTTCGGCGACCAAATCGCACCTTCAACAAACACATTAACTATAATTTAACTCTTTTTAAGGGGCTTATTAATAACACCATTGATGCCACGAGCATTACAATTAAACCCTATAGAGACTTAACCCAGTACCACCAAGGGTTTGGTAAAATTAAACTCTATGACTTTCAACGAGAGTTAGTGGCCTCCGCATTAGAGTCTAATATTGACCCCGTTAAGTACCCGTTGGCAGTGCTTTCACCGGCGAGGGGTAACCAAATTTCCCCTAAAAGGTCGGGCCCTACAAATTTGCAACTGCAATTTAGCACTAATAAAACAAGTGAAATACATTTTGGGCCCATTATGGCGGCTTATCAAATACGTCGCTCTTTTTTAATTAAGCTCGAGCAAGACATATTAGAGTTAGACCCCTCACTGCACTCTGAAAATAAAGCACTTTTTGATAAAGCACATGAAGATGCCTACCTCGCCGCCAAAACAATATTAAAACCCTTTTCTGGATTTTTTAATGAAGTTTTTAATACCGAGGCCGGGCAATCTAATCACCCAGCCCTTATTAATGATAAAGGCTACCATGAGTGGGCTAAAAACCATGATGCATTAAAAGCTTTTAATGTTTACAAAGAAAACCAAGAGTGGGCCTATGAAACTTACGCCGAAGCCATAAGAAAAGTGGACCAAGAGCACACCTTTGTCATTAGAAACATCGCAAAAGGTAACCTGAAGTGGCTCGGGCTTATTTCAGAAGTCGAGCAGGCGCGGTTTTTCAAAAAGTGGATCCCAGGACTTGAGGACATGGCTAAAAAAATTGATGGCGAAATCAAACGCTCCAATAAAGCTAAAGAGCGCCTTAACGTTAAAAATATCGATGGGATTATTACCAAAGCTGTCGCTAAGTTTGTTTCTGAGTACGATGGTGAGGGAAATCGTAAAGAAGCAGACAAAAAAGTACTCCGTAGAGATTTAAGAGCCTCAATAGACAAGGCCGTTAAGGGTACTTTTGCCAACCATTATAGCGCTCGAGGCATGGAGATAGAGTTTGCCCGCCCCTTTATGAACCTTTACTTACACACTGTAGGGTTTCACCCCCAAGGCATGAAGTCTACAACCGTTGACCCGTTTTATAACTGGGTTTTAAATGGTCAAAATAAGCTTAAGTTCTATACCGGTGGTGCCTCTATACTTTATAAACTAAAGGTCAATGATGAGGCTGTTGATGCTAAGTTCTCACCCTACACTGCTCAAAATGAGGTGGTTGACCGGACCGAACTCTACCCACGAGCCCTTAAAAGAAGAACTCTTTTTAAAACAACAGAGGCTCGCTTAAAATTACGAGAACAAGATGGCAGCGAATATGGAGTGTTTCAAAAAAGCAGACTCTCACGTGCTGGTACTCGGATTTTAAATGTATTTAAATCTCAAGAGTCCATTGACAAAGATTTAGCTGAGCAAGCCGCTCGTCAAGCAGCGTATGCAGAGAAAATGAATCAATATGGTCAAAAAACTGAGGCGATTTTAAGCGGTATGGTTTATAAACCAAAGGCCCCCGTTGTCCCCGAAACAACCCCAGTGTATAATTCTAGAAATGAATTGTTAAACGACTAAGTTTTTTTATTCAAAATTTTAATAATCAAAGCCTCATTGTTTTTAAAGAGGCTTTGGTTTGTTTTTAAATGCTCAAGCCCCTAAAATAAAAAACTTCCAAAACGGGTCTTTAATCTTTTTATTTTTCAACACCCTATAATTGTGCATTAACATACTAATAGTCTCATCATACAGCGAACTACCCTCTTGAGTTAAAACACTTACTGAGGCCTCTAGGGCACTCATAAGGGCACGCCTTCGTTGATCGTCAGCGACATAAGTCATACGGTTTAAACTATAATTAAAGTAGGCCCTTACTCCATAGTGATCTGACATTGTAACGCCATTAAACTCAGTTAAATTTACCTGAGCCTTTGCTACATTTAAAAAATAAGTGTCTGATTTCATTTGTGAGTAAAAAACATAATCAAGCACCCAGCCGCCCCCCCCATTAGCCAGTGGGTTTGCATGGCAATAAGTACAAGCCCCTAGTTTATACCCTTTATTATAAACCTCACTGGCGTCTTTAAGGTGCAGCAGCTGCATTAATAAGCCTCGCTCTAAACTTTCTGGGGTAAAGTTAAAGTCCCCAACTAATAGCAATTTAAAGTGAGGATGCCTGATACGCCAATTCAATAGCTCTACAATTTGAGCCAAACGAATAGATTGTTTTTTATGGTGCATATGTAAGTTCACCACCCACAGTCGCTCTTGATTTTTGGGCTGAACTAAACTTGCTTGAAACCCCTTGCCTATACCTAACAGACGCCTCAAGTTATCTTTGACACCATCATAATTAACTTTGAAGGGGTAAATTTCAGCGGCTAAAATGGGGGCTTTTGAAACGCTCATTAGGCCTAACGATTTTTTTACTGCCGGGTCAATGAGCCCTGAGTGTGGGAAATACTGTGCCATTAAGGCCTTAAGTTGATCTCGCTGTGAACTGCTCCAAACCTCTTGAAAGGCCATAAACTCACACTGAGGCAAATTTTTAAGGGCTTGAACAGCAGTCAAAGTTCTTTGACTTATGTTTGGTGCCCTAAAGGGCCCATAGATATTAAATGTTTGCACACAAAACGCCTGGGCAGCAGAACTAAAAAACAACAATAACAGTATTATACCAACTCGACTCACTGGTCCCCCCTGTCGCTTAAAAAATCCCCACCCCTATAAATACATACATTTCATCTGATGGCAATACACCGCTTTATCGATAGGGGTCTGTTTAGGCACCATCACCTCAATTTAACTTAAGCCCCTAAGAACAATCGTTTTTTTAGTTAAAATTAAAACTTTTAATATAAACCTAAATATCCCACCCCACTTTTTGCTTTAAAAAAGAGGACTACAAGATCATTAATTCATAACGATACCTTTTTCGTTAGTCCATAGTGGGAGTTAAATTATCACCAGACCGCTTCCCGGGCGTTGTAACGTCGCGATCTACGAGGGTCCCATAAAACAGTGTAGTTTATAAAAATAACAGGGGTGTATTGGCCCTTTTTGTCACTTAGGCCATATTAGGCCCCTTACCCCCCTTTATTTTGAGTTCAGCTGGCACACGGCTTGTATATATAAGGTTAGTTAACCCATAAAGGTGGTTTTGTTATGAAAAATACTTATCTCTTTTCACTGTTCGCAGCCGGCGGCATGGCTCTTATGCTAAGTGCCTGTGGTGGTGACTCAAAGTCTAATAATGGGCCCATTAACAACTACGCCTACCAAGAACAACAGTGTCGACAGCAAACAAATACTCAACAAGAGTATAATAACTGTATGTCTAGATACACAAATAATAACAATTCAAACTACAGTGGCTTTATTTGGCAAGAGCAATCTTTAAATGTAACGAACAAAAGTATATATAGAGACCTACTACGATTGCAAAATAAGTGTGATGTCTCTAATTTTATCAATTACCAACTCGATTTTAATGGTCTTACTGATTTAGATGACTGTCACAGCTGGGATGACTCCATAGGTATACAAATATTTACTGACTCTCTCACCCCAAGTGGCGGTCAAATTGAGTTGTTTCAAAGCCCAGATGGTTATAATTCTTCATTTTTTCAAAGCTGGAATGTCACAGTACAGCCACTTTTTTTTATCGATGGCCGGTTTGAACTTGTCACAGGTGAAAGCGTTCTCACAGCACAGAATAGTGGAGTTCGAGTGGATATAAAATCTAAAACATTATCAGAAAGCGGATTATCTGTGGATATTTACTATAATGGGACTATATTTGCCACCGGCACAGTCCGTTATATTAATACGCAATATAATCAAAATAGCTATGACGACTACTACAACCCTTATTACTAAATTTTAGCGCTCAAAAACAACAACTGTAGCCCTGATTATTCGGGGCTTTTTTTTGATTTTAGCTTAATTAATCACCTCAGGCCGCAGCGAACATGCTTAAAGTTTATACTTATAAGTTTGAGTTTCACAAATCTCTTTACAAACCCATCATGATTTTTTAATAGTAAACAGATGATTTCACTCACATGCCCCCAGTGTCGTAAAAAAATGAAGCCCTCTCATAAAAATGAGAACCGCCCCTTTTGCTCGGAGCGCTGCCGTGTATTAGATCTTGGTGCATGGGCTGAGGAGGGTTACAAAATTGCCTCCGATGAACCCCTCAAAAATGAAGACATAGAGATCATTGAAAGACTTAACGTTGACCCTCCAAAGCGGCACTAGGTCTACATCTTGAGGCTTTCATAAAGCCACTACTATATATAGATGACCTGGAAAGAAAACATCTACATCGGCATTCAATTAAAAAAATATTTTCTTTCAAATCAAACACCTATTTAACATGGCCAACCAACAAAACCCCCGCCAGCCTTAAGTTTTAAACGAAAAAAGTTTTTTCTTGCTTGACCTAGAGCTCAAGAAAATGTTCAATTTTATCTACGGTTAGAAACACAAACCCAATTATCAGGAGACATCCATGAACAAAGCAGAGTTAATCGAAAGAATTGCCAAAGACACAGAGCAAACTAAAGCACAAACTGAAAGAATGTTAGATGCCACTTTAACAATCATTAAAAAAACTGTTAAAAAAGGTGACGACGTTAAACTCGTTGGTTTTGGTACTTTCGCAAAAAACAAGCGTAAAGCCCGCGTTGGCAGAAACCCACAAACAGGTAAAGCTATAAAAATCCCTGCAGCATGGTACCCTAAGTTCCGTCCAGGATCAGATTTTAAAGCCTTAGTAAAATAATTAATTTACATTATAAATAAAAAAGTCAGCTCTCATGCTGGCTTTTTTATTTTTCACCCCACTTTATTAAAAAATTAATCCAAATCTTATTCACTTTCAACTGGCATAGGCTCATCTATCCGTGTTAAATTTAATGAATGAGTACTCTTAAAAAAATCGGTGTTTTTACAAGTGGTGGGGATGCCCCTGGTATGAACGCGGCCATAAGGGGAGTTGTACGTACTGCTCTTTTTCAAAACATACAAGTTGTTGGCATACACAATGGGTATCAAGGGTTATTAAGTGAAAGCTTTGAGCCTTGCCACCTTGGCTCTGTGGCTAATATTATTCAGCGCGGGGGGACTTTTTTAAAAACAGGTCGCTGCTCTGAGTTTTTAAAACCTGAGGCTCGCCTCACTGCTGCTGAAAATTTAAAGCGACAAGGGGTCGAGGGGCTTGTTTGCATAGGGGGCGATGGTTCTTTTGCCGGAGCCAGTGCATTATATAAAGAGCAAAAAATACCCGTAGTTGGAGTGCCTGGCACCATAGATAATGATATTTTTGGGACTGATTATACCATCGGCTTTGACACCGCCGTTAACACAGCCGTTGAAGCCGTTGATAGAATTCGTGATACCGCTGCCAGCCATGATCGACTTTTTATTGTTGAGGTCATGGGTCGTAACTCAGGATTTTTAGCCCTCGAAGTGGGCCTTGCCGTTGGCGCTGAAGAAGTTTTTATACCCGAAATCCAAGTCTCAGTAGATCACGCTATTGAACATATTAAAAAGGGTCTCCAGAGGGGCAAAGGGAGCAGTATTCTCATTGCAGCAGAAGGCCAAAAGCCCGGACGAGCCTACGACTTAGCCGAAAGTATTCGAAAAAAATCTGGATTTGAATCCAAAGTATGTATCTTAGGTCACATTCAAAGAGGCGGGGCGCCGTCAGCCAAAGATCGCAACACAGCCAGCCAAATGGGCGCTGCTGCCGTCAATGCCTTAATACAGGGGCAGTCAGACCTATTTATTGGCCTTAAAAACGACAGGTTGATCACTTGCTCCCTCTCGGGCTCTGTAGACAAAAAAAAGCAGCCTTACCCCGATCAAATAAAACTCATTCAAATGCTTTCTATGTAATTAATCTTAAAGCATTCATGTTTTTAACGAAAATTTTATTCCATCCAATAATCAAAAAAAAGGGAAGGCATAAATGGCCCTCCCCTCTATTTTTAATTAAATACTAGTGATTATCTTTTCAAGTTAATCACTTCACCTAAAAGCTCATCAGAGGTGGTAATGGTTTTTGCGTTTGCCTGAAAGCCCCTTTGGTTTTGGATCAAATTTACAAACTCTAAAGCTAGATCAACAGTTGACCTCTCTAGTGACTTTGCAAATATTTTACCTCGACCCGCTTTATTTGATCGACCGATGGATGGAGACCCTGACATGTTCGCCTCTTTTAATCGATTTGAACCCACTTTAAATAAAGCTTCCGGGTTTTCAAATTTAGCTAACGAAACTTGCGCTAAATCCTTAGTCTCACCATTTGTGTAAAGAGCCGATAAAACACCCTCATCGTTAAATGAAAGGTTTGTAATCGTCCCCGCAGCAGCACCATCTTGGTTCCAAGTAATAAGGTCAGAGTCTCGGCCATATTGTTTAGTACCATCAAGGCCGTCACCTTTATCAGTAGTAATAGAGTTACCAAAATCAATTTTCACATCCTGATTTAGTTTTGCCCCACCTGTAAAATTAAAGCCACTGACTGTTTGCTCTTCGGTATCAAGCATACCATCAGTGTTGAAGGTAATTTTACCCTGCACGACTTCTGATAATTTACCGGGCTCTCCTCCGACCACTTCTTTACCATCAACAAGTCCACGGTAAGTCCACGCTCTATCTGCTGTTTTGTTAAAAAACATTGTAATCATGTGCTTATTACCTTGAGAATCGTACATTTCAATCCCTGTAGTAAAATCACTTGTGGAGTAGGCATCATCCACTTTAAACTCTTTGATCTCTTGAACTCTAGAGTCTAAGTTTAGATCCATTTTTATTGTACTAGTCGCTTTGGCTGGTATTAAAGCTCTTGGAAACTTAATGTCAGCAACCCTATTAATAATGGTACCATCAGCATCGGCCTGAAACCCCTGAACACGCTGATTATCATTAGTAACAAGGAACCCCTCTTTATCAAAATGAAAAGATCCGTTTCTTGTAAAGGATTGTCCATCGGAGCCTCTAAGCACAAAGTAACCATCACCTGAAATGGCTAAATCGGTCGACTTCTCGGTAGCATCCACGTTACCTTGAGATAGGATTGGGTTTACAGCACCAATTTTAGTCCCTCGACCAATTTGGTTTCCACCTAAAATCCCTTTTAAGCTTTTTGATATTATATCTTGAAACTCCGCACGACTGGCTTTAAACCCGATAGTGTTAGCATTTGCAATGTTATCTCCGATAACCCCTAATGCCTCACCTTGTGCACTTAAACCTGATACACCCGTATAGAGTGACGATAGTACTCCCATGATAACCTCCTGTTATACCACAACTGCATGCTATGGCCATGGAGGGCCTCCTCAATTGAGGGCCAGCCCTTATTAGTTTAACTTACCTTTTTTGATGTGCGTCTTATATTACACACCAGTTTTAAATTATTATTGTGCTGTCAATATTAGTAAATACATTCTCCTTTAGGTTATTTTTATCCATCACAGTCACAACTTTATTATTTTTAACGTTTACAATCATTGCTGAGCTATCCGTTATTATAAGTGTTTCATTGGCTCCTTTAGAGCGCGCCTTAGAAATAGCTCCTTCAATTTTATTCAATTGTTCCGCCGAATACTGTATGCCCCTAAAACGCATTCGATCCACAGCATGGTTAGAAAACTGTAGTCCGTTTGCCTTTTTTTCTACCTCAGCTTTTAAAACCTGTCTGGGTTGATTTTTATCAACAGAGGTTAAAGCCTCTTTAAAGCTAGCGCCTGACTTGTCGTTGTCTATTCGGCGCAAGCTTCTATCCGCCCCTACAGGCTGAATATTATTTAAACTATTTAAATTTGCTAAATTCTTCATAGTTATAATGCCTTCGACCCTACGCCTGATTTTTTAAGCTTTGATATCATTTCACGACTCATAGCCACACCGTCTAAATCTGTATGTACCATTTTGTTGCCATCTTTACTTTTGACGGCCTCTGCTTTAACTTTAGTTACATTATTATTTTTTGCATTTACTTTTGATGGATCAACGATATTTTTTATGTCCGTCATTTTAATAGATTTATTTCCCACCATAAGGACAGGGCCACTACCCGTGAAATTTACACCTGAAATTATACCTTCAAAACTTGTCGCGGCGTGTACTTTTTTACCAAAGGCATTTTGAGCGGTAATTTCTACTTTATACTCACCAACCCTTGCACTTGAGCCGTTGTCTAGCTTTCCGTCCCATGAAACTTCATTTTTGCCCTTTAACAAAGTACTGGCCCTTAGTTCTCTAACTACAATGCCTGAAGTATCTTTTATTTTAAGTGTTACTTGTTGTGCCGAATTTGCCAACTCAAAACCGATATCATGTTTATCTGCTATATCTGCACGAGAAATTTTTGACGAATCACCCTTAACGGCCATACCTATCATTTTTAATGCATCAAAGTTAGTATTAGGGGCCTGGGCCTTTCTCATGGCCTCAATATTAGTGTTCATATTGGTCATTTGCTCTAAACTAGAAAACTGTGCCAACTGAGCCGCCATCTGATGACTTTCCATAGGGTTAGAAGGGTCCTGGTTTTTTATTTGAGTCATTAATAATTTCATAAAGGCATTTTTATCTAGATTATTGCCGCCTGCCACACGAGCTTTTTTAGCAGGGTCCACCCAATTTGGGTCCGCAATTTTATTTAAAACCTCACCAACGCTCGCGCCATTAAAGTTTTCCTTCTGTTCTAGAGAACTTAATGTGTTTTTATTGTCAGAGCCCAGGTTTGCGCTATGCGCGTTTTCTGAATATGTTTGAGTTCCTGATTTTATTGATATCATAATTTATCCTACGCTACTAAATCTAATCGTTTATTATTAGCGGCTCTTTTTTGTTCACTAATTAATCGCTCTACTGCATCGGGGCTGTCTTGCTCCATAAGTTGTGACTCTGGCCGAGAGGCTGACGAATCAAAAAAGCCATTTCTAAATTTTTGATTTTGGTTTCTAAAGTCTTGTAAAAATTGTCGAGCAAATTGCCCTTCATTATCATCCTTTTGCTTGTCCAACTGATTTGCCAAATCTTGAGAAATATCCACTTTTATCTCACTCACTTCTAAATTATGTGAAGCCAACGTTGCTTTTAATTCACCCATGCCCTTTTCGACCATTTTTTTAACCTGGCTGTTCTCAGTAAGCATCTCTACATTGACCTTACCACCCTCTACGGAGACTTTAAGTTGCACCTCTCCAAGCCCCTCCGGGTTCATAACTACTTTTACCTCTCCGCCGCCATTTTTTATTGCTGCCTGGGTACTCTTAATCAATTCATTCACGTTTTTTGCCTCATCTGATTTACTTAAATCAGACACTGACGAAGCCATTGTAAATTTAGGTACTTGAACGCTTTTATTGGAGTTGCCCTGAAGCTCCTGTGATTCGCTAATTAACCCCTCCATAGATCGTCTTCCAAGACCACCCTCAGAGTCAGTCTCACTTGAGAATTCAGACATACTTGCGGCCCCTATGGGTTGAGAAATACCATAAGCCGTCATTGCTGTCGTGTTCATCGGGGAGGCGGTAGACGACATGCTACTCCCACTCACACTGTTATTTAAATTATTCATAGTTAAATTAAGTTGGCCCAGTAAGTTATCTAACGTTTGCTTTGAGCCCGGCTGATTTAAATTATTTAATGCCGTGCTTGAGGCCTCAATACTCTTAACATTTAACCCTGGTTCAACTTCAAAACCTAAGTTACTAGTTAAGGCCCCGTTTTCTGGCCTCAAAGCCGATGAAGCAGAAAGTTCTGATGGCGCCTTAACAGCCAACTTTGTAGTAAAAAAACTTTTTTGAAGGTCTGTAATAGAATTGTCTAAATCTTTCTTCGCCACCTCTTGCTTACTCAATACCTCTAATGAAAGCTGACGATCAGAGCTTTTCAAGTAATCGGCCATGGACTCAGAGGATGATTGTTTAAGCATATTATGAAACATGCCCCTGGCTTGTTGCTGATCTTTTGCTGAAAGCGTCAGTTGTGAGAGTACGGCATTGACCGTCTCTTCAGGTGCCTTAGTTAATTCAGCCTCACTAAGCTTACTAAACCCAACAACCATATCAATGGGGCTAATACCAAATTGATTTTTCATCTTACTCATAAAACTCTGAATGGCCACCCTACGAGAAAGAGGGTCAACGGCCTGTGAGGACTGATGACCCATGCTATCTATGCGCTCACTTAAAGTCGAGATAGCATCTTTATCTGATAATTTGTCTAAAGATTTTTTATATTCTCCCGAACTAGGATATGTGGAAGTTTTTTTGTTTTGAGATTTTTTTTCTAATTTTTTATCTTCTTCATGTCGAGCTTCACGGCTCACCTTTTCATCATATGTTTTTTTATTTCTCTCGGCCTCTTGGTGGCTCTTTAATTTATGATCTGATCGCTGAGGTTCAGAATTATTTGAACTCGACCTCTTTGATGTACTTTGATATCTATTACTCTTATTGTCTTGGGCCCTATCTAGTTTAGACGAAAATGGAGACTTATTTTTAGCATTAGGAGCAAAGCTTTTTGCCGCAGAGTTTTCACTCTGCTTAAGCTGTGCTGGTTTTATACTATTTGTACCTAGTACATTCATTTTTTTAATTACCTTCTCTTATATCCTGCAAACTTTTCTGATAGGATTTGTGCCTTTTTGGGCTCTAATAGGTTCATAACTTCTGCTGCATTTTTCTTTTTCATTTGCCCTAAAATTTCAACCGCTAGATTTTCATCAATGCTGCCAATGAGTTTGGCCGCTTTTTTAGGTTTCATGCTTGAATAAAATCCCACTAGTTTCATTACCTTTTCTTGGTCCACCTGGACTTTTTTGTTTAATGTGCCTGAGATTTGATCACGAACTTTTTTAAGCTCAATGATTCTCTTCTCAATCTCAACTCTTTGCTTATGCAATTCCTCCTCCAACTTTTCAAGCTCCTGCTCTCGACCGTCTAATTCTTTCTTACGATCACCTAACTTGCTAAAATAACTAAGGTCTTCATTGGTCGTGTTTTTCTTATTGATTTTGCTATTGTTCTCTGACTGATCCTTGTTATAGGAATTCTTTTCCCCCTTCTTGACCTTTGCGCTGGCAGAATTTGCCGTAGCACTACCTTGTTTGCCCGCCGTTAAACCTTTTGGCATTATCCCAATCTCGACTTTAGACAAGAGGCTCTCTATCCCTCCGGGATCAACAAAGCCCCATCCAGTAAACAATGTTAAAAGCCCCAGTACACCGAGTGTTTTCCATGGGGTTGAGAGACCTTTCTTTTTTTTATGTTTTTTCTTGTTTAGCATGAAGGCCTCACGAAATAAATCCTCTGTTGATGTTTTTGATACACGAGTCTTTTTATTTAATTTTATTTGAAGCTTCTTTTTAGGAGCCCTTGGGCTTTTTTTAGGGCTCTCGCCCGTTCTTACTTCTTTTGCCTTTTTAAAATATTGTTGATAACTATTTTTCATTTTAGCTTTCCCTTTTAAATCTCATGACCATCAGGTCATTAATCTTTTTTAATTCATTTTTTCGACAATCATGTTTGTATCTTTCAAAACTCTTATCTTTTAAGACTTCAATTTTTTTATGTTCCTGCACTGCTAACACTAGCTTTTTACGTTCTTCCTCTAGGAGCACACTTACTTTCTGCAGTTCATTTTTTTTACTTTCGATTTTAATTTTTATTCCAATAATACCCGTTTGCATAAGCTCTACGTTGGCAGAAATATAACCCCCCGCCTCTTCAACTTCTGATATATCCACTCGCGTGCTATCAATTTTCTTATAGAGATCTTTTATCTCAAGTTTTATTGCATTAAATTTACCTTCAAATTCAGAAAACCTAATTCGCGCAAGATCCTCTAGATGCTTGTTATGCTTTAAAACTGCTTGAAGTTTAAAATTAAAGGCCATTTTATGCGCCCTCGTACATATAATTCATTAGCTCAACAGCATCCTCAAAATCTACAGGTTGATCTATAGGCTGCTTTAAAAAATTATTAATCATTTTATTTAAACTGACCGCTTTATCAATGCTCTCATTATTACCCTCTTTATAGGCCCCTATATTAATTAAGTCCTCAGCATCTTTATATACAGCAATATTTTGCCTTATGTACTGAGCTAAATCTCTATGCTGTTTTGTTGTAACATTTAGCATCACTCGCGATGTACTTTGTAGCACATCAATTGCCGGATAGTGGCCCTTGTGCGCTAGCTTTCTGTCTAGGACAATATGTCCATCAACTATGGACCTTACACTGTCTGCGATAGGATCATCCATATCATCCCCTTCAACAAGCACAGTATAGAGCCCCGTAATACTTCCGGCATTTTTAAAGTTCCCGGCCCTCTCTAGTAACTTTGGCAGCAATGAAAACACACTTGGTGTATAGCCCTTTGACATGGGTGGCTCACCCACGTTAAGCCCAATTTCTCGCTGTGCCATTGCAAATCGAGTGATTGAGTCCATCATAAGTAAAACGTCTTTACCCTTCATGGCAAAGTATTCTGAAACAGCAGTGGCGTACATAGCTCCACGTAACCTCACAAGGGGGCTTTGATCAGAGGTTGCCACAATAATCACAGAACGTTTAAGTCCCTCCTCACCCAGCGTATACTCTATAAAATCTTTAACCTCTCGGCCTCTCTCGCCAATGAGTGCAATGACGTTAATATCTGCCTGTGAATTTCTTGCCATCATGCCCATGAGTACAGATTTACCTACTCCTGATCCGGCCATAATCCCTACTCTTTGCCCTTTGCCTAAAGTAATTAATCCATCAATGGCCTTTACCCCTAAACTTAGAGGCTCATTTATTAAATCTCTACTCAAAGGGTTTATCGACTCCTTTGAGAGGCTTACGTCATCTGATGTTAGTAAGCGGCCCAAATCATCAATAGGGTTTCCCATACCGTCAATTACTCGCCCTAAGAGCTCTTCACCAACACCCACTCGTGATTTTAAACGTTGTAAAATAATTTTAGAGCCTAGTGCTACCCCACTCATGTGTTCTAGGGGTAACAAAAGTGCTGTGCGACCTTCAAACCCAATGACTTCAGATAAAAAATAACTCTTACCAAGGTTTGAGTGGATTTCACAAATACTACCCACATTTACCCCAGGTATAATGCCCTTAATTAAAAAACCCTTAACCTCTGTTACTTTACCTACATCCTGGGTGGCTTTTATTTCGTCTAACTTTTTAAAGTATCTATCGATATTTAATTCTGGGCTTATCATGGTCAAGAGTCCTCACCTTCGTCAGATGTACTCTCACTTTCAGGCTCACTGTCATCACCATTATCATCTTTGGCTGTTGGCAGGATAGCTTCTTTAGTTTCAAATTTTGAAGGAGTTACCTCGACTCGGCCTTCTTGAACCCTTGGTAATCTCTCTTCTATGGCCTTCCATACATTTTCAACCCTCCGCTCAACAGTGGCATCAATGGCCCCATACGTAGACTCAAACATACATCCCCCAGGACTCACAGATTCATCATCTTCAATTTTTACATTTACTAGCGACTCAAAGTCAGGGCTTACATCATTTTTTAATTGTCTTAAAAACTCAACATCAGAGGGGCTCATTCGTATTAAAACTCGCTCTTCAGACTGCATTTTCTCTACCATCGAGTGTATGAGATCTTTAATTGACTCTGGATTGGATTTTATTTCAAAAATTGCCATTTTTGTTGCAATAGATGTGATTAATTTTAGGAGTTGATTTTCTTTTTCCTTAAAAATTTCGGTAGTCATTGATTCAAACCGATGTAAAACACTATCAAGGTCTTTAAGTCGTTTCTCGATTTCTGTTTGTTTCTCCTGAAAACCCTTTTCTGACCCCTCAACAAGCCCTAAGTCATAGGCCTCCGCATAAGCTTTCTCTTCAATACCCTTTAGCTTTTGAAGAATGTCTTGCTCAATTTTTGTGTCCTGCTCTATTCTTCTTTGCTCTGCAATTCCTGTCATCCCCGCAACAAGATCATTGAGCAAGAAGTCAGATTTTTTTTTACTTTGTGATGATGTAAAGTCCGAGGCCTGAGGCGTTAATTTAATCGGAAAAGCCTTTGGGACATAATCAATTACCGTTAAATCATCACTACCTACGTCTACAGAAATTACTTTTCCAAAAACTGACATACTTAACCCTTCGTATTTATACTAACGCGTCCTCAGAACCACCGCGAGCAATAAGTATCTTGCCCTCTGCCTCTAGCCTTCGAGCTATGTTTACAATTTCACTCTGTGCAGACTCTACGTCTGACAACCTAGCTGGACCCATGTTTTCTAAATCATCTTTTAATAAATTCGCAGCCCGCTGTGAAATATTCTTAAATACTTTAAGCTTAATTTCATCATTTGCTGTTTTAAGTGAAAGCAGTAACCTGTCATTTGCAATTTCCTTAAGAAGTGTTTGAATTCCCTTATCATCAATTTTAATAATATCCTCAAATACAAACATGAGTTTTCTGATTTCTTCGGCGAGTATTGGGTCTCTCTCCTCAATGCGCGACATAATGGCTGTTTCAGTGTTTTTCTCCATTACATTTAACATTTCTGCCACAGGCTGCACGCCTCCGAGGGTGGCATGCTCCATAGTACCAACACTTGAAAGCTCCTGTTTTAATACTCTATCTAAGTCACCTATAAGTTCAGGTGACACGTGCTCTAAGTTTGAAAGCCTCAAAACGACCTCTGCTTGCAAAGTTTCGGGAAGCCTTTTAAGAACCTCTCCCTTTTTTTCAGGCTCAAGGTGAGCTAAAATTACAGCAATTGTTTGAGGATGCTCATTTATAAGAAAATTGGAGAGTGATTTTGCATCCACTAACTCTAAGCTCTCTAAGTTTTTTGCGGTGGGTGAGTTCATATTCAAGTGGCCTAAAATACCTCTTGCTCGCTCCTCTCCCACAGCATCCATAACTGTTTCTTTACTTGTTGTACCTTCTGAAAATATATATTCAGCTGATTCTGAAACCATTTCATAAAATTCTTCAAGCACTTTTTTAGCCACATTTACAGGAACAATCCTATACTTACCCATAGTGCTTAGTAATTTTCTAATGTCCGCATCATCTGCTTTTTTAAATAATATTGTCGCTGCCTCTGGGCCAAGGTAGTTAAGTAAAACAGCGGCCTTTTCAAACCCACCTAACTCTTCAAAAATAACGTTTTCTAATTTTAGTATTTTCGTCATGGGTCCTTCCTTACAAGCCACAAGCTAAAAGCACTGTTGGCCTTTTCTTCATCTGAAGTGACAAGGTTCATAATTCGCTCTTTTAGTAATTCACTTTCGGCCTTATCAGGGTCCAGTGACTCCTCTAGCACAGGGAGGGCGGTGGACATTCCGGGCAGAGTGTTATCAATGGACTGCAGCTCTTCTAGCTCTTCAATTGTCCTTGGTAGCATGTCCTCTACACTGTCTTGAAACGAATCTGTGATCCATCTCATAAATGGTCGAACTACGATAAAAAAGAACAGGGTTAACGAAAACCCTAGGAGGGTCCATTTAAATAGAGCTTGAATAAATTTTTTGCGATCTAAATTTGAAAGCAACCTCTCAGCATCGGTGAAATCCTCTTTTTGAAATTGCAAGTTTTCAATTTTTATAGTGTCACCCCGTTGGGCATTGAAACCAATCACATTTTTTACTATATCTTCATATTTTTTTAGCTCTTCAGCTGATCGTGGTTGATATTCAGTCATCTCTTTACCGTTTTCGGCAGTTTGACGTATCATTTTGCCGTCAACAAGTACTGCTACAGTTACCCTTTCAACTGACCCTGCTGTTTCAATAATATTTTTAACAGTTTTTGGCACCTGGTAGTTTGTAGTCTTAAGCTCTTTATCTACATTTTGACTAAATCCCACTTGCCCCTGGTTATTAGCACCAGGTAAATTGGCCCTCGCCCCCGGTATCCCGGCAGGATTTCTTCGGTTTCCATTTAAGTTCTCCGTCTCAGTGACTTGACTTAATATCGCTGTTTGATCTGGATCTACAGTCTCAACAACACTTCGTATTTGCTTCTGATTTAACTTAACGTTGATTTTAGCAATGACCTTACCGGCACCAACGGCCTTTGTAAGAATCGACTCAATGCGCTCCTCAAGGTTGGCCTCTACCTTTCTTTGAACATCAAATAATTCACTTGAAGCCGAGGCCCCAACTTCTCGCTTTCTAGAAAGTACCTTACCCCGTGAATTCACAATGGTTACCTTCTCGGCCTCTAACCCTTCAACAGCACTACTTACAAGATGTCTAATGCCCCTTACTTGCTCGGCAGACATTATTTTACCAGGATGCATTTCAATAACTACTGAAGCAGAGCTCTGGCCCCCCTCTTCTAAAAAAGTCTTTTTTGAGGGGAGTGCTAATATAACTTTTGTTCTCTTTACGGCACTTAAACTATTAATGGCTCTAATCAACTCCCCTTGAAGGGCTCTTTGATAATTTACCCTTTGGGCATAAGATGTTACGCCAAAATCTTGTTTATCAAAAATCTCAAGCCCAATGGTTCCTATTGAGTTTGACCCCAGCTGAGACATAATAACCATCTGCGCTGAGTGCAATAGATTTGAGGGTACTAGTATTTCCGCTCCGTCACCATCTAACTTAAAGGGAACATTATTTTGCTTTAATTTTTGAACCACTAGAGGCAGTTGCTCTGAAGGCACATCACGAAGTAAAACAGCATAGTTTGTTTTAGAAACCATTAATCCGGCCACGGCAATGGCTACAAAAGCAATCGCAACTGACGCTAGTATGGACGCACGCTTTATGGGCGTTAACGTTTTAAAATACTCCTTAAATTGTGAGAGCATATTTCCAAATACTTTATCCAAACTTGTTCCCCTTTACTAAACCTGCATTTTCATGATTTCTTGATAAGCATCAATTATTTTGTTTCTTACTTGTGTCATTAGTTTTAGGGCAATGTCTGCCTTTTCTACAGCAATCATTACCTCTGGAATATTTTTAGTCTCACCGGTTGCTAATTTTTGCACTAATTTATCAGATGATTTTTGAAGCTCATTAACTTTGTTAACAGCTGTTGAGAGCGTTTCTGAAAAGGTAGCTCCGCCCTCATTTATACTTGATTTTGCTTTGAACTCATCTGACCTAAGTTCACTTACTGTTTTACCAGTTCGCAATAAACCTTGTGCTGTTGATATTGATAAACCATCCATGGCTAACCTCTTTTTGTTTATTTTATCCTAACTTACTACTAATATCTACTATCTACCTATCTGTAGGGCACTTAAGGCCATATCTTTTGTGGCCTGCGCCGCAGAAACATTTGCCTCATAGGATCGCGTGGCCTGTATCATGTTTGTCATCTCTTCCATTAAATTAATATTGGGGTAGGCCACATAACCTTGCTCATTGGCATCGGGGTGATCCGGCTCATACTTTAGTAGGGGTGCTCTGCGATCAACATGCACATCTGTCACCTGAACTCGGCTGATTTGCTTTTGAGGAGTCGTTGACAACACTTGACCAAAATTTTTAACCTCAGGCATGGCCTCAAAAATAACTTCTTTTTTTCTGTAAGGGCCGCCCTCTGGCGTTCTTGTTGTATTAATATTGGCTATGTTGCTTGAAATCGTATTCATTCGCATTCTTTGAGCGGTCAGTCCACTACTAGAAACTCTGAGTGCTGTTGAAAAATCCATTATCTACGCCCCTCGGTCACAGCATATCTCAATGCTCCCATTTTCTTATTAATCAACTCAAGTGCGGCCTTATAAAGAATTGTGTTCTCAGCCAAGGCAGCCATTTCTCTTTCCATATCAACTGTATTGCCATCATTTGTAACGTTAGCATCTGGATTGTCATATACGTCAGCCCTGATTTTAGAAATCGAACCTGGGCCCATAGCCATATGCCTTTGGTTTAAAGCACTGAGCCCTCTTAATCCGTCTGTATCTAAAGCACGGCCTAGTGCCGCTTCGAAGTCCAGTTTTTTTGCCTTGTACCCTGGCGTTTCAGAGTTAGCAATGTTGCTAGAAATAACATTATTCCTTAGGACTCTGAAATTGATTGCAGAGGCCAAACCAAGTGTTGTTTTATCAAAAATATCATTGCTCATAAAATCACCTCCTGCTTTCGGTATTCAGTAATCTTGTTTCTCAGTGTCCGTATGCTAATGCCCAATAATCCGGCGGCTTTAGTTCTGTTTTGCTTTGTAAACTCAAGAGTTTTAATAATTAAAGCTCTCTCCGCCTCAGCAACAGTCATCCCTGGATTTAACAGGTGCATACCAGAGGACTTACTTCTCGTATGTTTTGGTAACATTATATTATTTTCATCTATAAGTGCAGAGGGGCTTAAAAGCACTGAGCGCTCGATAATGTTTCTAAGCTCTCTGACGTTTCCAGGCCAGTCCCATGAGAGTATTTTCTTTCTTGCGCTTTCCGTAAACTCTTTTTTAATTAAATTATTTTCCTCACACGAAAGGTCTAAAAAAAACTGTGAAAGCATACTAATATCAGCTGGTCGCTCCCTAAGTGCAGGCACATCAATGGGTATCACATTTAAGCGGTAAAACAAGTCTTCTCTAAACTGGCCACATTCAACTAATTGCCTTAAGTTTTTATTTGTCGTAGCAATGATGCGAACATTAACTTTTACTGGCCGATTGGCGCCAATGCGCTCTACCTCACCCTCTTGGATCACTCGAAGCAGCTTAGCTTGTAAAAGTATTGGCATTTCTGAAATTTCATCGAGTAAAAATGTACTCTCACTCGCCAGCTCAAATTTACCTATTTTTCGAGCTGATGCCCCCGTAAAGGCCCCCTTTTCATAGCCGAATAATTCTGACTCTAAAAGCCCCTCTGGTACCGCAGCACAGTTTATGGCATAAAAGAGTTTGCTCGATCGATTACTTTTTGCATGTATGTACCTGGCTATAAGCTCCTTGCCCGTACCACTCTCTCCTTGAATTAAAACAGTGGCCCTGCTACTGGCCACGTTTTCAGCTAAACGTAACAGCTCCTTCATCTTGAGATCAACACATTGTATGACGCTAAAATTGTTTATACTCATATTAATACCCCTGTTATCTGCTCTTTGCCGGTATGCGATCTATATACTTACTATATGAATCTCTCCACTTAGCACTTTCAATTTTTTCTTTTGCAAGCTGTAAGTAAAACTTATTTTTTTTACCTTCTAGCCCCATCCACACTTTTTCAGCACCTTTTAGGTCACCTTGATTAAAAATAATATGTCCGGCCTTGTACCTGATATAATCTAACTCCTGATTTTCCTCGAACTTATCAAGCAGGGACAGGTAAATGCTCACCGACTCCATTTTTCTACCCTGCGCTAATATAGCATCACCTTTAATTTTTAAGGCTGATGACAGCTCATCATCACTAAGTCCGAGCTTACCGTTAGAAGTTTCGTGTAGATCTATAACCTGCTGACTTGATACCTCTGCGTTTGTAAATTGTTTTTTCTTCATGTATAGAGAGGCTAATTTTAAATGCACACCTGAGAGCAGCTGCTCCTTACCCTCCCAGTCTGCAATTAGTGTTTTTAAATGCTCAATTGATTTTTTAATCAGACCTCTTTCTTCGTAAACTATAGCCGCAATTTTTACCCTCTCGACCTGCTCCTTATGACTTAATTTTTTAGGATTATTGATTTTACCTAAATACTTAAATGCCTTGGCATATTTTCGCTGATAAGTCATAACAGCCGCTAGTCGTAAGTTTAATGTTTGGACTGAGGGGAGGTATTCGCGTACTTTTCTCTCAACCTCTTCTCGGGTCCCGCTTATTTTATTTATTTTTTTGTATGTGCTTTCGTAAATTTTTTGTGCCTCATCGAACACATTGGCTAATTCATAAGCGCGGCCCAGAAAATACGGGATGTCATATCTGGTAATATTCTGCAACCATGTCTGTCTATAAGTGTCATACAGGCGCAGAGCAGCTATAAAGTCGTCATCATTAATTTTGTCATTAATGCTATCCGTAATATTATCCACAATGCGCTTTCTAAAAAGCGACAGATTAGCTGATGTTGGGTTTTTCTGATAATATTTAACAAGGTACTTTAAGGCCATATCATAATCTTTTTTATACCTAAATCCATCAGTAATCATTAAGGTCACAAACTCTTCGTTTTTCTGTAGGACCTCGGATTCACCGAGCTTGTTCATTTCTCTCAGGGTTCTACGCAGCTCCTTGTCTCTCATACCCTTCATTTGCTTACTCAGCATTCGAATTCGAGCCACATGGGCTCCGTCTGCATTTTGATACCGAAAGAAGGACTCCATATAAGCACCCATATACATTGTAGGGTCTGCACCTAGAATCTCTAAAATCTCTCCAATTCTTGTTAATGCAAATGGATTGTGCTCATGATTTGGAAATAACTGAATAAATCTGATATATTTTTGAAGACCCTTGTAGTACTCGCCCGTCCAAAAGTGGGACTCACCCATATTATAATTTGCATTAGGGTATAGACTTTCAAAGCTCTTATGTTTACTGATGGCGTTTCTGTAATGATCTATTGCCTTTTTGTATTCACCCTTTTGAAAAAATATATCGCCCTTACGGTAATCCGCCTCTACGGAAGAGAGTGGGTCCTTATGGTTTTTTGTTAAGTCTTCATATATTTCTAAAGCTGAATTAAACTTATTAATCAATAAAAAGCTCTCTGCAATTGCAAACCTCGCTCTATCAAGCTCATCAGAGTTCGGGAAGGCTTCGACAAATTGATTAAAATTTTGAATTGAACTTAAGCTTCTCCCTCGCTCAAGCTCTGTGTAGGCCATAATTAATTTTGTTCGCTCAGCTAAAGGAGAGTTTGGGTATTTTTTTAATAGACCCGCATATAAATTCATAGATTTTTTATAAAAATATTCTTTTTTATTTTTTTTCCACATCCTGTAATTTGTGTCCGCAGCCATGTGCTTAATAATTTGCATATATTTTGAGTTTGGATATTTATTTTTAAAAAACTTATATGTTTTAAGAAAAACCGCGTTTCTGTTTTTTTCAAAGAGTGTTAGTAAAAAACGAGCTTGCTTGTTTTCAGAAGTTTCCTTGGGTTTTATTATGTACTCAGGAGGTGACTCTAATATTTGACCTAATTGACTAGAAGTCATTTTCAACATAGGAAATCGTATATAAATGTTCTGTTGACTCGCTATAATTGACTCTTCTTTGATTTGATATTTTTTAATTCTGAACCTGTTATAATTAGGGTCGCCTGAGTCATATAGACCTGACTGAAAATGTATTGTCGCCTTTGTGGTTTTACCTACCGTGCCACCATCACCCTTGTCCACAGTTAAAAGTTCGCTCCCTGCAGGCGCTCGTGATTGAGAGTTTAGTTTTGTATACTTTGATCTGTCCTTTTTTATTTTGACTTGTCTTACCGTTTTTTTATTTAAACTCTTAGCTTTACGCTTTTGCACTATTTTTTTTTGCTTTTCTGAATCAATATAGAAATCAAGTATAAGTCGTGAGGGTTGATCTGTTAGATAATCAAAGCTTTCAATGCTTTCATTTTTAACTGAAAAATTAATGACATATGAGTTATCTGGGCCATTTGTATCAATCGTTACCTTTGAGAAAAATGGATGTGCCCATGTTTTAATATCTAGTAAGGTCTTTTGATCAAAAGCCGGAACCGTTAACTGTATGTTTTTACCTTTTCTTACAACACTATAGGGCCAATTTTTTAGGCCCTTAAATTCTAAATGAGCCGCATCACCCACAGTGGTGACTTCACCGACTATGGTCTGGCTCAAACCTAGCGATGAGTCGAGTAATACTAAACCTAAGACCAAGATACTTTTATGACAATTTATTACCCTCAGGGCCGTCATCGCCTTTACTAGCGAGATTTTAGTATTTTGCAGTAATATTAGCATCTTAGTTAAACATCCTGTTTACTCTGTCCAAATCTTCATAATTTGGCAATCTGTTATTATATCTATTAAGCAGTAATAGTGCCAACGGTGTAGTGGGCAAAAAATGCACTAGGCGTTTTTTGAGCGATTGTTTTTTGTCTGTCCAGACGGTTTAATGACAGGACTATTGTTATAACGAGGCCGCACTTTTTAGAGCTTACCTTTTTTATGCTTAGCATAGGTTCAAGACCCATTACCGGGCACCCATCACCCATCACCCATCACCCATCACCCATCACCCATCACCCATCACCCATCACCCATCACCCATCACCCAGCACCCAGCACCCAGCACCCAGCAACAAGAAACCAACTGTCAATGCCTACAAAACACAATTATATTCTTTTGTTAGAATAAAAACTTTGTAACTTCATATAAGACTAACCTGTTATACCATGAAAAAGGATCTTTACCAGCAATTAAGAAAACACCTGGATACCATGCCTGTTGGTTTTCCCAAAACCAAAACGGGGATCGAAATCCAGATTCTGAAAAGATATTTTACACCTCAGGAAGCCGAACTGGCCCTGTATCTTAATCATAAAGAGAGAACCACTGAGGAAATAAAAACAGATTATAAAGGAGAGAGGAATGT
>JAUVAX010000024.1 GCA_030591685.1 Pseudobdellovibrionaceae bacterium | reverse complement strand
TGTGAAGTTTTTTTTGGGTTCTGATTCAATTTTACTCAGCAGTGCAAGGCCTTTATTCGGGATTAGCTAGTTCGTGGCCGAAAACTTAAAATCTTCACTTCCGTAATTCGGCACTAAGCCCTTGTATTCATATCTTTTATTGGGTTTTCGTTCAGACACTAACTACATAGGTCGAATATTTTTCATTGACAATTTTTTAATACCCGGCTATAAATAAAATATGTATTCATGGACAGAAAAGAACGCTTCTCAATTTTTTAAAGGCTGGTGGTGGCCTGTCTCCAGGAGAGAGGTGCACCCACTACAGTAATGCTGACATAAGATAGCAAGTTCATAAACCGTGGGGCCCTTCCAGAGGATCCCACGGTTTTTTTAGTTCTGATTCAACAAAAGGCCGTGGGGCGCTAAATCCCACGGCCTTTTTTATCCAGGATTTTATAGGTGTGATCGTAATTTCAGTTAATTGAGCCTCTGGCTCTGCAAATAAACTCATTGAGTAAACAGTACTTATTAATAACACGAATTTAAAATAGGTCATAGCTGTAGTCCTCGAATAGTTAGGCTGCGATGGCCCTTTGGACCATACTTTCTTTTGAAACACACATGCACTGAAAATAAAAACTACCACATTTAAGGGCACACTTCACGACCCCCTATCAAAATTGAAAAAAACACAGGTAACTCTATAAACTGATCACAAGTTCAACACCTTTCCTTTAACTTAGGTTACTTTGATACCTTTAAGCTGAATAGTAAAAATAGACTCGAGGGCTTAGGTCACTGGATAGAAACATATCACTTGAGTCTCAGGCTCTTACTTTGTAGTATTTAAAAAAACGGAGCGTTTATGGAAATCAACTGGGACTTATATGCAGAGAACAAAGGTGCACTATCTAAGTGTATTGCTTTGATATTTTATTTAATCAGCACTGCTGATGGCAGCATAAGTGATGAAGAGCAAGCTAAGATCTCTCAAATAATAGAAGGCTCTGAGCTTTACAAACACTTAAGCACTCAAGAGTTTGACATGGACATGTTAGATGCAAAAGATATATACCTTCACGACTACCAAAGCGCTATAGATACCACCAAGGAGCATTTACAAAGATTTAAGGGCAAAAAAAATATTACTGATTTTTTGATTCAAATTGCCCAGCAAATTATTGTTTCAGATAAGCAGCTTCATGTAAGAGAAGAGGTCATAATGAAGCAGCTTTGCGATTTTTTAGGGACACATGAATAGCGCCTTAAATAGCTATTTAATATCAATAAATTTTTGCTTATTTTTATCTATGTAAAAAACTTTTATTTTACCCGAAAGCCAGCTGCCTAAATTAATAGACCTGGTCTTCCAGTGGTCCTCTTTAATTGTAAAATCATCACGTACGTGCATATGTCCGGAGATAATAAAGTTATACGGGACATCTCGAGAGACTCTTTCAGCATGTGCTCTTATTTTTTTAATAGCTAAGGGCTTATCAATGGTTTTGACTTCGGATGTATAGTGACGAGATTTTCTGCTTGCAAATTCGCCAAGCTTAACAACTATGAAAGCTGGCATATAGAGTGCAAATAATTTCATAAAGCCTGTTCTTAAGATATGCCTTAAAGCCAAATAACCCTTATCATCGGGGTCGATTAAATCTCCATGCTCTACTCTAATAAGCTTTTTATTAAGCTCAAAACTACCAAACTCCTCATGAACTTGAACCCCTATGACTTTAGACCAAAAATGTTTGAGGTAGAGATCATGATTGCCCTCAAAGTAATGCACCTCAACGCCACTATCTTGTAAACGTTTAATTTCAGCAATAAATGGGCGATATTTATCCTTAAAACAGTAATGATCTGCAATCCACAAATCAAAAATATCACCCACTAAAAAAAGATGCGTTATTTTTTTATTGTCTAAAGATAATAAAAAATTAAGAAACTGAGGCCAACGAGGATCCTCTTCAGAGTTTAAATGAACATCAGAAACAAAATAAGCCTTATCCATTAAGCCTTCTATATCAACATGAATTTAAAAAATATTTTTAAAAAAAGGACCCTGTTATGGGCCCTTACATATAGCGAGTGCAGGGCTTTAGTTATAAGCCCGCACCATCATCTTCATGACGCTTTCTTAAATAAGAGGGCACGTCTAAATTATCTTGGTTATTAAAGGGTGATGCCCCTGCTTGTTGTGCCATTTGCTTGGCTTGCTCTAGGGGGTTCATACCCTCAGACCCTAAAGGGAACTGTTGTTGAGCCGGGCTAACTGTTGTTTGGTTTTCTTTAAAAGCCTTGGCTTTGGCAAGAAGAAGCTCCCTTGGTGTAGCCTCTAGTTCGGGTGCCGTATTCACTGGCGCCTCTACTACTGGAGGTGCTTGAGTCAAAGTCTCTACTTGTTGAAGAGGCACCAAAGGCTCACTCATTGGCGGCAAAATCGCTTGATTTATTGTTTGTGGCGCAACAGGGGCCATCTCTTGGGGCATCTGCGGAGGATACGTTGGTTGAATTTGAATGTTTGCATTAGGGTTCGGCGGCATTATATATTCATTGGCCGCTAATGTGCTTTGGTTAGCCTGCATACTTAACTGGGCTTGTGCCATTTGCTGGAGCTTATGTATTTGATCGTTCACGCTCAGGTTATTTTCGCTCCCAAACCCTGTGGCAATCACAGTAACCCGAACCTCTTCGGACATGTTTTCATCAATAACAGCTCCGAAAATAATTTCAGCATCCTCATGGGCGGCTTCAGTAATGAGTGTTGAAGCCTCATTTACCTCCCATAAGGTCAACTCTGGGCCTCCGGTTACATTTATTATAATACCAGTGGCTCCATCAATAGCTATGTTTTCAAGCAGAGGGCTTGAAACAGCATTTGTAGCGGCTTCAACGGCTCTGTTTTCGCCAGTAGCTATACCCGCGCCCATTATGGCCATACCTTTTGAGGCCATAACTGTTCTTATATCTGCAAAATCTAAATTAATTAAGCCATGTATATTAATCAGGTCAGAAATCCCTTTTACAGCCTGCAAGAGCACTTCGTCTGCTTTTTTAAAAGCCTCTAAAAGTTGAGTTCTCTCTCCCGAAATAGATAAAAGCTTTTGGTTTGGGATAACAATTAAGGTATCTACATTTTCTTTAAGCTCCTGAATGCCGGCATCAGCATGTCGTTTTCGCTTTTTACCTTCAAATAAAAAGGGCCTGGTCACAACACCTATGGTTAAGGCTCCAAGCTCTTTAGCTATTTTTGCAACAATAGGCGCACCACCAGTACCTGTGCCCCCGCCCATACCGGCAGTTACAAAGACCATGTCGGCACCATCTAGTTTTTCAACAATATCATTATAAGACTCAATAGCTGCTCGCTTGCCAACCTCAGGGTTCGCTCCGGCCCCAAGGCCCTTTGTGAGCTCTGAACCTAACTGAATTTTTGTGTCGGCACTATTTTTTGCAAGAGCCTGCCTATCTGTGTTGGCCACAATAAACTCAATGCCCTGCAAGCCACCATCGATCATTGTTTGCACGGCATTGTTGCCGCCGCCACCAACGCCAACAACTTTTATATTTGCCCCTAAATTTATATCTTCTTCTAGCTCAAACATAATCCCTCCAATGGATCAAAGTGCTTCTTCAAAAAATTGACGAACCTTATTAATAAATTTATTTGTTTTTTCACGAGGTCTGCTTTGCTTTTTTACTGGGCTTTGTTTTAACCCATAAAGTAGCAGTCCCACTGCTGTTGCGTACTGAGGGGACTTAGCAATGTCCTTAAGCCCGCCCGTGCGACTTGCAAAACCTTTACGTACAGGGATATCAAATATAAAATCACCCATTTCGTTAAGTCCATTCAGTTGACTGACTCCGCCTGTGAGCACGATACCGCTGCCGAGTTTTTTAGTTAAGCCGGCCTCTTCAATTTTTGTTTTAATTAATTTTAATGTTTCTTCAGCCCGGGCCTCTATTATTTCACAAAGGTCATAACGACTGAGCATTCTTTTTTGTCGACCCCCGACACTCTCAGCCTCTATGGTTTCTTCGTGCGAAACGGTTTCTGTTAAAGCACTGCCGTACTTTCGCTTTAATTCTTCGGCATTGTTTTGAGTCGTTCGCAAGCCCATAGCTATGTCATGCGAAAAGTTTTGACCCCCTACAGGGACAACGCCAGTGTAAGTCACAGCACCTGATGTGAAAGCAATTAAATCACAAGTCCCGCCGCCCATATCAACCGTACATACGCCTAAGTTTTTTTCATCCTCAGATAATACCGCAAGAGCCGAAGCATACTGCTGTAAAACTAAACCCTTAACCTTTAAACCCGCTTTTTGAGTGCACTTAATGGCGTTTTGTAACCCCGATTTAGCCCCCGTAATAATATGCACTGATGCCTCTAGCCGCACCCCTGACATACCAACGGGGTCCAAAATACCTGACTGACCGTCAACCATATATTGTGTTGGGAGAACATGAAGTACCTCTCGATCACTGGGTATGGCTACGGCCTGAGCGGCCTCAATAACACGGGCGACATCATCTTGATCCACCTCTTGGTTTCTAACTGCGATCATCCCGTTTGAATCAAACGACTGCATATGGGAGCCCGCCACACCTAACCAAACCTCTGATACCTTTTGCCCAGCCATGAGCTCGGCCTCTTCTTTGGCTTTTGTAATGGCCTCAGCTGTGATGTCTATATTAATCACAGCCCCCTGCCGAACACCTCTGTTAGCAGAGGTACCAACTCCTATAATATCTAATCCTTGAGGGCCCGACTGACCAATGATACAGGAGACTTTGGTAGTACCAATGTCTAAACCTGCGATAAGCTCTTTGCTGCCTTTTTCTACCATCTAAAATCCTTGATGCTATGTTTCTAAGAAGCTCCGTCCCTAAGTATAGGCTAAGGTTTGTTAGTATACCTTGACAACCACTTTCTTTAAGAACCGAGCATCAATGACGCGGCCCTCAAGTCGTCCGTCATCCATGTATTTTAAAACCTTAGCTACAGATAAAAGTTTTTTATTTATAAAACTCTCTCCCAGAAAGACCTCTGTGCCTGTGCTTTTCAATACAAGAGTGTACCCGTTAGTTTTTGATTTATAGATTTCTGATATGTTTTCTTTTGAAAACCGCCCGGCTTGAGGTAAAAATTCCAAAATTTTTACAGCCCTTAGTCTAGCTTTTTTATCTGTCATAAATAATTCACCCCGAATAATTGGCAAGTCCGGGAATTCTTTGACCGCAATTTCACTCAACAAAACCCCTGTTACTGAAACAGGGTACAGCTTATTTCTTTTTGACAAATAAACCGCCGACGGCTTATGAAACAGTAAATCGACGTTTACTCGCCCCGAAAACCGCCTGAAAACTCGGGCCTCTTTTATCTCTTTATACTCTTCAAACCTATTGGCAAGCATTCTTAAATTTAGCTTTATTAAATTCTGGCCTACGTACTCTTGAGATAAGCTCTCCAGTTGGGTTTTTACTTTTTTAAATAATAGACCATCTACAGCGGCTACAGACCTAAACTCAACAGCCTTAATCGGCATGGAGCTAAATGAATACAGTGTGTAAGCCAAAAATATTGAAAGAGCGAAGCCTAAAGGTAAGTATACTTTTTTTTTCAACAAAAACCTCTGTTCTCTAATATGGGAAGTGGTGCTCTTTTAAAAGTCTAATGCATGAACAATGACCTCGTCAAATTTTCAATATCACTTAACACCCTGGTAATCTAAGTGCGCCCCTTCGATAAGAGTTAAGATGAGGTCGTTAAATTGAATGCCATCATGTTTTGCTGATTTTGGCACAAGCGAGGTGGGCGTAAACCCGGGGAGAGTGTTTATTTCTAATACATATAGTTTAGAGTTCCTGTCCATCATATAGTCAATACGGCAGTAGGTCCCTATATTAAAGATCGTATAAATTTTCTCTGAGAGTTGTTTTAGATCCTCTAAGGCCTCTTTCTCAACCCTTGCTGGGAGAAAATAATCGGTATTTCCGGCCGTGTATTTGTTTTCATAGTTATAAAACTCAAGCTTAGGCAAAATTTCAATAGGAGTTAGGCTTTTGCCCATAATTACCGGCACGGTCAACTCAATGCCGGAAATAAACCTTTCAATGAGTATTTGGTCATCAAACTTACTGGCCTCTTCAATAGCGGGCCTGATTTCGGCGTTAGTTTTACAAATAGTAATGCCAACACTTGACCCATCTCGTGAGGGCTTTACTACAACTGGGGCTTGTAAAAATATATCCACTTTATCCACAGAGGTCATAGAAAGATCTACTAACTGATATTCAGGGGTCGATACGCCATTTTGTAAAAAAATCTGCTTAGTTAAGACTTTATTCATACAAAGCGCAGAGGTGAGCACACCGCTGCCTGAGTAGGGTATTTTTAAATACTCACATATCCCCTGAACAACACCATCCTCAGCATATTTACCGTGAAGGGCTAATAGAGCCACGTCAGCTCCGGACTCCATCAGAAGCCTCGGGAAGTCCTCTTTAGCATCAATGACTACGTATTCTAAATTTAAATCTTTAAGTGATTGCTCAAACGCAGCGCCCGTAGACAAGCTAACATCTCTCTCTGAGCCCATGCCGCCTTTAACTAGGGCTATTTTTTTATATTTCATTTTAAAAAACCCTCCCAGATAATATGACAACAGTAACACGCAAGCCTGTATCCGACTAGCCCCTAAATTTTTGAGTTTTCATAGGCTTTTTAGCAACATTTTAATTTAAAGCTCCGCTTACCATGAGCCTATATATTTAACTTCTGTGACAAGGTCCGTTTGCTTTTCATTTTTAACCACAAGCTTTACATGGGCTATAATATTAGCAATATCTGAAGCCTTAGCACTGTTAATATTCACAATAAAATTAGCGTGCTTTTCAGATATTTTAGCACCCCCAACTTGGTACCCCTTTAACCCACACTCTTCAATTAACTGACCAGCACTAATGGGGCCTGGGTTTTTAAACGTCGAACCACAACTTGGCAGCTCTAAGGGTTGGTTTGATAGCCTTAACTTATTTGCGGCAATTACTTTTTTTGGGATTTCAGCGTCTGGACTGTTCGGCCAACTGAGCTGGGCTCGAACAATAACTCCAGGCTGCCAACCTGAAGATCCGCGATAGCTCCATGAAATTTCACTTTTTTGATATCGCTTTGTTTCAAGGTCATCATCAGGGCCTGTTTTTAAAACCTCAACCCAATCTACGATTTCACAAAACTCTTTTGGCACTCGGGCTTCACTCACGCCCGCATTCATAACAATGCCACCTGCTAACTGCCCCGGAAGGCCCGATAAAAACAAGGCCGGGGCTAACTTTTGCTTCATAAAAGCTCTCAATAAATCTACTTTACTTGTACCGGCTTTAGCAATAATTTGAAATCGATTGTCGCTACTATTTTGAGACTCAATACCCTTAAAGTTTGACAAGCAAATCACAAGCCCTTTTACGCCTTGATCGCTGATCAGTACGTTACTCCCATCACCCAATACGGTCAGGGTTTTATTATTTTTTTTAGACCAATAAATACAATCTTTTATTTCGTCTAACGTTTTGGGCAAAGCAAAGAACTCCGCCTCTCCGCCCACCTGCCATGAGCTATAGGGCTTTAGACTGTGATTTTTTACAATTAATTTTGATGACATAATTTAGTCCGAATCGATAAGGCTTTCGGCTATACGCCCCACATTACCGGCGCCTAAGCTTAAAAATATATCGCCGCGCTTAAAGTTTAATTGAATATCTTTAAGCCCATTGATTAATAATTGCTCGTCGTTAGATGGCAAGTATGTGACCTTTGTGCCCGTAATATCAGAGGCTAAAATTTCAGATGTCACCCCCTCAATAGGGTCCTCGCCGGCCGCGTAGATATCTAACATGATAAGCTCATCGGCCAAATCAAAGGCCTTAATAAATTCATTCCAGCAGATTTTAGTTCGCGAATACCTGTGGGGTTGAAAAAGCACACGCAAATGTCGCTCCGGATACTGTTCTTTAAATGCAGAGATTACCGACACCACTTCGGTTGGGTGGTGGCCGTAATCATCATAATAATCAACTCCCGAACGAAGCCCTTTATGTTGAAATCTTCGATCAACCCCTTTAAAGGACTCAATCCCAACTTTGCACTGATCAAAAGTTAACCCCGCGACAAGCCCTGAAATTATAGCTGCTAATGTATTTAACGCATTATAACGCCCCGGCAGCGGCATAGTTATTTCACCCAGTAAAAAGCCCTTAAAGAAAACTTTATAGTGACTTTTTGAACCCTCAAGATGGTATTCATTTGAGTTACTAAAACCATAAAATAAACATTTTTTTGGAAAACTACCAAAAACATCTTTAACTATAGGGTCATCACCACAGGCAATGAGACTGCCGTAAAAAGGGATTCTTTGAGCAAAATCGTAAAAGGTTTTTTTTAAGGCCGTAAAGGTTTTATAATAATCAAGATGGTCCTTGTCTATGTTCGTTATAATAGCTATTTCAGGTGAGAGGTTTAAAAATCTCCCATCACTCTCATCGGCCTCAGCAATAAGCCACTCCCCCGAACCAAGTTTAGCTGTTGACTGAATGAGGTCTAAACGCCCTCCCACAACAATAGTCGGGTCTAAATGAGCCGATAAAAAAATAGAAGCTGCTAAACTTGTTGTTGTTGTTTTGCCATGAGTCCCCGCAACAGCAACACCTCTTTTTAAGCGCATAATTTCGGCCAATGCCTCCGCGCGAGGGATGAGGGGGATCCTTTTATTAATGGCGGCTTCAAACTCTATATTATTCGACTTTACTGCACTAGAGTATACAACCACATCACAGTCCGATAAATTTTCGGCACTGTGGCCCTTGAAAACAGTAACCCCTATTGACTCTAAGTGAGCGGTCTGGTCATTTGCTAAAAAATCACTACCAGAAACCCTAGCCCCCATATTATGTAAGAGCTCTGCAAGGCCGCACATACCTATACCGCCAATTCCTATAAAATGTACTCTTGATGTGGCTATACGCATAGAACCTTTATAATCCTAATTTTTAAATATTGCAATCTAACCATTAATCCCTTTAGCGGGCTTTTTGCAAAATAAAATGACTAAATAAGTCCAGCTCATAAGCTTTTATTGGCATCTCAGGCTGCTGCTCAGCCCTCTTATTTAATCCTATACTCACTTACGGAGCCTTAACTTACCCCCCCCTCCCACTTTAATCCAGAGCCTTTCATTTATTTTAAAGGCCTATTTTTTAGGCCGTTGCATTTAGTAGTTATATTTGCCCTCAAGCCTTGAAGACTTAATTACCTTTAACTATTATGTTCCATAAACTAATTTTTACCTGGACGGCCGTAGCATATTTGATATGATTTTTTAAAAGAGGTTATATGGGCTCAAATATCAATGAGATCGAAGAATTAAAAAAATTTATTGCCAATGAGATTCATCAAAAAAGTGATGCCATAGAGGTTATCACCAATTTAGAGGGGGCCCTCCCCTCTCCAAAGGATCGCAATAAAAGAACAAGTGAGCGCTATGTATTTATGCATAAAATGAACGTAGTTGACTCTTCTACCGGCTTAGCACTTGATGGAAACTGCATTGACTTAAACACTCATGGCGTTTGTATTTACAGCTTTGAGGGGGTCTTTGAGTTAGATAATATATATAAAATTAATATTAGCCCCTCAGAGACTACCCCTGAGTTTTCCCTCGCGGCTCGACTTGTTCGGACACTAAAAGATGAAAAACTTAAAACGCAAATTTTAGGATTTAAATTTATCAACAAGTCCCCAGAAAATGAAATACTCATTAATAAGCTCATCGCCCAAGAGACCTGATACCCGCTAAATAAAGTTAAAGTGAACTTGCTTATAGGGCCCCGCTCTTAATAATCAGAGTTTTTGAGTCTTGAGTTAAAAACCACCGATACTATTATAGTAAACCCTATCGACTACAATTTTTAATAGAGTATTCTTATTTATTTTAAAATTATTTCAGCTATTTGCTTTGCCGCCTGATGGTGATGAAACTGTTTTATATTTTTTGATAAAGATTTTAATTTTGAAAAATCTAATTTTAGGGCTCTTATTTGTTCGATAAAATAGTCTGTACTAAAGTCTGACTGCAAGCACATAACAGCCGCACCCTTACTTTCTAAATTCTCTGCATTTTTCTGTTGGTGTTCGTCAGCGGCCCCCGGAAAGGGGATAAGCAAGGCGGCCTTTGAGGAGGCCGCAAGCTCTGCCACAGTGCTGGCGCCTGAGCGACAAACCACCAAATCAGCCCACGTATAGCGCGCTTCCATGTCGTGCAAATATTCATGTGCTTGAATCGTTGTTTTTAAGCCTTGATACTTTTTGCGGACTTCATCTAAATCGTACTTTCCAACCTGATGAACTATTTCTACATTATCTAGCCATGACCCACCATGTACAATAGCGTCACTTACGGTTTTGTTAATCCCACGAGCCCCTTGGCTGCCTCCGAAAACAAGTACATTAAATGTTGTATGATCGAGCGAGGCAGGGGCACTTTCAATCTCTGCCCTTACCGGCAGACCCACAAGCTGTATGTTTTTACTTTTTAAATGCTTTTTGGTGTTCTCAAATACCACAAGAGCCCTATCAACCCATTTTGATAAAATCCGGTTTGCCATCCCTGCATGCGCATTCGGCTCCCAAATAAAGGTTTTTTTACCCATCCACGCCGCCACTAATACGACGGGTAGTGAGGCATAGCCCCCCACTCCAAGCACTACTTTTGGCTTATACTTTAAAAGTAAAAAAAAGGCCTTTAAAAAAGCAATGGGTAAAAAAACAATTGTTTTTATTTTTTCAAAACTACTAATATTATTAAAGCGACCAATAGGGATAAGATGTAGGGGGTAACCCTTTGTTGGGATCACTAATTTTTCAATCCCTCTTTTTGTACCAAAAAAATGAATTTCGCATTGAGGGTTTATCGCCGTTAGAGCCTCAGCAATAGCCAGTGCTGGGTATACGTGCCCACCTGTACCCCCACCGGCAATAAATATGATGTCTTTGTTCAAGAAAAGACTCCATTAATTTTATAGTATCGACCTGAGTGCTTACGTCGCCCAAAGCCAGGGTCTGTATTTATATGACGGCTAATACACAGTAAAACTCCTACGCCAAAACTCATTGTTAATAACGAGCTACCGCCATAGCTCATAAATGGTAAAGTTAACCCTTTTGGCGGCAACAAACCAAATACAACACCGATATTAACAAATATGTTTAAAGCAATGACCATTGTAATGCCTATGCTCACAGATTTAGCATACAAGTCTTTACATTGAGCTGTAATTTTAAGTCCGTTATAAATTAAAAATGCGTAGAGTAATAAGATTCCAAGGACACCAATAAACCCCCATTCTTCGGCAAAAATGGCAAATATAAAATCTGTGTGCGCCTCTGGTAAGAAAAATAATTTTGCCTGCCCTTGCCCAAGCCCTTTACCAAATAATCCGCCCGCATGAACACTTAACATGCTTTGAATCACCTGAAAGCCTTTATTAGAGGGGTCTGCCCAAGGGTTTAAAAAGGCCTGCACACGAGAGAGCCTATAAGGAGACGTTAAAATTAGTGCTGCGAACCCTGATATTGAAACAATGGACCCAACAAATATGTGCTTTAACGAGAGGCCAAAAACAAAGTACATACTCATAATTACAACTATGCAAATAACGAAAGTACCAAAGTCAGGTTGTTGTAGTAAAAAAACTAAGGGCAGTGATAACATTAAAAATTGTGCTCCCACCTTAAAGCTTGATTTTAATTTGGGGGACCAGTGTAAAAAAAATCCGACCCAAAAGGGGTAGCAAATTTTTAAAGCCTCAGCTGGCTCAACTCTAAACCCAAAGGGCAGCGAAAGCCACCTTTTGGCACCACCGGACTCAACTCCTAGGCCAGAGTATAAAGTTAAAAAAACTCCTAAAAAGGCAAACACCCATAGGGTCTTGCCGGCTGTTTTTATATATTTCCATGGGGAGAGTGCCGTCACGATGAGAACAAAAATTGATAAAAAAGCATAGAACACTTGTTTTCTAAAAAAGAAAAACCCATCGTCATACTTTTCAATTGCAAATATAAAACTTGAGCTAAAAACTTGCACAAGCCCTAGGCCAATCAAAAAAATAGTGATTAGCAAAAGTGATTTATCAAACCCAAGTTGAAATTCTTTAGATCTTTTAGCCATATGGAAAGATTGTACCATGATGATTAACAATGCCAACGACTAATACCAAATATCACACAGGGACGGAGTCCGCCCCCCGGACAGATACGTGGGCCAAATCCGCCTGCCGGACACACCCTGCCCAACTCCCTCCTCAGACCCCATTTAAACCCTTCCCTACCTTCCCTCAATCTTGCACTCATATCTTCCCATGCGGATCTCAAGAACCTACCAACTCCACCCCGACCAAGGATCTCTATATGAAGTGCACAAAGTATGCACTCAACCACAAAAGCGTAAGTTCAAAGGTCCATTTATACTCCTATTGTATAATGGATAATCACGTTCATATGCAGATGAGTTATGATGAGTGCTCCTCATATCTTTCAAGCTTTATGAGAGTGTCACATGCTCAATTTGGAGCTACTTTTAATAAAATTTTTAGACGAAGTGGAAAGGTTGCAAACGAACGCCCTAAAACCCCATTAATCGAAAACTCAGATCACTTAATGAGAGTTCACTTTTATATTGAAGCAAATCCAGTAAGAGCTAATATGGTTAAACTGGAGAAGTTAAAATACTTTAAGTACTCCAGTTATAAATTCTTTGCCTTTGGCATAAAAGATGAATGGTCTAAGCTCATAACACTGCCTGATTGGTACATGGAGCTCGGCAAGACGATGGCGATAAGAAGGTCAAAATACAGAAAGCTTTTTTTATCGTACTTAACAAATGAGGTTTTTGGCTCTCAATGGATCTATAAAAAGTTCATAGGCAGCCCACTATGGCAAGATCAGATGGTTTGCAAAGTTAATAGCCTAATAAACCAAGCGCAGTTTAAACTTACAGAGCTGAATACAACTTAAAAAAATAAATTCAAAATAATTCAAATAAATAATTAAGCGGTTCATGTAACTTCAATGGAGAGGCTTAATCAAAACAAATAAGATCTAGGCTGTTTAGCTTGTTTTAACTTAAAAAAGTGGTTCATGAGGGTTAATGGTGGCAAATATGCCGGCCGGTCAACCCTGCTTTGCTGCTTTGGGAAATAGATAAGTTATTTTTTGGAAATCTCTTGGTTAGCGGGTGGTGTGTGTGCGTAAGGAGCTGAAATGGCTGGGAAAGAGCTCCGTCCCCTTTTGGTTGCGGCATACATATATATGCCGCCCCTTTGGGTCTTACTGGAACTTATTCACCAGCTCCTTAAAGTAGTTCCCACGATCCTCAAAACTATCAAAAATATCAAAACTCGACGCCCCAGGCGCCAACAACACACAATCCCCAATCCTCGACTTCTGATACGAAATCAACACCGCCTCCTCAAACGTACCAATAAGATACGTCTCCGAAAAGTCCCCAATGTCCCTATTTATACGCTCCTTCGCCTCACCCACAAGGATCAGCGTCTTCACCTTTCTACGAACCCTATCCTTCAACGGCTCGTAGTTTAAATTCGTATCCTTACCACCCATAATTAAAATCACATTCTCATCATAACAATCCAGCGCCTTTGCCACCGCGTGCACATTCGTCGCCTTTGAGTCATTATAAAACTCAACCCCGCCAACTCTTCTCACATACTCAAGGCGATGCGGTAAGCCCCTGAATGTATTAATCACTTTTTGCACAGCCTCCTTTGAAGCTCCATTTTCAAGCGTCACTAAAGCAGCGGCCATTATGTTCTCAATCTGATGAGCCCCCCTTGCCTTAACATTTGAAACATCAAAATACTCAACCTCTGGGCCCCTTCGGATCCGAAGCTCATTATCAACAAGTATAGCACCACCAATATTCATAATTTGTGGCTCTAATGCTGGCTTTCTTGAAAAGTAAAAAATCCGCCCCTTTTGTACGGCCGGGTCACGGGCTAACTCTACAACAGCATTGTCATCGGCATTAAGCATGCTCGTAGTTGATTGGCTGGTGTTTAAAAATATTTTTCTCTTTGCATTTACATAATCTTCCATTGATTTATAACGGTCCAAATGGTTTTCAGCCAAATTTGTAAATACAATGTTTTTAGGCGTCAGCTGCTCGCAAAGCTCCAGCTGAAAACTAGAAACCTCCGCTATAATTATATCGGCCTTTTTTTCTTGTATTAAGTACTCACTCAAAGGACAGCCATAATTACCCCCAAGCCATGAGGGGATACCCGACTCATCAAAAATACTTTTTATAATACGACACACAGAAGATTTACCGTTTGTACCCGTAATAGCAACAACGGGGACATCTAACCAGGCGGCCGCAAATTCAAATTCACCAGTGACCGTCACACCTCGGCTTCTTGCATAATCAAATATTTTTAATGCTGGAGAAACACCAGGGCTTAAAATAATTAAGTCTTGTTGTGAAAATAACTTAGGAGTGTGTCCCCCAAGATCATACTCAACATCTAAACCTTCAATGTCCTCTAGTTGAGTAGTTAGCTCAGGTTTTGACTTGTGATCACTAATTGTCACCTTCGCGCCCTTAGAAACTAAAAAACGTGATACGGCTACACCCGTACGCCCGAGGCCTATGACCATTACTTTTTTATCTTTTATGTCCCGATAATTAAACATTTTTTCTCCTACCTTAGTTTTAAAGTACTTAAACTTAAAACGGCTAATAAAATTGATATAATCCAAAACCTCACAATAATTTTATTTTCATCTATACCCTTTAATTCAAAATGATGATGTATCGGGGCCATCTTAAAAATGCGTTTACCCGTGAGCTTAAATGAGGCCACTTGAGTGATCACAGAAACCGCCTCGACAACAAATATGCCACCAAGAAGCAATAGTATAAGTTCATTTTTAGTCAACACAGCCATAACCCCTAAAAACCCACCTAAACCTAAACTACCTACATCTCCCATAAAGACCTGTGCTGGATAAGAGTTAAACCATAAAAACCCTAACCCCGCAGCTATCACTGCTGCTGAGACAGGAGCTAACTCACCAGAGCCTGAAATATAGGGGATATTTAAATACTCAGCAATCTCAATATGACCGGCCACATAGGCAAATAACATAAAAGTACCGGCACACACAATCACCGGGACAATGGCAAGACCATCGAGGCCATCTGTTAAGTTAACAGCATTCGCACAGCCAACAACAACAAACATAGCAAAAGGCACATAAGCCCAACCTAAATTAAAAATAACATTTTTAAAAAAAGGAATGTGTAAAGTCGTTGTTATATGCCCTGAATGAACTAAGTAACCCACAACGATACCACTGATCAAAAATTCAAAAACTAACCGAAGCCGGCCTGACAGACCCTTTGTGTTTTTTTTATTAATTTTTAAAGAATCATCCCAATACCCAATGCCACCAAAGCAAAGGGTTACAATTAGGGCTCCCCACACCAAGGGGTTAGTAAGGTCTATCCATAACAAGCCCGGAACAATAAGCCCCAATAAAATAAGACCACCACCCATAGTTGGCGTGCCTTCCTTTTTTTTGTGGGACTCCGGCCCGTCGTCGCGGATAGATTGACTCACTTGGCGTTTTATTAACCGACGGATAAAAAGAGGACCCATTGCCCAGCAAACAATAAAGGATGTAAAAAAAGTGATAAAGGTTCTAACAGTAATGTACCTAAAAATATTAAGGACAGAAATAGTGTCGGATAAATCATATAACCACTTGTACAACATTTATGAAAACTCTCAAATTTATCTATTTAGGGTTAAAGTCTACGGGCTCTAAAACCTGAAGCACTCTCTCTAGCTTCATGGCACGAGAACCTTTTATCGCAACTATGTCCCCTTCATTTAGCATATTACGCAGGTCAGTAGCAAGTGTTTCTTTGTAACCTTCTGATATTTCAATGTTTTTTGAAAACCCAGAGGACTCAAGACCCTGCTTAAAGTCCTTAAAACTAGGCCCCATAAACCACACATAATCAAGTAATGACCGCCCCACTAAAAGCCCCAGCTGATGGTGAAAAGACCGTGTATAAAACCCTAACTCAAACATTTCACCTAAAACAATGAATTTTTTGCCAGTAATTTCAACTTCATACAAGTTTTTAACTAAAGCATCCACGCTTTCCATGTTTGAATTATAGCCATCAAAAATAGCAAGGGCCCCTGACTTTAATTTAAGCAGTTGGTTACGCCCCCAAATGGTCTTGCACAGGGGCAGGGCTTGCCAAATATCCTCAGGCCTCATCCCCGCAGCAAAAGCTATGCTTGCTGCCGCCATAAGGTTATTAATGTTTTGCCGGCCAAAAACAGGGACTGTGCACTGACCCTCAACCCCTCCAATTTCACCCGTAACAGATAAGCTGTGGAGATCCATTGCGGTCATCCTTAAAATGACATCGCAAGCCTCAATTGAAAAATTTGAAAATGTCATTCGCTTTTTAAAATGATTATTAGCAAGAGCCGACTCGTACATCTCCATAGTGTGCTCGTTACTCACGTTGAATATGGCAATAGAGCAGGGGGAGTATTTATATATTTCTTCCTTGGCCTCTTTAACGTCCTCAAGAGACCCCAATCCACCTACGTGTGAATACCCTACCGTTGTTACAAGAACAATGTTTGGCTCAGCAATTTCACACAATCTTTTAATTTCACCTTTAGCATTCATGCCCATTTCAACTATAACAAGGTCTGCATCCTTGGGAGCATTTAATAGCGTGATGGGAACCCCCCAATGATTATTAAAACTCCCCTCACTATATGAAATATTAAATTTAGTTTTTAAAATATCTGCACAAAATTGTTTTGTTGTGGTTTTACCATTTGAACCCGTGATGGCGGCCACCTTAAAGCCCGCAAGCCTTCTCCAAAAAAGGGCTAAGTCTTGAAGCGCTCTTAAAGTATCTTTAACTTTTATTATTGTGACTTGTGATTTTAACTCTAAAAAATTGTCGGGCTCTTTATCGATAATTAAAGCCACAGCCCCCTGAGCTACCGCTTTTTCTAAAAATTCATGGGCATCAAAATTTTCACCCCTAAGAGCAATAAAAAGCTTTGAAGGCATTTTTTCACGAGTATCTGTGGCAAGTCCCTTAAACTCACTGATGAACTCAGATACAATGTCCCCTCCCACGGCCTGGACGACCTGGGCTAAGCTCAATACCATCATGCCTTTAAAATCTCCCTCACCGCTTGCGCGTCACTAAAAGGCCTCTGTTCAGTGCCAATGATTTGATAATTCTCATGTCCCTTGCCCGCAATTAAAATAATATCCCCCTGTTGAGCTCGGCTCAGTGCCGATTGTATAGCCGACTTACGGTCAACGTCCATAAAAACTTTGCTATTCAATAAGTCCTTAGGAGTATTAGATAGGATCTCATCTATAATTTGCTGCGGCCCCTCTGTTCTGGGGTTATCACTCGTTACTATGACTTTATCAGCCCCCGCTAAAGCCGCCTTCATCATCAAGGGCCGCTTCCCCCTATCTCTGTCCCCACCGCAACCAAAAACAACATGTATTTGCCCTCCTTGGCCAGACTGCTTACGAATATCACTTAAAGTTTTAAGCACAGACATTAAAGCGTCATCCGTGTGCGCATAATCAATAAAAATATGTAATCCTTTTTTATTTTCAACAAACTCAAGTCGCCCCGGAACCCCTTTGAAACTTTCTAGTGAATCCAACGCTAACTTTAATGACAACCCCGCCTGCAGCGCTACGGCCACCGCAGCAACAGCATTATAAACCGAAAACAAACCCGGCATGGATAAAAAAGCCGAGGCCTCGCCAAAAGGAGTTTGCAGTACAAAGTGACTCCCACTAAAATCCATCTTGCTTATTTTAAATCGATAATCACTCTTAGCCCCTTGACCATAGTAAATAGTTTTCACTAAAGGAGTGCTTTTAATTTTTTGCCCGTAAGGGTCATCAATATTAATAATTGAAAACTTGTGAGGCTTACTCGAGTCAACGAGTAGTTCTCTAAAGAGAGTTTGTTTTGTTAAAAAATAACTCTCCATGCTGTTATGGTAATCCAGGTGATCACGAGTGAGGTTTGTAAACACAGCTCCATTAAAGGGGACTCCGTAAACACGGTTTTGCTCTATGGCGTGACTGGACACCTCAAAAGCAACAGCCTTAGCGCCTAAATCGTGCATTTCTCTCAAACGCTTTTGTAGCGTGATAGCGTCAGGGGTCGTTAATTGTGAGGACCAATGTTTATCACCTATATGGTGATCAATAGTCCCAAGAACCCCTGTCTTCCAATTAAATTGATTTAAAATATGCTCTATTAAATATGTAATTGAGGTTTTACCATTAGTGCCCGTAACTCCAACACAAAAAAAATCATTCGCAGGGTAACCATAAAATTTAGCACATAATTTTGTTAGAGCTCGTTTTGCATCACCAACTTTAACAATAGCACCCGAATAAGTTTTTGGGACAAGTTCACTACTTTCAACCACTAAAGCCACCGCCCCCTTTTTAATCGCCATTTCTATAAACCTATGACCATCTGTTTGAGAGCCCGAAATCGCTACAAATAAGCTACCGGGGCTTACTTTGCGCGAATCCATACATATTGAGGTGACCTCAGCATCTTGGCTCTCTCCAACGAGAAATTCAGAGTAAATATTTAATAACTGGAGGAGTTTCATAACTGAATCACTTTATTTATAAGTAAAAAAAGCCCTGTCGTCGTTTTTTTAAACAACCCTGAGGAGCTCTGCCCCCCAGAATATACTACATTGTTTATTGAATGCTTCAAACTAGGCCCCAATGAAAAAGCTATTTATAGGATTCTAATATTAACTTTACTTTTGATTTTTCTGTTAATAGTTCTCCCAGGCGGGGCTCAAAGTCAATCACAAGCCCCACACCCTTAACACTTACGCTTATATCTTTTTTATTAAATACTTTTAAAACCTCTCTTAAACTTAAGCCTTTAATGTCTGGCATATAGTCTTTACCCTGCAGGTCTTTTTTAAGTTGTCTTTTTATTTTTGATGATTTTATTTTACCCCTAGCAAATGGGTTCATAGATTCGAGAAGATTTTTTTTACTCAGCAATATGGGCTCTACTCCAGCCCTTCTCAGTGCGTAACCTGCTACTTTTGAAAAAATGGGTGCCGCCACCTGGGACCCATAATATTTACCTTGAGGGTTATCTACAGCAATATAAATGACGTATCTAGGCTTATGTGCGGGCACAAAGCCTGAAAAACTTGAAATGTAAGCATTTTTTAAATACCCCCCCTTTTTAAAGTCTACCTTTTGTGCCGTCCCCGTTTTACCCGCCACCTGAAACCCAGAAACTCGCGCTTTAAAACCAGTAGAGCCCCTTGATGTGGAGGCCGTTAGCAAGTACCTCATAGTTTGAGCCACTTTTGGGTCGAGTACTCTTCTGTCTATATCCCGCTCTTTCTCCCAGCTCCCGGGCTCAACACCATTTATAGATTTAATCATAGAAGGCGTTTTTAGCACCCCTCCGTTAGCAATAACCGCATAGGCTTGAGCAATGTGCAATGGAGTCGTAGCAATACCGTGGCCAAAAGATATATTTGCTAACAAATGCTTATTCCAACCCAGAGGCTTAAGTAGACCCTTGCTTTCTCCAGGGAACACAGTACCTACTTTTTTATCAAACCCAAATCGAGATAAATATTTACGAAACTTTTTGGCCCCTAATTTAAATGCAATTTTTGAGGTCCCGATATTTGAAGAGTGCGCAAGTACCTCACTGACTGTTAAAAATTTAAAATTATGTTTAGCATCAGCCTCTCCAATCACCTGGCGTCCTATTTTTAGTCTTCCGTCTTCACAATTTATTTTTGTATTCACCTTCACAACCTTCTCCGCGAGTGCCGCCGCAATAACAAAGGGCTTCATTGTAGAGCCCGGCTCAAATATATCTGAAACAGCTCTGTTTCGGCGGTATGAGGGGGCGTACTGAAAGGGTGAATTTAAATCATAAGTCGGTACATTAGCAAGAGCTAACACCTCAGAGGTTTGAGCGTCCAAAAGAACACCCACAGCAGAGTCGGCTCGGTACTGACGAACGGAGTTTGATAGCTCCCTCTCCAGCATATACTGAAGCTCACTATCTATGGTTAAGTGCACATCTGACCCGTCCTTTGGGGGTTCAAATATATCTAAATCCATAAGTAAGGGTCTCCCCCGAGCGTCTCTTTGCAGAGAAACCCTCTTTTTTTGACCAGCTATGTAGGTATTCATACTCTTTTCTAGCCCCTCTAAACCATCACCTTCGCGCCCAGTAAAGCCCACCACCTGAGAGAGAACGTGATTGTTAGGGTAAACTCTTTTTGGCTCCTCAATAAAACCTAAGCCCCTTTCTTTTAGCTTTAAAAGCTGATCTTTTAACTTTTGGCTAACTTGTCGCTTTACCCAAACAAATCTCTTTTTTTTATTTTTAAATTTCTTCATTATCTTCGATCTTGAAGTTTTTAATATACGTGCGACCTTTTTAGAGAGCGCATAGGGGTGTTTGATGATTTTAGGGTCTGCGTACAAAGAGTACGAGGCTATCGATACGGCTAACTCCTGCCCATTTCGATCAAAAATAGACCCTCTCCGTGATCTTAACGTCACATTTGTTTTGTATTGCCGCTTTTGTAACTCTGTGAGGCGTTCTTGGGGCAGTAATTGCAAATAAAAAGCTCTTGTAATAAGAATACCAAAAACCATAGTCATGATAAAAAATAAAAAAACAATCCTACTCTTCACTTTACTTTACTTCCTATTGTGGCACTACAATTCTATCGCCCGAAAGCTGAATTATTTGTCCCTTTTGGGCCTCATTCAATGAAAGTTGTGTCAAAGCTATATACCTTAAATAATCAGGCCTTGTAACTCTCGCGTACTCTATTTTTTTTAAATAATAATTATCTAGGGCTTTTTTTTGCAACTTTGATTTTTTATATAAAACATACCCCAACCTTCGAACTTCCATCTTCGCAAACACCACCATAAACAACGTTAATATAATTATTATAATTCCTAAATATGGTTTTAAATCATCTTTAGGTTTATCACGTTTCCTCATTAACTAAGCCCTTTTCAAATATTCTTAATTTAGCGCTTCGAGATCGTGCGTTGAGCTTTTGCTCTTCTCTTGTTGCTATGATTACTTTTTTATTAACAAGCCGTCCCTTTTCAAGCTGAGCTTTAAACGCTCTTTTAACAATTCGGTCCTCAAGAGAGTGAAATGTTATAATCATTAAACGCCCCCCGGGGGTGAGCTCATCAATTAACCCTGGGATGACTTGGCTAATAACATCTAACTCCTCATTAACTCTCAAGCGAAGAGCCATAAAATACTTTGTGGCCGGATGATGGCCCTTTTTTCTCCACCCATCGATGCGAGCAATCATTTCTGCCAGATCCAATGTCGAGTTAAAATGCTTTTCTTTTCTATCGTGAACAATGGCGCGAACAACCCTATGGGGGCTACGCACCTCTCCGAGAGTTTGAAAAATTTCAACAAGATCCTCTTGGGGCCAATCATTGATGATTTCCTCAGCTTTTAACTCTTTTGATTGGTCCATACGCATATCAAGGGGGCCATCGTGATAAAAACTAAAACCCCTCTCTGGGCAATCCAATTGGGGCGAGCTCACCCCTAAGTCTAATAAAATAAAATCAAGCCCCTCAAAGTTTAACTCTTGTTTAAATTTAATCATCACCTCTGGTGAGTCTACAAAGTTTGCAGCTTTAGCAAAAAGGCGCCCCTGGGCGATAAGCTCTTTAAATTCAGACTTTGCACACTCAATAGCCTCATGATCTTGGTCAAGAGCTATCATAGTGAGCCTGGGGTCATGATCCAAGAGGGCCCGAGTGTGACCACCTCTACCGAAGGTACCGTCCAGCCCATACCTTTGTGGTTTATCGTTTAACGGGTAATGGCGCAGTACTTCTTCGAGTAAAACAGGTGTGTGATTTTTTGCTGAAGTTTCTAGGTCGCTCATGGGGGATATTATCCCACATCCAAGCCCCTAACGTCTAGAAGAGTCATGAAACTTATAGATAGATTTGTTTTTTAAGTTATAATTACTTTATATAAGGTAAAGGTTTATAATGGTGACATGCCCTAGATGTGAGTTTACCCAGCCCAAAGACCGGTACTGTGCTAACTGTGGCCTTGATATAGAGAACTACAAGCCCCAAAAGCCACCGGCATTGTCAAGAATCTGGAACAACCCATGGACCCAGATTTGCATCATGATTCTATTGCTCACAGCGACAGTTAATTATTTGTTGTATAAAAACAAACTCACACCAGAGATCGAAATTACAGATCAAAAAATTACTAAATTAACTACAAAAAGCCCAAAGTCTTTTCAAAAAAAAGGCCTCAAATCTTTAAAAAAAGCTTCTACTAAAACAGCCCTTGTTGAAGTAAAGTCCCCTCGACCGGAATCACAAAAAAAAGTCCAAACACTCAAGGCTCCTACAAAAATAACCATAAAATTCGCCGAGGTGTCTGCTGGCTTTTTAAACAGCATTCAAACTCCAACCACGCGTAAGGGTTCGCAAATACAAGCTCTTTCGGTTAATGACCAGGGCACTATATCAAACTTCATTGGTAAGTATTCAATGATTGATGTCTTGCCTGGAGGGGCAACAAAGGGCCTCTCCCTCAATAGCCCTGCTTTTATCTCTTTTACTGCAAATATTGAGGAGCTGGAGCATGGTTTTTTTATTGAAGCCCTCCCCTCACAGATTGCCGCGAGCGGATCTACCTTTACACTTAAAATCAATGCCTCACTGCCAGCCAACGAACCCCTCAACCTGCCTGATATGCAAGTCAGCCTTGAGGATGAGATCACTTTGTTGCCCAATGAAATATTGATTATTACTGATATTCTCTCCTCCCAACGGAACTTGGCGGCTGAGGAGCGTTCTTTACTGGGGCCTTCACCTCTTAATGTCTTGACCTCAAAAGAGTTTTTAAATAACGACACTGAATTTATTATTTTTATTCAAACAAAATAAGCCCTTGCCTGTAGAGACAAGGGCCTAAAGATGAGGCGTTGGGATTTTTGGTTTATCTCGCGGCTAATTTGCTTTGAGTATGTAATGTGTATTTAATTTCTATATCTAAATCATCACCTATTGCGTAGGTTTTAATATCGGTATTGATAATAATGCTGTCGCCAGTAAGCTCTACCGCGCTGATATCAATTTCATTACCATTTACGGTGACCTTATCTACGGACTTTACGTTCGAGTATGTGAGCCTAAATTTATTATTTGCAGAGTCAACAATGTGAGAGGCTAATTTTTCAAAGTTTGCTGACCAATCTTGGTTACAAATATTGAACATATGTCCGCCACTGGAGTCAGCTAAAGTTTTATAAACATTACCAGTGTTATACTGACAAGGTGAGGCTACGCCGCCTAAGCCAATGAATCCAGAAACCTTAAGTGCCTCTCCGGGTAAGTTGACACTAAATAGATTTTGAAGGTCTGTTGCCGGGTGTTTAGAGTTATCATCAGTTACAAATACAACATACTTAAGAGCCCCTGGTCTAAAAAAATTATCGAGCTGGCCATTATTCATTATAGTTGTCAAAATTGAGATACTATTCAGACTGCCCACTGCGTAGTCTATTTGAGAAAACCGTTCAGACGTTGAAAAAGGGATACTTACACTCGTGCCAGTGACTCCAGTTCGTGAAATCAACTTAAATTTTATATCTGATTTATTTTCTACAAAATCCAAAAAGGCATATAAATTATCTCTCACAATCTCGGCCTCGGCATTCATAGAGCCTGAATTATCGACCATCCATATGAGATCCACCTGTCCTTCGGTTTTAGTCACCTTTTCGCTAAATCGATCGGTGACCTTAAGTGAGCTTCCATCCCGGATATCAACAATGGGCCCAAGCCCAGCATCCAAAGAACCTTGATCTGGCAAGGCACTAAACTCAACACCCTGACTACAGTTTTGAAACGGCACCATTAAGGCCGTTAGTGATACGATTGTAAATAATTGTCTTACGCTTAGTTTGCCCATAATTTCTTATCCCCCTAGTACCTCACTACATAGCAAGGTGCAGGCCAAAAAAAACTCAGTGATTTCAAGGTGAAATTTTAAACTTAATGTAGATATTTTTGAGGGTAATAGACCTAACTATTTGAAATGAATATTTAATTTTCAATCAAAAGCCTAACGACCCAGTGAAAAAAGAAACAACAAAAACTCCACTTTTAAGTGATTACTATTTAGACAAAAAAATATGCTTATGTACTCTGACATACATTAATGTAACTTTTTTTGCTTTAGCCATCACCGATTGTCCACTCAATATTTATCTTAAACTGATAAAACTAATGCATAAGTGTGCAATTAATAAACATATCTTTAGCGCTTTTCTTATTTTTAAACACTTCAGCGGTGATGCGTGCAGCAAAGGGGTGACTCTAAGAGCGCCTCCTATAAGGTTCTTTTTTATAAAATGATCGTTCGAGGTCAAAGGAGAAAGAGTGTCAGAGAGGTTTTTGCGTCAAAAATTTAAACCCGGTTGGATCGAAGTCATTGTTGGGTGTATGTTTAGTGGCAAGTCAGAGGAGCTTATTAAACAGCTCCGTCGTTCAGAACTCGCCAAACTCCACTGCCAAACCTTTAAACCAAAAATAGATAACCGGTACCATGACACAGACGTGGCTTCACATAACAACACCACCTTTCCATCAACGGCTGTTGAGACCTCGCAGGAGATCCTCAATTATGTGGGTCGCAATATAGACGTCGTCGGCATAGACGAGGGGCAGTTTTTTGATACGGATATAAGTGAGGTGGTTACAAAACTCGCTGACTCTGGAAAGCGTGTCATCATCGCAGGGCTTGATACCGATTGGCAGGGCCAACCCTTTGGCCCTATCCCTCACCTCATGGCCATCGCTGATACGATTCAAAAGCAATATGCCATTTGCATGAGCTGTGGTGAGCCGGCGACAAGGACCCAACGCCTCGTCCCTGCAAGTAATAGTATACTTGTAGGGTCGGCTGAATACTACGAGGCTCGTTGCAGAACCTGTTTTGACGCTACTTTAAGCCTAAGGCTCGCCTCACTTAACCCTTCAGATACACTCGATCAGCCACAAGCCTAATGCGCATAGTGTGCACGCCCTAAAGGTGCCTTCATTTTGCACATTGCGATATGACCTAAAATCGCCCTAGCATCATAATAAAATACGATCTATACTCGCTAGCTTAAGGACTTAAAAAGGGGCTAGAATGTCTAATCTTCAAATTTCACAATTGATCTCAGAGGAACAAATCCAAACCCGAGTAAAAGAAATTGGAGCGGAGCTAACTAAAAAATTTAACTCCGATGAAGTGGTTGCCATTTGCGTACTCAAGGGTTCGATTATGTTTTTTTCAGACCTTGTTCGTGCCATCGACTCGGATATCATTTGTGAGTTTATGGGCCTATCGAGCTATAAAGATGCAACAGTTTCAAGTGGTGAGGTTAAAATGACTTCAGACATAAATAGCTCCGTAGCCGGGCGACATGTTTTAATTGTCGAAGATATCATAGATACAGGGCTCACCATGAACTATCTGCAACAAAACATTAAAAATAGAAACCCTAAATCAATAACTACAGTTTCGTTGCTCTTTAAGCCCGATGCTCTTAAAGAAGAGTGTGAAATAGATTTTTACGGTTTTAAAATCCCTAATGATTTTGTTGTGGGCTACGGCCTTGATTATCAAGGGTACCACCGCAACCTCCCCTTTATTGGGCAAGTGGCTAGTTTAAATTAAATTTCTATTTATTTGGGTAAATATACTTTTTGCCCAATTCGTAATCGATGCGGGTTGATATGCCCGTTAGCACGCACTAGCTTACTAAGGCCCACCCTGAAGTTTTCTGCAATTTCAGAAAGAGTATCTCCCCTTTTAACCCGGTAAATTTTGCTTTTATAAAGTGGTACTGACTTTAATAAAGATAGTTTTTTTTGCGTTTGAATTAAGCTCTCCTTAGGGACTCTGATAAAGTTTTTACTCTTTATAGCGATTCGACCTTTCCACACCGAGGGCCTTAGATGCAGGTTAAACAACTTAGTGCGTTCAAAATTACCGTTAAAAAAACCTAATAGATCTTTAATGCCTATATTTTTAGATAATTTAATGGTCTCTCCCTCGATGGGCTCAGACCAAACCACCTTTTCACCATAGTATTTAAGAGCTTGTTTTTCGGCCTCTATAGCGGCCAAAAAACTGGCATAAAAATTTGCCGAGGCAAAGCCAAATCGCCCCCTTCTAATCTCAATAAGCTCAACTAAGTTGTTTGTTTTATACTTACTAACAAGTCTTCTCACGCCATAGGGACCATGATTGTAACCCGTCACAGCCAGCGGCCAATTACCTAACATCTCAAAGTTTTTTTTAAGCATTTTTGCCGAAGCATGGGTGGCCTCAATAGGGTCATTGCGCTCGTCTACGGAGATGTTCATTTTTAAATACTGTCGCCCCGTCCCTCGCATAAACTGCCAAATGCCACTGGCCCCCACGTTCGAGCGGGCTCTATAATTAAAAGAGGACTCAACAAAGGGCAATCTTGTGAGCTCTATAGGGAGCCCATTTTTTTTAAAAATCTTCTCCATTTGCTCTAAATATCGACCTGAGTAATAAATACCTTTTAAAAATAAATTCTTTTGACCCAACTGAAAACGCAAGCGCCCCCTTTTACTGGCCTTAATGTATTTATTTTTCTCATTGACCTTATTAAACATCACCCAGTACCGAAGGTCTTCACCCTCTAGCCCCGAGGAGCTTCTTAGTCTTTGTAACCGGTAGAGTCTTTTTTTAATGCGCTTTTTCGCTACATCAACCCTCTTTTTTCGGGCCTTTTGTTTTTGATAAAGATTTAGTTTTTTGTTTTTCATAATGTCTGAAAAATCAACCTCTTCGTATATTATATGCACGTTTCGACTGTCGTGCAGTAGCCCCTCGTCGGCAGTGTACTTGGTGTAAATATCTAGCCAAAAAGTCACTCGCTCTTCCATGCCAGAGGGGACGGCAAAAGTACCCACTGTGTAGCCTAGGGCCTTTTGCTTAGTGTAATCAGGGCCCCGCCAAGGCCTTGTGTTTTTTAATTTTAGGCCGGTATGTAAATCGGCAAACATAACCGGCGTGGGCTCACTGGCGCCTATGGCAAATGATGGTGCTAATAAAAAAAGGACTAACTTAAAAAAAATCATTTTAAGACTCATTGACTAATAGTTTAGCTATACGGTCTGACAACTGCATGGCTTTGTTAAGCTGCGAATGGGGGCCGTTAAAAAGCACCACAAAGGTAAAAAGAGGCTTTCTTTTACTTTTAGCAAAACCGGCAAGCCCGATGACACCATTGAGGCGACCGGTTTTGGCTCGAATCCAGGCCTTCACATTTGAACCCCTAAATCGTTTTTTGAGTGTGCCGTCCACTCCGGCGACGGGGAGGGCCACTAAGTACTCTGGAAAGTTTCTATACTGACTTTTTAAATGGTTTAAAACCTGAGCTATACTTTTTGGTTTAAATTTATTTTTTCTTGAAAGCCCTGAGGGGTTTACAAGGGTAAAATCATTTACACTCACCCCTGAGCGGATGATAAATTTTTTAATTTGCTCAAGCCCACTGGTCATGTTTCCGGGCCTGTGCCCTGCCAAAACTGAGAGATTTTTTGTGAGCATTTCTGCGATATAGTTATTTGAAAACTTCATCATATCGCTCACATGGCGCTCAAGGGGCTGACTCTCCTCTTCGGCAAGGACCTGTACAGACCGAGGGGCTTGACCCACCTTAACGACACCCCTCACCTGAACACCTCGGCGGTTTAAAAAGGCCTTTAAGTTGTCACCACTCCATAGACTGGGGCTAGAGATCCCCTTATATGAAACGATCTCTTTATGTCCAAGCGGTAGCGAGCCGGTCACTGTAATTAAATCTTTTTTTGTTTTTTCGTTTTTAGTACGTGTTATGGCTATGGTATTTTTAGACCCTCTAGCCCCTGTGATGGCCCTGTTTTTTAGTTCAATATACTGACTTAAGGGGTCAGCAACCACTTTTACTCCTTGGCCCCTTTGAGTGTTGGGCCTTGAAAATATATTTACACTATTCCAGTTAAAAGACATAGCGCCTATGGGGGCATCGTAAGCCCTGTCCACCCGTGAGGGGTCTCGACCCGGGTCAAAGCGTACATTATCAAACATACTGGCATCCACAACAATATTGCCCTCAATCTCTAAAATACCTGTGCGGGTAAACTTATTTACTAAATTCCAGAGGGATTCAGACACAAACGCCGGGTCCCCGCCGCCCACTAAGTACAAATCACCTTTGAGAATATTTTTTTCAATAGGAGAAGGGGTTACAAGCTGAGTTTTAAATTTATATCCATTTTTAAACTTTGTCAGCACAGCCCCAGCTGTAAACAGTTTACTTAAAGAGGCGGGGATCATTTTTTTACTCGAGTTTAACTCGAAAAGCGAAGTGTCCTTATCAAAGGCCTCATAACTAATATAAACCCCTAGGTGCTCTTTTTTTAGGGCACTTTTTTTAACAAGACTTTTGATTTTACTTTTTAACTCTTCACCCCAGCTCTTTGGCTGTGCTTGCAAATGAGCTGAAAATAAAAAAATAAGCAATACTGTGAGCTTCACTTGTTTCTCCCCTTTGGCAAAAGGCTACCACTACTTGAGCCGGTTTACGACCTAGACTTTTGCGTCGCATTACTTGGATCCTATTTTTTTCGTGTCCAGGTCTAGCTTAAAACTATTACCTTTTACCCCCACAAAACAGTTGTTAAAATAATCTACTATGAAGGTTAAAAATACAGATTGGTATTATATTATAGGTGCTGTTTTTTTGGTGTGGTTCATTGATTTTGGGACTAAGCAGTGGGCGCTTGCCGCTATTTCCCCCAACACGTTAAAGTTTTGGGGTCCAATAGGCTGGGTACTCCATCGCAATCCGGGGGCCATGCTGGGCATGTTTTCAGACCTGCCCCCTGTATTAAGGATTGTCACATTATCAACCGGAGGGGCTTTTTTAATTTTTGTGTACGCTGTGATTCAGTACCTGCTCCCCATGAAATCTATCATGCTAAGGGTGGGGATGTCGTTTTTACTCGGCGGTATATTAGGTAATGTCACCGATCGAACCCTCTGGGGGTCTGTTGTTGATTTTATTATTTTAGGCACTCGAAATTTTCACACCCCTGCATTTAACTTTGCCGATGCCATACAGTGGGTGGGATACATTATGGTGGTCTATGCCCTTGTTCGCGATGGTCACCTGCTTTGGCCCACTAAAAACACGCGTAAACGCATTTGGGTGAACCCTCAGTTTCAACTTAAATATATATTTGTACTTATATCTGTGGGTTCAGCGTTTGCTATTATAATAGGGGTTTTTAATTACACTTATATGAAAATTATGATTGATGAAATCACAGTAGGCTCTACAAAACAGGCCGAGGCTCAATTTTTAATCCCCTATTTGTACACCTTTTTATTAATCAGCTTAGGGTTTGTGATCTTTTTATTTGTGATTGGGCGAATACTGAGCCATAGAATAGCGGGTCCACTGTATGCTTTTGAACTTTACTTAAAAGACCTCGTTGAGGGTAATTACAGATTTTTAAGGCTTCGCGCCCACGACGAATTTTTGCACCTTGAGGACCTTGGTAATGAACTCACACTTAAAGTTCAGGGGCTTGACGAAGAACATAAAAAAGCAGAGGCCCTAAAAGAGAGTACTGACACCAAAGAGCCTAAAAAAAATTAATCCACAACGGCACATTCATTTATTTTAGCTAAGTAAAACCTTTTAACAATGCCGCCGGGCTCATCACTGGCGACTAAAAAATCACCTGTCGGGCTGCGCACAACCCCTTGTGGGTAAACTAGCCGAGTGGTGCCGGGGCTTGACCCCCCTCTATACCTAAGGTGAAGAGGCTTTTGTTGCCGACAGGCCTCGACAAGAGGGCTAAAAGCTAAGCTTTTTGTTAAGGTCTCAATTGAGTATTGAGACCAGTGAAGCTTGCGGTTTTGGGCTTTAAAAAGATCTTCTAAAGTGGGGTTAGGGCCTACGACCTCAAAGCATTTAAACGCCACCTCTAAACAGGCTTTTGCATCATCGTCAGCACGGTGAGCTTTGCCCCCATCAATACCAAAATGCTTGATGAGTGTTTGTAGCTTGTGGTTTTCGGTCCCCTTGATCACCCGTCTTGAAAGAAGACTTGTGCAAAAAACAGGTTTAAGAGGCAGCCTCATATTATGCTTTTCATACTCAAGGGTTAAAAAACCAATATCAAAGGGGGCATGGTGGGCCATTATGTATCCATCAGCAATAAAGGCATCCAGTGAGGGGAGCATCTCTGTAATCGAAGGAGCGTTCGCCACCATTTCGTTTGTGATATTATGAATTTTAATCACTTCGGGGCTCATTATACGGGTGGGCTTAATGAGGGTGGAGTATCTATCAATAATCTCCCCGCCCTTCCATTTAACAGCTCCAATTTCGCAGATTTCAGATTGAATGGGGTACTGGCCAGAAGTTTCAAGATCAAGGGCAATTAGGGTGGCGTCTTTCCAGGGTATATTTAAGCTCATTAAGGCCTCGTTTCTCAGTCAGGGAGCCTATCATAGCCCCTCTTCTTTCAGCAACCGTAGTTTAATTAAAAAGTGAGTTTAAATATGTCATCAGACCCCTAGCAATGGCCCTTACTTATGTATATGCTCAGCTTTACTGAATAAACAGGCGGACACTCCCCTATGACAGGCATCGTACGATTTTTCGCAAAAGAGCATCTTTTAGGTAATTTACTCACCTTTGTATTGCTCTTATTTGGCATCGCCTCGTTAATACTTATTCGGCGCGAAATATGGCCCAGTGTAGATTTTGACACGACAACCGTTGTGACCTCTATCCCCGGAGCTTCGCCCTCACAAGTTGAAAACCTCATTGTTAACCCTATTGAAGAAGCCTTAAGAGAGGTTGAGGGTATAAAAAAAGTATTCTCAACAGCGACTGAGGGGACGGCGGTTGTTGTTGTACAACTCGACCCTAACGCCCGAGATAACGTTAAAACAAACCGTGACCTAAGGTCGGCTGTGGACTCAATCACAACCCTCCCCTCAGCGGCCAGTGACCCTTTAGTTAAAGAGGCCAATACGAGCATGAGGCCTGTCATTGAGCTGGCTATCTCGGGAGGCGGTAATGAACGCCTCACCCGCCAAGTAGCAAAAAACTACTACGAAAAGCTCACTCTTTTAAAAGGCGTCGGTAAGGTTACAAAAAGCGGTTACCTCGATAAAGAAATACATATTAATACAAACCCTGCGCGCCTTGCTAAAAATGAAGTTTCTCTTATTGATATTGTTAATGCCATAAAGGCAAATAACATTACCCTGCCCTCAGGCCATGCTTACAATGAGCAAAATAATCAAATTTTACTTAAAACTGAATCTGAGCTTAAAACTCTGGCCGAAATTGAAAACACTGTTATTAAAGCTAACTTTTCGGGGTTTAGTACAAAAATTAAAGATGTGGCCACCGTTAAAGAGACCTTTGCTGACCCTTCTATTTTGTATAAAACAAATGGTCAAAAATCTATAAACCTCCTTGTTCTTAAAAAATCAAATGCTGATGCTTTAAAGCTTGTTGAAAGGCTCACTAAAGAGGTGCAGTCATGGGGGGCACAACTGCCGGACGGCATTACTGTAGGGTTTACTAATGATTTTTCTCAGTATTTAAAAATTCGATTAAACACCTTGAGCTCGAACTTACTTATAGGTCTGTTGTTAGTTATTATTGTTTTAACTTTATTTTTACCTTGGCAAGTTACGCTTGTGGTGTCTTTAGGTCTGCCCATTGCTCTGTTATCGGCGGTTTGTGCTATTTTTCTTATGGGTTCCACAATAAATCTCATTAGCCTGATTGGATTAATTATTGTACTCGGCATGCTTGTTGATGATGCCATTGTTGTGAGTGAAAATATTTGGCGACATGTCGAGTCGGGCCTACCTATGCAGCAGGCTGTTGTTACCGGAACTATGGAGGTTTTTGGGCCCGTGCTCGCCTCTGTTTTAACCACAGTTTGTGCCTTTGCCCCTATGCTGTTTATGACTGGGATTTTTGGAAAGTTTATTTACGAAATACCACAAATGGTTATTATCGCGTTGTTCTTTTCTTTATTTGAAGCCTTCATCATTATGCCGGCCCACTTTGTATCGTGGGTGGGGCCGAGTATTAAACGAAAAAAACAGGCCCCTAAATTACCCACCCCATCGACTCGTTGGTATGATAAGTATGTTTTAAAATACAACCGTTATGTCCGCTGGACTTTAAGTAAAAGATATCAAATGCTCGGGGTGATTTTAACTTTATTTGTCGGCATTGGTGTTTTGTTAAAAGTCACGGGTCGGTTTATTTTGTTTCCGTCTGAGGGGGAGCGATTCTTTTTTGTACAAGTTGAGGGGCCTAAGGGGATGAGCTTAGAGCAAATGTCCGAAAAGCTAAAACCCATTGAGAAAACTATTAATAATCTACCAGCATCGGAGCTTAAAGATTTTGTCTCTATTATTGGGCTTGTGCGCCAACACCCCAATGACCCACAAACAAGAAGGGGGTCTAACTATGCCAATATCCGAGTGACCTTAACCCCTAAGCATACAAGGCAAAGAAGTGTTCGAGAGATTTCAGAGGAGGTCCGTAAAAAAATAGGCCTTCCCGAGGGGCTCGTAAAAATCAACGTGGATTTTGCCAAAGAGGGCCCTCCGCAGGGTCGAGCTTTATCTATTAATATTTTAGGCAAAGATTTTAAAACCCTAACTGAGATTAGTGAAAAAATATCCGTGGAGCTTTTAAAAATCGAGGGCGTCACTGACTTAAGGGACTCTTATATAAGGGGCAAGGATGAGTGGCAGGTGCTCCCACGAAGCAAGGATGTTGTGGCCTCTGGGTTAAGCTCTTCTTTAATTGCGCAAACGCTCAGGGCCTCTTTTGCTGGCTTAACAGCCAGTACTATTAGGGACTTTGACGAAGAGATAGATATTTTAGTTAAACAAGTTCAATTAAAAGGCCCCATACTTGAGCAACTCAAAACCGTTAAAGTTGGCAATTCAAAGGGGAACTTAATTTCGTTAAGCTCTGTGGCGGATTTTAAAAAATCACCCACAATGAGTGCTATCTCACACATTAATTTTAAAAGAGTGGTTAATATTTCAGGAGATGTAGACACTAAAAAAACCACGGCCAATGCTACGATTAAACTTGTTGCCCCCCAAATAAAAAATATTTTAAAAAATTATCCTAATTATGAAATTAAATACAGTGGTGAGAGCGAGGACACTCAAGAGTCCATGCAGTCGCTGGGTTATGCTTTTATTGTGGCAGCCACTTTAATATTTTGTTTACTCATTGTGACGTTTAAAAGTTTTGTGCAGCCGGTGCTTATTTTAACCTCTGTGCCTTTGGGGTTTATGGGTGTTTCGGTGGCCATGGCGGTGCATAATAGACCGTTTAGTTTTATGGCCCTATTAGGTGTTATTGCTCTTGCTGGGGTGATTGTAAATAACTCTATTGTCATGATTGATTTTGTTAATAAGCTAAGGGCTCGGGGCGGCTCACGGGATGAATCGATTATTGAGGCCGCTACAACGCGCCTTAGGCCCATTGTACTCACAACTACAACTACCGTTTGCGGCTTGCTGCCGACGGCTTATGGTGGGTTTTTATATAAAATTTTTGGTGTGGGGGGGGACGACCCCTTTATTGTCCCTCTGGCATTGTCTTTAGGGTGGGGCTTAGCTTTTGGGTCTATACTTACGGGTTTGTTTTTTCCAAGCTTTATAGCCATCGCCGATGATGTTAAGTCTGGCGCCAGGCGCCTGGTCTCAAGATGCTTTTAATTTTTGCCGTGTCACCACTGTGATAAGGGCGCTAAAGGCCTCTTTGTCATGAGGCTGCCCTTGAGTGTGCTCAATGTAAACTAAGGCCTCTCTATGGTTTTTAGGCACAGGGTTGTTTTTTGTTGGCAACACAAGCCTCACATAGGCGTTAGCTAACGAGACCACTCTGGCCATGGGATGCATTCGAAAGGCTCTGATTCTCCGAGGGTAGCCTTGACCAATAATGTTCTCTTCATGCTCATAAATAATCGAAACCACGTCATCAGGTACGTTGCCTAAAAGTAGACACATCTCCATGCCTCTAAAAGGGTGGGTTTCGTACATAAAAACCTCTTCAGGGGTCATGTTCATAATAGGTTTTGAAACTGTTTCTTTTGGTAACTGCTTAAGGCCTATATCAATAAGCATGGCCCCTAGAGATACTTTTTCAATATTAATCTTAGACTCCCACCCCAACTGACTAGAAATAAGCACACTTAATACACTCACTGCCATAGAGTGCTTAACGACATCGTCGCTACATTGGTTAAGGTCATCTAGTATTTGTTGAAAGGACGTTTGCGAATCAATGAGTGATAGAGTGGATTGGTTGATGTCTTTAGCAAACTCGTAGTTTTCAGCTGTTAAACCTATTGTTTCAAACTCTCTAAATACAGAAGTCGCAGCATTTGCCAAAAATTTTGTTTTTAGAGTATTTGAAAAATTCTTTTTTAATACCGCGACACCTGCGACGAGGACTATTTGTTTTGTAAACGCCTGGTACTCATCTTCTGTGACCCAAAGGTGAGTTAAATTACGATCTCTAAACTGATCAAAGCGATCTTGATCGGGCCTCTCGCCCCTTCTGACAACAAGAACGTACTTAGATAAAGAAAGCTGCACATACAAATCAACAGGGCATGGTAAGCCAACAGAAAACTCACTCATGGGGATGGCAATAAAACTATTTTTACTCTCGCTCATAGTTAACATATCGGTCGTTTAACTTTTAGAATTTAAGTTTTTAAAAAAAATAGTGCTTTTGTAAACCCTGACTTTAGCCTAGTCGCTTGACCTATAAGCACGCCCGAGAGTTACTCACTTTTATTTTTAGAGGTGTCTTTTATTTTTTTTCTCAATGAGATATTTTTTACAAAATTTTGATAAATATCCATTTGCTCATCTGAGTTACCGAAGGCCTCGTCGAGGGATCTTTGTACTTCTCCGTCTTTAGTGAAGCTTTTTTGTGTGATTTTTATTTTAATTTTACCAGAAGGCCTCTGCCCGTGTGGTAACGGTTTTGGGTAGTCCTCTACTGTGGTCTTACCTAAAAGGTCTACTCGTTCATGCTCTAGGCCTACCTCTATTTTTTTTGAAATTAAGTCTAAGCGCTCTTCGGCTACGTTTTTAGCCTTGTTTTTTTGCTGCCCCTCAACGGACTGAATGTAGAGTATGGAGTTGAGGTATATGTTAGAGTCCTCTAAACCGGCTGTTAATTTTTTTACTTTGTCCATAATTTCTACAAACTTTGTATTAGGCCGAGCTGTGCCGGGTAAAAACAAATGCTTGTCTTCGATTTCGAACTCTATAGTGTTGCCTGAGATCTCTACCGAACCGGCCACATCACTAAGCTGATCAGCGATGTGATGCATGACTATTTTTTTAGACCCCATGGCCATAATATTTGGCGTGTAATCGACCGGCTTTATGAATTGTTCAAAAAACTGGAGGGGCTCATTGATTAGGTCTAAAAATAATTTCTCTAGTGTCAGCTCGACCCCGTAGTTTGAAAAGTTATACTCAATTATACTTGGGGTAGAAAAGTAATCGGCGACATTTTTTTTAACATCATCTGTTTGTGATACAAGCCACATAACAAGAAAAAACGCCATCAAGGCTGTCATAAAATCAGCAAAGGCCACCTTCCAAGCTCCACCGTGGTGCCCAGCAGCCTGAACTGTGATTTTTTTTATAACTATGACAGGTTCTTTTTCGGCCACGAATACTCCTTATTCTTAGGCGGCTTTTTTTGTTTCTTTACTTGCGGTATCCATCTCTTCAAAAGTCGGTCTCTCTGATGGAAAGATCGACCTTCTTGCAAACTCAATACAAACTAAAGGCGGAGCGCCCCTTTGCAAAGCGACCATGGCCGCTTTTATCACCGATAAATACCGGCCTTCGTTTTCAATATCCCCACCCATTTTTGTAGCGATAGGTTGTAAAAATCCGTATGAAAGTAAAATCCCTAAAAAAGTACCCACTAGGGCAGCGGCCACCAAGTTACCAATGGTTTGTACCCCTTGATCTAGGTAGGACATCGTATGCACGATCCCCAGTACGGCGGCAACAATCCCTAACCCAGGCATAGCATCCCCCACAGAGGCCACGGCACTTTGACAAGCGTGCTCTTCTTCGTGGCCGACTTTTATATCTTGGTCTAATAATTCATCCACATCGTATTGAGATAAATCAGCCGAGAGGGTTATTTTCATTGTATCGCATAAAAAATCTACGGCGTGATGGTTTTTCTTAAAACTAGGGTAGGCTTTAAAGATCTCACTACTATTGGGCTCTTCTATATGTTTTTCTACCGCTTGGGGGCCGTCTTTTCTAAAAATCTGAAAAAGTTGAAAGAGCATTTGTAAAGCATCGAGGTACTCTCTTTTAGTATAAGGTTTACCAAAGATGGCTTTTACAACAAGAGACATGGTCATTTTTATTCTAGGTATAGGTGTGGCGGTTATAAACCCACCCAGTGCGGCACCACAAATAATGATCACTTCAAAGGGCTGCCAAATCACCGTCAAGTGACCACCGGCAGCTAAAAAGCCGCCAAAAACAGATATAATAACAATTAACGAGCCAACAATTCCCATAACGTGAATTCTCCTTAGGGTCTTTTTCGGCATATCTAGGACAGACTTCAGTTTTGCCCTTGAATCGCGGCTTTAGTCCAGTGGACCCGTGCCCGTTTAAAGCCTCAGTTTGAGGATTACTTAAAATTTTGTGAAAAATAGAGACGCGAGCCAGAATGGTCCCCCTCAGGTATAACAAGGGTTCGCAGGGGTAAAAAAAACACCTTCTTGTTACAAAGGCATCTCAGGCAAAAAAAAATGAATGATTGGCTCAACAGAGCCATTGACGAAAAAATACAGTCAAGATGTTGGACCTGTGCCTAGCACCGGACCTTAAAAGCAGCCGGTGAGGAGTGCGTCGTCGCAGTCTGTTTGTATTTGCTGGCTCATAGATGAAAAGCTCGCCGTAGAGTACTGGTCATCTATATCTGACACTGGGGACA
>JAUVAX010000005.1 GCA_030591685.1 Pseudobdellovibrionaceae bacterium | reverse complement strand
CTAAAAAATTAGTGAGATGGTTTATTGAGTCTGAGAGTGTTGTATTAAAAAAAATAGAGGACCCATCGATGAAAGTCGCTCTTGATGAAATCGGAGTTCAGTCTTATGAAACCACAAATATCAAAAATTTTGATGTAGGCACAACGCTAAAACCTCGAAAAATAAATTCCAAAAAAGCACTCAATGAAACAGTTAAGGAAAGAGTTTCAAAGAGCTTAGGTGAAGGCTATTATGCTGAGTTACATTTGCCAGAAATGGATAATATAAATATTCAATTTTCATACTTTGTTCATGAGCTGTCTCATGCTCGATTTGATATTTTTTTGGAGAAAAACATACAAAAAATAAAAAATAAACTCTCAAGCCTTCAAATATCGAATAACAAGCAGGGTCTCCCTGTTATAGATACAACACTGTACAACTATTTAACCGAGCGATATGCCTATCAAACAGAGTACGAGGTCCTTAGAGCAGAAAATCAGGAGCATTACCTGGATTTTGTAGGCAAACAAAAAACAGACTATAAATTGGCAATAGAGCAGTTTGTAGTGGAAAACTACTTGGAATCAAAAAAAAATATCAAAACATTAAGAAAAAAGAGTATTAACGCGATACTTCTAGGTCGTTAATGCCATAGCAGAGACAATGAGTAAAATGAGACATAAAGCGCAATTTTTTAACTAAATACGGTCGGTTTATATTTTTAAGCCATTTGTGTTGTATATGCCTATTTATACTTATAAGAGTAGGCCATGAAGTTTGCACTATTATTTTTACTCATGGTGTTTTCAAGTGTGGCCCTTTCCAGGCCTGTTAAGTTTATCTCTCCAGTGAAGAGTTCAATTTGTCAGTCCACCATACCAAACACACATTTTTTAGATACTCGTAACGGAATCATTATTCGCGGTATGGCCCCCGTAGATGAGTTAAAAAAAATACCCGCCTATATCCAGCTTTTAAAGTGGGGGGTCACTGACATTTTAATCTTCAGGTCAGTTAAAGATGATTCGATTATTCAAGATGAGATGAATGCCTTAATGAGTTTGAAAACGAGTTCTGGAGATCATTTTATTTCTCGAGATCGAATCACTCATATACCGTTCAAATGGAAAGAGTTTAATGACTTTAAAACCCCTTGCCGACAAACAATACAAGCGTTAAATATTTTAAAAAATATTTCTAAAAGCCCTAAAAGAATATTATTTTTTCATTGTACCGTTGGTGAAGACCGAACAGGGCTTTTATCGGGCCTCTATAGAATTCTCTCATATAATTGGACCCCCGAGAGAGCCTTTTATAAAGAAATGTGCCCTCATGGGTACGGAGCCGCTAACCCCCAAAAAAAATTAACTACAGTCGTACAACCTATCAGAGATAATATTACTGTGTTTTATGAGGCCATGATTGAATTAATAACCTCAAATAAAATCAACTTTAATAACCTCAACCCAAAGGCTTGCGATTCACTTAAGCCAATAAGTTTTTATAGATTAAAAAGCAAAAATTTATTTAAATGTAAGGCACTAAAAAACTTTTCGACTCGATCCTGTGAGCCCTTTAATAAATAACTACCCCCTGATTTTTATATTAACTATGAGTCATAGTTGCCTGAAGGTGTAGTGACTAGAAAAATATAACTCGACATTAAGAGGGTGATAGATATTTCAATAAATGAGACATTTTATCCACTATATTAGTATTTTTTCAGTTCTCTTTCATTACCAAATTTAAATGAGCTAATTTTAGTCGCTTATTTGTATTGAAGTCATAAATCGTGGATATTGTTCAAAATAAATTGGGGTAATCTTTGTGTCAAAAATTAAATTAAAAGCTGGTGATGAGCTCCTCGTGTCAGGCCTTTCGGGGCAAGAGGCTGTCGTAGAGAGGCTAAGGGAGCTTGGCGTGACAATTGGCGAAAAAGTGCGAATTTTGCACCTTTCGCCGTTTGGTGAGCCAATTGTTGTACAGATTCGTGATACCGCGGTGGCACTAAGGAAATCGGAGCTTTTATGCATAAAGACAACCTAACCAATGAAGTGGCAATTTTTGTAGGTGCGCCCAACTCCGGTAAAACAACACTCTACAATTGGGTGACGGGTTCAAGGTATAAAACAGTTAACTACCCAGGGGCCACTGTTGATTTTGCAGTGGGTAAGCCTCTTGGTGTTTATAAAGTTGATTTTGACGTTTACGACACCCCTGGGATTTATAGCTTAAGCCCTAAGACAAGCGAAGAAGACGTAACGTGCGATATTTTATTTAATGGCAAAGTAGTAAATAAAAATAAAGTGATAGTCGCTGTTGTCGATGCCACGCATTTTACGAGACAAATATTACTCGCTGACCATCTAATTGAATCAGGGTTTAACGTGATCATTGCCGTTACAATGGTGGATTTACTAAAAAAAGAGGGGTTTTCTATTGATATAGAGGCTCTTTCAGACCATATGAAAGTGCCTGTTGTTGGTATAGATGGTCAGCTTGGCGGAAACGTAGATAAATTAACGAGTATAATATCAAAGGCGAGTGTAAAGAACTCTCAAATCAATCAAAGTCTTTGGGATTCTGCGACTTACTCAGAAAAATTTAAAAAATACGACAATATTAAAAATCAAATTATTTTATCAGAACAAAAAAATAGGCTCCCTAAAGATTTTAATGTTAGAAAGAGTGAAAAAATTGATAAATGGATACTTCACCCAGCGGGCGGGCTTTTCATTTTTTTTCTTGTTATGTTCGCCGTTTTTTCTTCAGTTTTTTGGTTAGCGGCCCCGGCTATTGATTTTGTTGACGGTGTGTTTTCTGATTTTTCAGCGCTGATATTATCTCTGAGTCCTGAAAGTCTCTTTCTTGAATTTATAGCAAATGGCTTAATTACGGGGGTGGGTGCTTTTGCTGTCTTCATACCTCAAATTGCAATTTTATTTTTAGGTCTTTGTTTATTAGAAGACTCAGGCTACCTAGCAAGAGCTTCGACCCTAATAGATAAGCCCCTCTCAATGGTTGGGATGAATGGGCGCTCCTTTGTCCCTATACTCTCCTCTTTTGCATGTGCCGTACCTGGAATGATGGCGGCTCGAACCATCCCAAATAAAAAAGAACGCTTTGTAACTCTTTTTATTTTACCACTATTAACCTGTAGCGCTCGGATCCCTGTTTACGCCCTTTTAATCGCCTTTTTGTTTTCAAGTAAATCAGCTTTGCTTGCTGGGCTTGTTATGTCGGCTATATATTTTTTAAGTATAATCATAGGGGCCATAACTGCAGCTATAATAAATCAATTTTTACCTAAAACAGAACCCTCTTTTTTTGCCCTTGAATTGCCAGCCTACAGAAGGCCAGTATTTAGAAAGGTAATAAAGAGTGTTTTAGACCGAACCTTAGCCTTTGTAAAAAGAGCGGGCCCGGTGATTTTAATTTTGTCAGTTTTAATTTGGGCCGGGTCGACGTTTCCAAAGTATGAAATTAAAGATGTGAATGAAAGGTTTAAGGCTAGCTATGCGGCTAGTTTTGGTAAAGTCATTGAGCCCGTTTTTAAGCCCATGGGTGCTGATTGGCGTGTGGGTTTAGGCATTATCACCTCTTTTGCCGCGAGAGAGGTCTTTGTCTCAAGCCTAGCAGTTGTATTTAATGTGACTGAAGACAATGACGATGCTGTGGCCCTTTCACTTTTAGAAAAAATGCGCGAGGCGCGATTTGTAAATGAAGATGGCACAGCAGGAGAGCTTATATTCACCTGGCCAGCCATACTTGCTTTAGTCGTATTTTTTATGATTGCACTTCAGTGTATGGCAACAGTAAGTATTGCTATAAGTGAGTTTGGAAGCTTTAAAATGGCCTTAATACAACTGACGGTATTTAATATTCTAGCTTATGTTTTATCCGTAGGTGTATATCAGATTTTTTCGTAGTAGTTTTTAAAAAAAAATCTGACGGACTTTAAGTCTTTGCACCATAATTGCATTTACAGCTCTCGGGTATAAGGTTCTCAAAAATCGTAAAGGCTTTATTTGCTTTTTCTAAAAAGGTGTTAGTGCTATTAACAATGGTGTAGTTAGGGTGATCTTTCCATATATCATGGATCCGGTGATCGATTTCTCTAGCTTCAGTGGCCGTTTCAAGGCGCACTGGGTTCTGGTGATTGTAGCCTTGTTCAAGAGTTGGAGTCCTCAGGTGTAAAACGGCCTTGTACTTAGAGTACTCTTTTTCTTTAGTGGTTTCGAAGGTGTCCCAAAAAGAGGACTCACTTCCCACCCAATAAGCTAGGCCATCTAGAGTGCCCCGGTCACACAGCCCAATGCCCCATTTGCTTTCGCCAAGAACAAGGTTTTCAATTTCTTTTTGAACTTGGTAAATGGCCCTTTGTAGTGCGAGCTTAGCATTGTCGCTCTCAAGCCTCCAAAACCCCCCATTAAAAACTATGCTGGCGGCCTCAGGCAGTATCGCAATATAATCACAGAGTAATTGCTTAAAAGATTCTAGTACGGCTGTCTTTCCAGCTCCAGGGCCTCCAGTAAGTACTATAAGCTCACAATTATGTGTTTTATCTGTGCCTTTGGGGTGATTGTCACAGTAGTTATACATAGGGTTCAAAAGAGCGCCTCCGGTAAATCTATTTAAACTAAGCCTAAGAGATAAATATTATATATTCAATCAATATATATAGAGCTTGTTCTTAGGGGTTTTAACATGCACATAATGCTCACTTAATGTGTAATGCCTCATTAAAAACGACAAAGGGATTTGCTACTAGGCTGTTACAAAAAAAATGATTTCATCAAATCTTCTACTTTGAATAGCTCGCATGTTTGGGAGGCGTATTGCTAAGAGAACAATACTTGAGAGGAAAACTAATTAAAGAGTCAAAAAAATAAAAATTTTAGTATTTATTGTAGGATCCAAATTTCAGTACCCTGGGGTACGAGTTTAAAAATCTCCTCAATCTCTTCGTTTGTCACAGCGATGCATCCATCGGTCCAATCAACGAGAGCGTGTAGGCGGCCGACCCAATCATACTCGGGGCCGAGGCCATGTATCATAATTGACCCACCAGGAGAGTTCCCTGCTTTTAAGGCCGTAGCTCGGTCAGATTTATTTGGGTATGAAATTTGTAATGCTAAATGAAACCGGCTATCTGATTTTTTATAGTTTATTTTATAACGGCCCTCTGGTGTTCGGGAATCACCCTCTTTACTTTTGTGCCCAAAAGGCGATCCGCCTAGAGAAATATTATAAACTTTAATAAGTTTATTGTTTTTGTAGAGGGACAGATTTCGACGAAATTTTTCGATAACCACAAAGTCAGCCATTAATTCTGTGTTTACCGAATTGTTTGCAAAAGAAGAAAGACTAAAAAATAAAATAATAACAGTGGTGAATCTCATTTTTTTTAATAAAGACATAAATAGTGACCCTCAAGGTGTATTAAAACCTAAGAGTAACTAACCACTCACAATTTTGGTAAGTAAATCAGAGAGTTTAGAAATGTATTCAAAACCTTAGGGCTACTAGGCATGGATATTTTATAGACTCAACTAAGCTTTTGAAATCATAAGTGTTTAGCCAGGAGTTACTTAAAAAATCATGATTTAAATCCACAGAACCCTCACAAGGGCTTACTCAGGAGAGAAGAGCTCAGCCTATTTATCAAATTCACCTTTAATGTTTAAAGTGTGGTCCTCATTTTTTTAAAATACAGGGCGCGTGGTGAGGGGTATTAAAAGTACCTCTATAATATTAATGGTACAAAGCATCGATTAAGCCAGGCTCTCTATTGGCATTTTGCACCACTTTAGGGCTTCGACCATTTGCGTTAATTAGATATTCCCGTTTAATTGCATATTAATGTCGCTTAAATAAATTTTTTGGTGTCATTGGGGCTCTTTTTTTATGGCATCTATTTTGCTTTACCCAAATTTAATCAAACTGATTCTTAATAAGGGGGAAACCATGAATCTACTAAAAACATTAATAGTAACAGGCGCAGCGGTTGCAATTGTAGGGTGTAAAGGCGGCGGGGGCAGCAGCAGTGTCTCTCACCCAACAACACCAGTGCCACCGAACACCTATTACTCACACAGTGAACTAGCTTCAGAATTTGTAACCAGTCTAAACCTAGATGCCGGTTATGACGTGGACTTAATGAAGGTCAACACTGAAAAGTGGAACTATATTGTTGTCTACGACTATGATCTGGATACCTACGACGCGTATGATCTTACTTTTTATAACCCAGGTGAGGACATCTATAATTTTCTAGATTGGCACGATAATGATTTCTTTTATGATTTAGATTATATCGGGGCCAATTATTACCAAGACTATTATTCAGGTGTTATTTTTGAGCAAACTCAAACCTCTTCAAAAGATTTAGAAAAAATGGCGGCATTAAAAGAAGCCATTGTAGTTAAAAAGAAAGCAGAGGTTTTAGCGGCTGAATACGGGTTAAGTGAATCTAGAAGCTTAGAGGTGGCAAAGCTGGCCAATCAATGGGGCAAAATGGATAAGCGCGGTATGACGGACAAAGACCACGATTTATTTGCCAAAGAAATTTTAGGAGTAAGTATCACTGACGCTAAAGAGGCCATGAAAAAGTCACTTGAAGGTGATAGCGAAAATCTTGAGAGCTTAATTGATACAGCGGCAGAGACTAATGAAACCTCTCCTGAGCATATCAACGAATTAATCACCGATATTTTTATGAAGTAACGTAAGTAAGACTATTATTTAAAAGTCCCACAGTTAGCGAAAATAATTGTGGGGCGATTTGATTATTATCATCGATGGGGGGGAGCTAGAGTGAAAAAAATAATTATTTTAATATGTTTTCTTTTTCAAACTTCAGAGACTCTCGCAACATCTGTTGGTGACTTTCCAGGAGCAATACCTAAAAAAATAACTCGAAGGCCCGCAACTGATTTAGTATATAAAGGCGAGGTACTTTTACCTGATGAGGCTTTTGAGTTACATAAAAGTGGACAAGTTGATATATCACGCCTTAACCCCGATGACACCTATGCTGAGAATACACCCGCAATTTGGAAAAACAAGCCCTCTTTGCCCGTGGATAAGAGTCTTGATGAAGTAGGGCTAAACATAGGCGACGAGGTAGAGTTTTTATCCGAAGTCAGCTCAGGAGGTGGGCGCTACAGGATGAGTGTGATTAAGTACTCTTCAAAAAATGAACCTCAAACATTTACAATAATGCTGAGTAAATTTGTACACAATGTACTTATGAGAAAAGCTCTACTTAGAAAATTGGGCTATAATGTGCCTGAAATAAAATATATTAAAAATTTAACAGTTAAAATTGGTCCAGCCACAAAAAAATCAGTGCTTCAGCGGATTAATATGTCTACAGCAGGAGCCTCAAGCCGGTGGGTTACTAATAGTGACGATGAAGACGCAGAGTTCATGACCCTTCAAGATGTTGTTGTGTTAAAAAATGATAATATCACTCAAAATCTTGCTCTAGGCTACGTGCCAGAGAGCTTTATAAAAGGTCGACGTATTTTAAACGCATTGCTTGTGCCTTTTAATTTAGTCGATGTACCGGAGAGTGTAAATTTATTTGCTTGGCATCCGGGGCGCATAATTGACGGGCACGTTCACTTGCCTTATGAGCGTGCTGACGGTTTTACAACAACAGTCAACGACGCAAAGTGGATTATTAGAAAACTATTAAAACTCACCCGAGTTGATTTTATAGAGATCGCCTCTCAGTCAAACACCCCGCAGGCCGTGCAAAAGCTGTTGGTCGAAAAATTAATATCACGTCGTAATCACTATGCTAAGTATTTTTCAATCAATGAAGAGCCCGAGGCCAAAGATATCCCTTTTAATTCTAAAATTAGCTATGGGGAGTTCTTAAAAAAGGGTAAATTGCTAAAACAGGACTGGTCGGGGTACGGGTCTCGGTTTTCATTTGGAGATCCACAATCGCCATTGTCAGGCTCAGAGTTAAAGTCTTTTTTTAAATCAAAATTTCTATCTAATATTATATCTAACTTTGTACAAAGAATTAATGATGACCTTATACCAAGTGTTGATATTAAAAATAAGTTTTATGAACATCAATTAGGTGAATCAAAAAAAAGGTTTTTAAATTATCTAAAAACCGGAGAGAACAAAGAAACCTCTTTTGGGTTTTGGTCTCTACCGACCGCTTCAGGCAGAGTAATAGCGGCAAGAGATATTGTCGTGGGCAATTATTTAGGTGCTGATAACAGAGTACAGCTGGCAGACACAATAGGGTTTTCTGTAGACGCGGGCCTTGTGTTTTCTGGTGTTGGTGCCCCGGAAGGGTGGCAAGTCTCAGGTGCGGCTAAACTATTTTTTACACGCACTTATACACATTTGAAACCGATTAAGAGCATGAAAAAAGCCCTTAAAGAACCTTTTAAAAACATGATTGTCCCTTTGCTTAATAAAAAGTACGCGTCCATTTTAAACCGTGTAGTAGCAGGACGAATTTCAGAAGATGAGGATGAGGACCTTATTGTTGAAGTCATAAATGAATTTAAAAAATCTCTTGAAGTGGGTGAGTCCTTAATTCTTTCAGACTCATTAGGGGCGGGGCTTAACATAAAAGTAGGATACGGATTGGCTGAAAATATAGATTTATATTTAAAATTTTTAGCACAACAGCAGGTCCTCTCAAGGCTACATATATTACGCTCCAGCGAAAACACAATACAGATATATAAGGACCAGGGTGGCGTTAAGTCTATAGGCGTAGTTCTCGGCATTGAAAGCTATATACCCGTCGCCAGCGTAGACCTTGAGTATATGAGCGGTAAGGCAAAAACAAAATTTTACTCTCTTAATATCGATGCTGACCTAGAGTTAAACCCCGAGGCGTTAAGTTCTATTGTCGCACTACATAGCCTATTTAAAAGTAACTCCCTTGAGCTTGTAGAAGAGTCCAGTAAACCCTATATAGTAAAATATAAATTTAAGGAGAAATCCTCTAGATTTAAATTTTTTCACTGGCGGTCTCTGGGCCTTAAGCAAAGTAACTTAATTGATCTAAAGACCCCTAAGGGTGAGGATTATTCTTTTATACGAAGAACAGAGGGTCGCCGTTCTGGAGTGGATTACCAGCAAATGGGTTTAGATGTTTTAAATGGCCTTTTAAATGAATACACCGAAGAAGAGATACTTATTGGAGCCTCAAACAATGGAAACCCCGGGGATAGCATTTTCGGTCACTCTAAATTTAGACAGGTTAACTTTGAGGCGAGCGTTGAAAGAAAGGTTTTAAAAGACTCCTTTGTGCAAATAAATTACCGCTGGAAAGGGTGGGGAATTTCTAAAGCAAAGGCCAACAAACTAATAGATTCAATTTCAAATAAATACGGATTTTCGTTTTATCCAAGTACTGCTTTTAATGAGACTAAAAGCATTCAACTGTACTCTGTAGATGTGCTACTAAATATATATGAAAAGGGTATCCATTATTTAGCTAGTCTTTCAGATTATAGAATAAAAGAGATCTTTAAAAAACACTCTCGCCTAAGGTCAAGAGCCCTCGAAAGAGCCCAAAGAGTTTTAATTTATTCAAAAAACCGCTATTTATATAATATAAAAAAAGGTAGAGCCAGCAAATCTTCAAAGTACGCCTTGCAGATGGTAAATCTCGCTGAAAAATCATTTAGCTTAAAGGGTTTGTTTGAGCTTATTGGTGGCGAGGAGAATATTTATATATATTCTAAAATACAAGGGTTTAGACGGGGTGACGAAAACGGGGACCAAACTTTAATTTCAAATTCAATTGGGCGCTTTGGCAGTGAGCGGCACTCTGGTGTCTTAAATGATGTACGGTCACAAATCGGCATGACTGAAAGTGAATTTTTCTTAAACTGGATACTTAAAAAGTTATAGAGGGTAAAAAAATGAAGTATTTTTTAATTATTTTGTTATCAAGCGTAAAACTTTTCGCTAGCGAGGTGAGTTACCTGATAGAGTTCAACTCAGCCCCTACATCCGTACAGATAGCAGAGGTGAAAGAGCTCTCAGGGGCAAAGAGTGTTTACCTATTTGACACTTACCCATCTGTTTACTTTAAGAGGCTTTATAAATTAAACTCTAATGAGTTGACTATAGAGAGGCTTGTTAAAATTTCAAACCTTAGTTTTGTTAGCAGTATAGAGCAGTCCAGAGGAGTGAAGGCCCTGAGCATTGTGCCGTCAAAAAAAATACCGACATATAACGACCCTTTCTATAATTACCAATGGGCTCTAGATAATAGCGGTCAAGTTGTATTTAAGGACATTGATGACATCCACCTAAAAAGGCTTGAAAGTAGGCTAGGGATGGACTTAGGCTTAAAAGAGGCCGCTCAAATAATAAACGAAAAATTAAAAAGAAACGTGACCATTGCTGTTCTTGATAGTGGGGTTGATATTAATCATCCCGACATAAGGGAAAATATATATAAAAACGAACAAGAGTGTAAAACGGATGGACGTGTCCCTACAAAGCCTAAAGAGGATAAAGATAATAACGGCTACCTTGGTGACTGTAAGGGCTGGAACTTTACTGCAAAAAGCGAAGAGGGTAACAACAGAGTGTCTGATCGTATTGGGCACGGCACACATGTTGCGGGCCTTATTGCCGCACAAACCGGTAATCATGTTGGTATTAGTGGTATATCAAATAAAATAAAAATATTGCCTATAAAAGTTCTTCATAAAAGTGAAGGTAAAAAATCAAAAGTCGCACTAGGGTTGGCTGATCGAGTCGCAAAGGGTGTTTTGTACGCGATTAAAATGAAGGTTGATGTCATACACTTAAGCCTTGGATGGCCCCGGGGGGTTGATAGTCAGTTTTTACGAGAATCATTTGCTGAGGCGGAGAGGCAAAATATTATCGTCGTCGCTGCGGCCGGTAACAATAACAATGACCAGCAAATATATCCTTGCGCATATGCCTCTGTTATTTGTGTAGGGTCTATTAACCTAGACGGGCAAGTGAGTGAGTTTTCAAATTTTGGCGGTCATGTTGATGTGCTGGCACCTGGGGATAATATACTTAGCTTGTACCCAGAAGTTGAGGAGCCATTGCACTTTTCAGTTCAAGGGTACGAAGTCAAAAATGGGACCAGCCAGGCGGCTCCTTTTGTTTCTGCACTGGCAGGGATTTTAAAGGGATTAGGAGTTAAAAATAACTTTACTGTTAAGGCAAGAATTTTTTCAACAACAGCTCCTGTTAAAAGTGAAAATAAAAATTTTCAATATGGACTTATACGCTTTGACAAAGCACTTGTGGCAAACGACCCAGCGCTCGTTCAAATTAGTTTTAAAGACTTTGCCCCCGTTAGAGTTAATTCTCAGGATAGAGGGTTTATTGTAAGCCTGCCTGTTCAAAATTTAGGTTCTCTTAAGGAGCATGTCGAAGTCACGGTCAGTACTAATGACTCTAATTTTCAATTTATTAAAGCTCATCAAGAATTAGTACTCAACTCGAATCAAGAGCAAATGTTAACCTTTAAGGGGAGAGTGACAGACATAGGCTCAGAGTCTGTTGTTAAAATCAATGTCAAAGTGAAGACAAACACTCAAACGAGGGTGTTTAGTCATAGTCTTAGATTGTCTATGAGTTTAGAAAGCGCTGAAAAAATAAATTTGAAAATTTATGATATCGATAATGAAAACATTAATTTATTCAGAACGATTAAAACTATAAACTCTAATAAAATGGAATTCCCTCATTTCTATATAAAGCGAAAGCTAGAGAACGGGCAGTATGAAATTAAAATTTACAAAATAGTAAATAATTATTATAAATACATAAATAGTATTTTTTTAAATAACGCCCAGGATATACTTAATGTTTACAGAGTCGACGTGAACCTTGATGGAAGCCTTGATTATTGGGTGAGGTCTATACATAAGGCAGAGACTCGTTGGATTCAGTATTCGTATTTTAACGACAAACTCGAGCCACTGTTTGGTGACTTATCTTTTTGGAAGTTTGAGCCAGAGGTTGTCATACTCCCTGTTAATGATATGCATTTTGTGAAATATAATTTTAGCAAGCTCGGTGAGGTATTAGTGCCGGTATTTCTAAAAAATGGTCGCATTCCCTTGGCAGATCAAAACCCTAATGATTTTGAAAATGAGGGCCATAGTAAATTTAAAAATATTTATTATTTAGAGCCCGTTTTTGATAATTCTCTAGTTAAGTTCGTAACTCGGGTATTTAATAGGTTTGATTTTAAAGACCTATTGATTAAAAAATATAATTTAAGCCACAGAGGCAGTATAGAGCCCATACATATTATTTCCGGTAGTGACACTAATTCTATAGATATTTTACTCTCAGTGGGCGAGGGGTTTAGCAAGTCCTATTATAAACTGACATTAAATTCAGAGAGCCTCAAGAGTAGAGACTTTCAAATATCCCCCTTTGATACCAGTGGGCAAAGGTATGAGGGGCACCAACTAAAAACAATTATCACGCCTGAACCACAGAGACACTCCGAGGTGTCCATGGTTGGATTTTTTGGCTCTACAAGTATTCGAGTTTCTAATGTAGATCAACAGGGCCTAGAGAGTTCATATATAATCAACTATGAGGACAAAAATGACCATATCTTAGGTTACCTTGCTAGTTACAAGTGGCCTGACAAGCGGGTGTCATTGTTCCAGACTAAAAACCACTTAGTGGCAGCCAGTGTGGGGGCAAATGGTAAAATCACTATGAACCGAAAGCCAATAAATCGTTTTAGTTTTTTACGGGGCTATGCCTTGACTGAGCTATTTGTGCCGATTTTAAAGGGCTCTTATGGTGTGAGCGCTCAGCCGGCGGTGTATGTTGACACAACACAAGTGTCATCGTCATATATTTACTCTTGGTACTTAGGGGCACTTGGGGGCATAAAAACAGCCATTAATTTAACCATTGATATACCAGAGAACTGTCGCTCCTTAAACCCCACTCAAAATGAAATAGGCTATTACTACTCTGTTATTTGTGGAGGTTCTGAGGGGAATCGTATTTTATTTATTCCGGTACGGTAGACCCCTGTAATTTAAATTTTAAGTTGGGGTTTTTCTATTAAAGGATCCGTGTTTATTTTTTTTACGATGCCTGTGGCTATTTAGGCATTTTAAGCCGTTTAATTCACTGAATTGCACTAGAAGCGGGCATTTAGTGGTGTAAAAGCAAATAACTGGTAAGTTTTGTGTTTAAATGATAGTAGCCTTGTGTGATGAAATTGAGACCAGAAGCCATTAAGAGAGAAGAACAGATCAGCAAAACGCTCAAGTCAGTCTTTGGTTTTGACTCTTTGAGGCTTGATCAAGAACAGGTGATTCACTCTTGTTTAGATAAAAAAGACACTTTAGTTATTATGCCCACAGGCGGCGGCAAGTCGCTTTGTTACCAATTGCCGGCTTTATTGAGTGAAGGGGTGACGGTTGTTATATCCCCATTAATTTCATTAATGCACGATCAGGTTGTTAACTTAAAGCAGTACGGCATAGAGGCCGAATTTTTAAACTCGACTCTTGATTTTAATGAGCGCCGCGCTGTAGAGGCGCGCCTTAAAGAGGGTCAGGTGAATTTAATTTATATGGCCCCTGAAGGGGTGCTTTCTACAAATACACTTTGTTTTTTAAAAGAGCTTAATATTTCACTTTTTGCTGTGGACGAGGCTCATTGTGTATCCCAGTGGGGTCATGAGTTCAGGGGTGATTATACAAGGCTCAATGAATTAAAAGAGGTTTTCCCTGAGGTGCCTATGCTGGCCCTAACAGCTACAGCGGATCATCGTACAAGGCTTGATATCTGCGATCAACTAAGCCTTAAAGACCCTAATATATATGTTTCTGGTTTTGATCGCCCAAACATTAAATATATGATTTATGAGCGTATTGATGAAATCAAACAGCTCAATGACTTTATTATTGAAAACCACTTAGGTGAAACTGGGATTGTTTACTGTTTGTCCCGAAAAAAAGTTGAACGTGTGGCTGATGAGTTACAGAAACTTGGGTATACGGCCCTGCCTTATCATGCCGGATTGACGACTAAAAAACGAACCCAGGTGCAAAACCGTTTTAAATCTCAAGAGGCTATTATTATTGTAGCGACGATTGCCTTTGGCATGGGCATTGATCGACCGGATGTAAAATTTGTGGCCCATTTGGATTTACCTAAAAGCATTGAGGGTTATTACCAAGAAACCGGCCGTGCGGGTCGAGATGGAGCACCAGCCAATGCATGGATGGTTTATGGTATGTCAGATGTGGTAAAACTATCAAGAATGCTAGAGACAACAGATGCCAAAGAGTCGTATAAAAAAATAGCTCGTTTTAAACTCGATGCGATGTTAGCGCTTTGTGAATCCACTGAGTGCCGCAGGCATTTACTGCTGCGCTACTTTGGTGAGCATTTAAAAGACCCCTGTGGGAACTGTGATGCTTGTTTAGAACCTCAAGAATTGGTGGACTCAACCGTTGAGGCACAAAAAATCCTATCCACAATTTTTAGGACAGGGCAAATGTTTGGTGGCTCACATGTTATAGATGTTCTTCGTGGGAGTCAGAACAACAAAGTGCTAACAAATAAGCACGAACAATTGAGCGTTTATGGCATTGGTAAACAGAGGCCTAAGACCTACTGGAGTAGTGTTCTAAGGCAACTTTTAACCCTCAATTATGTAAAAATAAAAGACTGGGAGTTTAAGAGCCTTGTTCTTACCGAAAAGAGTAGGGATCTGCTTTTAGGCAAAGAGCTTCTTATGCTCAGGCCGTATAGAGATTTAAAAGGTAAAAAACTTCAAAATAAATTGCATAAAAAAATACTTAATACGACACATGATCACCCAGAGCTTTTTGAAAGTTTAAGGGCTCATCGATTACTACTGGCTAAAGAGGGCAAAGTCCCCCCTTATTTAATATTTAGTGACAAAACATTAACTGATATGTGTAATATTTTACCCCAAGACCGAACACATATGTTAATGGTGCACGGGGTGGGTGAGAGTAAGCTTAATAAGTATGGCCATTCTTTTTTAGAAATTATCGATTCGTACAATCAAAAAAATACGCTGTAATCACTTCATTATTGATAGCCTGACATTTTATTTTCCTAGATGCTATGTGCTGTATATAATTAACATTGTGAATTAGCGGTGTTTTCATGAGAAATATACTGATTGAGTTGGTGCTTTTGTATTCAGTACCTGCATAGGTAGACATAGGGAATAAAGTTATTATTGGGTGTAATAACGGCGACTTCACTGTGGATCGAGTCTTTGTTGAGGTACATCAAGGTCTAAGTAAACAGGATAGTACCCAAGGCCATAAAAGGACTTATTCGATTACGGTAACTACAGGACTTTCTATAAATCTCCCGCGTACAGTTGAAAAAATGAAATATTGATATTCGCCTGGTTTTTGCATTGGTGGATGCGTTGATATGTCGACAGTTTTTGTCCAAGTAGGTCTGGAGGTTGAAAAGCCCCAAGATTCCTCTGAAAAGACAAAGGGGGCAGCTAACTCAGTAATTGAAGAATAATCACTCTCAAGAAAGGCCTCAAAGTCATTTAAATGATCGTAAATATTGCAGCGACCGCGAGTGCTTAAAGAGCCATCTGAGTAAACAACCTCTCGGCAGATGAGCAAACCATCGTTTATATCAAATCCACGAATAACTTGATGAAAGGTGCTTGTCTGATTAAGGGTTATAGGCTCTTCTAATACAACCAGATTTGAGTCTATAACATACATAGCCAGTTCAGGCTCCTCGATCTCCGAATCAGAAGAGTTATTATCTGAATCTGTTGACCCTTGATTTGAGCTGTTAGAGTTTAAATTCCCAGGGTTAGGAGTTGATTGAGAGCAGTTTTGAAATAAAAGCACAGTTGAGCTTAATAAAAATATAACTAAGATGAGAGCTCTCATTATGGCCTCCTATGCCTACTAGACTATTTTGCCATCTAACCTACCTGGTGTAAACACGAGTGTGACTGGTTACTCAAAAGTGTCTCAGTATAGGACAATTTTTGTTTAGGAGATAAAGTATAAATTTTAAGGGTAAAAGAGAAAAGGAGTTTGCTCAAAAAACAGACTAAGACTGCCCGGAAATATTTAACTTCTCCGGCATATAACGCAATAGAGGCCATGAGTGTTAGGGCACCCCTCTCCCTGTATATATCCCCCTGCATACAAACGAAAATCTGCAATTAAAAAAAACGACGTACCTGGGGCTTAGTGTGCAAATACAGAGGTGCAAAGGCTCTTTAGGGTTCTTCTATTCTTAGGCTTAGTTGTGGTTTTAGCGGTAAGCTTGTCCCAAAAGGCCATAGGCTTTGCTCTGAACTCATTAAGCACCGATGGATTTGGCTTAAGTTCTAATATCTTACTGTTTCTAAACTTAGGCCAAAAAGGTCTTTTAGAATTGGTGTTGCCATTAGGGTTGGCGTTATGAGCAAAAGAGGTCCAATACCTCATCATTAGCCTTGAAAATCGTGCCTCTGAGCGCACAACAAGCGGGCCCAGGGCCGGAAAAAAGATCGGCCACCTTAGTGGTAAGAGTAACTTTTCATTACCAAACAAGTAGGGTAACTCTAATGCATGCCCTGATTTAAAAATTTTAATATCATTATGGGCAAACAAGTAAGAATAAACAGAGCCTGGGTTTTGTGACTCCATGGCTTTAGCAAATTGTTGCGTTGGGGCTTGAAAAAGACCATCACCCATCATTGCAATAAGGGCTTTTTTATTAGATCCATATCTGTCTTTGCTATAAAAGCTCACAATTTTTTGAGTTTTATATTTACTTAAATCAAACATATTTACAATAAAGCTCTCGAGCTCTTTATCTGATAAATCATTTGAAAAGTTTTTAAGAAAGACTGGGGCGAGCAATGTCATTTCTTTAGCATTACTACCTATAATCACGGGCACCTTACTGTGCTCGCCTTTAGAGATAGTTTCTAAAACAGGGTGCTTTAAAACAGACCCGTCAATAACGGGGCCGTACTTTATGTGAGCTCCTCCCTCTACACCGGCGAGGTCCATGGGGAAGTCCCTAACTATATCAACTCCAGGAACTTTTCTGAGCGCACTGAGCTCATTTCGCTTTTGGCTCAGCCCGTAGTATTTAGAAATGTACTGACCTGTTTTTAAACTCTCTTTGAGGGAGAAATTAAAATCAGGCCCGCTTTGAACAATAGCCCTTGAGAATAGGCCCTTTGCCTTTGGTGAGGCAATTAAGGTTCTCACTGCGGCTCCACCTGCGGACTCACCGAATATGGTGACGGCAGACGAGTCACCTCCGAAAGCGGAGATATTTTTTTTCACCCACTTAAGGGCATGTATCATGTCTAAGGTTCCGTAGTTTCCTGTGGTTTTAGACTCTTTTAAAAGTTTTTTATGTGCCATAAACCCCATAGGGCCTAACCTGTAATTAATAGAAACCACAATGACTTTACCCTGTTGAGCAAGTTTAGCTCCGTCATACATGTTAATTCGTTCGGTGCCGTGGTTGCCTGAGCCAATAAAGTATCCGCCTCCATGAATCCAAAACATAACGGGTAATTTTTGATTTTTAGACTGAACAGGAGCCCAGATATTTAAATATAAGCAATCCTCTGAGCCTATAATCTTCGTTTCTCCGCCAAATAACGACCTAACAGTGGGTTGCAAACTGGGTTCTCCAAATTTATTGGCTAGATATACGCCCTCGTGCTTTATAGGGGGTCGGGGGGGCATCCACCTTAAGGGGCCAACGGGCGGCTTTGCATAGGGAATGCCTTTGAAAATTAAATTTCCATTCTCTTTCACACCTTCGTAGGCGCCGGCAGGGGCTTCAACAATGGAGCGAGCCGCTGATACGGTGAAAGTAAAAAAGAAACTTACGAGTAATAATAAAGCGCTTTGAAGCATTTTTATCCCCCTTTATTTGTTCGACTTGAGCAGAATCCACCTAAAGCCTTTAAAATATTTTCACTCAACATACCCTAAATGGGATTTTCGCAGCAGCTCTATTACTAAGATTGAATTATTTACCACGGTATATTTTTCAAAAACATATAATCGAGGATCACCCTTCCCTTTGATCAGGAAGAAGCTGTTTTTTTAAGATCTATATGACTATTTATAATTAAAGTAGTTAAATTATAGGTATGTTATTTAAGAAACTAAAGATTGTTATTATAGGAGGTGGGGCTGCGGGCTTTTTTGCAGCGATTCGGGCGGCGGAGTTGTCTAAAAGCATCAAGAGCCCTGTTGATGTGGTTTTATTAGAGGCCTCCTCTAGTTTTTTAAAAAAAGTTCGCATTTCAGGCGGTGGGCGCTGTAACGTGACCCATAACTGTTTTGATATTCAGCAATTTTGCCAAAACTACCCAAGGGGCGAAAAACAACTGTACTCACCTATGAGCGTTTTTCAGGCCTCAGACACGGTAGAGTGGTTTAGAAATCACGGCGTAAAATTAGTAGCTGAGCCCGATGGCCGAATGTTTCCTGATACGAATAGCTCTGAAACTATTATAGAGTGCTATAATCAATCAGCCAAACGTTCTGGCGTTCAACTTTTAACAAACCACCCCGTTGAGAGAGTTAAAAAATCACCAACAGGTGAGTTTTCGATTTTCATTAAAAATAAAGAGACCATCGTTGCTGATAAAATACTTATTGCAACAGGGAGTTCGCCTTTTGGATACAGGTTAGCAAAAAATTTAGGTCATAGTATTACCGACTTAGCTCCATCCTTGTTTAGTTTTAAAATTAATGACCCCCTATTGAAGCCTTTGCCAGGGTTAAGTTTTAGTAATGCGGCAGTTAAATTAACTGTTAAATTAACGGTTGAGGGCTCAAAAGTATTTAAGCAACAGGGGCCACTATTAATTACTCATTGGGGTTTAAGTGGGCCCGCTATACTTAAGCTTTCCGCATGGGCCGCTAGAGAGATGAAGGCCTCTAAATATAAAGCCCAGTTGACGGTGAACTGGCTGGGCGCAGAGAGCCGACAGGAGTTAGTGGATTTAATAGAGAGTTTAAAACTAACACACCCAAAGTCATATATTTCAAACGTGGCCCCCAAAGGGATAACTAAGAGGTTTTGGGCTCAATTGTTAAGTGTAAGCTTAATAAAACCAGAGCTTCGAGTGTCGGAGCTTTCTAGAAAGCATCTTAATTTAATTGTAAACAGGCTCTATGAGGCTCAGTTTGATGTTGTTGGTAAAAATAGGTTTAAAGAAGAATTTGTAGAGTGCGGGGGAGTGAATTTAAAAGAAATCAACTTTAAATCTATGCAGAGTAAAATATGTGAGGGCCTTTATTTTGCTGGCGAGCTTTTAGATGTTGATGGTGTTACCGGAGGTTTTAATTTTCAAAATGCCTGGTCAACAGCATGGGTGGCGGCCACAGACATGGTGTCATCAACTAAAGTTTAAGTGGATAGCCTTAGTTCGCAAAGGTAAAAAAATAGTCTTTATTGATATGTTCTTTATTCATCACCCAAATAAAAGAAAGTCTTACTCATCAGTTTAATGCATTAGTTAGAGTTGAGAGTTTAAAAAAAGTACTTGTTAAACTTCAGAGTCTGAACCCCAGTCTTTAATAGGGTCAAAAAGGTACTCTAAGCCGTTGGCCTTTATTTCGTAAAGTTGGGCGAGGAGGTTTCCAAGGCTCCCTTTGGGTACGCCTTGATTATAAATCCAAACCACATAAGGCTCGGGGAGGTCAATGAGCCTATAGCCTGTGTATTTTCCGTAAGGCATTTTTGTTTGCGCTAACTTTATTAGATCCTCGGTGTTGAAGGTCAAGAACGGGCTCGTTTATGAGAACTTCGCTTTTTTTGAGAAGATTTTTTCTTTCCTCTAAAGGTGCTGGAGTGCTTTTTTGTTTTTTTTGATTTAGAAAATACACCTGATTTGAATTTGCTTTTCTTTGTACTCTTTTTAGTTGTTACATTTGTTTGAGTACTAAATTTAGGGCCCTTACCTTCAAGGTCATTGACGATGCTCCCCCACTGTCGTTCATTTTCAGGTGTTAAAAAATTAACAGCCACCCCAGAGGCTCCAGCCCTGCCGGTACGACCGATACGGTGCACGTAATCCTCAGAGGTTTGAGGGGTGTCATAGTTAATTACGACTTGGATATTAGGCACATCAATACCGCGAGCAGCAACATCAGTGGCGATTAATATACGACATGTTCCGTTTTTAAAATCCTCTAAAGCGGAGTTTCTTTGTGCCTGGGTTCTTTCGCCGTGTATGCGGCGAATTTTATACCCATAACTTAAAAGTTCTTTACTTAAAACTTCGACCCCTCGGCGCGTTTTTACAAAAATTAAAGAAGACCCTTGCTGTGAGTTTAATTGATTGAGCAAGCAATCTAATTTATTAGACCGGTCAGTTTCAACGGGGATTTGTTTGATTTTATCAATAGGGGTCGAGGTCGAACCTACGGAAATGTGCTCTGGTTTGTATAGGTACCGAGAGGCAAGGCTCTTTGTCACAGTACTTATGGTTGCGGAGAACATCAAGGTTTGCCTTTTTTTAGGCAGGTACTTTAAAATTCGGTTGAGCTCTTCAATAAATCCCATATCAAGCATGCGATCGGCCTCATCAAGTACGATCATATTTGTTTGACCTAAATCAACAGTTTGCCTTTGGATGTGATCGACCAGGCGCCCGGGTGTTGCCACTAAAATTTGCGGTTGGTTTTTTAACATTTTAAGTTGAGTGTGCAGGGGGATCCCGCCAATAATAAGTCCGACCCTTATGCCGCTGGTCCCCTCAGTAATAAGTTTTAAAAAATCTTTTATCTGAGTGGCCAGCTCTCTTGTAGGTGTGAGTATGAGCGCAGAATAGTCATTTTTAAGTTCAATATTTTTTAAAATAGGCAAACAAAAAGCAGCTGTTTTTCCTGTGCCGGTTTGGGCGCAGGCAATAAGGTCTTTATTTTGAAGTACAATAGGGATGGCTTTAGACTGGATGGGCGTAGGAGTTTTAAAATCTATTTTTTTTAAACTCGCAAGTAGAGTAGGTGTCAGGTTTAAATGATCAAAAGAAAATTTCTTAGTGGACATAAGGGCTCACAAATAGTTATTGGGGTTCATTTGCTTCATCAAAGGGGTATAAATCTCTGATTTTTTATTACCACATATGAAAAAAAAATCAATATTTGAGCTCAAAATCATAAAATCTACAATGACGATGAAAGTGTTTAACGGACTGTTTTTACACGTGAATACCATTATTTGTAGGGATGTCAAAGGTTGAGCGTCGGTGGGCTTAGTGATTATTCTCCCACAAAGGTCCAGTTATGGCATGGAGGGTTCAGTATTAAGACCGTCTTTACCGAATAAGTTTCATAGAGAGACAGCACTTTTAAAATGAGGGTTCTATGTACTTACAGGGTGATTTACAAGTTGTATTCGATGTTCTTTATAACCTCGGGGTGATTGATCCGGTTTTAGAAGAAGACTGGGGCGAAGCCATGGAGGAGTTCCCTTACTACAGCGATGATGTGTCTGACGTTATACAGACCATAAACGGCATTCAAGGTGACTTTTCAAAGCTTATGTGTGAGCTGGGCAAAGTAGACGAGAGGGTGTTGTCATTTATTGCCATTGAGGTGGCAAAAGAGTTTGCAGACTTTCACTCTAGAGAAGAGCTTCATTAATGAAAAGCTTAAGTTTGGCATTTTTGTTATTATTACCCATGGTCTCTTTGGCCGACTGGACGTTTGATTTTTCAAGACGTGCTAAGGATTTAAAGGACTATCAAAGGTCTATGCCAATTGCTACAGAGAAAGAGTCCTCACTTTTTGAGTCCATATTTGAGCCGGCAGCACCTTTGCAAGAAATTGTAATTATGAATACAGATAAAGGCTTTGTCCCTGCGACGTTAAGAGTCCGGGCGGGTTTACGTTATAGAGTTCATATTGTAAATATTAATGAGTCCGAAAAAAATATTAGTTTTGTAATGGATTCTTTCAGTGAGCACCATTCGACTTATTTTGGTAAAATAAAAACTTTTGTCATTCAACCTAAAAAGCAGGGTGTTTATTCATTTCAATGCCCTGAGACTTCGGCTCAAGGTCGGTTAGTTGTTGTTCCTCGAGCATCGGCTTCTCAGGCGCGTGTACCGGCCTCAAGGGAGTAGCAGGTGTCTCAACATGGAGGCCAAGTTTACGAAGATACCATCAAGGGGTTTTTACAACCTATATGGGATTTGCTTCAAGACGAGCGGATCACAGAAGTAATGGTCAACGGACATGATGAGATTTTTATTGAAATTGAAGGACGGCTTCAAAAAACAGACGCTCGTTTTGCAGATGAGGACACCCTAAGGGCCGCTGCTAATAATATTGCTCAAAGTGTAGGGCGGCGAATTGATGAGTCTAGCCCAAGGCTTGATGCCCGTTTACCCAATGGTTTTAGGGTTCACGTTATTATCCCGCCTCTTTGTAAGGGCACGACGATTGCGATTAGAAAGTTTGCCACGGTACAGTTTACGTTTAAAGATTACATTAGAGCTGGTGCGATGACTGAGGATGTAGCTTATTTTTTAGATATTTGCATGAAGCTTGGTAAGAATATTTTAGTCAGTGGTGGTACGGGTTCTGGTAAAACAACGCTGCTGAGTGTTTTGGCAAACAGAATTCCACCAGGGCAAAGAATTATAGTGATTGAAGACTCAAGCGAGCTAAAAATTGACTATGAGCACGTTGTTTTTTTAGAAACACGCATGCCCGATGCTCATGGGCAGGGTGCTGTTACCGTTGAAGACCTTGTAAAAAGTAGTCTTCGCCTAAGGCCCGATAGAATTATCGTGGGTGAAGTGCGCGGGGGAGAAGCCTTAGACCTTGTTCAAGCTATGAACACGGGGCATAAGGGGTGTATGGGCACGGTCCATGCTAACAGTGAAGAGGATGCAATTGTTCGCCTGGAGGCCTTAGCCCAAAGCAGTGACTCTAAGCTCAGCGAAAAGGCCATGCAGTATCAAATAGCAGGGGCCATTGATGTAATTATTCAAATTTCACGATTATCAGACGGAAGTCGGAGGGTCACAGGTATTTCTGAGGTCCTGGGGCTTGAGAGTGATGGGTCTTATATTGTCGAGCCCGTCTACGAGCTCTCACGTCTAGAAAAGCTGGCTAGTGGAAAGCTGAAAGGTCAGTTGATCGCAGTGGGTCGAGAACCAAGCTTTATGAGCGAAATTGAGGACAATAAAATCCCCTTTTCTCGGTCAAAATTTCAAAAACTAGAAGCCGCATAAGGTCATTGCTGCGCCGCAAGAATTTTGCGAGGCATTAAATGTAAACTCTTCTTAGCAAGTCGTTGTTTTATAGATTTTATAGTTATAAAAATGCCCCGTGTATTTTAGCGGTAAAATTTCAAACTCAGTATTGAATTATCTTGATAATGAAGGCGTGTCTTTAGAGGGCCTGTATGACCTTACAGACCTGCCGGTAGAGTTTCTACGTGACCCCTCAAGCTGGGTCGATGCCGTAAAGTTAGAGGACTTTTTAAGGTCATTGCATCAAACTCACGGTATAAAAATGCAAGAGTGTCTTTTAAGTGCGGTGGGGCGACACTGTTACAAGCTTCGCAGTTGGGGAGTCCTAGATAGTGTACTTCGAATTATGCAAAAACCAAATGATATTTATGTCCAACCGGAGAGGTTTTTATCTTATTTTGTGTCCCCAGCTCCTCCACTAGGGAGTGTAAAAAGGGAAGGGGACAATATTAGTTTTGAACTCCCCATTTCGTCTGAAGAGTACCCCTGTGTGTCGGCTTATATAAAGTCCGCACTTGAGTCGTTACCTAAGTATATTGGCAAACAGCCGTCTACTGTAAAATGGGAGCAAAATAAAATCACCATCAATTGGGATCAAAAACAAGAGTCTTTGATTGCCGATGAAGATTTAGGGAGTCACATTCGACCAGAGCTTGTTCGGTCCATGGCCATGAGCCTTGAACAAAACCAAAAAGAACTTGAAAAGAAAAATGAAGATTTAGAATTTAAAGACCAAGAAATTGAACGATTAAAGTCGGACTTAAATAATTTATTAAGAACTCCTATTGCTGGTCGCAAATATACGGAGGCTCGTGGTGCCGACCTCCCTGAAGAGTTAAACCACCGAATGAGTGAAATAAAAAACCATTTTTTATTGATCAATGATTATTTATCGAGAGCTCAACAGTTGATTGTTTTACTCGTTGGCCAAGGCCGCAATGAGGCTCAAGTAAAGATGGCTATGAAGAGAGTGGGTTGGGACCAGGTCATAGCGAGTCGTGCCCAAGTGATTCGATTAACTCTGGATCAAATAGATTCAGTGGGTTTAAAAATGATAGAATATAAAAATGCTGGCTTAGAGCCCACCATCAATGTGGGCTTGCAAGAGTCTTCTGTTTTAAATACGCCGCCCTTAAATACCACACCGCTTTAAAGGATCATTAGATGTCTTATATTAGTCAAATTCACTCAAGAGAAATTCTTGATAGTCGTGGAAACCCCACAGTAGAAGTAGAAGTTTATTTAGATTCAGGGGTTGTTGGTCGTGCTGCGGTGCCGAGTGGGGCCTCAACGGGGGCTCATGAGGCCTGCGAGTTAAGAGACGGTGAGGATAATCGTTATCAAGGCAAAGGCGTTAAGAAGGCCTGTTTAAATGTTATCGAAATAATAGAGCCCGAGCTTATTGGCTTGGATGTGACTCAACAAGCTGTCATAGATAAAATATTATTAGAAATTGATGGCACTAAAAATAAAAGTAAACTCGGTGCCAATTCTATTTTAGGAGTTTCATTGGCCTGCGCAAGGGCAGCCAGTGAAGAGGTAGGCTTACCCTTATTTCAGTATATTGGCGGTACGGCTGCAAACAGACTGCCGGTGCCCTTAATGAATGTTTTAAACGGGGGGGCTCATGCTGATAACGGTTTAAATGTTCAAGAGTTTATGATTGTTCCCGTTTGCGGAGGGCGATTTTCAGAAAGCCTCAGGGCTGGAAGTGAAATTTTCCACACCCTTAAAAAAATTCTATCTGATAAAGGTCTCTCCACATCAGTAGGTGACGAGGGGGGCTTTGCGCCCACTTTAAAAAATAATAAGCAAGCTTTAGAGCTTCTAATGGAGGCCATTGAAAGGGCCGGTTATAAGCCGGGCGAGGACGTTAAGTTGGCCTTAGATGTGGCCTCAACAGAATTTTATAAAGACGGAAAGTACATATGGCAGGACCAGGCCTTAACGGGTGTGGAGCTTGGTGAAATCTATGCCGGGTGGGCTAAAGAGTTTCCATTAATAAGTATTGAAGATGGCTTTGCTGAAGATGACTGGGACTCATGGACACAGTTTACATCCACCCACGGGGAGCGGTTGCAAATTGTGGGTGATGATTTATTTGTAACAAACCCTGAGCGGTTAAAGAGAGGCATTGAGCAAAAAGCGGCCAATGCACTTCTTGTTAAGGTCAATCAAATCGGAACGTTAACTGAAACCTGTGAGGCGGTTCGTATGGCTCAGTCTTCAGGGATGAACACCATTATGTCCCACAGAAGTGGTGAAACTGAAGACACAACCATTGCAGACCTGAGTGTGGCTTTAGGCTCGCAGCAAATAAAAACAGGCGGCTTGTGTCGTTCAGAGCGAATAGCTAAATATAATCAACTCATGAGAATCGAAGAGTACCTTGGAGACTCGGCTGAGTATTGGGGCCCTAAGGCCTTTCGTTAAAGAGCCTGATTTTAAAGAGACCTTTAAAAAATTAACAACTTTAGGACTTTAAGAAAATTCAAATGTAAGGCAAAATAGATTTATGGTTGTAAAATCTTTGTCGTCTTTTTTTCATGCAATTAATCGATTTATACATAGCCCGATAAAGGTTTTATACCTATGTTTTGGGCTTACTTTTTTTAGTTTAATAGTGGACGGTACTTTGTACCGCCTATGGGGTTTACATAGAAAAATAAACACCACAGAATCAAACACTTCGAAACTGGGCGCTGAGAGTTTAATGATTCAAAATAAAATTAGTCAGGCCAAACTCCCCGCATTTATTGAAAACGAGGCTCGCCGGCGCTTTGAATTTGCCGGAAAGGGGGAGCTTGTGTTTGTCTTCTCCAAGTCCTATGAAAAAAGCCCTTCTGAGTAAACCCCCTAGGCTAAAGTACGTACTTGACCATTTTTAAAAACCATAACGGCTTAACCCAGATGGTTATTCAAAGGTCTTTTATCCCCCTGGACTTGTGCCAAGGGGATCAACATAGTAGCTTGAATGTGTTTAACGCGGCTCATCAGTGAGCCAAGGAGTTTTGATGCTGTGGGATGGCTTAAAAATTAAGCGTTTAAGGCGGCTGCTGAATTGGACGCCACTGCAAATGGCCCAGCGTTTAGGTTTGAAAGAGGCTTATTTAAAGGCTCTTGAATTCGACAAAGAAGTTTTAAGCCCTGAGATTTCTGTACAGTTAGATCACCTTCAGGCCTCCATTGACAGACACATCAAAATCATCAGATCACAGCCGATCATTGACTCCTGTTTAGATCAAAGTAAAAAGGAGCAAGTCACCTCAAGTGAGATAGATGAGTTCATACTTGAGTTAAAAAAAATAGACAACTAGTGTGAGTTTCAAAAAATACCAAGCTTACTGTTTTTTTTGCTTCACAGAAGTATAGCTTCAGGTCTTTTTTTTTAGATATATTAAGGCAAAGTGTATACAGATCCATTGTTAAGAGGGCTTTATGAAAAAACTTTATTTAGTAGATGTGAGTTCTTTATTTTTTAGAGCTTTCTATGCAATCCCTTACATGAAAACAAAGCAAGGGTTACCGACCAACGCTCTGTATGGTTTTTTGTCTATGAGCTTAAAGCTATTAAGAGATGTAAAGCCGGACTATATGGTTTACTGCCAGGATCGAAAAGAACCGTCATTTAGGCGAGACCTCTATAAAGAGTATAAGGCAAACCGCTCCGAGATGCCCGAAGACCTGGTGCCACAAATGCCCTATATACAGCAATTAACAGACATTATGGGGATACCTAATATTAATAAGCTAGGCTATGAGGCCGATGATGTTATTGGTAGCCTTACAAAGTTTGGAAAGTCTCAAGGCCTTGAAGTGGTTATAGTTAGTGGTGATAAAGACTTCGCCCAACTGATAGACGACAATGTGAGTATGTACGACACCATGAAAAACGTAAAGTATAACGTTCAAGGCGCTATAGATAAATGGGGGGTTGGCCCCGAACAGTTTATCGACTACTTAGCACTTATAGGTGACAGTAGTGATAATATCCCTGGAGTTAAAGGTATCGGGCCAAAGGGGGCACAAAAACTATTATCTCAGTTTAAAACCTTAGATGGTATTTATGAAAACATTGAACAGGTCTCGGCAAAGGCCATGAAGGCTAAACTTATTGAAAACAAAGAAATGGCCTACTTATCAAAAAAATTGGTCACTATTGTAGATGATTTAGATTTAATAAAAAATACTGAGGGCCTAAAACTTCAGCCCGTAGATCGAGAGGGGCTACACGGCTTACTCACTGATCTTGAGTTTAAATCTTTTGAGAAGAAATTTTTTGTAAATAATAATGGACTTAATCATACTGGTGAAAAAACGCCAGAGAGCGATGTCAATATCCCTGTAAGTGAAACAAAAACTGAAGTTCAAGTTGAGGTTAAAAAGTCTAACCCTGAGCTTTCAAAAGGCGTTAAAAAATGGTCGATTTCTGATTTTCAAAAAAATATTGAACCCTATTCAGAACTCTGGGCGATAGAGTCTGAGAGGGGTCTTATCTTTAATTATAAAAAAGAGATAATAACCTTAGATGATGATCCACAGGGCTTGGGTGAGGTTTTAGGTAAAAAATATGTTAAATGGAAGGGGTTTGATTTAAAGTCCACATGGAGGAGTTTAAATGTTTCAAACCCCATTGCGGCCTGGGATCAAATGTTGGCGGCATATATTATAAAGCCTAAAAATGTGGGTGATTTTAGTAAAGTGTATGAGCAGTTTACGGGGGGAGTCGTCCCTGATTTGGCCAATGAAGAGCAGCTTGTAAAGTGTCACTTAACCTTAGCTCATGAGTTACAGGTAAAGATAGAGCAGGTTAATGGCTTAAGTGTGCTGAATGACATTGAGCTCCCTTTAGTTCCGGTGCTTTATAATATGGAAAAGTCTGGGGTGAGTGTGGATTCGCCAGAGTTAGAGAGACAGAGTAAAGAGCTAAAGTATGAGCTCGAACAGCTTGAAATTGAGATCCATAACCTAGCCGGCGAACCTTTCAATATTGCCAGCCCAAAGCAGTTGGCGAGTATACTTTTTGAAAAACTAAAGCTCCCTCCGGGTAAAAAAACAAAAACTGGGTTTTCAACGAACAGTGATGTGTTACAAAAGTTAGCACTAGAAAACCCAATTTGTGAGTATATTTTATCTTTTAGAGAAAACGCCAAGTTAAAGTCTACCTATGTGGACAGCCTAACAAAGTTAGTGAACCCTTCTACTGGAAAGGTACATACAACCTTCAAACAAGCCGTCACTACAACCGGTCGGCTTTCAAGTATAAATCCAAATTTACAAAACATTCCTATTCGTACCGAAAAGGGGAGGCTTGTTAGAAAGGCCTTTATAGCCTCAAGGGGCTGTAAATTATTATCTCTAGATTATAGTCAAATAGAGCTTCGGGTATTGGCTCACATAACAGGGGATCGGGGCTTAATTGAGGCTTTTGAAAGGGGCCAAGATGTTCATGCCTCAACGGCGTCTGAAATATACTCGGTTCGATTAGAGGATGTAACCCCTGAACAAAGGAGACACGCCAAGGCTGTAAACTTTGGTATAGCTTATGGGCAAGGGGTGTATGGACTGGCCGAGACTTTAAAAATAAGCCGTTCAGAGGCCAAAGATATAATTGAAAGATATTTTAAAAAATTTAGTAAAGTTAAAGATTACATGAAGACTGTGGTCGGTGAGGCTAAAGAAAAGGGTTATGTTGAGATGCTATCAGGTCGTCGCCGATATTTAGACGAGCTGCAATCAAAAAATGCAATGATTAGAAGCTTCGGTGAGCGAGCGGCAATTAATGCCCCTATGCAGGGGACAGCCAGTGATATTGTTAAAATGGCTATGATTCAGGTTTCAGAATCCGTAGGGGCCCCAATGGTTTTACAAGTTCATGATGAACTCCTCTTTGATTTGCCTGAAGCCGATTTATCTCAAACAGCTGAAGAGGTCAAAAAAATTATGGAAGGTGCAATGAAGTTAAATGTCCCACTAGTGGCTAACGTGGGCTTTGGGGATAATTGGTTAGAGGCCCATTAAGGTTAAAACTTTAATATCTCTCCCAGCCTGAAACACGGCCCGCCTCAAATACAATAACACGAGTTTCTTTTTTATAGCCCTCTTCTGAAGAGGCATATTTTAAATAATTCCATCGCTCATTGCCATAAAGTCGATTGCCGGCAACTTCAACATTATCCGGGTCCCCCCAGCTTTGAACGACGGCCTCTTTAGTCATCCCGAGGGTGATATCACTATTTTCAATAGCATCAATAACCGCTTGAGGCGGCTCAGTATTGTTAGCTGTAATATTTTTTCTTTGAGCCCAATCCTTTCGGGCAGCTATGCTGGGGAGTTTTAAGAAGTAAATGCGGTAAGAATCATTTTTGAAGAAAGGCTTTAAATGATAGTATTGTCTGCGTTCGACGGGGGTGATAAGAGAGGCTTCTAGTCGATTTAACTGAATGCGGTTATGAACATTTCTTTTTTCGCTCTCGGTCAAAGGTCTGGATGTGGGCACTCCCAGTTCTTCCTTAGCGGCTGTGATTTCAAGTTGACGCTGTTCTTGATAATGCTCTTTTGTGGGGCTTACTGAGATCTCCTTGGAGTCACTCCTGTAGCCGCTCTCAGGACTTCTTTGTAAGGTCACACAAGCCGTAAGTCCAAGGTATAGAATAGCCAATATAGTGGTTTGTAGAAACATCCTTGCTCCTCCTATTTATTATGTCGGTCTAAACAATTAAAAATTAAGTCCTAAATTTATATTTTTTTTGCCATAATAAGGTCATGAGTGACGAAAAAGATGATGATGTTAGTCCTGATAGTGAAAATACCCCTTTAAATAGTGAGTCAGAGGCAACTGTTGATGATGATGGAATGATATCTTTTGACGATATAGAGAGCCTCATTTCAGAAAGCGACCCAGAGTTTGAGGAGGAAATCAATGAGCTCAAGCAAGAGGCCGAAGCCGAAGAAAAGATAGCCGAAGAGCAACGAGAAGATGATGAAATCATTGAACTCAGTTTTGAGGAGCGCTTTCCAAAAATATATAAATATCTCATTCACCCTTATAAAACTATTCGAAAAACAAGCGTACTAATTTTCAGTCCAATTTTTTCTAAAACAAAAAAAGCAGCATCATTTTTGTCACGTCAGGCACGAGAGATCATAGGAGCCGCTTTAAAATTTTATAAAATTATTTTCAGCGAAACACTTCCGAAAATAACCGGTAAAATAAAATTAATTACATCTAAAATTACAGCGGTATTTTCAAAAGTTTTACAATCCTACTCAGACTTAAGTTTAAAAAAAAAGGGGCTGTTGTATTTACTTTTAATTGTGGTTTCTGGGACTATATATATGGGCAGAGAAACAATGAAGGGGATTTGGATACCTTATTTAAAAAGCAAAACGGTATATGATTTAGCAGAACACTCCTCATTGAAGTTTTCATTTTCGGTCGAAGATGAGTGGTTATTATTACGAGAGAGATTCCCCAATCCAGAACACCAAATTCTTCTAAAAAAAATAGTTGTAAATTTAATTCGTAAAAATAAATTTTCTAACCCAATGGCGACTATTGAGTTTTACCTATCCTTAGACTCCCAAGAGGCCGCCGTTGAGGTTAAAGATCGCGAAAACCAAATACTAGACACTATACAGCGAATAGTTGAAGGGTTTAATTATGACGAGCTTAATTCAAGCACTGGGCTTTATAAAATGAAAAGCATGATTAGAAATCAAATAAATGCGCTGTTAAATATGGGGAGAGTTAAGTCGGTCTTTATTAGTACAATTGTCTCTATACCCTGAATTTTCAGGACATAAAAGCTCCTTGAGACTCATTATTTATAAGTTTTTTAATGTCAAAGCCATGATGTTTAATGCGATCACTGAGTGTGCTGCATGCTATGCCTAATCTTTTAGCCGCCACCCGCTGGTTTCCAAATGTTAAAATAAGCGCATTTGCTATCATTTTTTTCTCAACTTCTTTAATTGTCATTTCTTTAGTATTAAAACTGGAGAAGTGTGGATCAAAATGAGTATTAGTTTGATATAAGTCAAGCAGCAGTGGTAAATCCTTTTCGCAGACAGGACGGTTCTTAATTAGAACATGGGCTCTTATTACAAAATTTTTTAATTCTCTAATATTTCCAGGCCAGGTGTGCTCTTTAAGGCGAAGCAGCGCATTGAATCCAATTTTAACTTTATATTTTCGACAAAAATAATAAATTAGAGATTCAAAATCTTCCATTCTTTTTTCAAGTTTAGGAGGAGATATTTTTAATATATTGAGCCTAAAATAAAGATCTTGCCTAAAACTATTACTTGAAACTTTAGTCTGAAGGTTCTGGTGGGTTGCTGCAATGATTCGAACGTCTGTTTTAACTGTGCCATCTGACCCGAGTGGGCGAACCTCATTGTTCTCAAGAGCTCTTAACAGCTTTGGCTGAAGAGCCAGGGGGAGGTCGCCGATTTCATCTAAAAATAAGCTTCCTCCTCTTGCAGCTTCAAAAGCACCTTTTCGGCTTTCACTGGCATCTGTAAAGCTGCCTTTTCGATGCCCGAAGAGCTCAGACTCAATGAGACCTTCGCTCAGTGCACTGCAGTTAATGCTAATAAACGGCCCTAACGATCGCCCTGAAAAGTCATGTAACAGTTGAGCCAGTATTTCCTTACCAGAACCAGAGGGGCCCTGAATAAGGGTGGGGGATTCGGAAAGAGCAATGTTCTCTAAGGTTTGAAGTTGTGCATTCCAATTTTTATTTGCACTGGATAAAAATATTTTATTACACTCGCTTTCTTTAAAATTAGTAAAAATAAACTTTGTAGAGCCTATTTTAATACGATCATTTGTTTTTATTTCGGCCTCGATAACATTAACATTATTTATAGTAAGTTTCGCTTTTGGGTTGAGGGTCCTAATAAAGTAACTGCGATTTCTTTTCTCAACCTCGGCATGTCGTTGGTAGACGCCCTCATCAAGAACGCGTATTTGGCAGTGAGTGCCCGAGCCAATGATGCATAGAGGGAGGATTTTATGAAGTTCTTTCATGTTTTCAATGTTTTGAAAAAAATTATTAGATTCAATTTTAGGCCTTAACATATGCCCTCCTAGGGGTTTTAACTGTTACCTAATGATATCTCTTCAAGGATTGTGCCATGGCGAGGTGCTATTAATCTGTGTTTGAGATTGTGAAATTCTAAGTCTGTAGAATTTAAGTCTTTAAGTTAGGATTTTTTTATTAATTATAGATGTGGGGTTTTTTTTGATGAGGGGGCGTGCTAGTATCTCGGCGATATGAATATTAAATTTATAAAGTCAGCTAAGGTTCTAGAAGAATGCCCTCCAGCAGATCAGCCAGAGGTGGGTATTGTGGGGCGCTCAAACGCCGGCAAATCATCTTTTATTAACGCTCTCCACGGGGGCCGAGTGGCTAAAGTGAGTGGTCAGCCCGGAAAAACAAGACTTCTTAATTTTTTTCAAGCAGGTAAAAACTATAGGCTTGTAGATATGCCTGGTTATGGATATGCAAAAGTCAGTGGTAAAGAGCAAAAATCCTGGCAACCCATGATCGAACACTATCTTTCAAACAGAAAGAGCTTAATTGGATTATTATTAATTATGGACATCAGAAGAAACTGGTCAGAGGACGAACAGTTGATTGTCGATTGGGTTAAAAAAAGAAACCTTCCCGTCTGTGTTATTTTAAATAAGTCTGACAAGGTGAAGCAAGGGGAGAGAGTTAAAAAGTTGCGCCTTCTTAAATCGATAGAGGGCGTTGATGAGGCTTTTGTGGTCAGTTCTTTTACTAAAAAAGGTATAAAAGAGCCTGAAGACTTTATTTATGAGTCTTGGATTGATTGTAAAATTACCTAAAATTGTGATTTTTTCTGGGGTTTTTTAGTAGTTTATGGTATCGATTAACTCCATGGATGTGATAGGCGTAATACCTGCAAGATATGGATCTCAACGATTCCCCGGAAAACCGTTAACTCTGATAGCTAACAAGCCGCTCCTACAGTGGGTTGTTGAAAGAGCAAAAACGAGTCAATTGATCAACGAAGTCATTGTTGCCACCGATGACGCTCGAATCCAAGAATTGGCCCTTTCCTTAAATGTAAAATGCGTTATGACTGATTCTGAGCTGCCTTCAGGCAGTGATCGTGTTTGGCAAGCCATTAAACAGGTAAAAGCAGACATTGTGGTTAATATTCAAGGAGATGAGCCTCTTATTACAGGTGAACTTTTAGACACCCTTGTTAAGCCCCTTAAGTTAGACAAGTCCATTGAAATGGCAACCCTTGGTCGAAAAGCAAATTTAGAGGATCTAAAAAGTCCGAACACAGCTAAAATAATAATAAATCAAAACAGTGAGGCCTTATATTTTAGCCGCCTCCAGGTTCCTTATGGTCGATCAACTCCTGAAGATGAAGTTAAGGGATGCCTGAAGCACATAGGGTTATATGCTTATAGAAAATCATTTTTAAAGTCATTTTGCGAGGCCGGACCGGCGTACATTGAGCAAGCCGAGGGCTTAGAGCAATTAAGGGCACTTTACTTGGGGGCTAAGATTAAAGTGGTTTGTGTGGAGCATGAGTCGTGGGGTGTTGATACCCCCGAAGACGTAAAAAAAGTTGAAAAGTTATTACTTAAGTAAAATAGGAAGGCCAATGGGTACTCAAAAAAAAATAAAAAAACATAAAAAATCCCCGATAAAGTCGACAAAAAGGGCTTTAAAGCAAAAATTTATTTTTGTTACAGGGGGGGTTGTTTCATCTATTGGTAAGGGTTTAACGGCGGCCAGTTTGGCTCATCTGTTAGAATCTGGCGGGATGAAGGTAACACTCATGAAGTGTGATCCCTATATAAATGTAGATCCGGGCACAATGTCTCCGCTACAACATGGTGAAGTGTACGTTACAGATGATGGGGCTGAAACAGATTTAGATTTAGGTCACTATGAGCGCTTTACTTCTGTGAATTTAAAAAAAGCAAATTCAGTCTCTGCAGGGCAAATTTATGAAAGTGTAATTGCTAAAGAGCGCCGAGGTGATTATTTAGGCGGCACTGTGCAGGTGATCCCTCATATTACAGATGAAATTAAAGCTCGAATTTTTGATGCTGCTCAGGGAGCTGAAGTCATAATTGTAGAAATCGGAGGCACGATTGGTGATATCGAGGGCTTGCCATTTATTGAGGCCATCCGGCAGATGCGAGCCGACGTAGGGGTTGAGAATTCTATTTTTGTGCATGTGACTTACATCCCCTATATTGCGGCAGCGGGAGAGCTAAAATCAAAACCCACCCAACATTCGGTAAAAGAGCTTAGGCAGGTCGGTATTCAGCCTGACTTTTTAATTTGTCGCAGTGAAAAACCAATGACAGCTGAATTGAGACGTAAAATTGGTCTATTCTGTAGTGTCAGTGCTGATAAGGTGATTGCCGCCCAAGACTCAGAGTCTATTTATGACGTGCCCATAGCATTAAACAAAGAAGGGTTTGATAAAAAGGTCGCGGAGAGGTTGCAATTTGAATTAGAAGATCCAGATTTAAAAAAGTGGAAGGCAATGGTTCGAACATTAAAAAACCCATCGCAGTCGGTCTCAATTGGTATTGTGGGCAAATATGTAGATTTAAAAGAATCTTATAAATCTCTTCACGAGGCTCTTGTGCATAGTGGTGTTGCGAATAAATCATTAGTTAATATTGTTTATGTGGATTCTGAAAAATTGACAGAAAAAAATGTTAAACAAGCTTTGCAAAACACAGATGGGGTGCTCGTCCCTGGTGGATTTGGTGAAAGAGGAGCTCAAGGTAAAATGGTTGCCATTAAGTATGCTCGAGAAAATAAAATACCCTTTTTTGGGATTTGTTTTGGTATGCAGTTGGCTGCCATTGAGTTTGGTAGGAATGTCTGTGGTATAAAAGATGCCATCAGTCGCGAGTTTAAAATCTCTAAGTCTGCAAAAAACTTTATTATCGACTACATGGAAGAGCAAAAAACACATACGGATAAAGGCGGGACAATGCGCCTAGGGGCCTTTCAATGTCAACTCAAGCAGGGGTCCCGAGCGAGAGAAATTTATAAGAGCGACTTAATAACAGAGAGGCATCGACATAGGTATGAGTTTAACAATCAGTACGGCCCTTTATTTGAAAAAAATGGCATGTCTTTATCTGGTATTTGTAAAGATCGGGACCTTGTAGAGATTCTCGAAATTGTTGAGCACCCTTGGTTTGTAGGGGTACAGTTTCACCCAGAATTTAAATCAAAACCATTAGAGGCTCATCCACTATTTAAAAGTTTTGTTAAAGCGGCGCTTAAAATAAAATCTGGGACCCTTAAAAGGGAAACCCCTAAAGATAAAAAATTGACACAGTTAAAGAGCAAGGCCCAGCAGGCCAGGGTCTAATTTTTTTTGGAGATAATATGATTGATATTAATGAAGCAAAAAGAGTTTTAAAAATAGAAGCTGAGAGTGTTTTAAACGCTGTAGAGCGCATTGGCGAAAATTTTATAAAATCAGTGGAGCTTATATTAAACTGCGAGGGTAAGCTCATCGTAACGGGAATGGGAAAGTCTGGGCAGGTGGGTCAAAAAATTGCGAGTACTTTTAGCTCTACTGGCACGCCAGCTATGTTTTTAAGCTCTGCCGAGAGTGTTCATGGTGACCTTGGCGTAATAGCTAAAAATGACCTAATACTGGCTATTAGCTACGGTGGAGAAAGCGGTGAACTGGCGGCCGTTGTTCAATATGCTGGACGTAAAAACATCCCCCTTATAGCTATGACGGGTCGTCTAGATAGTACACTTGGTAAAGCCTCTCAAGCCGTAATAGATGTGTCTGTAAAAGAGGAGGCCTGTCCACTGGGGTTGGCCCCTACTTCAAGCAGTACAGTGACATTAGCTATGGGTGACGCTATGGCAATGACTGTTTTAAAAGCAAAGGGCTTTAAAGAAGAGAATTTTGCGGAATACCACCCCGGGGGCAGTTTAGGTAGAAGACTTTTGACAACGGTTAAAGATGTTATGCACACAGGAGAGGCTCTTCCCATTGTAAGCCCTGAGGATAAAATGTCAGAAGTGATCTCATCAATGACTTCAAAAGAGGTTCGTGGAGTGGCAGGGGTCGTCGACAGTTCAGGCGAATTGCTGGGGGTGATTACTGATGGTGATATTCGTAGATTTTTAGAAAAAGAAAACACAGCGCCGTCAGCCCATACAGCAAAACGCCTTATGAACTTAAACCCAAAAACAATAAATAAGGATGAATTGGCTGAAAAGGCTCTTTTTGTTATGGAGCAGTTTTCGATACAAACACTTTTTGTAGTGGATAAAGAGACTAAAACACCAAATAAGCCAATTGGGTTGATTCACCTCCAGGACTTATTGAAGGCTAAAATTAGGTGATTCAGCCTTGAATCTCGAACAGTCTTCATAAAAAATCACTTAAAAAGCAGCCGGTACTTACAAAAGCACGAAAAAAATTAAACTACTAAAGGCTAGCTTGAGGTTTTGCTATAGCCAAAGTTTTTTAGACTTGTTTAAATGATGATGTAGAATAATAAGGGGTGAAATATATGTTTTTAAGAGCTTTTTTAATTTTCAGCTGCATTGTGTTTTCTCAGTTCACATACTCTAAGGAGGTCATCGAGTTTTTAGATGAAGATCTGGAAACAGAAACGGTTGTTCCTGTGTTTTCAAAATTAATTGCAGTTAAAGATAGAAATATTGTGTTAACTAAAAAAATTGAACTTAGCTTTAACTTAGGGTTGGCCCTTAATGAGCCACTATATAACCCGCTTCTGCTCGGAATCAGCGGCACTTATCACCTCGACGAGGCTCAGGGGATTAATTTTTCACTATTAAGTATGTCAGGAGGGCTCACTGATAATGCTAAAAAATTAGCTAATGGAGATGGGGGAAAAGAATTTGATGCCTCTAAAGCGCCTCACCCCTCAATGCTGCTGTCGGCCAACTACGAATATTCACTCTATTACGGAAAGTTGAGCTTCTCTAAAAAAACTGTTTACTCAACATCTGTTTATGCCTTAGGGGGATTGGGTATAATTCAATTTGGTGGACTCAGTGAGGTTGTTGTAAACCTTGGTTTTGGTCAAAAATTATTTTTTTCACCAAAATGGGCGCTTAAACTGGACCTTATGTTTTCAATGTATCAGGGGCCAGACCCCACAAGTCAGAATTTACGAAGTATAGACCCCACGCCGGCAGAGTCGGCTTTTGCTAAACGGTCTTATTTTAGTCAATATTTAACGGCTGGCCTTGTGGCCATATTCTAAGTTGCTATTGGTCTAGTTAGATGAATAACCCTACAGTTTTCTAATGTATCTCTGTAATATTTAGATACTTTAGAAATCAAAGGGCAGCTATGATTTATCACAAAAATAACATTTGGTGTTTAAACCTAATCCTTACAAGTATATGTATGATGTTTATATTTCCAATACAGGGTTTTTCACAGTCTGGTTTTGATTCAAAAGATGATGTTGAAGCTCTTTACGATAGAATAGATAAAGAAGGCGAGCAGCGAAAACAGAAAATTAAAAAAAGAAAAAAAATCATAAGAAGGAAGTCTAGAAGGAAAGGGAAGCTAGCTGTTCTTTCTGATCTTGAGCCTTTTTCTGACATTGCCGTAGTGCAAAGAAGATTTTTGCCGACCTCCGGTAGATACGAGTTAAGTAGCCTTCTGGCTGTAGGCATGAATAACCCCTTTTTTAACAATGTGGGGCTGGCCTTTAAGGGGAGTTACTTTTTTAACACTCACTACGCTGTTGAGGTTGATTACTTTGCCTTGTCGCCAACAAAGAAGTCCATTTCAAAGGGGTTGGAGGATCAAACCATAAATACATTTGGAGCCTTCTCAAATACTTATTACGGTGGGAGTTTTAAGTGGACTCCCTTTTATGGTAAAACAGCACTTTTAAATAAAACAATATTTCACTATGACACATATTTTATTATTGGCGCAGGGATAACAAACACTGATTTTGAAGATGCATTTACGCTCACCTTTGGTGCAGGGCAGACCTATGCATTTAATAAATCAATGGCTCTAAAGGTAGATTTGTCGATGCACAACTATACAGCTAAGGCAAATCAGGCGGGCACCATCACCGCTTCACAAAATGATATATTTTTATCCATAGGTGCTAGCTTTTACTTTCCGGAGGCAACTTACCGATGAAGTTAATAATTACTACAATCGTACTTTTTAGTTTTTTGATATCACCAGGGGCTACGGCTCTTAACGATGTGTCCATTAACGAAGTAGCATCAGAGTCTAGTATGGTTGCCGCAAAATCTAGTAGGGCTAAGCGGCGCGCTAAAAGAAACGCTAGAAAAAGAAAGCTTAAGCAACGAAGGGCTCGGAGCAAGAGAAGTAGAGGTAGACGGGCGCAAAAAAGACCAAAGCTTATAGGGGCCTTAAAGCTAGCAAAGCAGGGTAAGTACGAGAAAGCTTCGATTCAATTATTTCAGTTAAGTTTGGACCCCTATTATAAAGATAAGAGAACGCAAATTAAGTATATTCTGGGGTTAATGCTCTACCAAATGAAATTCAACCAAGTCTCGGCTTTTCAATTTATTAATATTGTGAAGCAGGGGAACAGCAAATATTTGAGGCAGAGTTTAGAAAAATTATCCCTAGCGGCTGATTACTTAGGCGACGACACACTTCTTAACTATGCCATTTCAAAGGTAAAAGTAAACCAGTTTCCAAAGGCTCACAGGAGTATGCTCTATTTTAGAATTGGTGAGTATCAGTATAATAATGATAATGTTTTAGAAAGTATTTCGTCGTTTAAAAAAGTAGCGCCCGGAAGCCGTCACTATCCTAATGCTAAATATATGCAAGGGCTAGCTTACGCACAGTTGAAGAAAAACAAGTTAGCCTTGAAAACATTTAATTTGCTTTATAATGTACGAGCTGAACAGGGGTTTACTGATGCTCCTCGAGTAGCGGCCCTTATGGGTAAGGCGCGAACACTTTATCAGATGAAAAAATGGAATCGATCCATTGAGGCCTACAGGGAAGTTCCTAGGGATACAAAATTTTGGCATGACACTTTATTTGAATCTAGCTGGGCGATGTTGAGAACGGGTCGGTTTAGGTCGGCATTAAGTAATTTTCATACAATACACTCGACTTACTATGAGGATGTCTATCAGCCAGAGTCATTACTGTTAAGGGGTATAATATATTTATACATATGTAAATATGATGAAATGCAGAAGGTATTAAACTTATTTGAAAAAATTTATAAGCCTGTTCACAAAAAAACACTTAACGTATTAGATACTTATAAAGACAGCGCTCACTTATATAAATATATGGCACAGGTATCAGCTATAGACTTAGGCATAAAAAAAGAGTCAGACTTTAGGTGGAAGCTCCCCTACGTTGTTGCAAGGAAGGTATTTGGCGAGGGTGACGTTAGAAGAAATCATCAATACATTGTTAAATTACAAAAAGAAATCAGAAACATTAAAAAAAGACCTTCTTTTTGGCGTAAATCATCTATTGGAAAGTATTCAAAAAGAATCATTCAAACTCGTCTTGAAAAGGCCAAGGCAAAGGCTGGCCGACTTGTGTTGAATCATTTAATAAATATTAAAAGTGAATTATTCAGCCTCTTCGAGCAGCAAGATTTTATTCGATTTGAAATGCTGAAGGGTAAAAAGCAAGCCGTTAAAAAAGAGGTCGCAGGTAAGGGATTGGGCGACCTACAAGTGAATGAAAAAAGTGAGCGAGACTATTATGTTCAAAATGGTTATGAATACTGGCCCTTTAATGGCGAGTACTGGCTTGATGAGCTGGGGAACTATCATTATGTAGGGGTTCAGTCTTGTCAGTAGAGGGTGTTTGATGTCTAGATTTTCTTGTCTTGTATTTATACTTCTTTTGGGGTCTCCTGCGGGCGCAAAGGAGCGCACTATTGGAGATATACTAAAAAATATAAAAGTTAAATCCAAGAAAATTAAAATTAATAAATATAAAACAGCGTTACCAAAATTTAAAGGAGCGACTGGCGGACTTGGGAAAATAAAAGTGCGCAAGATCAAGCCACCACTATCATTTCCAACAAGTACGGTATCAGATAGTGGCGCTAATAGGCTTGAGAGAATCACTGATGAGGAGATAAAGCAGCTATACAAGCTCACTAAAAAATATAGAAAAAGTAAAACGAGAGGTGAAATATGGCTTCGCCTAGCAGAAGCGTATGTTGATAAGGCCCGTGCTATAGAGTTAAGACTTCAGTTCGACTATGACAGAAGGTTATCATTATATCAAAAAGGTAAACTTAAGCGAATTCCAAAACTTAATTTAAAGCCATCATATGTGTATAATAAAAAATCAATTGAACTTTATCATTGGTTCTTAAAGGACTTCCCAAAAGATAGTAAGATAGATCAAGCTTTGTTTTTTTTAGGATACAATGAATTTGAGCTTGGGAATATAAAAAAAGGTTTAACTTACTATAGGCAGCTACTCAAAAATCACTCAAGAAGTCGTTTTGTTGGGGAGTCGTACTTTGCAATCGCTGAGTATTATTTTGAAAACGAAAACTGGGGCAAAGCCCTAGGGAACTACTTGGCGGTTTCAAAACGAAAAAAATCAAAGCTTTATTCCTTTTCACTCTATAAGGCCGGCTGGTGTTATTTTAAATTAGGTCAGGCAAAAAAAGGACTCAAATATTTAGAGAAGGTCGTTCGTGTGGGTCGTAAAAATAAACGACTCAATAGAAGAGGGATACGACTTATTGATGAGTCCCGTTCAAACATGGTATTGTTCTTTTCTGAAGCGGGTAATCATAAGAATGCTAGAAGGTACTTCTCAAAGCATTGGTCTTCAAAAGAAGTGGACCAGCTTCTTGAGCGTTTAGCTTATCTTTATGTTGATATGGGAAAGAAGACGGCAGCAAGATATGTGTTTACAGAGTTAATTTCAAAAAATCCATCAAGCGCAAAGTCCTATGACTATCAATATCAGATTGTTACTATGTACTCGACAAAGGATGCACTCCCGGTTTTTAGAAGAGAGTTGTTTGACTGGGTCAGAAGATTTGGCCCGGATAGCCGGTGGACCAGGCAAAATAAAAATAAAAACCCTGAGCTTGTAGAAAAGTCACTATCACTTGTTGAAACAACACTAAGAACATATACTTTGCAAAACCATCAAACAGCACAGAACTCAAGAGGTAAGGACTCTCAAAAGTTTGCAAGTGATGGGTACAAGGCCTATTTTAAATCATTTAAAAGCACAAAACACAGCGGAGATATGCATTTTTATTATGGAGAATTGCTTTATGATATGGGTCGGTATAAATCGGCTGCTGAACATTACTTATGGGTTGCAGAAAATGACCCCAAAAGTAAGTACTACGAAAAATCTACACTGAATGCAATATTATCAATGGAGAAGGATCTGCCTTCTGAGGAAAAAATAAAAAAAATTGTTGGGACGAGCAGTGTCCCCATCGCTTTAGATAGAAATACAAAACTTTTTGAGCGAGTAGTTTTCAAATACTTTAAAGCTATGCCAAAGAGTAAAAATATTGTTGCTGTTAAGTACAAGCTGGCGAATCTGTATCATGCCTATAATCATGTTGATAAGGCTCTAGAGCTTTATGATGAAATTGTTAAAAAACACCCTAATAGCAAATATGCTGAAAACTCGGGTCACATAATTTTAGACACCTATAACACTAAAAAAGATTTTGTGGGTCTGCATACGGCAGCCATGGGTATGTTAAAGATTCCGACACTATCGAAAACTAAGTTTGGTAATCAGGTGCGAGCAATACTTGAGAAAACAGGATTTAAGCAAGCTCGGGAACTCGAGCGGGGTAAAAATTATGTTAAAAGTGCTGAAGGATATGCTGTGTTTGCAAAGAAACATAAATCTTCGGACCTTAAAACAAGTGCTTATTATAATGCGGCAATAAACTATAGTCGCGCGGGGAAGGTGCTTCCAGCCATTGAAAACTACAAAATGGTTATAAGTGTCGCGAGAAAAAAGGACATAGACCTAAAGAGAAAGTCCATAGTTTTTTTAGCCGAGCTTTATGACAGAATAGGACAGTTCTCAAATGCGGCCGATTTATATGAGCGTTCTGCAGCGGATGTTAAGAACGCAAAAAAAAGAGCTGGATTTTACTACAATGCAGGGATTGTTCGGATGGGGATGCGACGTTACAAATCTGCCATCAGGAATTTTGAAAACTATTATGCCCTCGAAAAATCATCTCAGCGGGCAGAAGCCTTATACCTTATTGCTACAATATGGAGCAAAAGACGTAATGTAAAAAAAGCGACTTCGTACTACTTAAGATATTTTGAATCAAACCCATCAAGCGCCGAGGGTGTTATGGAGACAGCCTATAAATTGGCGCATCTCTATGAGAAGAGGAACTATAAAACTAAATCTAAGGAGTGGTACACAAAAACAATTCGAATCCAGAAAAATTTAGCTAAAAGTGGTAAAAAGATTGGAGTGGCTTATGCTGCTGAAGCAAAATTTAAATTAACATATGATTTGTATACGCAGCTTTCAAAAATTAAAATTCCTAAGTCCCCTTCAAGTCAGGGTCGTGTTTTAAAAACTAAAATTGCATTGATTGAAAAATTGAAAAAGCAGTTAAAAGAAGTCATGAAGTATGATGACGGTTATCAAATTGTCTCATCACTAGTGGCCATTGGTCAGGCTAATCAACATATGTCTGCAGCACTGTTTTCAGCTCCGTTGCCAAAGGGACTCACAAAAGAGGAGAAAATTGAATATAAAAAGGGTATAGCTCTTGCGGCTGAGCCGTTTAAAAAGAGCGCTATTGAAAGTTATACTGCGGCGGTTGAGAAAGCACTTACTTTTGAGGTGTATTCTCACTGGATTAGTCGAGTTGCTCAACCAGAGCTAAGTCGTCTTGAAAAGACAACACTGCCCCTTATTGAATTTGAAGTCATGCCCACAAAGCTTCTTGATAGGTTAAAGGGGCAAGAGGATTTATCAAAGTATAAAGATCAAAGTGTAGTGGAGAACCTTTTAGAATTAAGAGGCGTCAAAGATGCAAGTAAGATATTTGAGCTTTCAGCTCAAATATTATCATCTGACCCAGATGATGTGGTCGCTCTTAATAGTTTGGCGCTCTTGTATTATGATAAAAATGAGCGGGGTTTGTCTAAACTGCTTTTAAATAGAATTATAAAAAAGACGGCCAAAAAAGACACAGCATTTGCTTTAAATAATCTTGGAGTCCTCTATGTTTCAGAGGGAGAAATCAAAGACGCTGTTAATGCGTTTAGATCAAGCCTTAGGGCTAATGTTAATTATGAAATAGCGGCTGTAAACTTAGGAGCCATTGCGCTGAAGTATGGAGACCTTGGTCGAGCTCTCAGCTCTCTTGAAGACGGATATGATTTTGTACAAGATGGAATCAAGAATGGTGATGAGACAGCACAGGCAATAGGAAACAACTATGCCCTAGCCCTCATCGGAAATAATGACTACTCAAAAGCGGAAAGTATTTTAGACGAAATATTCTTAGCTGAGTCCAGGAACGCTACAATATTATTAAATTATGCTGTATTATTAGTTCGTTACCTTGATAAAAAGAGTGACGCCACTATGTTGCTGACAAAGATTAAGTACTTAACAGGTGATAGAAAAAAAGTAAAATTGATCCATCAGCTGCAGAAGGAAGCCTATGAGAAAAAATAATTTTTTAAAATTAATTTTAATCATTTTTTGTTTATCTTCTGCCGGCGATGTTATTGCAAAATCTAAACGGAAAAAAAGACGCAGTAAAACCCAAGTATTAAACTTTCAGGATGATTTAATAAAAGGTGGTTCTCAAAGGCCAGAGCTTTTCTACCTTCTTGAAAGGAAAGAGTACAATTTTAAAAAATTAATTAGGTTAAGAAAAAACTTTTTACCTGAGATGAGAAGTACAGCTGAGGACATTCATCAAACGGGGAGTGGGGATTGAAACCACCTATCTTATTGCGAATTTATTTAAAAAATAAATTAATTGATGTAAAGCAATTTAAATCAGACCAGGTTGTTATTGGTGCCAATAATGAGGCTCAAGTGTGTTTGGTGGGTGATTCGGTATCTCCGTTACATGCTCTTATTGAAGAGAGGGACGAGGGCCACTATATATCTGATTTAGGCTCATCCTCAGGGACACTTAAAAATGGTAAAAAAGTATTAGATGAAAAAATTAACTCAAATGATTCAATAGAAATTGGTGATTATAAGATTGAATTTTTTATTGGAGTGCCTAAACCTGTGGCGCCTCCCAAAATAAATGAGAATGCAGAAAACGAGACTGTAGAAAAAGAACTTAAAATCCCTATTGAGAATGAGGCTAAAACTGTTGTTAGCAGCGCTCTTAAGTCAAAATTGAAGACCTTCATTAAAGGTAATAAGAAAAGTACTGAGCCTCCTAAGATGCCAGGGAGTGGTCCTGAACACTCAGAAGATGACCCCTTAGTGACTGAGCCCTCTGAGGACAGTGAAGTTAAAGATATTCTTTTGTCATCAGAATTTGGTAAAAAGTCTTTTGCTCCAAATAGTATAAATAAGGAGCTGCCAGAAATTGTTGGTGTTGGCGAGGGTGACCTCGTTGAGGTGATAGTTGCGTGGCAGGAAAGAGTTATTGGTACTTATATTTTTAGAACCAAGGGGACAGTTAGCATTGGCACCAATCGAGAGTGCGAAATTAGAGTTCCGATCATGGGGGATGCCCCTGCGATTCGCTTGCTGACGATTTCGGATTCAGTAATAGTCTATGCTGATGTAGACACTTCGGGTCATATTATTTCAAAAGACAACAGTAAGCGTCCTTTTGCTGAGCTCAGAGCCAAAAGCGGTGCGGGTTCTAATCCTATTGACATGACTTTAAATCAAGGTGAGTTGATACATTTAAAATTGCCAGGCGGATCTATTGAGGTGATTGTTCGTTTCACTAAACCGACACAAAAACCTATCGCAGCCCCTTTCTTAGATTTCTCGGCAACTGAAGTAACAAGTTTAGTTTTGGCTGGTCTTGTGGGGGTTTTATTTTCATTTTATATGTTTGTCGTCAGCCCAGACATTGATGAAGAAACTCTTGTTGAGGAGAGAATTAGGAGAGCTGTTGTTACATTCTCCCCTCCGAAAGTGCCAATAGTTGTTCCTGTTAAGCAGGAGCAAAAACAGGCAACCTCTCAGGGTAAAAAAAGTGAGAACAAGCAGAATATAACTAAAAAAGATCCTGGAAAGGCGGCCTCTGTAGCGGCCCCTAAAAAGCCTAAAAGGAAGAAATCAAAGAGAACCCCTGTGGCTACTCGCTCTGGTGGGAGCAAGAAAACATCTCGAAGAACAGGGAAAAGTGCAAAAAGTGTTAAAAAGGATGTTTCTAAAACAGGACTACTAGGGGCTCTTTCTGGTGGAGGGATTCGAGAGAAACTCAATCAGGCCTCAAGTGGGAGTGGTGAGCTTATGGGTATTGCTGAGGGTTCCTCTGGGGCGAGTGGCTTTGCCTCAAATCGTGCCGGAAAGGGTGTTGGGTCGTCATTAAAGCAGGCCACTTCCGGAAGCGGAGCCTCAACTATCGGAATTGGAGCCATAGGCACTAAGGGCCGCGGCACTGGAAATCGTGGCTCTGGTAGTGGTGGATTCGGCTCAAAGGGTAAGGTAAATGTAAATTTTGGTGGAGAAGAGGCGTTTTTTGAAGGATCTGTAGACAGGGATGCCGTCAGAAGGGTGATCCAGCAAAATAAAAGGTCTATACAGCATTGCTATACAAGGGAGAGAACTAGAAACTCCTCTGTCTTTGGTAAAGTAAGCATTAAATGGACTGTTGTTGAGGGCGGGAAGGTGAAAAAAATTAAAGTTTCATCAAATTCAACAAATAGTAATCGCCTAGGGGCGTGTGTAATGAGGAGAATCGCAGGTTTAAGGTTCCCAGAGCCGCCAGGAGATCAAGAGTATATAGTTGAGTATCCATTTGTGTTTGCGGCGCAATAGTTGAGTTTTTTATAAAAGTAAAAGGTTATTAAATAATTACTAGGAGGAAAGTTTTGGGAGAAGAAGTCGTACAGTTAGCTGTTATGCAATGTGAAGCGAGCGGCAATTTTATTGCTCGGGCCTTTTGTGAGGGCGGATCGATCATGTATATTATCGGTGCAGTAGGTGTGTTGACTGCATTTTTAGTTATTGAGAGATTTTCAGTTTTAGGGCGTTTAACAATAAATAAAACTCACCTCAATGAAAACTTATTTTCGATGCTTCTAAGGGGCGACCTAAAGCAAGCGATTGCTTTTTGTGACAGTAAACAGACTCCGCTGACGAACACATTAAAAGCAGGACTTGTTCAAGTGTTAAATAAACGTCCCGATGAAGAAGTCCAGGTGGCTATGGATGCTGAGGTTTTAAAAGAAACCCCTAAGCTTGAAGGGTGGACTTCATTTTTGGCGGTATTTGGTAACATTTCGGTTTTGATTGGTCTGCTGGGCACTATTATCGGTATGATTATGTCTTTTAGGGGTGTTGCTAACGCTGATGCAGCCACTAAGTCACTAGAGTTAACAAGGGGTATAGCTGAAGCACTAAACTGCACAGCCTTTGGTTTGTCTGTGGCGATTACAGCAATTACTTTTTATGGATTTTTTCAGGTTAAGATTGGTCGGGCCATCAATGATATGCTTGAGAGTAGTATGAGAATGATGAATCTAGTGACTTCTAACCGAGATAAAATGAAATACTAAGGGTTAAGGTATGTCAAATATAGAAGAGGGTGATGGTTCTGGTCGGCAAATTGCTGTTGAGCCAAACATAGTTCCATTTATTGATCTGATGAGTGTGTTGATCATCTTTCTGTTGATTACAGCTGTGTGGTCGCAAGTTTCTATGATTCAAATAGGAAGTTCAGTTTATGGCAAAAAAACGACAGAAAAGGTGGCTAAACCACCTCCAAAAGCTGAAATCCCTTTCAGGTTAGATGTCATGCGCAGTGGGTATCGTGTTTTAATTTCTACAAAAAGGCATCGGTTCCCTAAAGTGAATAACGAGTACGATTTTAAGAAGCTCCTCTCATATTTAAAGGACATTAAAAAAACCTACCCAGAGAAAAATGATGCTGTAATTACTATTGATGACTCCTTGGCCTACGGTGAATTGGTTAAGGGCATGGATGCGTTATTAATCGCTGGGTTTCCAGAGCTTGCCGTAGCAACATCGGGGGTTAAGTAGTGGCCATTCACACACCAGGAAAAAGAAACAGACGAAACAGGCAGGGCTCTAGTAAAAGAAATGTTGTCGCAGCACTGTCACTAACAGCGATGGTCGATATGTTTACGGTACTAGTGGTATTTTTACTGCAAAATTACAATATGACAGGCGAAATTATCGAAATACCTGACGAGGTAGTATTGCCCCAGGCCACGGCGGTGAAGGAGTTAAAGCCATCAAATGTTGTCGTTATTACTGAAGAAAAAATATTACTTAACGATGAGCGGGTTTATGATAAGGAGTACGTGAGAGAACAAGAGGATTGGCTTTTGCCTGAACTTAAAGATCATGTACAAAAACTTATTGCAACAGGGGAAAAAGAGAAGGCGAAACTGTCTAATAAAGTAAAAAGGGCTGTTAACCCAGAGGATGAAGAGGGCGAGAAGTACAAACTGGACTCATTTAGAAAAATGACGATTCAGGCAGATGAATCTATTGAGTTTTTAACGGTTAAGAAAGTCATGTATACTCTCACTGAAGCGGGAATACATGAAATAAATTTTGCCGTAGTAAAAAAAGAGAGTGAAACAGAAGAGCTCTAGTCTTAATTATTAAAAATATAATATTTTCAAAAAAACCATTGGTACTCGTTTCGTTGGTTTTATGTTAAATTCAAACTATGAGAAATAGCTGGAAATTTGGCCTTGTTTTACTGTTCATTGTGCTAATTATTGAGATCATTTTAGTGGCTCCTCAAACCTTGGATATTAAGGAGCCTATAGCTGTTGAGTTTGACAACTTATTGGACGAGGATGAAGTTCTGCAAAAAATGCAGGGAGTTCATCTTGTTGAAGCGAATAATGGTGAGAAGCGTTGGGAGCTTTGGGCTCAAACCGCCGTTAGCTTTAAGAAAAACGACTCTTGGACTGTTGAGCAGGTAAAAGCTGAGTTCACGACAACCAAGGGTTTGCCCTATAAAGTTAAGGGGGATCGAGGTCAGATCTTGGTCAATAAAGATATGATTATTGAGGGAAATGTAATCATAACATCTGAAAATGGATATAAATTTAAAACAAATCGAGTGACCTACAAAGCAAGCACACACTCTCTTTTTTCAGATAATATAGTGAAAATGTTTGGAATAAAGGGCCCATGGGGATTTAATATGCTGCTTACAGCCAAGGGGCTCAAGGGTGATCTTAATGAATCTGTTATTGAGCTGGTCTCAAAAGTTCGTGGCATCAAGAGATTTATAAACGGAAAAGAAGTGAAAATCAAAAGTCAGCGCGCTCAGTTTAACGGTCAAAATTATTTATCAAAATTTATTGGCCAGGTGGTGATTGACACGGACACCATGAGGATCACGGGGGCGGTGGCCGGCATAGGCCTTGACCCTGAGGCTGGTAAACTGCAAACAGTTATTGTTGAGGGGGGTGTTAAGGTGTCAGATCGTAATAAATGGGCGACGGCGCATCAAGTAGAGGCTGACTTTTTGAAAAATAAGTTTATATTTAAAGGTAACCCTCGTCTTGTTCAAGGTAGTGATGAGCTTAGGGGGGATGAAATTATTTTTTTAAATAATGGAAAAATAATTAAAGTTCGTAAAGCTAATATTAAAGTAACTAAAGATAAACTGGAGAAATAAAATTGAGTTGTTTAAAGATTCAAGGCATTGCTAAAAAATTTAAAGCGCGTGAAGTTGTAAAGGCGATTTCTTTTAATGTTAGTTCAGGTCAAATTGTTGGTCTTTTAGGCCCCAATGGCGCTGGTAAAACGACAAGTTTTTATATGGTTGTTGGGCTCGTGACCCCTGATTCAGGTGAGGTTCTCTTGGATGATATTGAAATTGGAGCTATGCCCATGTTTCAGAGAGCTCGCCACGGATTGAGTTATTTGGCTCAAGAGCCCAGTATATTTAGACGCCTTACTGTGGGAGAAAACATCCTTGTGGCCCTAGAGGCTTTAGGCTTGTCTGGGGCGGCGAGGTCAGAGCGGCTTGAAAAATTATTGACGGAATTTAATATTCAGCACATACGCGATAGTTACGGGTACTCTGTTTCTGGGGGTGAGAGGCGCCGAGTAGAAATAGCGAGAGCTATTGCTGGAAAGCCTAAATTTTTACTCCTAGACGAGCCCTTTGCAGGCATCGACCCCATTGCTGTTGGTGATATACAGAAGATCATCCGACAGCTGCAAGATAAAGGTATAGGGGTTTTGATTACAGACCATAATGTAAGAGAAACATTGGGTATCTGTGATTATGCGTATATACTTAAAGATGGAAAGATTGAAGTTGAGGGTGAGGCTAAAGATGTAGCGGCATCCCCTAAGGCCCGTAAATTTTACTTAGGCGAAAATTTTAAACTGTAGGGTTCAGGTAATTAAATGGCAATGAATTTGAAAATGTCTATGAAGCTTTCGCAGTCGTTGAGGATGACTCCTCAACTTCAGCAGGCCATTAAGCTTCTCCAGCTCTCAAGAATGGAACTTGAAACTGAAATCAGAAAAGAGCTTGATGAGAACCCTATTTTAGAGGAGGTGTCTGACACCTCCGAGGTGGACCCGGCACAGGAATCCAGCCAACTCTCTAGTGAAGAGGTGAACCCAGAATCCGGAAAAGAGCAGCAAGACCCTACAAAGCAGGATGAATTTGATTGGGATAGCTTTGTAGAAAATCAAGAAAAGCCTGCCGCCCCCTCTATGTCTGGTGGCAATGAAGAGATTATGAATTATGAAAACATAATCTCTTCAAAGCAAACTCTTAAAGACCATCTACTTTGGCAAATGGGTCTCTCAGGGTTTAACGAAGAAGAAGAGACTTTTGTAAAGATCATTATTAACTACATTGAGGACAGTGGTTATATAAAAGTGTCCTTATCCGAAATTGCAAAAAGCGAAGGGCTTACTGTAGAGGACCTTGAAGAGATGCTGCCCTTTGTTCATGAGTTTGACCCCCCGGGCGTGGGTGCTCGTAATTTAAAGGAGTGCTTACTTATCCAGGCAAAGCACATTGAAGAGGACACTTATGATTTAGTAAACATCATTGAAAACCACCTGAGTGATTTAGAGAAAAAAAACTACAATGCTATTGTTAAAGAAATGGGTCTCTCACTTGAGGAGGTCATTGATCTTTGTAAAATCATATACACTATGGACCCTAAACCCGGCCGTGCATTTATTACTCAAGACACTTATTATATTACCCCCGATGTGTATGTCCATAAAGTAGGAGACGAATACGTAGTTTCACTCAATGAAGACGGCTTGCCAAAACTGAGAATTTCTAATTTATATAAAACCCTTTTGAAGCAAAAAGGAGATGCCGCCGCTGCTGAAGGCACAGCCTCTTCAGATGCCAATGAGTATATTAAAGATAAGTTAAAGGCGGCTGTTTGGTTAATTAAGTCGATTCATCAAAGGCAAAGAACAATTTATAAAGTGACTGAAAGCATAGTTAAGCACCAAACAGATTTTTTTGAAAAAGGGGCGGGGTTTATTAAACCCATGATTTTAAAAGATATTGCAAATGATATAGAGATGCATGAATCAACGGTCTCAAGAGTCACCACGAGTAAATACGTGCACACTCCGCAAGGCCTTTTTGAGCTAAAATATTTTTTTAATTCTGGTATTAATAAAACAGACGGTGATAAATTAGCGAGTGAGTCAGTGAAGTTAAAAATAAAAAAAATGATTTCTGAGGAGTCTCCTCAAAAACCGCTTTCTGATCAAAAAATAGTCGAGCTTCTTAAGGATCATGGAATTAAAATAGCTCGTCGCACAGTAGCTAAGTATAGAGATATGCTCAAAATACTACCGTCTTCAAAAAGAAAAAAATACTTTTAAAGTTTATTTTTAATATCAAGGGGCAATAAATAAGTTTCTTTTTAATAGGCTTATATATTAAAGCTATTTAAAAATTTATCGATTTCATTTTGAGCGGCGGTGTCTCGTTCTGAGGGGAGTGTGCCCCGCATGTTTTTGTCAAACCCCTCACCAATAAGCTGAAGTCGGCTTAAAAAAGTTTTAGTTAATAGGTCTTTGACTTGATACTGCTCTTCGCTGCCAAGGCCATTAATTAACTCTTCAAGCATTTCGGTGGCATCTAGTAAAAAAGCAACAATGACGATCCCAAACTCTGGGTTTCCTTTTAACTGAGAACCTTTATAGCTAATTGTTTTGCAGAGCTCAGAGTAGCTAGTTATATAAGAGAGGAGCGGGGATTGATACTGCATCTCGAGAGTTTTGGCCCCGCCCATTACGCGATCCATGAGCTGTCCATAATTTTCTAGCATATGAATTTCTTTAGGTTTGCCGTCCATTTCATGGAGCAAGCCTGTCATTTCAGCTAGTATTCCTCTGGATTCGTTTAAAAAGTATTGTATTACATCGTCCATCATTTTATTTTTAAATGAATAGAGGAGATTTGCAATTGGAATATGTGCCTGTGAGAGTAAGCACCCTTAGGGGGGATCAAAAAATTAATTTTGATATCTACATTCAACTTAGAGATAAGTTTATACACTACATTCGTCAAGGTCATAGCTTTGAGGGAAAGCGCCTGAATAGGCTCAAAGACCGTAAGCTCAAAAAAATGTATATACCAGCCGAGCATGAGGAGTTCTATCAAAGCTATATAAGGGCTAACTTAGATATAGCTTACGACAAGTCCTCTGGTCGATCACTTGAGGACCGTTCTGAAATAGTTCAGGGCATGAACCAGGCGGCTGCTGAAGAGGTGCTAGAGAGCCCAGAGAGCGAAGGTAAGTACTTTGAGGCAAAAAATAGTATGGGGAGATATGCGACATTTCTTGAGGAGGATGATCTAGCCATGAAGGCCGTTTTATCTATAGAAAATACGGATAAAAACTTAGCCCATCATGGTTTATCGGTTTCAACACTAGCTGTGAGTTTAGTCAGAAAATTAGGTCTGACAGAAGATTTAGAGAAAATTAAGCAAATCTCTTTAGGGGCGCTGCTTCACGACATTGGTCATACGATGCATGATCTAGACCTCACTCAAGGCCCTGAGTCTATGAGTCCACTAGAGTTAAAGATATACAAACAACATGCTGGTTTGGGCGCTGAGAAGGTGGACAAGCTAAAGCACTTTGATAAAACGGTTATAAATATTATCGCTCAACATGAAGAGCATATTGATGGCAGTGGGCACTACGGAGTGAAAAAACAAGAGTTTGATGTTTTTGCTCAGGTGGTAGGTTTGGCAAATACTTTTGATAGGCATGTGCTCACTTCAGGGATGTCGCACCAGGAGGCTTTAAAAGAAGTGAACATTCATAGTCTGGCGCATTATGAGTTGGATCACATTAACGCACTCAAGGAGCTGTTAAAAGAAAAGGGAGTCATAAAGTAGCCTCTTAATTCATCATATAAGGTGAACTCATGAGAAGGCCTCATTATGAAGCGCCTTTTTATACTCCTCCCCCTATGCTAAGGGCTGGTTTTTGCCGATAGATAAGTGTTCGTAAAAATAACAAGTTCACTCATTAAATTATTAAAGGGGAGATTATGAAGCTTAACAGCAATTTCAAAAACCTCGATTGGTCACAAAGCCTTGTTGATTATGCAGCAGAGAGGTTTAGTAAAATAGAAAAAGTAGAGCTAAAGTCATTAAACGTACATATGGTCGTTAGCGCAGAGCGGCACAAGAGATGTGTAGAGGTGATCATCCACGCTTATGAGGCCACTTATAGGGCTACGGCTTATAGTGATGACTACTATGCCTCTGTGGATAAGGTGTTTCATAAGATTAAATCTCAATTGGTGAAAAGGAAAAACAAACTGCAGGATCACCACTATGCTCACTCCACTAGAGGGGAAAAATGGGCCTATACAGAGCCTCAAACAGAACCTCAATGGGAAGGCGAGCCCCTTTTTGAGATCAAGAAAACAGGCTAACTTTAACTTTAAATTCAAATTAAGCTTATAAACCCAGCAGAGTCGTGGCTGGGTTTTTTTGTGTCCCATTTGTTTTGATTGTCGAATTTGACCGCTGGGGATGTTTTCTGGTAAAGGTTTATCTTTAAACTTTAACTTCGAGGGGTATAGTTTTATGAAAGACTACCTATTTACCAGTGAATCTGTTTCTGAAGGTCATCCGGATAAAATGGCGGATCAAATCTCTGATGCCGTACTAGACGCTATTTTAGCAAAAGACCCAAAGGGCCGAGTGGCTTGTGAGACCATGATTTCTACAGGTTTTGTGGCCCTTGCTGGTGAAATCACAACAAGTTGTTACGTGGATATGCCAGAAATCGTAAGAGAAACCATTAAAAAAATTGGGTACGATAGTAGTGATAAAGGCTATGACTATCAAACGTGTGCCGTATTAACATCGATAGATCGACAATCACCAGACATTGCTATGGGGGTTGATGATGACCAACACGAGCAAGGTGCTGGCGACCAGGGTTTAATGTTTGGGTATGCGGTGAATGAAACACCAGAGCTTATGCCTTTATCTCTGAGCCTTTCACACAAGTTGGTTAAAGATTTAGCTCAGATCCGTAAAAGTGATAAAAAATCTTTTTTAAGACCTGATAGTAAAAGTCAGGTCACCGTTGAGTATGAGGCGGGCAAGATTAAAAGAGTAGACGCCATAGTTGTTTCAACACAGCACTCTGAAGACGTGTCATTAGAAGATTTGCAATCGTATTTGCGAGAGGAGCTCATTGCTAAATCTGTATCCGATAAGTGGATCGATGATAAAACTAAAATTTTCATCAACCCAACAGGCCGTTTTGTTATTGGTGGGCCAATGGGTGACTGTGGGTTAACGGGTCGTAAAATTATTGTTGATACATACGGTGGCCATGGGGCTCATGGTGGCGGGGCCTTTTCAGGTAAAGATCCTTCAAAGGTAGATCGTTCGGCGGCTTATGCCGCAAGACATGTGGCTAAAAATATTGTTTCAGCCGGCCTAGCAGATAAATGTTTAGTGCAGTTGGCCTATGCTATTGGTGTGGCGGAGCCAGTAAGCATCATGATCAACGATTATGGCACCAGTAAAGTGGGACCAGATCTGTTAACAAAAGCCGTTAGAGAACTTTGGACTTTAAAGCCTGCAGATATAGTTAAAGAGCTGGACTTATTAAAACCCCGTTATATTAAAACGGCAGCCTATGGGCACTTTGGACGCGAAGAAGAAGAGTTTACTTGGGAGCGCACCAATAAAGTAGAGGCTCTTAAAGATATTGTAAAAACTCTTTCTTAAAAGGTTCGCGCTGTATATGAAGCCTGAGTTTATTCGTAACTTTTCTATAATCGCCCACATTGACCACGGCAAGTCGACTCTTGCCGATGGTTTTTTAAGGGTGACAGGCGCTTTATCTGATCGAGAAATGAAAGAGCAGTTTCTCGACACTATGGATATCGAAAGAGAGCGCGGCATAACCATTAAAGCCCAAACCGTTCGAATTATGTACAAAGCGGACGACGGGAACACCTACCAATTAAATTTAATTGATACTCCTGGGCATGTAGATTTTAACTACGAAGTCTCCCGGTCACTGGCGGCCTGTGAAGGGGCGGTACTCGTTGTAGATGCCGCACAAGGTGTAGAGGCACAAACCTTAGCCAATGTTTATTTAGCTTTAGATAACGATTTAGATATTATCCCTGTTTTAAATAAAATTGACCTCCCCGCTGCCGACCCTGAAGGGGTTCGACAGCAGATCGAAGACGCCATAGGGTTAGATGCCTCTGAGGCGGTTTTAGCCAGTGCTAAAGAGGGTAAAGGCATTAAGGAGATCCTTGAGGAGGTTGTTAAAAAAGTTCAGCCCCCAACTGCCGACCGATCAAAGCCACTCAGGGCCTTGATCTTTGATTCGTGGTTTGACCCCTACCAAGGGGTTGTCATTTTAGTCAGAGTTGTTGATGGGGAGATTAAAAAAGGGGATCGTATTAAATTTATGGCCTCAGATAAGGACTTTGAAGTATTAAAGTTGGGAGTATTTACTCCGACGCCTGACCCATTGGGCCTTTTACAGGCCGGTGAAGTGGGCTTTTTAACCTGTGGAATGAAGGATATTAGTGACGTTAAAGTGGGTGATACAATCACTCATTTAAAAAAAGGCTCTGATCTGCCCTTGAGTGGGTTTAAAGAGGTTAAGCCTATGGTGTTTTCAGGCATTTACCCTGTAGACTCGACTGATTTTGAGGCTCTAAAAGAGGCCCTTGCAAAATTAGCCTTAAATGACTCAAGTTTAACTTTTGAAAACGAAAGCTCTGCGGCTTTAGGTTTTGGTATGAGGTGTGGTTTTTTAGGCTTACTCCATATGGAAATCATTCAAGAGAGGCTCGAAAGAGAATTTGATTTAAATTTAATTACGACAGCTCCTACCGTGGTTTACAAAGTAAAACTCACAAACGGTGAAGAGTTTGAAATAGAAAACCCTGCTGATATGCCCGACCCTGCGGGCATAGAGTACATGAAAGAGCCCTATGTGCTTTTAAGTTTACACACGCCACCTGAGTATATAGGTAATATTTTAAAACTCTGTGAGGATAAACGCGGAGAGCAGCAAAAAATGGAGTTTATTTCAGACTCAAAGGTGATCATTGAATACCTCCTGCCGTTAAACGAAATGGTCTTAGATTTTTATGATAAGTTAAAATCTATATCAAAGGGCTATGCTTCGATGGAGTATGAGTTGGCTGATTACAGGGAGTCTGATTTAGCTAAAATGGATATTTTATTAAATGCAGAGCCAGTGGACGCCTTGAGTATTATTGTTCATAAGTCAAAAGCTCAGCATCGAGGGCGGCAGCTGGTCGCTAAACTTAAAGAATTAATCAGCCGTCATCAGTTTAAGATTGCCATTCAGGCCGGTATTGGTGCTAAAATTATAGCTCGAGAAACTATTGGCGCTTTAAGAAAGGACGTCACGGCTAAGTGTTATGGCGGTGATATTACCCGAAAAAGAAAATTACTTGAAAAGCAAAAAGAGGGTAAAAAAAGAATGAAGCAAATTGGGAACGTTGAAGTGCCACAAAAGGCTTTCTTAGCAATATTAAAGGTGGAGGATTAAAGTGAAGCGAGTATTAACTAAAAATTATTGGACTGAAGGGACGGGGTCATTACTCGTCGCTGTATTAATCGCCCTCATTATACGGTGGCTATTTTTAGAGGCCTATGTGATCCCTTCAGGCAGCATGTTGCCGAGCCTGCTTGTGAATGATCATATATTTGTAAATAAAATGGTCTATGGGGTGAGAGCCCCGTTCACTGAAAATTTTTTAGTCAAATTTTCAGACCCCAAAAGGGGAGAGGTGATTGTATTTAAGTACCCTGAAGATATGAGTTTATTTTATATTAAACGAGTTGTTGGGGTTCCTGGGGATAGGGTTTATTATGAAAACGGTAACCTTTATATCAACGACCAATTGATCGAAAAAAGTGTGCCCACAAACCTAAGCTCTGATTTTGCTTGGCTTGAGGGGGTGACTAGTTTTGGCGTTCCGATGACAGAAAACCATGTGCACTGGCAAGAAACATTAGGCGACCAAACTTATAGTACTTTATTGCAAAAGGGGACCAGTGATGGCTCTACATATGGGCCTTATATTGTTCCTAAAGATTCTTATTTTGTAATGGGGGATAACCGTGATGGCTCTAGTGATAGCCGAAGGTGGGCCCCTGATAAGCGTTTTGTTCCAAGGGAAAACCTTGTTGGCCGGGCTGGTTTTGTTTGGCTCAGTTGTGATAAAATGTTGAGTGATAAAATATTTTTATTGAGCTCCATTTGTAACCCTTTTGAAGTTAGATGGAAGCGTCTACTCCACAGTGTCCACCAATAAAAATCATATTAAAAAAGTCGTAAAGTCGCTGCTGCAGTTTGTAGTGGCGCTTTCCGTACTTATGTCGGTCCGGTGGGCTTTTTTTGAACCCTATGTCATCCCCAGTGGGAGCATGATCCCCAGCCTGCTTGTTAATGATTATATTTTAGTAAGTAAATCGGCCTTTGGCTTTAGGTGGCCGTTTTCTAAAAGTTGGAGCTTCGGCCCTAAGCTTCCGCGCCGAGGCCAAGTGGTTGTTTTTAGGTCTGTAAAGCAGTTTGATTATTTTATGGTCAAGCGAGTGATCGGTTGGCCTGGTGATACTATCCAGGTGCTTTCAAATGGTAAAATTATAATTAATGGTTCGGCTTTAAGCCAGGAGCCTGTTTTAGATATTAAAAAAGTTTTTCCTCAAGCCACAGAGTCTGATTTAAACGGGCTTGATGGGTGGCGTTATTATTACGAGTCAAAAGAGCGTTATTTAGTTCGTTATGGCTCAGAGGGGTTTTCAAAGGGCTACGGCCCGGTTCAGGTGCCAGAGGGCCATATTTTTTTAATGGGTGATAATCGTGATCGTTCAGCGGACTCAAGAGTATGGGGTCCGCTGCCCCTTGAAAATTTGTTGGGTCATGCTCGGTTTATATGGATGAGCTGTCATGAAACATTTAAAGACACGCCGTTATGTAGCTTAGGACAGTTGAGGAGTGATCGTTTATTAACTATAATCAAATAATATGATGTTAATTTTTAAAAAGGTTCTCGAAATATTAAAATCCTCTCTTAGGCACTATGCTGAGGGGCTCATTGTGGCAGTGGTCGTAGCACTACTACTCAGAGCCTTTGTGGTGTCAGCCTACAGGGTCCCGACAGAGGCGATGGTTCCAGCTCTTCTCCCTGGGGATTTTATATTTAGCTTCAAACTCCCCTTTGTATGGTCGAGTGCTTTTGGCCAAGACCCTGCCATTGAGCGAGGAGACGTAATAGTCTTTCACTGCCCTAAAAATACGGAATACTTTTGCGTTAAAAGGGTTGTGGCTCTGCCCGGTGAAACTCTAAAAATTGAGGGCAACAGGGTTAAAATTAATTCCACAGAAGCGGTCTATAAAGCTTCGACACAAAAATTTAAAGGCATTTCTGGTGCTGAGTATTTAAATGTATCTGTTGAGACCATTGAGGACCAATCAAACCTAGTTATTTTGCCCGCTGAGCAGGCCCCTATAATTAATGACTTTGTAATGACCGCCAGCCCTGATGAATATTTAGTTTTAGGTGATAATAGGGTGGCCAGTGAGGATTCACGCATTTGGGGTGGGGTTACAAAAAGCTCTATTGTGGGGCGTGGGGTAATGATTTGGATGTCCATAGACTGGACTGACCCTGTGTTAGGAGGGGCCTTGCCGAGTGTTCGTTGGGGGAGAGTTTTTAAGCCCATCCCCTAACTAAGAAGCCCAGCCACTGCCCTGTTTGTAGGCAAGAGTCAATATTGGGGTTAATTTTAAATCCACATGAGTAGGGTTTTATTGACGAGTGTTAAATACCGCGGCTATAGTGGCTTTGATGAAAAATAGTGGCCTTTTTTCAGTTACCGATTTAAATATTCAAACCATCGGACAGCTGTTTTCCTTAGCTTCTCAGTTCAAACATTCCTTTGTAAGGCACAAGCAGTTTTTAAGAAGAAACGAAAGTTTAAGTTACAAATCAGTCGCCTTAGTTTTTTTTGAATCCAGCACCAGGACTCGGTTTAGTTTTGAAATGGCCTGCAATCGCTTGGGTATACGGCCCGTTACTTTTATTGCAAACTCAACGACCAGTATTAAAAAAGGGGAGACGGCCCTAGACACGTTACTAAACTTACATGCCGTTCAGCCCGATGCTTTTATTATTCGCTCCGATGAAGATGAAGGTGTGAGAGAGTTTTTTAAAACCTCTCAAAAACCATGTATTAGCGCTGGGTATGGTAAGTTTCATCACCCGACTCAGGCGTTACTGGATGCATTTACTATTAAAGAGCGACTCGGAGAGATTAAGGGTAAAAAAATAGTTTTCATTGGAGACGTTCGGCATAGTCGTGTTGCTCATTCTAATAAAAGTTTATTGCTTGCTTTGGGGGCTGAGGTGGCCATCTGCTCACCGAAAGATTTTATGCCCTCACCCAGTGAGTGGGGAGAGGTTGAAAACTTTGAACAATTAACTTCGGCACTTGATTGGTGTGATGTGGCGATGTCTTTACGGGTTCAAAAAGAGCGACATTCAACTAAGGCTGATTTATCAAATTTTATACAAAACTACCAACTTAACAAAAAAAGCATAGGATCGCTCAGTGATAAGGCTATAATTATGCACCCTGGGCCTTTTGTGGTGGATGAAGAGATCACAAGAGACATTGTAAAAGACTCTCGTACTGTGATCCACCAGCAGGTCGAAAATGGAGTTTATGTCAGAGCCGCTTTGTTGCAAAAAGTGTTAGGGGACAGGTAATGTCATTAGGTTTTTTAGTTTTAGATTCGGGGGAGGTTTTCTCTGGTCAGTGGCTCGGTGGTGAGCCAAAAGCCGGAGAAGTTGTATTTAACACCTCCCATAGCGGTTATGAAGAAATAGCGACAGACCCCTCATACTATTCTCAAATTATGGTGATGACGGCCCCTCAACAAGGTAACTATGGAGTTGACGATGGGGTATGGGAGTCTAAGGACATTTGGATTCAAGGTCTTCTTTGCCTTGAAATGCAAAACTCAACTAGAGATAAATCTTGGGTTGAGCGACTCACTCAAAAAGGAGTGCCTGTTGTAGAGGGCATGGATACAAGAAGTCTTGTTTTATGCCTTCGAGAAAAAGGCACCCCCTGGGGTGCAGTTGTGAAGGCCAGTACAAAAAAAGAGGCTCAAGATCAGGCCTCTGTGCTTATTCAGGCTCAAAAAAAAATGGACTCTGATTGGGTTCATGCTGTGACTTGTAAAGAACCCTATGAGCTCAAAGGGGATCGCCCCTCTGGGGCCAAGGTCGCGGTCCTAGATTTTGGATTAAAGAAAAACATCCTCAGAGAGTTAAAAAAGAGAAGCTCACAAATTAAAGTATTTCCTTCAAGAACAAGTGCTAAAGAAATACTCAGCTGGGACCCTCATGGGGTTATGCTGACTAATGGCCCGGGTAACCCTGTTGAGGTTTTAGAGGCTACGGAAACCGTTCGAGAGCTCTTGGGGCACCGATTTATTTTTGGCATTTGCATGGGGCATCAAATTTTATCTCAAAGCTTAGGGGCGAGTACTTATAAGTTGAAATTTGGCCATAGGGGGAGCAATCAGCCCGTAAAGGACCATAATTTGGACCTCATTTACATGACGAGCCAAAATCATGGCTATGCTGTTGATAAAAAGAGTCTCCCCGAAAATGTGACAGTGAGTCACACCCACTTAAATGATCAAACGGTGTCCGGCATCATGTGTTTAGAAAAAAAGTGTATGAGTGTACAATTTCATCCAGAGAGTCACCCTGGCCCGAGAGATGCCGAAGGGTTATTTGATTACTTTATAAAGCAGATTCAATGAATATATATGAGCCATTAACAGATCGTTTATTACAGTGTTTCACCACTGAGGAGTTTGCTGATGATGTTGAGCAAGGGCGAATTGTATTTTTTGAAGGCACGGGCTTTTTAGATGAAGAGGCTGAAAACTATAATATGAAAATGAAACAATTTGGGGATTGGTTTTTATTTCACCGCCCTTTGAATGCTTATGGGCGTGCTCCAGTTGAGGTTTGTTCTGAGTTAGATGATTTTGAAATCCTTGAAGAACAGAAAGTCCTTTTTAATAATCTAAAAAACACTCGCCATAGTTTATTTGAGTTTATTAAATTCTCTAAAGAGGATATGCACATTAAGGATTTGTTTTCAGATTATAAAATGATTTTAAAAAGAATGCCCTTAAAATATGGTTTTAATAAGGGCGATATATTTGAGGGGCGATTAATTCCCCATGAAGACAACTTTTGTTTTACTCAGTCTTTTTGTTTTCACCCCGAAGAGTCTAAAAAATTTATTCTCAAGGGTATTAAGAAAAATAAAATACTACCCATTGAGGGGCAAGCTGGGGCGAGAGAGCAATTTATATTTAAAATATTTAAAATGAAAAATAAATACGAACAATACGCTCACATTGCAGCAGATAAAATCTATACTGACGGTGTGGGCCTTAGAATATAATAGGTCTATGTAATATGCCTCAGAGAGAAAATATAAAAAAAGTCTTAATCCTAGGAAGCGGTCCTATTCAAATTGGTCAGGCCTGTGAATTTGACTATTCGGGCACACAGGCCTGTAAGGCTTTAATGAGTGAAGGGCTGGAGGTTATTTTAGTTAACTCTAACCCCGCTACAATTATGACCGACGTAGATATAGCGACAAAGGTTTACATAGAGCCTCTTAAAAAAAACTTCTTAGAAAAAATCCTAGAAAAAGAAAAGCCCGATGCTTTAATCCCAACTCTCGGAGGTCAAACGGCTTTAAACTTAGGTATAGAGCTTGAAGAGTCAGGGGTACTAGAGCGCCTAGGGGTCAAAATGCTAGGGGCCACCTCTGAGGTGATTCAAAGGGCTGAGGACAGAGATAAGTTTCGTAAAATTTTAGACGACCTGGGTGCCAAGTACCCTAAGAGTGAAATTGTAAAAAGTTTTGAACAAGGCCTAGGTGTTGTGGACGACATCGGCTTTCCCATAATTTTGAGGCCAAACTACACTTTAGGTGGCGGTGGTGGTGGCATCGCCTACTCAACTGAAGAGTATAAGGTTAAGTTGGCTCAAGCCTTACACGCAAGCCCCACCTCAGAGGTTTTGGTTGAAGAGAGTATTTTAGGGTGGAAAGAGTACGAACTTGAAGTCATGCGCGACCGAGCGGGGACTTTTGTTGTCGTTTGCTCTATTGAGAACCTTGACCCTTGCGGAGTTCACACAGGGGATAGTATTACTGTTGCCCCTCAACAGACTCTCACTGACCATGAATACCAAGAAATGCGAATGGAGGCGAAAGCCATCATTGAAAAAGTAGGCATTGAAACAGGCGGCGCCAATGTACAATTTGCTGTTTGCCCTAAAACGGGGGATCGCATTGTTATTGAAATGAATCCTCGAGTGAGTCGATCCTCAGCATTGGCCAGCAAAGCAACTGGGTTTCCCATAGCAAAAATTGCTGCACTTCTGGCGATAGGCTACCACTTAGATGAAATTCAAAATGATATTACTAAATCAACTCCGGCATGTTTTGAGCCGGCCTTAGATTATGTGGTGACTAAAATACCTCGATTTGCATTTAAAAAATTTCATGGGGCCAAGGATATTCTTTCTATTCAAATGAAGTCCGTCGGTGAAGTCATGGGGATTGGGCGAACCTTTAAAGAATCTTTTATGAAAGCTCTCTTGTCGTTAGAAATGTCTCCACAGGGCATTGCTGAGGTGATTTATGATGAAAGCAAGGTTTCCATACCCAATAGTGAGCGTATATTTCATTTGTTTCAGGCCTTTAGAGAGAACAAAACTATCGACGAAATTTTTGAAATAACAGCCATTACTCCATGGTTTTTAGAACAAATTCAAGAAATCTCAAAATTTGAAAGTGATTTAAAGGCCTCAGAGCTGAGCCCCGAACTTATAATAAAAGCAAAGCGACTTGGCTTTTCAGATTGTCGTATTGAGGTTTTAAAAAATTTGCCCGCTCAATCAGTATCAGCCTACCGTAGTGAAAATAAAATTTTTCCGAGTTATCTGCAGGTAGATACATGTTCTGGTGAGTTTGCTTCGCAGACCCCTTATTTTTATTCAACCTACTGGTCTTCTTGTGCCCCTCGCCATATTGAAAAACCACAGGTTGTAGTTTTAGGCAGTGGGCCTAACCGAATTGGTCAGGGGATTGAGTTTGATTATAGCTGTGTTCGTTCTGTTAAAGAGTTTCAGTCCTTTGGCAAACATGTCATTATGGTGAACTCTAACCCTGAAACAGTATCGACAGATTACGATACCGCTAATGAACTGTATTTTGAACCATTAACCTCAGAGCACGTACTTGAGGTATTCCGTCATGTGAACCCTGAGGGATTTGTTTCTCAGCTCGGGGGGCAAACGCCCATTTTGCTGGCCTCTAGTTTGGTCAACGCTGGTTACAAAATGTTGGGGTCCACTATAGAGTCCATGGATTTAGCTGAGGATCGCGGTCAATTTATTGAGTTGTGTAAAAAATTAAAATTTAAAATCCCTAAAGCAGCTATGGCTTATGATTACGAAATGGCTAAAGAGGCCTGTAACGTGGTCGACTTTCCCTTACTGTGCAGGCCTTCGTATGTTTTAGGGGGGCAGTGCATGGAGATCATAGAGGACGAGACCGATTTAAAATCCTACTTTGAGCGTAACGGCAACATGATGTCAAAAACTCAGCCCTGCTTAATGGATCAATTTTTAGATCGTGCCTTAGAGGTCGATGTGGACTTGGTTCGAGGTGACGACTGGGTCGTTGTGGGAGGAATTGTCGAGCATATTGAGGCCGCAGGCGTTCACAGTGGCGACAGCATGGGAGTATTACCCCCACAAAGGTTAAAGCCTGAGGTGGCAGAGTTGATTCAGAAGATGAGCTGTGAGTTGGCCCAAGAAATGGATGTCATCGGCTTTTTGAACCTACAATTAGCTATAAAAAACGATGAAATTTTTATGATTGAAGCCAACCCAAGGAGCTCAAGAAGTGTCCCCTTTATAGCCAAAGCGGGCGGGGTCCCCTTAGTGAACCTTGGAGTTCAGGCCATGCTGGGTAAAAAGTCCTCAGAAGTACACCCTGAAAAATATGACTGGAGAAAACTCGACACAATTTGTGTTAAGGGCGTTGTGTTTCCGTTTAAAAAATTTGCTGAGGCCGACTCTATTCTTGGCCCTGAGATGAAGTCGACCGGCGAGAGCATGGGCCGAGGTAAGACCTATGCTGAGGCTATTTTAAAGGCCCTTATTTCATCCCACGTTAATTTACCTGAAAAAGGAGAGGTGTTTTTATCTCTTCGCGAAAAAGATAAGTTAGAGTTATTAAATGTAGCTCAAGATTTAGTTGATTTAGGGTTTTCACTTTCAGCCACAGGTGGTACGGCTAAATTTTTAATTGATCAGGGGTTTGAAGTACTAGCTGTAAAAAAAGTGTCTCAAGGTCGGCCTCATTGCGTAGATCGTATACGGTCAGGAAAGGTCAATATGGTTATTAACACGACCTCAGGTCGAGAGGCTGTAGAGGCTAGTTTTACAATCCGCCGAAGTTGTGTTGATTATTCGATCCCTTGTTTTACAGAAAGTGATGCGGCCATTCAGGTTATTGAAGCTTTAAAGAAAAATAGTCTTAAGCCAATTTTTGAGGTCTCCCCTCTGGGGCTTAATTAAAAAAAGGGATGTACAATTAAATTAGATTTAAATACAAGTTCTAGCTGGCCATGGATTAATAAAAAAATTGCAGAGTATTTGCAAGTAGATACTTCAGTGGCTTCAGTTAAAGTATATCGTGGCCTACATCACGCACTCACAGAAGTTTGTATTGGTTTAACTCAGCAGTTTCCACATAAAAAAAAGGCTTTTTATTTAGAGGCCCTATCGCCTTTTATAAGCCGTCCAATGAAGCAGTTAAGTATAAACGGTTACCAAGTCATTTCAAAACCTAAAGAGTTACTCAAAGACTCCGAGAGTTTTACAAACAGCCTCGGCAAAGAGGATTTATTTTGCTTATACAGTGATGACGACCCTTTGCTGGGGGTCTGTCATGATGTTGAAAGGCTTGAAGGGCTTTTAGGAGAAAAAAAAGTATTCTCCCTTCGGATCTCTCATAATAGGTTTTTAAGTGCTGGGTTTGAAAAATCACCAGGCCCAATGCATGTGCAAATATTACAGTTAAGTCGTCAGTACTGTGTTGTTATTTCGGGTTTAAGGGCGAGAGTTCCGGATTTAATTTCAGGGGGACTCACCTGGACAGAAGAAGACCTCACAGCTATAGTCAGCGGATTTAATAAAAAACTTCAAGAGGATGAGGCGGCGGTAAAGCATTTTGAGGCCCATTTGCCGGAGGGGGCAAGGACCTTGATCCCTGAGTCGGCACAGAGGCTCTACGACCGAAGTGTTTTTTATTGGTCCGATATGGATGGACATGCATTTATACATTACTTAAATCAAATGAGCTCTTCAAAACCTTTGTTTCCCCCTGGTGAAAGCCCTCTCATGGAGGCCTGTAGCCGCTCGCGCTGGGGTGAGATAAAGTACTTTGATTGGCTCATGAGTTCAGGGGTTAAGCCTGAAGCCCTCAGGGGTCTTGTGGTACTAGATGCCAGCCAGGTTAAGGAAAGCCAGCTTTCTTTAATTCAAGCCACTCGAGAGCAGGTTCTAGCCCTGCAGACAGGGTAATTTTTTTAAATTTACTCAGTGGGTTACAAATTTTTAGATATTTCTAAATGAGTTTGATCATTTAGTCAGTAAACCCTGTTTTCTGGTTCTGTTATCAGTTATTATGCCTTTGGGCCTTTTTTAAAGACGAGTGAAAGTATTATTTTTTAGACCTTTTTAGTGTGTGCCAAGGCCGGTAGTGTGTTAAACGAGAAATACAAAAAAATAAATGGGGCGACCTTGAGTTCTTCAATTAAAAAAAATATATTATTAGCGCTAAAATTTTCAGTAGCTTTTGGTTTGATATTTTACCTTATACAAAGTGGCGATTTAGACTTTAAAATTTTTTTACAAATCAAAGCGCCTCTATATTTTGCCCTTTGCATTGTTATTTTGTGTATTAATGTGCTCGTTATGAACTACCGTTGGAGCCTGCTTCTTTGGGACAAGGGTTTTAAAGTGACCTTTAAGGAAACCTTAAATTTAACACTTATGGGGTTATTTTTTAACTTTACTCTTCCTAGTAGTGTCGGGGGAGATGCGGTTAAGGCCTATTATTTAGCCAAAAACAGTCAGTCAAAAAAAATACTCACCTTTTCGTCTGTCCTTGTGGACCGGGTTTTGGGTCTTTTTGTAATGGTTGGGGTAGGCTGGTTAGCGCTTGTTTTTAATTTTGATATGGTAAAGCAAAATAAAGATTTGCTGCGTGTTTTTTACGCGGCCGGTATTTTTTTTTCGTGTATGAGTATAGGGCTAGTGGCCATTTTTTCTAGAACAATAAACAACAGTAGTTGGTTTAAAAAACTGCTTTCATTAGTTCCAAGAACTTTTGAAGATCTGTATCAGGCCTTAAACTCTTTTGGTCAGTCTAAAAAAACAATATTGAAAACTATTTTTATAAGTATTGTGGCTCAAATGTTATCAATTAGCTTTTTTATTTGCTTTGCTTTATCCATCGGTGCCCAGTTGCCACTGGGTGTATTCTTTTTTGCGGTCCCTGTAGGGTTCATAATTATGTCCGTACCCGTATCCCCGGGGGGGCTTGGTATTGGTCAATTGGCTTTTTTAACCTTGTTTCAGCTGTATTTGGGCGATAAGTCCCAAGTCGGTCAGTTGGGGATAACATCTTTTCAAGTTTTGTTGTTTTTACTCGGCCTCATTGGGGCTTATAGGTATGCTCGTGGCCCCAAAGGTCAAGTGAACCAGGAGGTAGTGAAATGATCGAAGATCGAACAAGGTTGCTTATAGCAACAGTTAAAAAATTATTTCATCGCAATGCCACTGTAAATATAAAAAAGATTTTTTTAAAAACACACACAGCCGACATAGCACTTGTTTTAGAGTCTTTTGACTCTCCAGAGGTGCTAACACTACTGGGGTTTGTAGACACTTTAGAAAACAAAGCCACAATTTTAAGTTATTTAAATAAAAACATACAAAAAGACTTGGTAGAGTTGATGCCTAAGGTTGACCTCGTTAAGTTAGCTAAGCTTATGGAGTCTGATGATTTAGCCGATTTATTAGGACAGCTAAAGCCCGAGCAATCAGAAGAGATTTTAAACGCTTTAGGCTCTGATGAATCTGAAGAGGTCTCTGACCTTATGGGTTACCCTGAGGACTCTGCTGGTGGGATCATGAACTCAGATCACTTTTCGGTAGATGAAAATTATACCGTTGAGCAAACGATCCAAACCATTCAGAACGATCAAGAAACTAACTTAGTCTTATTTTACTTATATGTAATTAATAGCAACGGGCAGCTTGTAGGTGTTTTAAGTTTAAAGCAGCTTCTTTTGTCTGAAAAAAAATCAACATTAAAAGAGGTTATGTTTCTAGATGTCATCTCAGTCACTCTAGGTATGGACCAAGAGGACGTGGCCAAAACAGTAGAGCACTATGATTTTTTATCTCTCCCCGTTGTAGATGGTAACAACAAGCTCGTAGGGGTTGTTACAGTAGATGATGTCATTGATGTTATTCGCGCCGAGGCCGAAGAAGATTTATTATCCATGGGTCAGGCCGGTGTTGATAGTCAGGCCAGTATTTTTAGTCAATTTCGCGCCCGAATACCTTGGCTAGCGCTCTCGTTTTTAGGCGGGATCATTTGTTTTGTGATTATTCATAATTTCATAAAAAGTACGTTCTCAAACTTAAATAATGATTTTATTATTTTAGCATCCATGGTTCCTATAGTATTAGGTCTTAGTACAACCGCTGGCAGTCAAGCGGCGACAACAACTCTTGGTGCCCTGCGCTCAGGGAGATTTGAAGCCTCGGCATTAAAATCATATATCTCTAAAGAGCTAACCTTAAGCCTTTTATTTTCTATTATTTTTGGTGGACTCGTATTGTTCTTAGGGCTCTTTGTTTTTTCTATGCCTGTTTTAGTGATAATTTCTTTAGCGATTTCAATACAGATCATAGTAAGCATTGGTCTTGGTTGTGGAATACCACTACTAATGGATAAAATAAATTTAGACCCCATGGTGTTATCCGTACCATTTTTTACAATCATAGCCGACATTATGGCCTTATTAATTTTGTTTGGTTTGTATTAAATGAACTTAATAAAAGAAAAATGTATTATTTTAAAAAAAATAAAATATGGTGAGTCAGATTTAATTATCAATGCACTTAATAAAGATGGGGCTAAAATAGGGCTTATTGCAAAGGGCGCTCTAAAGAGTAAAAAAAGGTTTGTGGGCGGAGTTTTAGACCCCACTCACTATGTTTTATTAGCCTATAGACCCAAAAAATACTCAATGTCAGAGGGCCAATTGTATTTTTTAGAAGAGGCCCAAATAATAAATGACTTCACTGGTATTAGAAGTCACTACGACAAGTTACAGCTAGCCCTTTACTTGGTTGATATTGTTTATAAAGTCTCTTTAGAGGCGGCGGTAGACTCTCAGGAGTGCTTTAACCTTCTAGGGAATGCTTTGAAAGCTCTCTCAACAGCAGAGAATATTGGGGTTTTAAAAACTCAATTTGAAATTAAGTTTTTATTCCAACAAGGCGTATTGCCACAAGATTTGTTTGTGGAGCCGTTACTGAAAAACCCGTTAATTCATTATGAAAAAGCGGGCGCAGAGTTACATCGCTCAGAGTCGATTGATTTTGACAGCCTTCGCTCCCGAACCCAAGATGTAGTTAATCATTATGTAGAGTCAGCAGTTTTGTAGGTGAATTAAAAATTCCAGTTAAACTCTGCAGCCATTGAAACCACATATTTATCATAGGTAAATGTTGTTACATCTGAAGAGCTGTCGGTATAACTGGCTGAAAAATTATAGTTGATCCATTTTTTGTGAGGCTTCTTTACCCCAATAAGTACTGTTGAGTTGAGGTCAGCATGAGGGTTACTGCCCTGAAAGGTCAGATGATAAAGATTAATAAGGCTATACCATGTAGCGTTCCAGGAACTTAAAGTTGAAAAGTAGGTAACGCCCAAATCGATTCTCGAGTATTTTTTGTTTTCTCCTTGAGCCTCATTTTGAGTGTATCCAAGTTTCCACTCGTGCCCCTCTTTTTTTGTATAATCTGCAAAAAAACTTTGTGTTGTTTCAAAACTAAAAAGTTGGGCATCCGACTCATCTGACGGGTCAGAAAAAATAAGTTGAGAGTCATCATTACGAAGTTTAAGCTCGTAACCTGCTATCCAATCACGGCTCATAAAAAATGTACTCTTAAAGTTGAGGGTAACGCTATTAAAAAGGTTTTCTCGAACAGCGGCTGTGCTTATTGGTAAGTATATAGTTTCAAACCCCAAAGTAGAGGTGAACTGATGAGGGAGCCCAAGCACTCTACCTCTCACAGTATAAGGGGCCGTGACGCCGACGACGAGTGGGTCTGCAAACGCCCCTTCGTCCTTAATACTGTACAGCCACTGGGTAGAGGCCTTAAGTGAAAATTCATTTTTTCGATTATACACAATTTGGTAATTGTAGTCAGACGTGAGTAAGACCCTCGGGGTTTCTACAGAAAGGGCATTTCCTTGGGCTATGGCAGAGCTGGCTGTGAGTAGTACATTGGAGTCGTACATAAATCCTGTTGTCATAGATAAATCATGCCTATGCTCAAGCCTTTTTAAATAAGCTTGTTGAAGTGCAATTTTCTCTAAATAGTCTTCGGCCTTTTGGTCTAACTTTGGGTCCTTTGAGTGTTCAAGGACAAATTCAAAAGGGGCCTTGGCCTGCTCAAACTTTTCAAGTGCATAAAGTATTCGCCCCTCATAAAAGGCAGAAGAAGGGCTAATGAAAGTGTGATTTTGTAATTTACAAAGTCTAAATTTTTTAAGAGCATTTTTAAACTCTCCAATGCGGTAATAGATAAGTCCTAAGTAGTACTGCTTCTCAATTTTTTCGGTTTGAGACGGATTACTGAGCTTAAGCATGATAAGGGCTTTATTGAGTTTTTGATTTCTATATAGAGAAACCGCATATTTAAATCTATAGGAGTCATTGTTTGGATCTAGTTGGAAACTTTTTTTAAAGTATTTTTCTGCTTTTTTAAAATTATTTATTTTATACGCAGCCTGCCCCTTTTTTAAATAAGACAAAGCTCTTTCTGTAGAACCATTTTTTTTTATATGACTTTGTTTTTTTATTAATAATATTATTTTTTGTCTCTCTAGTTGCTCTTCCCTGAGTCTGAAGTTTTCATTATCAATTGATATTTGTTGAGCCTTCTCAATAAGGGCCTGTTTTTTTGCTAACCTTTGAGCTTCTAAAAGCTTAAGCCTTGAATGCGAATTCGGTGATTCAGGAGTCGTTTTTTTAGATTCTTCTAGTTGCTTTTTTAGGGCAAGTTCACTTTTAAAGTGCTTTTTGGCCTTTTGAACCTGTTTTTTTGTGTCATAGACATCTATGACAAGGTTTCCTGAGGGGTATTTTTTAAATAAAAGAGGCTTTTTCTTAAGATGCCCCATCTTTAATAGTGTAGCAAAGTCCTTCTTAGCGATTTGTTTTATTTTACGACTATTTGTAGGGATGTATATCTCAGGTGAGATAGAGCTTTTCTGTTTCCAGTTCACCCAGAGTTTACCTGAGAAAATAGCCGAGTCAGGCTCTGTTTCGCTTAATAATGTCTTGGCAATTTTTCCAGTGTTCTTATCTCTAATAAATACTGAAGTGACATCAAGCTTTGTAGAGAGGTGATTCCATTCATAAGACCCATAGTTTATCTCAAAGGGTATTTTTAAGTTTTTGGAGCTAATTAGTTTTAGAGTTTTTTGCCTTACATTTTTCTTTAGAGGTCCACTTTTTAAAGGCGTACTGTTTTTACTTTTTTGTCCAGCTATTGTTATATCTGTAAGGCATATCAGTATGAGAAAAAATAAAGATACCCTTTGCATACTCACCTTGCCACATATTTGGACGAAATTAGATTTGTTATTTCAGTAGTTTAGGTAGATTTTAGAGGTTTTGAGGCCAAATGTAACCCTTATATAGAAGAACTCATTTAAAGTCTGGTCATGCTAAATAGGGTTTGTAAGTATATAGGGGCTTCTTTAGTGAATTATTCTATTACGATATTCAAATTGGTCTTAAAGTTCTCACACAGCTGTGATGAGCAAATAGTATTGGGCTGGTTTATGTAGAGGCCTGACCCAGTTGTTGGCGCCATAGGGGGAGGCGGCAATATTATGGAGTCGCAACGTTTGCCCTCGCAGGAGGCAGGGTCCCTGCTGTGTCGATTACGCACCCTTTTAGCATTAAGTCTGGGCTCTTCTTCAATATGAGCATCTCTTCTTTTTAACATAGAGTCATTCACTGAAGCCTGGTCGGGCTCATTGAGCTGTGTTTGTCGGTTGATCTGTTTGAGTTCAGACTTAGGAATACGAACGGGCTTTGTGGGTGCGGCCCCAGTAATACTAGAGGACATTTGGCCAACACTAACAAGTACCTTGCTATTGACTCCTCCATTGAGGCCAAGGCGTCCAAATTGAACTTGGCCCTCAAAGGTAATAATAGTGGTTTGCTTCGTCTGGTGATCATAGGTGAGTAAAAAGTCAGTTCCACGAACACCGGCAACGGTTGTTTTCGTTTTAACTTCGTATTTAGAAGATTTACCATTGTACTTTTGCTTGATTTTAGATCTAATTTTACCAAAGATAACATTTAAAAGAACCTCTTTTTTATCTTTACTCGGCTCATACTCATACTTTTCAATTGTAATTTTTGATTTTGGCGAAATATTTATAATGTTCTCATCAATCATAACAATTTTAACTCGAGCGTTTTTCTTAGTAATAATAGTATCTTTAGGGAACACCCTTTTTCCGACCTTTGCCCTTTTTCGTTTTCCATTTTTACCAGAAATAACGAAGACCGTCCCTTTAACAACTTTAAAAACACCATAAACCTTTGCTCCCCACGAAATGGGGGTTAAAAAAAGAGTAAATAAAAAAATAGCTATTAAAGCAGAAATTTTTTTATTGATGATCAGTGAGCTCCTCTGGGGGTATATTAACTATATACTTATCGGGCTAAGTGTAAGAATAATAAAGCCACCTTCTATGAGGCTCCCATTTAGAGACAATGTTTTTATGCCTATCAAGTGCTGAGGGCTCTTTGGGGGTTTTGAGTTTAAAGCTATACGGTACTCTGTAGGTCTCAACGAGAAGTTATAGGGGGCTCTAGAGAGGGCTATAGGAGCCTGCTTTTTGGCAACGGTTAGTTCTGATCCAGGTGCTTCTGAATGCCGTTCGGTACGAAGATTTCAGTTTTTTACCTCTAGCGCTCTTTAAAGTACTTTATAAGTTGTTTTGTTGACCTGCCAATAGAAAGTTTATTTCGGTGGTAAAGTCGTGGGTTCAATATGTGTTCGCTTTCAATGTCTGTTTTGATGACCTGAATTTTTTTAGACTTAAGATCGCTTTTAATAAGGTACTCAGGGAGCCAGCCATAGCCGAGCTTTTTGAGTATCGCTTGTTTTTTTGTGGCAAAATCATTAACTAAAAACGATGAGCTAAAGTCCATTTGTTCAGTGCTTAGCCCCAATTGGTCCGTCGCACCCCTTATTTTTATATAGGTGTGATTTGTGAGCTCAGAGGCAGAGTGCCCTTTAGTTTTTATTTTATTTAAGGAGTACTCTTTATGAGCCACTAGGAGCATGCGAATGGGCTTGAGCTTTATGGATAAAATATGGGGCTCTTTGATGGGCATAATAGTAACCATAATGTCTGCATTTTCCTCCTTGAATTTGGTTTCAACTTCGTGAAGGTAAGCGGCGATAACTTTTACTTCTGTAGGCGTTTGAGATTCATTTAATTTAAATAAAGCGTCGGCAATGGGGTTAAAATCAATGACACCATCATAAATTAACTTAAGCCGCGGCTCCCAGTCAGTAAGAAGTTGATTACACACTTGTTCGAGCTCGTGTTGAGTTTGGATGAGCTGACGACAGTACTTTAAAACAATCACACCCTCTGGGGTCATTTGGTTTCGGTACCCTGAGCGGTCAAATAAACAAAGCTGAGTTTGCTCCTCAAGGGCTTTAATGAGGTACATAACGGCCGAATGCCCCTTATTAAGGGCTTTTGCAGCCCCCTGTATGGTCCCACACCTGGCTATAGCATGAAAGGCCTTGGCTTGGTCGATTGTTATATCCATAGCTCTCACAATGTTAAAAATACTAACATAGAGTAAACTATATATGATCTATTAATCAACAGTTTATTCATATAGTTTGAGCCTACTATAGGAGGATTAATTATGAATAAAAACCCACTGAATTTAAATGGTATTGATTTTATTGAGTTTAGCTCAAGCTCGCCAGAGACTTTACACAAGCTTTTTATTGAGTTCGGATTTTCTAAAATTGCAAAGCATAAGGATAAAAATATTGATCTCTACGCCCAAGGCGGGATCACCTTTCTTCTTAATTACGAAAAAACATCTCTAGGTTATAAATTTCAGTCTGAGCATGGCCCTTCAATTTCGGCCATGGGCTGGCGGTTTAAAGACTCCCAACAGGCTCATGATTTAGCATTAAACAGAGGTGCCGAAGAGTGCTCCAGTGGGGACTATCAAACTCAATCAGGTGGCTTCGTGCCGGCAGTGCAGGGCATTGGCGGCAGCTTAATTTACTTTATAGAGCCCGATGCAGATCAAAACTTTACTTACGCACGCTTTGGTTTTGAAAAGCTTCAAGACCCGGTGTTGGTCCCAGACAAAGGTTTTTTGTTAGTCGACCATCTTACAAATAATGTCTACAAAGGGACTATGGAAAAGTGGGCCTCTTTTTATAAGGATATCTTTGGGTTTGTAGAGGTCCGATATTTTGACATAAAGGGTGAAAAAACAGGGCTTACTTCCTATGCATTAAGGTCTCCGTGCGGTCAGTTTTGTATCCCAATCAATGAGGCCAATGAGGCCAAGTCACAAATCAATGAGTACCTAGATGATTATAAAGGGCCTGGGGTTCAGCACTTAGCGTTTTTAACAAATGATCTTATAAATTCTATGAATCAACTTAAGGGGACTTCTATTGAGATGTTAGACATTGACCCCGAATACTATAAGAGTGTTTTTAATAGAGTGCCGAATGTTAAAGAGGACAAAAGTAAAATTGAGGAGTTAAATATTTTAGTGGATGGTGATAAGGAGGGTTACTTATTACAGATTTTCACTAAAAACTTAGTGGGCCCTATTTTTATTGAGCTGATTCAGAGGGCTAATCATTTATCCTTTGGTGAGGGCAACTTTCAAGCCCTCTTTGACTCAATAGAGCGAGATCAAATGAGGCGAGGAACTTTGTAATGCAAATGGCAAGTGAGCATAATAAATTATCAAGCCCAAATAAAAAACACTTCACAGATGAAGATCAAAAAACCTGGAGGCGTATACTCGAAGAACGCGATCAGGTTCGTGAAGAGCAGGTTGTTGATATTTTTAACGAAGGGCTTATAAAGCTTAAAATCAACGCTGAGCAAATACCAAACTTGCAAGAGGTTAATGAAAGGCTTATGAAGCTAACAGGGTTTCAAGGTGTTTATGTTGAGGGGCTAGAGGATGGGAGTGGCTTTTACAAAATGCTCTCAAACCGAGAGTTTCCCATTGGCCACTTTATAAGAGAGGCCAAAGATTTAAGCTACACCCCCGAGCCTGATATTGTTCATGACCTGTATGGCCACTTACCATTTTTTACAAACAGTGAGTACTCCGATTTTTGTGAAAAGTTTGGTCGAATAGCTTGCCAGTTTTTAGACCGTAAAGATTTACTATGTCAGTTTGAGAGGTTTTTTTGGTTCACTATTGAGTTTGGATTAATTAAAACTCCAAAGGGGGTTCGAATTTTTGGAGCCGGTATAGCATCGTCCACTGAAGAGAGCCATTATGCCTTGAGCCAAGAGCCCGAGGTACTCCCTTTTGATGTAGATGTTATACGTCAACAGGAGTTTCGTATAGATGAAATACAAAAAAAGCTTTTTTTACTTGAGAGCACAGATCAATTATACAGAGGCTTAGACGAATTGTATTTTAAAGTGCAGCAAGACAGTTAACACCGATTGATGCCCTAATGGGGGGTAAGAATTTTTTTACCGATTTGTGAGCGCTGTAAATATAGGGTAATTGAGTGACATATTTTTTAAACGAATTTAGTGTGCAATGATAAAGCCTTATTATTTAAAATTTAAGGGCACAAATATTTAATAGATATTCGATTTTTTTAAATTTTTACAGGTTGCTATTAAGTAACAGTAAACAGTAAGTCAGGAGAATGATGATGATAAAAATAGAACAAATCCACCACGTTGCTTACCGGTGTAAAGACGCTCAAAAAACGGTAGAGTTTTATCAAAAACATTTAAACATGGACCTTCTGGTTTGTATTGCTGAGGATAAAGTCCCCTCTACAAAAGAGCCGAACCCTTATATGCATGTGTTTTTAGATGCCGGTCAGGGTAATATTTTAGCATTTTTTGAAATCACCGGTGAAAAAGAAATGAGCCGTGATTTTAATACTCCTAAGTGGGTCCAGCACATTGCCTTTCAGATCAAAGATCAAAAAGCTCTCATTGACGCTAAAAAAGAGCTTGAGCAGCAGGGTATTGATGTACTTGGGGTTACAGAGCACGGGATCATTCAGTCCATTTACTTTTTTGACCCCAACGGCCACCGCGTAGAGTTGACCTGTGTGACCGGGACGGCTCAGCAGTTAAAAGAACTCAAAGAAATAGCTCCAAAGATGCTCAAAGAGTGGAGCCAAACAAAAAAACCACCCCGCCATAGTGCTTGGCTCCATGAAAAAGAGTTTTTAAACTAACTTTAAGGTTCGCAAATGGCTGCGGCCACCTCTGCCAGTGAGTGAACATGGGCGTCCGGTGGGTTAAAGTCAAAATCACTGGGGTCTTCAAGGTCACTTAAAAGAATGCTTTTAGTGCCGGCCCTGTGGCCAGCCTCAACGTCTGTCATGCGATCCCCTACCATCCAGCTTTTTGAAAGATCGATATTGTATAAGACGGACCCCTCTTGCAGCATACCGCTTTGGGGCTTTCTGTAATAGTGGTTACTGCTCGTTAAGTAGGGGGCATAGAGGTAATCAAGTACTTTAATCTGATGGCTTTTAAAAAAATCATCAATTATTTTATGGATTTTAAAAAGATTAGCTTCGTCAACAATCCCTCGGGCAATACCCGATTGATTTGTTACGACTATAAAATCGTAACCGTGGCTTTGAATTTTTTTAAGTGATGTGATCACCTCGTCAAGGTATTCAATTTGACCAGGGTCATTGAGATAAATTTTATCTACAATTAAGGTGCCATCTCGGTCAAAAAACACAGCTTTTTTTTGAGTCATTTTTTACGCTCCTAAATAATTTTTATGTTTTCTCAAGAGGGTGGTGAGAATTCAATGTTTTTTGCAGGTCATCAGTGGTTATATGTGTGTACTTCTCAGTGGCGACTAAACTTGAGTGCCCTAAGAGTTCTTGTAAGGCTCTCAGCCCAGCTCCGCTAGTGAGTAAATGGGTGGCAAAACTATGCCTTAAAGCATGAGGGGACAGGGGTTTGATCAGGTTCGCCCTGGCGCCCCATCTACGCACAATACTATAGGCTGTTCTTGTATTGAGAGGGGCCTTATTAAAGATATATATAGACTCGCTAGGGAGAAGGCTTTTTTGCCTCTTAAGCTGTGTAAAGCAAATTTTTGCAGGAGTAACAATCCTTTGCTTTCCGCCTTTGCCAAGTACTAAGAGCGTGTTTTTATTAAAATCTACGTGTTTCCACTGAAGGTTACATGCCTCGCTCACCCTGAGGCCAGCGCTGTAGAGTGTTAAGATGAGGGTATAATCTCTATTGTACTCAATAAATCGGCTCGATTGAGGGTCCTTGACGGCCTTTTTTAATGTATTAATGAGGTTTAAGGCCTCATCGACAGATAAAAAATTAGGGATTTTACGGGGCACTTTAGGACAAAATATTTTATCTGAAAGGTCAGTACTAATATAGTTTTCTGTATAAGCCCACTTAAAATAACCCTTCAAGCAGGCGGCCTTTCTGTTTCGCGTTGTCAGGGCGTGCTTGGACCAACCGGACAGGGTGGCCTGAATAAGCCCCCTTAACCCATCAACATTTTGAAGCTTAAGGCCTGCAAATTGAGGGTCGAGTTTTACTGAAGAATTGGGGGTGATGGCGAACAGGGGGTTAGAGTTTGTAAATGAAATTGATATTTTTTCAACAAAACAGCGACCTAATAATTGATTTAAATCATTGGCATAAGAAATCAAGGTGTGTTTAGATGCGCCCTCAACAAAATACAAATATTTTAAGTACTTAGCTGCTGTTTTTACCATTTTTAAGCCCTTTTTAGGTGACAAAAATAAGCCCTTTTTGGGGTATTTTAAAAAAAATACTCAGTTTAGAAAAAAATTCTTGCAATATTTTTAAGCATTTGTTACAAAGCATATGACGCTGCGTATCACGATGAGACGGTTTGTCTGCCACGATGGATGTGATTTTAAACATTAACCCCCTTAAGCCGAAGGAAAAAACCCTATGTCTGATATAAACAAAATTCTCCCTCCGAGTGACCAACAACTTTTAGGTACACCGATTACTAATAATATTCTAGATGACAAAAAGATTGTTTACAAATCAGAAGCCATGCATCAGTTAATGCATATGGTGGATCGAGTGGCTCCATCCACGGCCACAGTCTTAATAATGGGTGAAAGTGGCACAGGAAAAGAGCTTGTTGCTCATGCTATACATGAAAAGAGTTCTCGAGCGAATAAGCCATTTATTGCCATTAACTGCGGAGCCTTAAGAGAGACTCTATTAGAGTCAGAACTTTTCGGACACGAAAAGGGAGCCTTTACAGGGGCTTATGCTAGAAAAATCGGCCTCGCTGAAGTCGCCGATGGCGGAACCTTATTTTTAGACGAGTTGGGTGAAATGAGTCCTGGTATTCAAGCTAAGCTTTTAAGATTTTTACAAGAAGGTGAGGTTTACAGAGTTGGCGGCAAAGAGCCTATAAAAGTAGACATACGCCTGATCAGCGCCACAAATCGTGAGTTAGATAAAGAGGTCACGCGCGGTAATTTTAGAGAAGATTTATTTTACCGAATCAATACCATTATGTTAAGCGCTCCACCTTTAAGAAGAAGAAGAGATGATATAACCCCTCTTATACATCACTTTTTACAAAGCGGCCCTCACTCTTACCTTGGAAGAGGCAAAAAAATTGATGAAGAAGCCATGACTCATATGTGTAAGTATGACTGGCCGGGTAATATTAGAGAACTGCAAAACGTATGTGAGCGACTTCAAATTTTATCAGAAGGTGAGACGATCACATTTGCCGATCTACCTGAGCAAATTAAAAGCCCAGATCAAAAAACTATTATTGACGATTATGACCCAACAATACCATTGCATGAGCTAGAGAAGCGATATATTTTGAAATCTCTAAGCTACTTTGAGGGCAACAAAACACAAGCCGCCAATGCCTTGGGTATTACCATAAAGACACTTTATAATAAACTGCACGAGTATGGTGAGTTTGAAAAGTTCGCTGTTCATTCAAGGCCAAAATCGAGTTAATAAAAATTTAAAAATAATAAAAAAAGCCTTGGTCTCCCAAGGCTTTTTTTTTAAGTTAAAGGGTTAAACTTTTAACTTAAGTTAAAAATAACCCTCGTCATCAGAGTCATCGGTCTCAGAAATATTATCGTAGCTATCTAAATCAAGCTCATCGCTCAAGTCGTCATCCTCAAGGTCCTCAGAAGGGGAATCAAGGTTAAAAGCTGTTTGCTCCTCATCTTCAACTAAAACATTCTCAGGGGGTATTTCCTCGATGATGTCAGTCGGGGCTGTTTCCCTAGTGTCCTTAGCCTTAAATAAATTCGCAGAGGCTATTTGAGTCACGCTGCTGTCGGAATTTTTAATGTCATTAAAATCAGGCGCGCTGGGTTTGATGGCCTTTTTTTTAGTAGTTTTCTTTTTAGTTGCCTTTTTCTTGGCAACTTTTTCCTTAGTGGCTTTCTTTTTGGCAACCTTTTTCTTAGTAGCTTTCTTTTTGGCAACCTTTTTCTTAGTAGCTTTCTTTTTGGCAACCTTTTTCTTAGTAGCTTTCTTTTTGGCAACCTTTTTCTTAGTGGCTTTCTTTTTGGCAACTTTTTTCTTAGTGGCTTTCTTTTTGGCAACTTTTTTCTTAGTAGCTTTCTTTTTGGCAGCTTTCTTTTTAGTCACTTTTTTAGCCGCTTTTTTTGTTGTTTTTTTATTTTTAGCCATACTAATTAACCCCTTTTTCTTTTTTAAAAAGTTTCCATATATAATATAATCCAGTAAATGGTATAATTTAAAGTGTAAATCTCAATTAACGCAAATCAAATAAAAAAAAGAGCCTAGTCTAGGACTAGGCTCAGTACTCGTACTTAGTATTGGGTGTGTTTATTTAACTGTTATCCTATTAGCTTTAAGGCAATCGCATTAAACTGATTGGCTTGAGCTAAAGTTGATGTTGCAGCTTGTAATAAAATATTATTCTTTGTGAGTTCTGCAGAAGCATTGGCCACATCCGTATCACGAATTCGACTGTTTGCAGCTGAAAGGTTCTCTTCAGCAATTTGCAGGTTACTGACTGTAGATGTAAGCCTGTTTTGTAATGCACCAAGACCGGCTCTCATTCCGTTTACATTAAGTTGCGATTCATCAAGTAAAGAGAGTGCCTCCTGAGCCCCTTCTTTAGTAGAGTAATCAAGACTTCCTAGGGATAAATCATCTAATGTCGCTGCGTTTTCGCCAGCGTCATAGCCGATTCTATCGTTTAATTCATCATTAAATATACCCACCTGAAAATCAAAAGTCGGGCTAGAGCCATCTAATAATTTTGTTTCACCCCAGGTTGTTACATTAGATATACGATTGATTTCCTCTTTAAGCTGTTGAACTTCCTTATCCACAAAGCTTCTCTCTGAATCACCTACGGTGTCAGAAGCGGCTTGGATACCTAGTTCTCTGAGTCTTACAATGATGTTTCCTATTTCATTAAGTCCGCCCTCAGCCACTTGCACCATTGATATACCATCGTTGGCGTTTCTGTTGGCTTGACGAGTAGATCTAATTTGACCCTTTAAGTTTTCACTGATAGCTAGTCCGGCAGCATCGTCGGCAGCTTTGTTAATACGACTACCACTGGCTAGTTTGCTTAAACTTGAGTTTATTCTTAACTGACCTTGGCTTAAATTTCTTTGCGCGTTTATCGCGGCTATGTTTGTTGAAACTCTGAATCCCATTTTTTATTCCTCTCAATTAAAATTTATAATCTCTAATCATACTTACCTCCTTGTTAATTCCCATAATTGGGTTGGCGTCCTGGCCATATTTATTTAGGGAGTTTTCCCTATCTATTCCTTGATTTGTTATCTTCCTTGAAACCTCCTTTATTAACAGTTAAATACTTTCACCCTTATTCATGTAAGAGGCTGCAACAGCACTGCTTACATTAAATCTTTCGACAGAGGTTGAGTTGATCTTGACAGGACTTCTGACTAAAACGTCAAATATCCCTCTAAACTTGGCCTTAAGAACTATCTAGGTCCTAAGACTTTGATTTTGAAATCAAAACCTTTGATGTGTCTAGTTTTTATTAACAGTCAAAAAATAAATTAAGACCTTTGGTCTTTAAGAAGGTTCTCATACAGTATTTTGACACATTCTCCAGGACTTTCTTCCATAGGGTGATGGCCCGAATTGGGTATTTTTATGAGGTGACAATGCGGAATAGTTTTATTTAATTCATTCATAAACCTAAGGGGCACAATAAGATCCTTGCTACCCCGAACAAGAGTAACAGGGCAAGAAACGGCTTTAAGCTCTAAGGGTAGCCTTTTGTCAGTAATCAACTCTGTTGCTAAAATAAAGGTGCGCAGGGCTTCGGGCTGTCCCTTGTAGGGCGAAAAATGGTTATCCAGATCTTTGTCGGTAACAAAAGAGTCATTATAATAAATGAGCTTACAAATAAATGCGATGAGCTTTTTTCCAAGCACATAGCTATGTAGTTGACGTGCAATTTTCATTAACGGCATAGGGCTTATTTTTACAAGTTTTCTGTTTGTTGCCGGGGCTAGGGCGATAACATTTTTAATACGTTCGGGGCACCTAACAGCCATCCACAGGGCCAGTGCTCCGCCCATAGAGCTCCCGATAAACTGAAGACTTTGAATGTTTAATTGGTTTAAAATATCGATCAGTCGATTTGTTTGCTCATCAAGGCCATATTTTGCTGTTGGGTCTTTTGTTGAAGAGCCAAACCCAGGTAAATCAATAGCTGTAACCCTGTAGTTTTTAGCAAGGGATTTAAATATAAATCTCCAAATATAAACCGAGGCGCCGAGCCCATGGAGCAAAACTAAATCAGGGCCCTGGCCCTGCTGAACATAGTTGATCTTAAACTTACCTGTGGTGAGTGTTTTAAAAGGGGGGAGGTAGGCATCTCTTGGGGGGATGGCCTTTGGCCGCTTTTTTATATAAAACCAAATACCAAATACAACAAGGGTTATAAACAGAAGGCCAAAAAATATAAAAATTATATCAATATTAAACATAAACCTTAATCAATCTCTAGGTTTCGACAAAGGGCCATTTTGCCGCCCATACTGTAGGATTTAAGCTGATTTTTTTTTAGGTGTAGCTCGGTATTATGCTCAAGAGAGCACGTGGCCTTAGGGCTATTAAAGTAGCTACAACATTCACAGTAGTGCGCAAAACTCAAGAGGTCCTGAGGGGCCACGGGGTCTTTGATGATGCCCTTTTTAAGCGGGGCCGGTGTATTTTTTTTCATCGGTATTGACATCCTTAAATGCAGGCACACATTGTTATTAGAGTAAGTGTAATTATTCAATGAAAACCATAGCATTTTTGTTCTAAGGTATAAAGAGGTCATCCATGGATAATATAGAAAAAATGACAATTAGCTCACAAAAAGCCATGCAAGTTGCCGCCCAGCTGGCTGAGGATCGCACTCACCCCACCGTTGACCCTGTTCACTTAGTCTACGCCCTTTTAACTGAAAGAGGGGGCACTGTGCCCCGTGTGTTTGAAAAGTCAGGGGCCAATGTCGCCTCTCTTATTTCAGAGTTTGAGGCCCTTTTAAAGGAGTTGCCAGAGGCCGTTGGGTCTTCGGCTAAGGTTTACCCCAGCCAGCCTTTAATTAAGTTATTTAAAGAGGCCGATTCTCAGGCTAAAGATATGGGGGACTCCTACATATCAACAGAGCATTTTATATTATCTCTTTACAAAATGGGTCCTGATAAAATAATTAGAATCTTTCAAAAGTCTGATGTAAACTTAGATAAATTTAAGTCTAATTTATCTGAAGTAAGAGGAGCACAAAAAGTGACCGATGATAGTCCCGAAAATAAATATGAAGTGTTAAAAAAATACGCCCGCGACCTCACTGAGTTAGCCGAAGAGGGCAAGTTAGACCCTGTCGTCGGTCGAGACGAAGAAATACGCCGAGTGATCCAGGTTTTATCTCGTAGAACAAAAAACAACCCTGTGCTTATTGGTGAGCCAGGGGTTGGTAAAACAGCCATTGCTGAAGGGTTAGCTCTTCGGATTATAAACGAGGATGTACCTCAGATTTTATTTGGTAAAAAATTAATGGCACTCGACATAGGTTCTTTAGTGGCTGGCGCTAAGTATAGGGGTGAGTTCGAAGACCGCTTAAAAGCAGTAATCAAAGAGGTCACAACGAGTGATGGTCAAATTATTTTATTTATAGACGAAATGCATACACTAGTAGGAGCCGGTAAAACTGAAGGCGCTATGGATGCCGGGCAAATACTAAAACCCGCTCTGGCTCGAGGTGAACTAAGATGTATCGGAGCCACCACTTTAGACGAATACCGAAAATACATTGAAAAAGACAAAGCCCTAGAGCGACGCTTTCAAACCGTTCTTGTGGCTGAGCCCAATGTGGCCGACGCTATAACTATATTAAGGGGTCTTAAAGATAAATACGAGGTTCATCATGGGGTGCGTATTACAGACTCAGCTATTGTTCAGGCTGTAAAGTTGTCAGACCGATATATCACCAGTCGATTTTTACCCGATAAGGCCATAGATTTAATCGACGAAGCGGCCAGTAAGTTAAGTATTGAGATCAACAGCGTCCCTTCGGTGATAGATGAACTCATCAGAAAGAAAACTCAACTACAAATTGAGGAGCAGGCTCTTAAAAAAGAGTCAGAGGCTTCGGCAAAAGATCGACTGGGTGAAATTAAGACAGAACTCTCAGTACTCTCTACGAATATTGCAGAGCTTCAAGCCCAGTGGGATAGTGAAAAACATGGGATCGTTGATCTTAAAAAAACAAAAGAAGAAATAGAAAGTGTAAAGCTTGAAATAGATCGATCCGAAAGAGAAAGCAACCTAGAGCGAGCGGCTGAACTTAAATATGGCCGACTCCCGGCGCTGGAGCAACAGCTTGAAGATTTAATTCAGGAGGTGTCCAGTAAAAAGGGCGAAAACCAACTCTTAAAAGAAGAGGTCGGTCCTGAAGAGATCGCCGAAGTGGTTGCTAAATGGACAGGGGTCCCTGTGCAAAAAATGCTTGAGTCTGAAATGCAAAAATTCCTCAAGATGAGTGAGATATTAAAAAATCGTGTCGTGGGTCAAGATCAAGCTCTAGAGCTTGTTTCAAACGCCGTTATAAGGTCTCGTGCTGAGCTCTCCGACCCCAATAAGCCCATCGGTAGTTTTATGTTTTTAGGCCCTACAGGCGTAGGTAAAACCGAAACCGTAAAAGCTCTAGCTGAATTTTTATTCGACTCAGAAGACGCTATTGTCAGGGTCGATATGAGTGAGTATATGGAGAAACACTCAGTCAGTCGGCTCATAGGTGCCCCTCCGGGCTATGTTGGTTACGAAGAGGGTGGGCAGTTGACCGAAGCGGTCCGTCGTCGCCCCTATAGTATTGTCTTACTGGATGAAGTTGAAAAGGCCCATGTGGACGTGTTTAATGTCCTTCTCCAGGTACTAGACGATGGCCGGTTAACTGACGGCCAGGGCCGCACTGTGGATTTTAAAAATACAGTGGTAGTGATGACCTCAAATATTGGGTCTCACTCATTGATAGACGCTACACTCTCAGACAAAGAAAAGTCTCAAGCCGTTGACCAGGCCCTTAAAGATCACTTTAGGCCTGAGTTTTTAAACCGTGTTGATGAAATAGTGACCTTTAATAGTTTAAGTGAAGATCAAATCGGCAACATTGTTAAAATTCAACTGGCTGAATTTGAAAAGCGGCTCGAGGGGCGAGGGATTACCTTTAACGTTAATGATAAAGCCATTGCACTCCTTACTAAAAAAGGCTTTGACCCCATTTATGGCGCCAGGCCTTTAAAGAGAGTGATTCAAAAAGAAATCATAGATCACTTAGCAAAAGATTTAATTTCTGGTGTACTCAAAGAAGGGCAAGTCGTAAACGTAACCGCCACTGATATAAAGCTAACTTTTAAGTATAAATAATATATCTATTTTTTTAATATAACTTGGGGCGCAAAAGAAGCCTGTTAAGCGACAGGATAATAGTAGGAGCCTTTCTAAGTTAAGTTTTGTCTCAAAGTAGGGCAACTAAAGTTTTTATGGGGAATTTTTATTTTAGTTATACGTCCTTTGATATCTAGGTGACCACTTTAAAGGTAGCGCTCCCTATGTTTGCTTAGATATGATACAATAGGTTTCAAATAAGGGGGCTGGTTATTCAGGTCACAAAAAAAATATCTGCAATTTTAATTTTATTAACATTTGTTTTAGTTTATCAAAACTGTGAGTCAATAAAGCAAGTGCCAAAAGCTGTCGATGAAGCAGGGCCTAAATCCTCAGAGTCTATCGTTTTTCTAGAACAATTTATGTCAGATGCTGTTGAAATTTTACATGATGGATTTGAGGAGGATGGTGAAGGCTTAAATATTGAGTGGCAAAAGCAAACCGCCGTTGATGACCACCTTTTAAGTACAACGTTCAGCGCCCCTCATGCCGGAGAAAGAGTGCTTAGGGTTTATGTGCATAAAGATGACCCATATGTTGCAAACGGGCCGCGGAGTGAGTATTCGTCTCCACAAAATATTGGGTACTTTTCTGAGGGGGATGAGGTTTGGCTGGCTTTAAGCGTATACTTCCCAAATGACTATATTGATGACTCTGAATATGAAATTATCTGGCAACTACATGGTGACCATAACTCACCAGGGGTGCCTTTTCTTGTTAGATCTGTTGGTGATAAACTCGAAATCATGGGTCAAGGAATTGATAACATTACTATACCTAAAACTAAGGGGCAGTGGATGAACATTGCTGTTCATCATTTATTTTCGTCATCAAATTCTGGTATTACAGAGGCGTTTGTAAATACAGAATTAGTTACTTCGGGCACTAATATTTCAAACATGAGGCCTGATCAAAATATTTATTGGAAATTTGGCATGTACAAAAGTGGATGGAAAAATGGCAATGATGTAAACCCCAATGTTGTCGAACGTACATTGTATTTTGACGATGTATATATGGGGCTCAGTCTCGTAAATTAAACAATTAAGGACTATAACACCTTGCTAAAGGACTCATTTATTAAAGTGAATCACCTTTGCTAAATGCTCGCCCTTTTTTCTATGGAATGTTACTCAATGTCGTGTAAAATACTGTTTATGAACCAGAACACTATTTTAAATGAACTAAGCGACTCTTCATTTGAAGGTATTAATTACCTGGATTTGAACTGGGATAAGCTAAGTAACAATACTGGTGAAATTAAAATATTGTTCTCAGAGCAACCTAAAAAATCAACTGCGTTTGTTAGTGCTGATGGCACTATTCACCTTTATGGTAGTGACCCTGTTTTTGCAGTAGATCATCTTCTTAAAAATTTTGATCAACAAGCATTAAGGTCAGCGAGTTTGTTTACAACTAAACCTATTATGGAGCGCCTGCAAGCTGTAGATCCCTCCTTTAGGGAGAGCTTCTCGTTTGATTACTATAATCTCAAAATAAAATCTAGGTCGAGTGAACACGTTGAATTTGATTTTCTTCAAATCGAGAAGACGGAGAAAAGTCAGGTTTTTTTAAAGCATTGGTATAATACATTCAATAAAGAGATGGACTCCAGTTGGATTATTCCTAATATAATAGTGAATACGGACTATCGCTTTTATGTGCTAAAAAACAGGGTTGGTAAAATCATTGGTGCTGTTGCAAACACATTGCCCAGTAAAAAAAGGTTTTGGTTTGGCCGGTTTTATATTTGGCCCGAATTCAGGGGTACTGGGGTTTCCCTGGTGATGCTCAACAAGCTTTCTGACTTAGCCCTTGGCGAAGGCAAAGACCTCAGCTTATTGGTTCAGGTCGACAATAAGTCCGCCATCGAGCTATATAGAAAATATGGATTTATCAGAAACTCAGAACTCCGCGTATTAAAAGCCGAGTAGATGTGTGCCGGGTCAATTAAGCTAAGAATGTCTGAGCTCGCGAGTTACTTGGCTTACGTAAATTAAACAATTAAGGGCCACCACGCTTCGTTAAAAGGGATTAAAATGAATCACCCTTGCTAAATGTTCTCCTTGAGGCCCCTTGAGTTTAAGAAGTTCATTATAGCTGTCCCCTGGGAAATTAAAGTACTCACAAAAAGCCGGTTCAGTTTTAAGTCCCTGTTTTTTTAAGCTCTTAATGCCTGCTTTTGATTTTTGACCCCCAAGTTTTAAAAGTTCATATTCTACAAGCATATGTACGGGCGCATTTTGCTCTTGAATAGGCTTTGCTTGGGCAAAGACTTCAAATTTAAAATTCATACACATAAACTGACAAACGGAAAGATGGTCATTATTTTTTATAAGGCGAAAGCCCAAAAAGTGTTTGTAGCTTTGAGCCATTAATTCATCAAATGGGTCCAAATCATAGCACTCGCAAATAATATCAAGGTCGCTGCTTTCAATGTTGATCTCAATAGGGATGGTCCCGGCTAAAAAGGGGCTATAAGCTCGGCAGAGCACCATGACTTTTGAGTCTCTAATGGATTTATAAACCTGCTTGTTAAAGGGGGTTGTTTTGAGCAGATAGTTTAAGTCATTAAAATATGAAAACATTAAGCCCTCTAGAGTTGGTGGTAAAATAACTTAAAATCACGAAGTGCTTTAAGTAATAAAGACAAATGTATACTTTTTGCTTGAGTTTTAATTGAACCTTACTGTAGGTTAAGTGTGTCTTTTAAACAATAGTTGGGCCTTCAAATGTTGTTTTTTTAGATCTGGCTTTAAGACGGCTTAATAAGTGAGCTTAAAGCCGGGTAATAATTTCAATTTTTTTCTAGTTTGGTGGTTTTATATATGTTTTCTGGAATTATTGAAACATTGAGTTCAATCGACCATGTTAAGGCCGACGCTGGTGTACTTAAAATTTCTATTTTAAGGCCCACTCATTTTGATGATTTTAGTGTGGGGGACTCCTTGGCGGTTAACGGAGTGTGTTTAACCGTCGAATCCTTTGAGGGCAAATACATTGACCTCTCTATAGCCAGTGAAACTTTAAAAGTGACCCGTTGGTCAAAAGAACAGCTCTCTTCAATGAAGGTTAACCTAGAAAGGTCTCTGCGCCATGATGACCGTATACATGGCCATTTAGTGACAGGGCATGTAGATTGTACAGCCAAACTATTGAGTGTCACAAACCTTGGCACCAACAGTCGCGAGTTTAGGGTTGCCATTGATAAAGCGTATCAGCTGTTTGTCTGGCCTAAGGGGTCTGTGGCTATAAATGGTGTGAGCCTTACAATAAATAATGTGGGCGAAAGTTATTTTGAGATTTGCTTAATACCTGAAACTCTAAAAAAAACGAACCTACAGTTTTTAAAATCAGGCGAGCGAGTAAACCTTGAGTTTGATAACATGGCCCGAGGGTTAGTGAACTATTTAGACCAAAACAAAAAGAGGTCCCATTGAATACTGTGCCAGAGCTTATTGAAGACATAAAAAATGGTAAAATGGTCATCTTGCTTGACGACGAAGATCGTGAAAACGAAGGTGACCTAGTTATTGCGGCCGACCACATTAATGCAGCCTCTGTTAATTTTATGGCCACGCAAGCCCGTGGGCTTATATGCCTTTCTTTGGCCGAAGAGCAAACAAAGCGTTTAGGTTTGTCTATGATGATTAAAGATGAATTTAACAACTCCCCTCATAGTACAGCATTTACTGTAAGTATTGAGGCCTCTTCTGGAGTCACTACTGGTATTTCAGCGGCCGACAGAGCCCATACGATGCGAGTGGCCAGTGACCCTCAGTCGACCGCCTCTGACATTATGGTCCCAGGTCATGTGTTCCCTATAAAGGCTCGAAAGGGCGGGGTATTAAAGCGAGCCGGTCACACGGAGGCCAGTGTAGACTTGGCCACCCTTGCCGGCTGTAACCCAGCCGCTGCAATTTGTGAAATCATGAACCCTGATGGCACAATGGCGCGAGTGCCTGAGTTAAAAAAATTCGCAAAAGAGCACCAATTAAAAATCGGGACCATTGAGGCTCTTATCCAGTATCGCAGCGAAAATGAAAGTTTCGTTAAAGAGAAAACCGCCTCTGAGCTCAACTCCCATACGGTTAATGGTTTTAATGTTCACGTGTTTTTAAATAAATTAGATCAAAAAGAACACATGGCCTTGGTGCATGGTTCAATAAACCCAAACCAACCAACCCTTGTTAGAATGCATAGGGGCTCTATACTTGGAGATGTGTTTGGTTGCTCTCAAACTGACTCAAGGGCTGACTTATTGAAATCTTTAAAAATGATTGAGAAAAACAAAAGTGGTGTTCTCGTATACTTAAGGCAAGATGATATGAGCCCCTCTTTGACCCGACAGGTAGATACTATTGACAACCCCGCTGAAATGAAAAAAGTAGATCAAAGAGACTATGGCGTTGGGGCGCAAATACTGCGCTCTTTAGGGGTAAAAGAGATTCAATTAATCTCAAACAGTCCTAAAAAACTTGTGGGTTTAAAGGGCTACGGGCTTGAAATTGTTGAGGCCATACCTTTACAGGGCCTCAATGAAACAAGCCCCTCAGAGGTGGTATTGTGAGCTTAGTAAAAATTAAAAAAATAGACTCACAGTCAATAACAAGCGTTGGTGTGGTGACGGCTCGATTTAACTCAGAGGTCACAAAAAAATTAGAAACTGGCGCCATTGAAAAATTGCTTGAATCAGGGTTGTCTCAAGACCAAATTAAGCAGGTGAGAGTGCCGGGGGCCTATGAGATCCCCTTAGCGGCAAAGTATTTACTTGAGGCGGGTTGTGAGGGTATAGTTGCCATTGGTGCCGTTGTTCGTGGGGGTACACCTCATTTTGATTATGTGTGCAACTCTGTGGAAAGAGGCTGCTCGTCACTGCAGCTCCAATACAATCGCCCTGTAACTTTTGGTGTGATTACCACAGACAACGCAGAGCAAGCTTACGACCGCGCTGGGGGCAAAAAAGGCAACAAGGGGGCCGATGCTGCCGAAGTAATGATTGAAATGATTGAATTAAATAAATCTATTAATTAAGGGTTAAGCCCTAAAGGAGTCATAAAAATGTCAGAAGTAGTGAATGAAGAGGCAGGTAATATTGAGGCCGCAAGCGTAGACACTGAAAGCACAGAGGCGGCTAAAGTTGAAGACGCCGTTGCAGAGCCCAGTGCAGAAGCGACAAAGCTTACAGATATAACTTTAAATGTTATCTTTAAAAAACTATCAGAAAAGGTCACCGCCTATAACGCTAAGCTCCTGCTTAACCACGCCATTGTTCTGAGTGGAGTTAAACAAGCACCGGACACCCCTCTAAATCAAGAGATGGCAAAGTCTATTTGTTTAGAGTTATGTAAAAAAGGTGGCCCCTCTTTTCAGGTGGGTAAAAACTTATACAATACTTTTAGCAATTGATTTTAAATGAAAACCGAAAATAAACGTAAAACGCGTTTTATTTCAGCTCTTAAGGACCCCGAAGAGAAAAAAAAGCGACGAAAAGAACTACTCGTCATTTTTGCTCTGGGGTTACTTTTTTTAATCCTCACCTGGATTGAGTTTAGGCTTGTAGACATCTCAAAGCTCTTGCCTTTTGTTCACTCGGTTTTCTTTATTGGGCTAGTCAATTTTAATATTATTGTTTTTCTTTTACTTATATTTTTTATATTTAGAAATATCGTAAAAGTTTTTACCGAGCGACGTGATGGTATTTTTGGAGGCTCTTTAAAAAGCAAACTCATTGCAGCCTTTGTGAGTTTTTCAGTAATCCCCACGATTTTAATGTTTATTATCTCAGTGTTTTATATCAATAACTCTTTTGATAAATGGTTTTCTGAAAAAATGTCCGGCGTTTTAAAGTCCTCACTTGAGGTTACAAATGCCTATTACTCGAATGAAAAAAAGAAAAACTATCATTTTGCTGAAGAGATCAATAAAAAAATGGATTTCTCTCAAAACAGAAAAAGCATTAGGCAACGCCTTGAGCAGTATCAAAAAGATTATAGTCTTGATGCTGTAGAGTATTACTCGGGGTTGTTTTCTAAACCCATCGTGGTGTTGTCTGATGAGAGCTCTATAGCTAAGGTGCCAGAGATATCATTTGAACTCAAAAAAAAGAGCATTCAGCAAATGGCAGAGGCAAGCACTATACATCATTTTGGGCAAGGAAACCTTGTACGGGTGATCGTGCCTACGAAAATAAACGGAGTAGACGGTGCCTTGGTGGTCTCGACCTTTATACCCCTTAGCCTTATTGCAAAAATGGATGACATTGCCTCCGCCTATCAAGATTTTAGAAACATAAACCCTATCGAGTACCCTATTAAATCTATATATTTAATTATTTTAGTTTTAATGACTTTAACAATCTTGTTATGTGCCACATGGTTTGGCTTTTATTTAGCAAGGCAGCTTTCAGTACCTTTGCAAATACTTGGCGAAAGAACCAGAGATGTAGCCCTGGGCCGTTATCAAAATGTAGAGATCACAACGGGATCTGATGAGATCAATGAGTTGATCTCTAACTTTAACTTTATGACAGGGGCTCTTGAAAAGTCAGAAATAAAATTAACAAAATCAAATGATGAGCTTAAAAAAACTCTATCTACATTAGATGAGCACCTACGTTATATTGAGGTGGTGTTGTCAAATGCCAGTACCGGTGTTGTTTCTGTAGACGATGAGGGACTCATTACTATGGTTAACCGTTATGCTGAAAAACTATTAAACATCACCTCTAAAGAAATGGTCGGCAAAAAGGCCAGGTCAGTGTTAAAATCTAATAGCTACAAAGTGTTCGATGAACTGATCAGTATTATGCGTAAGCAGGGATTGAAGAGTTTAAAAAGCGAACAGTCTGTAAATATAAATGGTCGAAACACTCCTCTGCAAATTACACTTACGGTACTGCATGATAAGTTTAATAATGAAATTGGCAAGGTTATTGTTTTTGACGACCTCTCACCGGTGCTTCGGGCTCAAAGGTCTGCCGCCTGGACAGAGGTGGCCCGACGAATTGCTCATGAAATTAAAAACCCCCTCACTCCAATTAAACTAGCGGCTCAACGATTGCAGCGAAAATTTGGGGTTAAAATTTCAGACCCTGCCTTTGCTGAGTGCACCTCAATGATTGTTGAGCAGGTCGATGATTTAAAAACCCTTGTGAACGAGTTTAGCCATTTTGCAAGGCTGCCCCATTCAAACCCCGTCGCCGGTGATTTTAACTCTGTGGTGGAGCAGGTTATAAGTATGTTTAAAATGGCTAACAAAAATATTGATATTATATTTGACCGCGACTCTTTGCCTGACTTTATGTTTGACCCCGATCAAATAAAGCGTGTGATCACAAATCTTATTGATAATTCAATTTCAGCTTTAGAAAACCAAGAAAGTCCAAAAATTTTAATAAAAACTCAATTTGATCAAAAAATGGAGCTGGCTCGCCTCACGGTCGCAGATAATGGCAAAGGTGTAAGCGCTAAGTTTATGGACCGAATCTTTGACCCTTATGTGACGACAAAATCTCAGGGTACAGGGCTTGGATTGGCTATTGTAAAAAGAATGATTGAGGACCATAATGGCTACATTAGAGCATTTCACAATCAGCCAAAGGGTTTTAAGGTCGTTGTGGAGCTGCCAATAGTTGAGGCGAACAAAATAGTAAATCGCGAACGTTCAGTAGAGGGGGTTAGTCTATGAGTTCAAACGAAAACACTCGTGTGTTAATTGTGGATGACGAAAAGGCGATTCGCTCGATCCTTAAAGACTCTTTAAAAGATGAGGGGTTTAACGTTCAAACTGCTGAAGATGGTTTGTCGGGGCTATCTAAAATTAAAAGCTTCAAGCCTGATATTGTACTCTTAGATATTTGGATGCCTGGGGAGATGGATGGCATTGAGGTGCTTCAAAAAGCCAAGGCTCAATTCCCAGCCATTCAGTACATCATTATGTCGGGGCACGGCACCATTGAAACAGCCGTCAAGGCCACAAAACTAGGGGCCTGGGATTTTGTTGAAAAGCCCCTGTCTATAGATAAAATACTTATTTTATTAAAGAACATTGCTTTATTTAATTCGCAAAAAAGCGAAAAGGACACTCTGCTCAATCGACTGAGAGACAACTTATATATTGTTGGTGAGAGCGAAAAAATGAGAGCTCTTAAGCAAATGATTGCTCGGGTGGCTCCGACAAGCTCTTGGGTGCTTGTCACCGGTGAACCAGGGGTGGGCAAAGAGCTTGTTGCTAAAAATATTCATTACCTAAGCCCCAGGGCGGGGCGTGCCTTAGTTGAAGTCAACTGTGTGTTAATCCCTAAAGAGTTAATGTTGGCTGAAATTTTTGGTTATGCCAGGGGCACTTTTGCCGCTGATGATGGAGATAAAAAAGGTAAGCTAGATGCCGCTCAAGGGGGGACTCTTCTGTTAGAGGAGGTCTCAGAGCTTTGCCCTGAAGCTCAGCTCCAGCTGCTGAACCTCATTCAAAACAAAAGCTTTAAACGGGTTAATGGTAATGAGTCTATAGACGCTGATGTTCGTGTGCTGGCAACGACCAGCAAAGATATGAAGGCCGAAATCAAGGCCGGGCGTTTTATGGAAGAGCTCTACTATCGCCTTAACATTGTCCCCTTTGATCTGGCCCCTTTAAAGTCTCGTAAAGAGGACCTGCCCATGCTGATACAACATTTTGGAGATGCTTTTGCAAATCACGGTGGTTTTTTAAACAAATCCCTATCCGAAGAGGCCTTAGATTTAATGTTTGCCTATAATTGGCCGGGGAACGTTCTTGAACTTAGAAACTTTGTTGAGAGGCTCTATATCCTCACCCCCGGTGAGCAAATAGACGTGCAAGACGTGCGTTTTGCAGGGTTAAACTACAATGAACTGGACACCTTTGACTTTAATGTTAACTTCAGAGAGGCCCGAGCACGATTTGAAAAAGATTTTATTTTAAAAGCCATTGAAGAAAACCAAGGCAATATAACTAAAACAGCAGAAACCATAGGTCTTGAGCGAAGCTATTTACATCGTAAAATTAAATCCTATGGTATTGATGTTTAAAAACAAACTGAACTAGAGGTTGTTTAAATGAAATGGTCCAAGACACACCTGCACACCTTACGTGAGGCTCCTTCAGATGCAGAGATCACCTCTCATCAGCTATTCATACGCGGGGGATATATAAAAAAACTAGCTCCTGGCATCTACACCTACGGGGTGATGGCGTTAAGATCTATCCGTAAGTTAGAAAAAATAATTCGTGAAGAATTAGACAATATAGAATGCAGTGAAGTGTTAATGCCCATGGTGCAGCCGGCTGAAATTTGGAAAGAGACTCATCGTTGGAGCGAGATGGGTGATGGCTTATTAAAATTTAAAAACAGAAACGATCATGAATTTTGTTTAGGGGCCACTCATGAAGAGGCGATCACTGATTATATTAGACATGATTTAAAGTCTTATAAAAACTTACCTATGATTATTTATCAAATTCAAACAAAATTTAGAGATGAAATTCGCCCACGATTTGGCCTCATGCGCGGGCGTGAGTTTATTATGAAGGACGCCTATAGCTTTGACATCGATAAAGAGGCTGCCCTTCAATCTTACGATAAAATGCATGCTGCTTATGTTAATATATTTAATCGCTTAGGCTTAGACTTCAGAGTCGTTAAAGCCGACTCGGGCAGTATTGGTGGCGATACATCTGAAGAGTTTCATGTGCTTGCCGAAAGCGGCGAGGACCAACTGATGGTCTCAACAGAAAGTGACTTTGCGGCAAATTTAGAGGTATGCCCGGCCATTGACCCTGTCGAGGCAAGCTATGGTGGTGGTGAAGCGTTGCCCTTAGAGGAGTTCCCGACTCCAGGTTTAAAAACAATAGCTAGCCTTTCTGAGAGTGTAAAGATAGACCAAAAAAACCTTGTTAAAACTATGTTCTTCTCCCTGAGTGAGGGCCTTGAAGATGATAAATCAAAGCCCATTGCCGTATTATTAAGGGGTGATGACGAGGTAAATCCCATTAAAATTAAAAATCACTTAGGCCTCAGTAACCCTCCGCTGTTGCTTACAGAGACTGAGGTTCAAACCCTTACCGGCGCTTTACCCGGCAGCTGTGGGCCAGTGGGTTTAGATATCCCTGTGTATTCGGATAATGGATTAAAAAATTATAAAAACTTTACTGTGGGTGCCAATAAAAATGACGTTCATTTAAAAAATGTAAATGCCGGTCGTGATTTTCAAGTGACTGAGTACGCTGATTTAAGATTTGCAAAATCAGGGGATAAAAGCCCTGACAGCAAAGGTGTTCTTAAAGCGATTCGAGGCATAGAGGTGGGGCATATATTTTACCTCGGCACTAAGTACTCAAAAGCCATGAAAGCACAGGTTCTTGACCAAAACGGTAAGGCTAAAACTATAGAAATGGGCTGTTATGGCCTAGGTGTAAGCCGTACGATTCAGGCAGCTGTTGAGCAAAAAAATGATAGTGATGGTATTATTTGGTCAAAAGCTTTGGCTCCTTTTCATGTACATATTTGCAATTTAGACCCTAAAGACAGTAGCGTGAACTCTGTTGTTGAGAGTATCACAAGTGATCTTGAGAAAAAAAATATTGAAGTCTTTATAGATGACCGTAAAGAGCGCCCCGGGGTTAAGTTTAAAGACGCTGACTTGTTAGGGTTTCCTGTGAGACTAACTATTGGCGGCAAGGGTGTTAAAGAGGGGACTGTTGATGTTGTTAATAGGTCCACGGGCAATAAAAAACAAGTTGAGATTAATAATGTATCAATCGAAGTCGAAGAAATTTTAAACTCATTATAATGTAATGAGTTAGCAATATTAACGGACGAGTAAAAAGGTAAAGCTACCTTTTCGAAGTCAAAAGATGAACACTAATAAGGGCCGTGAGTGCAATGAGTAGAGATTTATTTTTAGCCTTAGATTTAGACGACAAAGCCCAAGCCCTAGAATTAGTCCATAAAGTCTCTGAGTTTATTACGGGCATTAAAATTGGCCCTCGTATGGGCTTTAAATACGGTGCTGATATTGTTTCAGAGTTGGCAAAAATAAAACCCGTTTTTATAGACAATAAATATTTTGATATACCAAATACTATGCTGGCCTCTGTGAGGTCTTCTTTTAATATGGGGGCTAGCTTTTGTACCGTTCATGCTCAGTCAGGCCCTGAGGCTTTAAAAAAGCTTGCTGACCTTGAGGCTGAGTTAAACAAAACGAGAGCCTTTAAAGTTTTAGTCGTAACGGTACTAACAAGCTTTAATAAAGAGACCATGCCTGTGAACTGTATTAAGGCGTCTATCACCGAGCAGGTTCAGGCTTTAGCTCATGAGGCTTATGGTTGTGGGTTAAGAAGCTTTGTTTGTTCGGCTCTAGAGGTGGAGGCCTTAAAAAATAATTTTCCAGGCTGTTACTTTGTCACTCCGGGTATACGCTTCCCCGAAGAGTCCGCAGGGGATCAAAAACGAGTGGTCGGCCCCAAGCAGGCCTTTAATTTAGGGGCCAGTGCTATTGTTGTGGGCCGCCCTATATATGAGGCCTCAGACCCTGTCGAAGCGGCTAAAAAATACTATGAAGCTTTAGGGTTATAGAGGCATGAAAAAGGGTCACTCATCTAAAACAAAACTAAGCCATAAATCTAAATCAAAGGTTAAATCAAGGGCGCAGCATTCAAAAAAGACCTCACTTAAAGTGGATGCTTCAGAGTTACCCCGGGGGCGATACGTAGTGGGGGTTCATTCGGCTAAAGAGGCTATGCGGGTCAGGCCCCAAGCTGTGAGTTGTGTATTTTTAAAAAAAGGTTGGGAGCAAAACACAGAGCTCGCTCAAATCCACGACTGGGCGATTAAAAATAAAAAGCAAATACATATTAAGTCCCTTAATTTTTTTGATCGCATTTGCCAAACTCACCAAGGCCTTTGCTTAGTAGTCACTGAAAGGCCAAAGTTTGATTGGCAAAGCTTAAAAGAAAACAAAAAACAAATTGTTCTTATACTTGACGGCCTTGAAGACCCTCATAACTTAGGTGCTATATTAAGAACCGCCTGGTTAATGGGTGTAGGGGCTGTCTTTTTACCTAAAAAGCAAGGCGCCGCTTTAACTCCTACGGCTATAAAAGTAGCAAGAGGAGCGGCGGAGCACGTGCCTGTTATTGAAGAGGCCAGCTTGTCGTCAGTGATTGGGGATTTAAAAAAAATAGGTTTTTGGTCCTATGCCCTGGCTCAAAATAACGAGACCACACTTTATAATATCGAGCTCCCTGAAAAGGTAGCATGGGTGATAGGTGCTGAGGCCAAGGGAGTTCGCTTGCCCGTTAAGAGGGCCTGTGACGATACGGTCAGCATCCCTCAGTCCAACGCTGAGGCCAGCTATAACGCCTCTGTAGCGTGTGCTATGGCCCTCTCAGAGACCAATAGACAACATCTTAAGTGACCTCTTACTTGAGCAATCCTCGTCAGACAAAGTGATTATTTTAGCACTTACTTCCGCGGCAGGGTTTGTCTTCTCCACCACCGGATTTGCCGCCCTTTTCTTTAGTCACTGTTACCGACATGCTTGTGCTGTCGGTGGCCCCTATATTATCTACTACAGTAAGGGTATAGTTGTACGTGCCAGCGTTTAATTTTACAGTAACTTGAGCGGAGCTTCCAATAATGGCGCCGCTAGAGTCCTTCCAGGTATAAGTTGAAATACTTCCATCAGGGTCTGACGAAGCAGAGCCGTTTAAGGTGACATTCATGTTCTTGCCCTTAGTGATTATAGCAGGGTTGGGAGAGTAACTAGCTACGGCCACAGGGGCTAAGTTTTCTTCAACAACAACAGGAGGAGGTGGTGGTTCACTGGTGTTATCTTGAACGCTCCCTTCTATAAAAAACATTCCAAGGCTAGAGTAGTCGCTGGAGTTCAAGTTTCCTACCCCTTCCACGCGAAGGTAATAGCGGCCCGCTGGTAGAGTGCTGACTATGCTGGCCTGGGTTTCATCTGTAGAGTCACTGATGGTGATTAAATTTAAACCGTCATCATAGAGAGACAGTGCTATGTCTAAGTTACCACCCTTATTACTCGTTAGGGTAAATGAATGCCAAGCGGGAGTAACGACAAGGTTTAGCCCACCCTCAGCCATGTCAAAGTAAAACCAATCCACGTCACTTCCGTGATCAATGATTCCTTTATTCTCAGGGGAGAGGTTCAGCGGGTCCCACTCTGGGCTGGTCACTAAGACCGAACCATCGGGTTCAATATTGAGCGGGGTTGCGAACTCTGCTGAATCCCCATGATCGTCAGCTTTATAATTTAATTTTGCAGCAATAATAGCTAAATCATCTTGGTCATTATTGGCGTTGGCGTATTCACCCTTACTCCACTGAGTCAGGTTCATGTAATAGCCGGCACCCATGATAGGGGCCCAGCTTGTTTCGCCACTGCCGTGACCGGTGTAATAACTGGTTCCGTCCACAATGCCATCGTGGCTGAGTCCTAAATGGTGACCAAATTCATGGCTACAGGCTTCGGCTACGGTACTGGCTCTCCCACTGTAAAGGTCACGGTAGTAAACAAGCGCTACATTATAATAAGAAGCATAGTCACTCCTGCCAAAAGCATCGACGTATGCAAATCCACCGCCGCCACCAGGCATGTCTACTCCGTTAGCATCGTTGTATTGAGTGATTAAAACGCGACCCATTGTATTTGTAAAAACAGGTGGCTCTTCAGTTGTTACATCTATATCAAAGGCCGCGAAATCCTCGGAGACCCGGTGCCAGATTTCATAAATACGAGAAAGCTCATCTAAGCTAAAGTTTGCTACCATTGGTTGGGTGTCATTACCTGAGGGGTCAAAGGGCATAGCAAGCAGAGTGGGTTCGCTATAGTAGTTCAGTGCGTTGTCTTCAATAATATGTCCATCAAAATCAAGATAAACAACATTGGTAGAGCCTGGGTTACTATGTAACTTAAATGTTTCAGTCACACTTAATGCGCTAGCAGCAGAGATAGCATCTCCCCCCTCTGCAGTATCGGCATTCGCTGTGGGGAAACTCTCAATGTACCCCACGTCTCCATTAGAGTTGATATCTAAGTTGTCAACATCCTCTGCTGGGAATGAAATTCTCTGTAGCCAACCCAGAGCCTTGCCTTTTGCATTTTCAGGGAGAGCTTGAATTTGTTTTTTAAGTTTACCATTAGGCAGCTCGTCGACATTTTTAGGGGAGCCAATACCATATTGCTTCCCTTGTGCTTGAGCTAAAGCTGTAGAGCTTGAGATTGAAAATAACCATACAAATATCAAAACGAGAAAGCGTGACCCCATCTTATCCCCCATGCCATTTGAATTCATCAAAACTTAATTATGCAAGGATGGGGCCAGCCCTATAACCTATGTTTAAACGATTTCATTTGCAGTAAATCGTCAAAAGTATGATCAAATAAATAAAGGTAGTTCTTATATCTATTTAAAAATATTATCTTATTTAAGGTTATGACCAACTTATTTATATGTACAAGATTTGGTTAATTTATAAGGTCTTTAGTTTTTTTGTAAGTTATCAGCGATTATGTCCGCCTATAACTTTTAGGTAAAAAGATCGCCCTTAAGTTTTGAATTGATATAACTCATCACTGAGTTCATATTATGGAAGGGTCAACTAGTGGAGGACGCGTTCACCCAATCTCTAGACTTAATTAATATAGTGCCTAGAGCAGGGAGTATCTAACTATTCCGTCATCAACTTTGACCAACTTTCATTAGTGACCTCAAATTCATCCTTTAGGATGTTTTCTGCAACGATGTCTTCGTACGTCTTGCCCTCCTCTGGATACTTCATGGAAAAGTTATTTGGTGACTTCAGGCTCTCTTGAAGTGTTTGTATGCGCATCATATTTTTATATAGGATGTTTGTCCTCGACATCATGTTGGCCTTTGCTGGGCGACAAGAACGCAAGACACTTCCTAAAATCTTCCTCAACTCTCGTTCTCGTTGTGTATATGGTACAAATTTGCCCCATCCAGGGTAATTAAAATGAGTTTGACCATATCTATAGTCAAACTCCATCGTTTGTAACGGAAAATTGCTGTCTACAATATATATCTTATAGCCCAGAGGCTCCCCCGAACGATTTTTATATTTCGACATACGAATAACTAACCAAGCGTGGGCTGCAGGGCCCTTTAACTGAAGCATTTGATAAACCAGAGAATTCGTACTTTCTACTTCCTTGTAAAGTTCATCCATCATAAATTTAAGCTTTATGGGGTCTTCTGTAGAGTTTCCCTCTAAACCAATCACCCCATGAAGTAACTCCCAACCTTGCCAACTTTTTAATTTCTTATGAATTAGGTCTTTATTGGCCCAGGACCATTCAGCAAAATTTTGATATCTATTAGTTCTTATTTCTACAACGTTGTTCATCTTTCGAATTCTATGAATTGCCCTTTTCAACTCTTTGGTTGTCATTTCACTTTCTCCTGGTTTCAATTCTCTAAAAATTACCAGATGAGATACGCTTCTTTGGAAGCGAGAGTGCCACCAACAGAGTCCTGTGGGAAAATTGAGAAACCCCTCTGCTGGATTCTGAAAGCCTAGCCTAAAATTTGTGTCTTCGAGGCGATCCTTGAAAAATTCCAAATTCGACGCCTGAGAACAAAAGGCCTCTTTTTCATCGGTCGCCGCTATTGACGGCTGCGGTAATAAGAGGACTCCTACAAGAAATCGTAAAAGCCATCGGTAAATCCAAATTTTGTCACATAAATGAAAAGTTGATAGACACTTACGCTGTTGTATAAGTCCAATTAACGATATTCCCACGATATTCCTCCGTTTTTAGGATTTATAAGAACAATATCTATGCCATGTTAATAAAAACCAATACGCTGACGTTTTCTAATAAAGTGTATTTAGCGTCCCTAAAGCCAGGGATATTAAGGATCAATTAATAAACCTTTTATGAGCTAGGGAGCAAAGAGGGCTATTCGATAGGCACCCCTTACTAATAAAGGGGAGTGTGAGTATTGCCTTATCAAAGGGATATAAAAAAGTAGGTTTTTGAAACACAGAGACTGACTATGTGCAGTACTGAAAAGTGACCTATCACCTGAGTGAGATATGTAGTAAAAATCAAAGCCATAGGTATAAGGAGTCAAAGATGATTATACAAAATAGTTTACTAGAAAAAACTATTGATCAAGCCCTTTCAGGGGGTGCTGATTTTGCCGAAGTGTTTATAGAAGACACCTACTCAAGTGCTCTAGGGTTTATTGATCAAAAACCCGACGAGTTAAATTTTGGCAAAAAAAAGGGGGCGGGCATTCGTCTATTTTACGGTACTGAGATTATATATGTTTCAACCAGTGATTTAACCGAAGACGGTTTACTTACAGCCGCCGCGACGGCGAGCCAAGCTATAAAGGGCACAAGTAAAACCTTAAAAGACCCAATGAAAAATTTAAGCTACACCCCGTACTCAACCTGCAAGTTGTTGCCATGGGATTTACAAACGGCACAAAAAATTGAGTTTTTAAAAAGAGCTGATAAAGCGGCTAGGTCTATGCACTCTGATATCACCCAGGTGAGCGGTACTGTTTTAGAGAAGGTCCAAAAAGTTCAAATTGCAAATTCGTTAGGCCTTTTGGCTCAAGAGCAGCGCAATTACTCCCGTTTTGTTGTAAGTGCTATAGCTGAAAGAGGGGGCGAAAAACAAAGCGGAATGAGTAAACTAGGCGCTCTTAGGGGCAGTGAGTTTTATGACAATTTAGACGTAGAGGCCATGGCTAAAGAGGCCTCAAGACAGGCGTTAACAATGGTAGATGCCGCTTTTGCCCCTGCCGCTGAATGCCCAGTCGTATTAGATAATGGTTTTGGTGGGGTCATATTTCATGAGGCCTGTGGTCACGGTTTAGAGACCACCTCTGTTGCTAATGGGGCGAGTGTTTTTTGCGATAAGCTGGGTGAAAAATTAGCTCATGAGTGTGTAACCGCTGTTGATGATGGCACTATTGAAAACAAGTGGGGCTCCATTGGTATTGACGATGAAGGTATGCCGACTAAAAAAACTGTTTTAATAGAAAAGGGCGTACTTAAAAGCTATATAGTAGACCAAATGGGGGCTAAAAAAACAGGCTACACCCCAACGGGCAGTGGCCGAAGGCAAGATTATACGTATGCGCCGGCCTCAAGAATGCGAAACACATACATTGCCCCCGGCGAGGACTCTTTAGAGCAACTGTTAAAAAAAATGGACAATGGCATTTACTGCAAAAAAATGGGTGGTGGCTCTGTAAACCCTGGTACAGGAGCTTATAACTTTAGTGTTCAAGAGGCCTATAAAGTTGAGGGCGGTGAAATAAAGCAACCCCTTAAAGGCGCCAGCTTAATAGGTACGGGTATTGAGACCCTGGGCCGCATAACAGCTGTAGGCAATAACTTTGAACTTGATTGTGGCATGTGTGGTTCGGTGAGTGGGTCTATACCTACAACAGTAGGGCAGCCCGCAATATTAATCTCTAATATAACCGTTGGTGGGAGGGCGCAAAAATGAGTCTCTTAAGCATAGAAGCCATAATTGACAGGTACACTTTAAAATCAAAAAAAGCCGGTGTAGAGCTAGAGGTATTACTTGAAACCAGTAAGAGCTTTTCGGCGTCTTACCAAAAGGGTCAATTAGATCCATTTAAATCTGAACACAGTCATGCTTTAGGGTTTCGCATCATTAAGGGGGAGTGTGAAATCTCCACTTTTTCAGAGAGCCTTGATCAAGCAGACTTAGATCTTGTTTTTGAGCAAGCCCTAGGCTCTGTAGAGTTTTTTAAAAAAAGTTACACCCCAAAATTTGTGACCTCTGAAGAGTATGAGCCCATGGGTTTTTTATATAATGAAAACGCTTATAAGGTATCTATCGATCAAAAACTAGAGCAGTCAAAACTCATTGAAAAGTCCGCCATGGAGGTGGATGAAAAAATCCAAAGCGTCCCCTATCAGTCCTTTGGCGACTACGAAAGCGAATTTTTTATTTATAATACAAACGGCGTAAGGGCGACTTATAAATCAAATGGTTTTTTTGGGTACGCCTTTGCTTTAGCAAAGGGTGCAAAAGACACTCGAACCGCTTATGAGGTGGCGAGTGATGTAGAGTTTGAAAAAATAAATATGTCTCAGGTGGCAAAAAAAGCAGCTACAGAGGCCGTGAGTAAACTAAATGCCGTGACTCCAAAAACGGGGACTTATGCGGTGATGTTTAACCCTCATATGGCTCAACAGCTTTTGGGTTTATTACAAGGCTCTTTTTACGCCGATAAGGTCGATAAAAACCTCTCTATATTTTGTAATAAATTAGGCGAGTCAGTGGCCTCGTCACTGATCGAAATCACTGATGATCCATTTTTAAAAAAATCACAGCACTCACGCCCTTTTGATAGCGAGGGGGCCTCGTCTAAAAAAACCACCCTAATTAAAAAGGGTCAATTGAGCGCTTACTTAACAAATAGCGTTTACGCTAAAAAACTTGGGGTTGAAAACACAGCCAATGCCTCTCGGGGGGCTAAAACCTCTTTAGGGATTGGTTTTTCTAATATGGTATTAACTCCAGGCCAAGAGAGCTTTGAAGAGTTAGTTTCAAAAAACAATCAAACGATAGTGATAGACGTCCTTCAGGGCCTTCACAGTGGGTACAATTCGATTTCGGGTGATTTTTCTTTGCAAGCCGAAGGGTTTATGTATGAGTCGGGCCATAAAAAACAAAGCCTCGCAAACTTTGTTATTAGTGGCAACATCATACAAATGCTTAAAGATGTTCAAGCTGTAGGTAGTGATGTTCTTATTGCCGAGTCCCGTGTTATTTCGCCATCTTTTTTAGTGAGTGCTTTGTCTGTGGCCGGGGAGAGTAATTAGTAGCGGGCTTGGTTATACTGTATGAACTGCTGTACGAGTGGGTGTACGAGTAACGGTCTTAGCTCCTGTTGAATTGCTATACGAATTATTGTAAAAAAAATATTAATAATAAAAAAGGGCCCCTTCATGAAACTATTAATGCTTTTACTTTTTATAACCCCTCCATTGTTTGCCGGCACAATGACCTTTCAAGACCCTTGCGGGGAAGGTGTGTTTTTAATCTCTCACTTTGAATCAAAAACATCAGTAGGCGAGTTAACTATTAAGGCTCTAAACAGCAGTGATGTTGACTATCAAGGGGCCGCAGGTGGCATGAACTCTATTGCGGGCACCCCCGTGGGGCTTGATGCTATTGAGGTCCTTTCAGACTCCCATATGAGGGCCTATGGCTGGTGCTACGAGGTCAATGGGGTTCATCCAAGTACTATGCCCGATCAAGTTTTTTTAACGGGTACAGAGTTGGTTCACTGGTTTTATGCCTATAGTACTAACCTTAACGGTGAGTGGGTCAATTACTGTGTCCCAAGCACCCAAAACCCACTTTCATCATACTGCAAATAAAGTTATTATATTTAATTGAGTAAAATTATCATGTTTGAGGGTAAGTGGACCGGCTCACAGTCGAGCAACCGGCCCTGCCGAGAGATTCACACTTAATAGTATTAATTTTAATAACAACACTATTTTTAAAAAATAAACTAATTTGAAGTCAGAGCTACAATGCCAATTATTAATAAGGAACCCATAAACACCTCTTGTTTATGGGTTTTACAATCAAGATAAAGAGACTATTTAATTAGTTATCGGATTTATAATCCCAACATCTAGCTTTAATAGACCATCAATGTTGATGTTATTATTAATTTGTATAACCCCACCGTTGGCCGTAAAATCAGTTTTCTCTAGCTTCAAAGTAGTGCCGTTTTGGTATATTAAGTTTACGTACCAAACCCACTCGTAGCTATTTAACATTTTTACGGTATAGCTTCGCTCAATTGAGCTCGTGACCTTGGTAAGCAAAGTATTTAGTGCCGGTGTGTAGCTGGGTAAACAAACAGAGTAATTAGCTGAGGTTTTAGAAGCATCTCCACCGAGCATATCATGAATGTTCTTAAACCTAACCCCCTCACTTTCCCCGCCTTGTAGGCCATTGGGTATACCGTCACTATCAGTATCACAACCATTTCCCTGGGGCTTGTGCGAAAACGTAGCTAAAAAGAAATTATCACCGTAAGCTGATTGTAGGCTGTTTATAACAGATGTCTCCACATTGTTGGTACTAGAGCCACTTATTAAAGAGTTATTTACAGTTTCATATAATTCGTCACTATAAGTGGTGGTCGGCGCGCCTTGCTTTGTTGAAGACAAAAGTTGGCATGCTCCACTTAAATTATCTACGGATGAACAAGCGTTTTCGCTTTTGACTTTTATTTTAGTGAGGTTATATGTGCAAATTTTGGCGTCACCGGTTTCAAAAAGACAAGGTGCTTGCGGGGCGTTGCCATGTGTTTCACACTTCGCCGAACAGGTATAGCCAATGGGCATAGTTTCCCCTAATCCAGCATACAGACCACCCACATAATCTATGTCAGCTTGTGTACAAGGTAAGGTGTAATCACCATTAGTGTCTTCACATGAGGAGTATGAGAGAACATCAGAAGGACTAGAGTATTCGTTAAATGTACCTGTCGAGGACTGAATGCCCGTTGAGCAGTCGTGCTTACATCTTAATATTTGATCTCGTGAAGTGATCGTATCGCTATTTAAACTCGCTAGAACTAAATCCTTATCTTCATTTGTGCAAGCAGGCTTAGCATAATTATCATATTGATTCTGTGTGCAGGAGTATTGATTTGCTTCAAGGTGATGCCGCTGAGTGATCATGTATATTGAGCAGCTGTCTCTACAATGAGTGATATCACTTATGCTAAGCCCAGAATGTTGAGCAGCAGCAGCCTTTTGATCATCATTGCAATCGGCATGGTAAGTATGGCCTTCGCACGATGTTACGGTTAGATCAGTATACTGCGTCCAATAGTTAGTATTGTCAACGCACTCAAGTGAACAGCTAGAGAGTTCTTTGCCTGAATCGTTTGCGGGCACATTGGTTACAATTGTAGAATGTCCACATGATATAGACGCAGACAGGGCATAGTTGTTTTCGCTGCAGCTGCCCGCAGTATCTCCGTCTTGCTCAAAGACGACAGATCTTTCTGTAGAAATAACTTCGTCTATACATGTGTATTCACAGGTATCAGCATATATTTTTTTTCCGTCCAGTGTGCGTTCACTCACAGTGCAAGTGCTAGTCCCCTCTGGGGCACAGCTCCCCGCGGAACTCTGATGAGAAAGGGTTATAATATTGCCTGTTGGATCAAGCGTATCTCCATCTTGATAAGTTTCATATTCTCCGGTGATGGTTTCTATTTTATTACGTTCAATAGCTGTGTAATTCATTTTGCGCTCAAAAGTAGGATAACCATACTCAACGTATGGATAAACGTACGCATTTTCGACGGCCTTGTATTCAATAGATTCAGTATGCACTTGCGATACGATCTTGAAATGCCTAAGTGTTTCTCTCTCGTCTTTATATTCTAGAGAAAATGTATGATTGCAGCCCTGCTCTCCGAGTTCACAGTCATAAGTAGAGCCCGCGGAGCTTTGGGGCTGGCGATGGATCCGTTCCTTTTTTTCTATTAAACAGCGTGATAAGGAGCTGGAGTCATTTTCATTTGTTGCAATTAAAAACAAAGGAAAGGACTTATCGTTTTTGTTCTCATGAATGGCCCTTAGTAAAATACATAAAGGCTCTTCGGTATCAGACCCCTCTTCGGTGATACCTCCAATTGAGTCTATAAAACTTGAGCGAAAAACACTAAATTGAGAGTCATTCATAATGCTCATAAACGGTAAAGGGGCTCTTGTTTGAGTCCAGGGCGGAGTTAAAAAATAATAGGTCAAATGATCAAAGTTTATAGGTATGTTTGGATATGGTGAAATATGACCAGAATAAGGATGTGTTATACCGGCTGTGTCGGTGTACATAGTTAGCTCGGTTTTTTCAACAGATCTTTGCGCGCGATCAAATTGAGAGGTCGTATAAATTGAGACATCTCCGGTGAACCCCTTAAGTAAATCAGTTACATTATTAAATGAAAGCCTTACGTTGTTTAGTATCCTTGCCATTGAATGTGAATTATCAAGTATAGTTATGAGCTTAATTGGGGGTCGATTTTCATTATGTATGGCATTGATTTCGGTACTTCTAAGCTCTCCAGATATCCCGGCCTGTTCAAGTTCAGTTAGTTTAGTAAACTCGACCTGAGAACAATTTTGAAATATTGAGAGTACTCCTAAAGCAAATACGAAAAAAACAATTGTGACTTTTGATTTTTTACTCATATACGGTTGATCCTTTTTTAATAAACAGGCCTGTTGATTAGGCTAAAAAACATTATCATTATTGGAATTATCGGACTTTTATTGAGATTTATTTAGCTTTAAATAAAGTCAGGGGCCTTGTTATTTCTCAATTTAAGACAAAAAAGCCTGAGTTAGGCACTGTGTGGTAGAAAAAAGGCGAAATTCTTAGGTGGGGATTTTTTGGGCTTGAGATCATTTTCTTTTAATTATCAGTAAACATTTTGAGAACCCCGCAAATGTTTGTAAACTAATATAAAGGTAATTATTAAGAACCCTTCGTTGCTGACTTTAGCCCGCGCCCTGTGCCATGCGTTAAAAGCGCTTATATTTCAAACATAAAACAAGCTTATAAAAATAACCTTTGACGTTATATGGTGGTAACCAGTAAATATTTTCCTCTGTCGCCGTAAGGCTTCGGTATTTTTGCGCGAGCAAAAGTGTTTAGGTGCTGAATTAGCTCAATTGGTAGAGCAGCTGATTTGTAATCAGCAGGTTGTAGGTTCAAGTCCTATATTCAGCTCCATTTAGTGGAGAGATGCCCGAGTGGTTAAAGGGGGCGGGCTGTAAACCCGCTGGCTTATGCCTACAGAGGTTCAAATCCTCTTCTCTCCACCATTTTTTGAGCGGGAGTAGCTCAATTGGCTAGAGTATCGGCCTTCCAAGCCGAGGGTTGCGGGTTCGACCCCCGTCTCCCGCTCCAATTTAAGTGTGAGAACGCTTAAAGCCTTTAAACGCCCATGTGGCTCAGGGGTAGAGCACACCCTTGGTAAGGGTGAGGTCGCGAGTTCGAGTCTCGCCATGGGCTCCAAATCTGGTTTATAGGGGTTGT
>JAUVAX010000087.1 GCA_030591685.1 Pseudobdellovibrionaceae bacterium | reverse complement strand
CATTCAAGGTAATAATGAACTCACATCATCTACTCACTACAATGCAAACAAAGGGCCACCGAACACAACTTTAGCCACAGCTAACCCTTTAATAAAACTGCGTAATTTGCGTCGACTCACACTGAGGCAGCACAAAAAGTGTATAATCTATACCTTTTTGATATTAATAATTGATTAGTGTCTTATTGTTAGACAGACGATAATGCCAAATTTGTCACTCATTGAGATTTGGGCCCCGTAGTGATGATATTTAGGCTTTGAGCTGGCACAGGGCTTGTAACTCCTTTAATTTGAGTCAATTAATAAAGGATGGTTTTTTTATGAAAGCTAAATATATATTTACCCTACTATTCACAAGCGCCCTTGCTCTTTTGATTGGTGCCTGCGGAGGCGATTCTAACAACAACAATAATAGAGTCGGTGATATTCGCTATCAAGAGGATCAATGCCGGGCACAGACTAATAACCAAAGAGATTTTGATAATTGCATGAGGCAGTTCTCGAATAACAATTTTAATAATAATACTGGCAACAATATTGAATACCAATGCCAACTTGAAACGAGTAATCAATGGGATTACGATGATTGCATGTATAGATTTAGTAACAACAACTATAGTGATTTTAATAACTATAGTAACTTTAACAACTTAGATGTGCGCCAGGCCGAGGATGAATGCCGGAGAGTTACAAATAATCAACGAGATTTTGATTACTGCATGAGAGATCGTGGATTTTAAACCCGACGAGGCTTAACCATGAAAAATACAGTTTTATTTAAAATGAGTAAATCTATTTGTAGGATTATGAATGTTTAGTAATTTTTTTACTTAGTATCTTCAGTTTTGCTCTACTCAAGTTTTAGTTTTGCTGGTCTAACCTGTGAGAGCCTGTTTTCAAAAACATTTTCAGGTTATCAGCAAATCATTAATTTAGTAAAAAAATATTCAAAAAACCAGGGTGACAAACTCCCCGACCCTGTTGAGTTAAGTAAAATGATTGAAAAGGTACACAGACAGGTCAGTGACGAAAGGGACGTTTATTTAACTAAAGCTCATTTAAAAATTTCAAAAACGCAGCAAAAAATATTTATCCAAAAAGAAAGTCCTGACTTGACCCCCGAGGGCTTTGAGACCATCACAAACTTAACTCGAGAGGCCTATGAGGCCCTATCAAATGTTATATACAAAACTCTAAGACCTTCAGAGATAACTTTAAAGGCTCAAGTGACTGAGGGCACCTTTACCCCTGTTGAGGATAAAAACAGTAGGCCCTATATATTTCAAGCTCCAATGATTTCAATTCACCCAAATAAACCATTAGGACTAGTCATCCACGAGGGTGCGTATAAAACCACAGAAGAACTTATTATGAGTGCCCACCCACACTTTCAAGTCTTTCGCGACTACTTTAAACTTCTTGAGGAGCCCGGCCACCAAAAAGATCAAGCGGAGCAAGTACTTGAATTTTATAAAATGAAAGAGAAAGAGTTCGAAAACAACACCTCTCCCATATCAAATGCCGAGTATGTTTTTTACTCTTACCTAGAGCTTACAACTGAAAACATTAGGAGCTCATACCAAAAGTCCTCTAAAATTTTAGAAAGAAAAATCAAAAAATATGAGCGCAAACACGATTCAAAACTCAACGAAATTGGTGAAAATCATTTTTCAATAGATGAATTTATAGCCACAAGCCATAAGTTTTTATCAGATACGTTGGCCACTTTAGGCCGTAGAGACGCTGAGGGTAATTACCTAAAGTTGGCCCCTGAAAAAATGAGAACTGAAGTTAAAACCTATAATAAGCGCAGCGGCTTATCACCAGCACAACTAAAAAATCAGTGGGACTATGAGGGTGTTCACCAGGCCCAGGCTCCATTACGAAATAGTGTTTGGAATGATTATATCTCTCAGCCTAAATATCGTAATCAGCCCCAATATTTATTTGAGCGCATTTTTCGTGGTACGGTAAATGAACTACTCACTCGTTACAAAAGTGAAAAGGGCAATGAGTACTACTCCCCCTCTCAAACAAGTGTCTTAAACCGCAGGGTTCTTGACGCCATTGACAAAGAGTTTGAGACAAACCCCCTTTAAGGTCCTATAACCAAAGCACCTTTCATTATTTCTCTGACCCTAGATCCTATTTTTTTCATATAAAATGTATTTTTTTCACTTCATCCTAAAACCAAGTGTTCTCCAAGTATTTTTTGGAGGCTTATGATACGGTCCTCTACGATCATTATTTAGTAAAACAATCTGCTTTCGTTTTTTGAGTATTTACGCATTAAATGAAAGTGAAGTCTGTAAAGGGGAACTTATGTATAAAAAAATATTTACACTTATTGCCTTACTCGCAGGGCTTCAAGCCACTGCCGGTGGTGTTGAGAAAGTCATAGAACTCAAATCAGTTGAATCTGTAACAATAAATCACGTCGGTGAAGACCTCATAGGTGACTTCGAAAGTGAAGTTATTATTACAGCCGAGTGGGAAGAGGTCTTGTACCAAGATCAAGAAGTTACTATTATTGACACCATCCAAGACACCTCATGCAACCCTATGAATAATAATCATTGGTCTAGCTTTTATGCCCCCTATGCTTCTTACTATGACCGAATGAATGCCCTTAAATCTATTAAAGGCATTGGTGATGTGACGGCTCGAAAGATATATCAGTACTGGCCACGATACGCGCCTCCGGCAACATGGGGTGAGTTTAAAAGGCTTATCAGACACCTTGACCGCAGCGTTGCCCCGGGGATCTATGCCAATGTTGTTAGCCAGCATGGCTCTTATAATAAAAGAAATTTTGGCTACCAAGATATCTGCGAAGACTTAGTACTTGTCACAACCATAACTAAAAGAGTGGCCATATACAGAGAGGACTTCAGAACCGACCGAATCACCGTAGCCGTTGTTGGCGAAAGGGCGATTTTACTTGAAGGAGAGAAGGAGTCCGTTAAAGTCTCTATGAATAACTCTGGGCAAATTACAGTAACTTCTCACTCAAAGTACAACAAATTTACTACTGTAGAACACACTCGCACAGATGACTTTTCAAAAATTACACTTATCGGTAAAAGAAAAAAGTT
>JAUVAX010000021.1 GCA_030591685.1 Pseudobdellovibrionaceae bacterium | reverse complement strand
TAATAAGCCCAGTGAAAACGATTTTAAAATTGCGCGGCGGTTTGTTTCACGACTTCAGGACCAGCACAGCGGCGGGACTCTTTATGATATTGACCTGAGGTTACGCCCGAGTGGCAATGCCGGGCCCTTACTTGTTAGCTTTGATCAGTTAAAAATATTTTTAACTAAAACAGCGGCTCCCTGGCAAAGGCAGGCCTACTTACGAGCAAGGAGCCTCGCCAGTGACCTTAGCTCTAACTGTATTCACACTTGGGCCCTCGAAAGTACATTAAATCAGGCTGAGGTCGATGAACTTATTAGCATTAAATCAAAGCTTATAAAAAGCCCTAAAGCACAGGGCCTTGATTTAAAATACTCACCCGGTGGACTTATTGATATTGAGTTTTCTATTCAGCAGTATTTGCTGATTCATAAAATTGCACCGATATCGGCAAATACAATTGCTACCTTTGAACAAGTTGACTCTAAAGAAGCAAAGACACTCTGCCGAATATACACTCGACTTAGGGCTGTGGAGCAGCTGTATCAACTGCTCTCCCAACACTCTGGGAGTGAACTTATATTTAACTCAGAGAGTTTCTTAGGCCTTACACAGGTGCTTAAGACTAACGCTGATGAGTTGCCCCAACAGCTGCATAGCTATCTTCATGACAGCCTTGAGGCCCTAAAACACTTGACGCTTAAAAAATCTTAAGCTAGCGTTTTTATTATACTTTTCTTAAAGCGAACCGGGGGAGGGCCTCTTGAAACAAATATTTATTGTTATCACTTTACTCGTATTACTCTCAGGGCACGACCTGTTCTCTCAATCGAGCAGTCCTGGCCCAACTGAGGTTTTAAAAAAATCTGAGCCTGCGGTTGATGTAAATAAAAAATCACCTGTGGGCGCGAACAAAGTTACCACTGGCAGCTCTGAAAACAGTAACGCTCAACCAAGCACTTCAACTCAAAAACCAGCATCGAGTGATAGCGCTCCGGTGCCGTCATCTAAATTGTCACCTAAAAAAAATAACCTCCCTTTGCCGCCCCTAAATGAGTCCGGTAAAACAGCCTCCCCCTCGCCTATGAAAAAAACAAGCAAGGCCCCTAGTAACGCTGACGAAGCAAGCCCTAGCCCTGCCCCCTCAGCTGAACTCAAACCCAGTGACAGTGCTAAGACACCCACTCAGGCGCCTGTTAAAGACACCCCTGCCACTAAAAAAAGAGTGAAAGCCTACTATGCAATTTTTAATGTCACTATTTCTGGTAAAAAAGTCAGACCCTTTAAAGCAAAGCTGTTTCATTTAAGAGCTCCAAAAAATGTGGCCAACTTTATTAACCTTGTTGAGGGCACAAAAATCTATCGCTACAAGGGGCGTACTTATAAAAACACACCTTTTTATAAAAACTTAGATTTTCATATTATTTCCAGGGGGTATATCATTCAAACCGGCGACCCTCTGGGTAATGGCCGAGGAGGGCCCGGTTATACTGTTGAGGACGAATTTCACCCCGGATTAAAGCACGATAAAGAGGGCACGCTAGCCATGGCCAACTCTGGGCCCAATACTAATGGAAGTCAGTTTTATATTACCCTGCGACCACAAAAATCGCTAAACAATAAATACACAGTGTTTGGTCAAATTATAGAGGGCATGAAAAACGTTCACATTATTGGACGAGTGCCTGTAAAGGCAAATGATCGGCCCCGAATACCTGTGAAGCTCGTATCGATTAAAATTGAGAGGGAGTACTAAAATAAAAAAAGCCACACATTATGTGTAGCTTTTTTAAAAAAGGAAAACAAAAATTAAACTCTAATTAGGCTGCAACACCTTTTTTGCAGGCCTCTTTCATTTCTTTTTTGAAAGCATCTATTTTTGCCTGTGTGGGCTCTTCACCTCGGGCCAACTTTAAGTACTCTCCAATAATTTTATTTACGGCCTCTGTAACATCAATCTCGCGACCTGAAATATTCTTGTTAATACTTTTAGCTAATATATTAAAGTTTTTTACTGTCTTCATGTCTGTTGATTTAGCTACAACGTCTTCAATGTGATACGACATGACATATAAAAGTTGTACTAAATCATCAACCTCTTCTTTGTCTTTTTTAGTAAACTGGGTACTTTTTTTAGATAATTTTACCTGCAGTAACTCACTGACAACACCGACTGTATCTTTAGAATTCTCCATGGTCTCTAGCTTTAACTCACCAATTTCTGTTTTGTCAGATTCTAATTGTTCCTTTACGAGCTTGTTAGCATTTAAAAAGCTTGTCACATTTTCTTCAATCATTCTTTGAGCCTTTTTAGGATAAATCAGCCCTAAAGAAGTCTCGTTGGCTAATTTTTTAATACTCTCACCAACCCGGCCATAGGCTTTTTCAATGTTTTCAGCAAGATCATTTGATTTTTGCACCTTATCAGTTCGCGTCCCCATGCGTGCTTTTACTGCTTTTTTCTCAATATTTTTCTGTTCCTGCTTACCTTTGTCTCTAGGGCCTTTGCCCTTTCTTATGGCGAAAGCTGGAGCTGACATGGCTACTATTGCTGTTATTATGATGAGCTTCTTCATGTTTTGTTTCCTTTTCGAATAATTGTAAAATTGACTAAAATATTTACAATCTGGTTAACTCTAGCAGCCTGTTGTGCCTTTGAATTAGCGCTCTATAAGCTGTTCTTTCTTACTATTTAACAATGCAACTAGGGTGCCAGGTTTTCATTATCACTTACTTTTACCTTACTCTCTAATAGGTGGTTTTGTACCACAGCTACATTTCTGATTACAGAAATTTATCAATTATTGAGTGAGGTCTGTAAAAAATCCTCGGTACTGACTCACTTCCATCACTATTGACTCCATGGCGCTTATGGCTCTTTCAATGACCTTTTTTTGTGCCCCTGAAAGCTCCACCTCTGTTAACGTGACGAGTTCATAACCCGACTGAGCTATAGCGTAGGCCTCCTCAGCCTGCTGACCCTGATCTGCTCCGGTTAAAACTTGAAGTCTTCTTTTGTACTCAGACAAACTCCCTGCGTCTGGGTGCGAGGGGGCGCTCTGAATACTTTTAATTTTTGCCTTTAAGTTTTTAATCTCTGCTTGAAGCTCACCACTTGAAAGACTTACGGCCCTTTTATAAGCATTGAGTAAAGAAAAAATATACCGAGCCTCTACCTCTTGTGTTTCAAGCTTTTTATATTTATTCATAGTCAAATACTCACCAAGTACAGCTAATAACGACTGACCCCATTTTTTCATTTTAATATTGGCCTGTGATTTTTCACTCACACCGGCCTTTAATTCTCTCACAGAAGACGTGTAAATTTTTGACAGAACCTCGTTTATATATACTGACCACTCAATTTTAATTGCATCTGACACCCCCATGTTCTCTTGAACACTAAATACACCCTCTTTATAGCTGTCACGATCATACGCTTTATGGCCATAAAAAGCCGGGCTAATAACTTCATCTACAATTTTACCGTATATTTTTTTTGCATGCTCTACTTGAACCTCAAAAGCTCCTGCGACGTTGTTGCTCCACCAAAGAGAAAAGCTCTCCTCCCAGGTGCCATAGTTGCAAGACGGGTAGCCTTTTGTTTTATCAACATTAGTTGAAACTGGCTCTTGGCCTTTCTCTTGGCCAGGAAGCATCGGAATTTCAGGGTAATTTACTGTCTCAGCGCATCGAATAGGACCAATCGCCGTGTCCATAATATTCTCTTGAACAAGTGAGAGAAGGTTTGTATACGTCTTTTTTTGATTATACTTAGTTGTTACCTGAAATTCAGACTCATAAATACTTTTTGATGAGAGTGATAGCTTATTAACTATGCTTTTTTTGCATATGTTCCCTTTTACGTTTACAATTCTTGGGGGTAAAAAAGTAAGGCTTGTCCACGGCAGCCCTTCACCAATAAACTCTGTACCAGTATCTTTAATTAAAGTTTCAGGTGAACTTGATACTCTTGGCCCACAGACCATGTGAGTTAAAAAGTCCTCAGCGGCGTTATCAATTTTAAACCCAGAAACCTTTTTTAAATGAATATTTCTAATGTCATTATTTGATTTTAAAACCTCTTCTGAATAATCGTCTAAATAATTATTAATGTAGGTTTGTACTTTTGGCCACCCAAGCCTGTCGTAGACGAGGTCTTTTGTACAAAATAGCTCATAACTAGTGCCTGTGAGTATATAGGTTTCTACAAATAGCTCCTCAGAATCAACGCTGGGGTCAAAGTCTTTGAGGCTAATCTTTATTTTTTTGCACCTATTTCTAGGGCCTCTCACTGAATCATCTAATAATTTTACACCCGTGGACCAGTCGGCCTTACGGTTTGACGAAAATAAATCGTAAAGTTTGTTTAGATTAATTCTTTCAAGATACATATCATACTGAGTCCCTTTTACTGTAGTCACTACGGGGTATTGGTCCTCATTGGCCTTCCAGTGGTCGAGTTTCTTTTTTATTAACTGGGCTGCGTACTTTATGTTAATAACCCGTCCTACATCATATTTATTATACCCCTCTAAGTTAACTCCAGCTAATAGCTCTGTATGAAGCGTTCTGTTGGCGTTAATGATTCGGTCACGTTCAGCTTTAATATCAACAATAGACTTTTCATGGCTTTCAATTTCGTCTTTAACTCGTAACTTTGCTGTTTGTATAAGTTCTGGTGCTTTTAGCCGAGCCTTTCTTTTAACTTCCTTAAAGAAAAACTCTACGTCGGTTTCATTTGAATCTTTATCTTCACGACTTGCCTGGGCTAAATCTTCTACTGAAAAATTAAGGATTTCAAAAAAGGACTCTTGATCCAGGGTGAACAAAAAATTAGCAGACTCTTCAAAAGAAATATCATCAGGCATTTCTTTAAGAACAATAATGTTTTTTTCAAAATCCGACTGCAGGGCTTCTAGTTTTTGCAGTCCTGTCTGTTCAGGCTCTTTTTGTTCTTCTTCAAATGTTACCCCCGGCCTTAATGTGTACGAATATAAAGACTCATCTCTCTCGCCATAGTAAATTAGCTGTCCATCTTCAATTTTTACAGGCAACACAGCATCAAATGGGGGGATAACACCTTTTTTAAAATCATATAAGTCAATGTCTGTAATTATTTTTTCGTAAAAAAGCTTGGCCCCATCGTACCGCTTAGTCATGTCTATGACATAGTCAAACCAATTGGCATTTGCTAGCGAGGCTGTCGCCATTTTATGCATGCGCCAGTCTCTGTTTTCGTGAGTATAGAACTTTAAACTCTCTAAAATACCTTTGCAGTTTTTACCCGTCCGAGAACACCGGCGATGTATTTTTGATTTTTTCTCAATAGAGCTATCGCTCCACCCCTTTTGTTTAGAGACAGCAATACTTTTAACGAGTCTGTTTTCGGCATTAATTAAAAACTTTGTGTTAATCGCCCCGTTCACCTCTTCTACTAGGGGTTCTATTAATGTTTGCGCAGCTAAAAAGAATGTGAACTGTATAACTTTAGCAATAGGCATGGGGTTCATGGCTAAAAGTACGTTTTTTACTGCCGCAATACTGCCAATTATACCAAGTCCAGCAGTTTTAGCTTTTATTAACTGCCGTGTTAGCTTGCTTTTAGCAATTTTTTTAGCGGCACTGTATTTAACTTTTCTAGTTGGTTTTTTATTTCTACTTTTAAACCCTGATTCCTCTAGTTTTTTTGTTGCCGCAGCGCCATATTTTCCCAGAACAGACAGCCCATTTTTTGCCGATGCAACAGGAGAAAACACCATACTCTGAAGAATCCCGCCTAGGCCCGCCGCCGCTACCAGGCTGACCATCTGTGTAGCTAAAATCTGCACCCCCTTACCGGAGATCCATTTCATGTATAGGGCATCACAAGCCTCTATATGTTGTTGTTTTTTTGATAATTCAACATCACTATAACCTTGGTCAAATTTAATCGCGTTATGTGAGTCTGCAATTTTTGCATAAGTGCAGTCTTTAATACCAATAGTCATCTCCATCACAATACTAGCAACGACAGTTGCTACAGCCATGCCTGCATATCCATTGTACTTGCCACTTAAAAACTTTTTTAACTTAGGGGACAAGTCTTTTTTATTTTCAACCATAGACCTAGTCAAATCATTGTAGTAATCCATTGCGCCTATAAACAAAAAAAAGTGGGCAAAGCCTTCGGGACTTTTGAGTTGTTCAAAATTGGTTTCTAGTGTTTGAGGGTCTGTGAGGTATTTGGCCTTACCCATCCATTCACCAGCAACCGTTGAGTAAAACCGACTCACAAGAACACCTGCTGCAAAAAAGAAAACCGAATCTTTGGCTGTTGTTTTTGCTACCCTTTTGAAACGGTCAGTCTCTCTTGAGAAAAATTTTTGATTGGCTGGGCGAGCCTGCTCCTTTGCCATTTTAAGTTTTTTATCAGTGTAATGAGTACGGGCCTTGCTGGACATTAAAATTTGAAAGGACCGATTTGAATCGATAATTTTTTGAGCCGTCTTTTCGAGCTGTCCCCTTGTGGGCCTTTTGATTGTGGCCGGTGTTTCACCTGTTGATGCCGCAAGGGCTGCGCCTGGAAACAAAAAAGTCCATGTAAAAATAACTGTAAGTGTCTTATGAAGTAATACTTTTAAGGGCTTCAATTGGGCGTCCTTTATTTAGGCAGGGGTTCGACTCACACTATCTAGAAGCAAACTCCATTCCAGGCGCCCTAAATGGCTGCCTTGAGTGACGGAGACCCCTAACCACCTGAAAACACACACTTGTCTGACTCCACGGTGTACATATTAAATCGAGCCCTCTCGCCCAAAAAATAGGCCTATGCGGCAACCCTGAGCTTATTGCCCCCAAAAAAAGGCTCTATTTTACTAACTACTTATAATTACAGTTGTTTTTGAAAAAGTAAGGCCGTACATTTTTAACACACCTCTGTGACAATTATTGTAAGCTATTGTTTTTAGAGTGTTTTTAACGACTTACATGCGTAAATCTTTAAACACAAGCTCAATACGGGAGTTTCTTTTGTCAGCCCCCCTAGGGACTCGCGGGCGGGTCGAGGCGAACCCCACCGGCACCAGTTGCTCATAAGAGAGATTGTGCTGAGCGTGCAAGTAACTCAAAAAACGAGCCGATCTAGCTGACGTCAACCCCCACCGAGAGTACTCGTCACCGGGAGCCAGCGCAGTACTAATATGATTTTCTATTACGATTTGTCTTTCTAACTTTTTAATAATGGATGCCATTTTATCTAAAAAATTAAATGAAGATTCTTTAAGACGAGCGCCCTTTGATTTATAAATCTTATTGGCATTTAATATTAATCGAGCCCCTCGTTCGTCACTATAAATATCTAAAATATATTTTTTTGTTTCTTCCGTGGATATTTGCGACTCTATCAGGCTCTCTAAGTTTTTTTGTAAACCCCTCGTCGCTGCTTTTAATTTATTGAATCTTTTTATCGGGCTATCAATTATTGCGTCGTATTTGTGTTTTTCACCCTTGCCAGAGCCCGAGGCCTCCCCTGAAGGGCCAGCACTTATGGCTCCCAAAAAGTATTTTTTTATTGATTTTTGAAATTCGTTTTTCTTTTTTTCGTTACTTTCAGAGGTTGCATATAGAACCACAAAAAAAGCAAACAAGAGCGTTATAAAATCGGCATAGGAGACAAGCCAACGTTCATGGTTCTCATGCTCCTCTTGATTTGTACTTCTTCGCATTTTTTACCTAAACCGTGATGAACTTATATAGTTTTGCATTTTTACTGACACAACATGTGCGTTTGACCCCTTTGATACCTCGACAACTCCAGCAACAATCATCTCTTGAAATAGTTTTCGGTTTTTTAACTTGGCCTTTATTTTATTTCCGATAGGCAGAAATACTAAGTTTGAAGATCCAACCCCATAAATTGTAGCCACAAAGGCTACAGCAATGCCCTTGCCCAGTTGAGTCGTATCAGAAAGGTTACCCATGACATGTATTAACCCCAATACGGCCCCTATAATCCCAATTGTCGGGGCAAAACCCGCCGCATCCATCCAAACCTTTGCACCGGATTGCCCATTTAAATCCTCTACATCAATGCGATTGTAAAAAACCTCCTCAACTTGTTTGGCGTCAACACCATCAAGGCTAAATCTAAAGGCGGCCTGCATAAATGGATCGTCGAAGCTGTGTATCTTTTTCTCTAAAGCTAAGGGGCCCTCTTTTCTAACTATTGTTGCTGCATCCACAATTTGGTTGGCCGCTTTTTTAAATCTTGTTTCATCATCCTTTTTAAGTGTTGCTTTAAAAAGGTCAATAGACCGGTTTAAGCCCTCCTTAGTATTTGATACAATTGTGGCCCCCAGGGTTCCACCAAACACTATTATAAAAGCAGTAAACTGAATGAGGGCTGAGAAATGCCCCCCCTCTAAAAGATTGCCTAAAAATATTGCGGCAACACCAATTGAAACTCCGATTATAGTTGTAAAATCCATTTATTAAACCTCGCTTATTAAAAATAGGATAAGTTTTTTTCACGGGAAAAAGACAAATCATTAGTTGTAACTCTTAATCGACCCGCCAAAAAATAGGCTAATTCTTTATAAAGTCTTGCGGCCATCTCAAAATCCTTTGAAATTAGATTTTCTAATTTCACGTAAGAAAGTTTAATGATCTCACTGGGCTCCATACATACAGCCGAGGCGGAGCGCAGCTCCCCATCAATAAATGCCATTTCACCAAAATGGCTACCTATACCAAGAACCGCAACCTCTATTTTTTCTCCCGTATCTGATTTTTGCTGTATCGCAACCGAACCAAAACTGATTACATATAAAGCGGTTGCTTTATCATTTTCAGAAAACACCTTAGCTTTTGCTGGGAGCTTCAACAACTGTATACCCTCGCTTACCTTTTCGATCTCACTAGGGCTAAATTGCTTAAATAAATATACATTTTTAAGTAGGCTCTCATAGCCCATAGGTATACTCCTTACTTAATAGCTTAAATTTATCACTTTATGATGATTTTGGGCACTAGAGTCGACGAACACAAGACCTTAGACCTTAGCTTTTATTAATATTAATTGTCCTGTTCAGCGCCCCCCCTCTAGAAATAAGTATATAAAAATCGTCACGCTACTTTACTTACATACATCGATGCATTAACTTTACACACTTGGAGAGGTTATGAGAATTTTAGTAACAGGCGCAAATGGCTTTACAGGGTCTTGGATGACCCGCCACCTTGTTGAGAAGGGTTATGACGTAACAGTCCTACACAGAGAAAACAGCGATCTCTCTGAACTCAAGGGCTTAAAAATACGCCACCTTATTGGGGACGTTACTCGTTTAGAATCATTAAATAGTGCGTTTAAAAATATTGATCATGTGTTTCACCTTGCCGGGGTCATAGGCTACAAGAGATCTCAAAGAGCTCTTATGCAAAAAGTAAACGTCGAGGGCACAAAAAATGTAATTGAAGCCTGTGTGAAAAATAAAATTCAGCGCCTTGTTCACTTTTCATCTGTTGTTGCCGTGGGCGCAGGGTTTAATAAAAATCAAGTTTTAAATGAAGACTCTGAGTTTAACATTCACCACTTAAACCTTGGATATTTTGAAACCAAAAGAGAGGCCGAAAGGCATGTCATGACGGCCGCAAAAAATGGGCTGTTAGATGCCGTTATTGTAAACCCCTCAACTATTTACGGCCCAGGTGACGCTAAAAAATCAAGTCGAAAGACCCAGCTAAAAGTAGCGCGCGGTGAGTTTAAAGTTTACACCTCAGGTGGTGTAAATATAATTTCTATACGAGATGTTGTGAAAGCGACACATGAAGCCTGGGTCAACGGAAAGTGTGGTGAACGCTACATTCTTGCTGGCGAAAACATCACCATCAAAGAGCTTTTTAAAACCATTGCTCGACTCTCTGGAGTCGAACCCCCTAAATTTTACTTACCAAACCCTGTTGTTCGCACCCTAGGCTATGTCGGCGATCAACTCGAGCGCTTTGGCAAAAAACCAACCCTCAATGGCGAAACGGCATGGACCTCCACGCTTTACCACTGGTTCGATAATACTAAAGCTAAAAAATATTTAAAACTTAACCCCATCCCCGCAGAGGCTGCCATTAAAGAGAGCGTTCAGTGGGCCAAGGACTGTAATTTAATTTAATTTAATTTAATTTAAAAATCCCTAAGCTCACTTAAGCTTTGAGGCAAACATTGTCACCGAGACATTTGTTAAAAACACTAGAAATGAAAATAAAATAGCTATCTGTACATAAAATATTGAGTTAAAGCCCCCCTCAAGCGCACTCCTTATTATAGACGTTGCATGGGTAAAGGGGGCTATAAACAAAAGAGCCTCTATACCCCTTGGCAGCTGCTCTACAGGAAAGAACACACCTGAAACAGCTGAAAACGGAAGAATAAAAAGACTTTGAATATAACTTGCTGTGCCTGGTTTTTTACTCAGAGATAAAGTGATAAGGCCCATTGCAGCCCCCAGCCATGAGCAAAGTGCCCCCATAAATATGATAGAAACAAGAGACCATTGTAAACTTCTTGTAAAAAAAATATATACAAGAACAATTGAGATTTGGCAAAATAGTGCTCTAAGTGTTGACCATGCTAGTTCAGAAAAAGCGATGTCCTCTAAATTTATTGGGGACAGTTTTATGGACTCAAAAACACCCCTATCTGCAAGGCGGCGACTCACACCAAACGAGCTTTCTATAAAACCTAAATTAAAACCACAAAAAGCTATATACCCCGGAAATAAAAACTCTATATATGCATGTTGAGCTCCCAAAAACAGGCTAATACCATATGAAAAAATGAGAAAATATAATGTTGGCTCGGCAACAGTTTGCAGTAATGATGTTATAAGTTGTTTTTTGTAAGCCTTATAGTTTCTTTTCGTGAATACGAGCGAATTTATATTGGGAGTGTAAAAATTGAGTAAACCTTTTTTCTTAAAGCGCAATGCCCTTATCATACTTCCTCCAGCGCTTTAGGCCCCTGCATTTTTACCAAAACATCTTCTAAGCGGCTTTGTCGATAAATCAAGTTTTCTCCAGGGAGGAACTCCATGGCTTCATTTAAATCCATTTTATTACTTAAATATAATCTGATTTTATTATTTATAATTTGATAGCTATGGTCTGCTTTTATTTTTTTTATATAATAATCTTTATCCCTGTCCTTTGTAGAGAAAATAGCGACGACCTGCCCGACCCTCTCCTCTATAAGTTTGTCTGGGGGACCCTCACAAACGATCTCACCTTGAAAAAACACAGCCACCCTTGAAAAGTAACTTTCAATATTTATTGTATGAGTTGTGAGGTAAACAAGAGCCCGCCTCCCCTTTGTCGCCTGCCTTAAGAGATCTAAATAGCTCCGCCGAGACGATGCACTTAGCCCTGCTGGCTCTTCGGCAATAATTATCTCAGGGCTTGGGATAGTGGCCCTGATAATTAATATTTTTAAAATTTCAATTAATGATAATTCACAAGGTAGTTTCTCCAGAGCCGACTCTAAATTGTACTCTTTTAATAGGTGCTCTTTTTGCTTTTTATACTCACTTTTATCTAAAGAAAAATAATTTGCATATAAGTTTAAATTTTCTAAAACTGTAAACCTAGGGTCCAAGCCATAATCCGTGCTCACAAGCCCAATGTGTGCCTTTGTTTTGCCGTACTTTGAGTTTAACCCGTTTATAAATAGCTCGCCCGAGTCAAAGGTGCTATTGCCACTTAAAATATCCCTAATGCTTTTAATTATACCCCTTTGAATCCCGACGATGGCTAAAGACTCTTTTGCCATTAAATCAATACTCAGTGATTTAATGCGCTCATCTGTCGCGCCATTTTTTTTAATGCCCCGTGCCTCTAGAATATAATTCATATTTCACCCACATAGTATTTTAATGGGAGCTCGTGAAGAACTTAATGTATTTAATTTTTACTAGACTTCAATTGCAGATAATTATGACTTTAGCCGTGCCCGCCCATTAAAAACGACTCGCTGCTCGTGTCTTTTTGTGGCTGATTACTAATATTGGAAAAATAGTTAGTTATATAACCCATTAATTCATCATGCTCTTTGATTTTGAATAGCTCACGCCTATAGTTGGCGGCCCCTGGGTAGCCGGCTGAAAACCAGCTTGATAGTTTTTTGATTTGCAGGCCTGCAATTCGTTCGTCATGAAAGCTCGCCATCTTTTCATAAAGGTCTTGAAATAATCCTTTAAAATCATGATGAACATTATGGTTCTTTTTTAAATATAAATTTAATGCCTCTCGAAAGATCCATGGGTTTTTTAAACACCCGCGGCCGATCATTACTCCATCGCATCCGCTCTCTTCTAGTCTTTTAATGGCTAACTGCGGGGTTGTGATGTCACCATTACCCAAGATAGGCAATCGCGCCTCAGACTTTACTCGCCGGATATAGTCCCAGTCAGACTGCCCCGAATACCCCTGGGCCCTTGTTCGACCGTGTATAGCTACCCACGAAATCCCCTCGTCATAGGCAATCTGAGCCACCTGTTCTGTATTTCTTGTTTGTGCATCCCAGCCTGTACGCACCTTGATTGTTACAGGTATGCTCACGGCACTTTTTGTAGCCCTTAAAATTTTTTTTAACTTCGATAAGTCTTTAAGCACTGCCGACCCAGACCCTTTTTTTACAACCTTAGGCACCGGGCAGCCAAAATTTAAGTCAACAAAGTCAGCCCCCATCCCCTCAATAAATTTAGCGGCCTCAGAAAGGGTCTGTAAATCCTCACCAAATATTTGAACGCCAACAGGATGCTGATAACTGTCAAACTGCATAAGCTTTAATGTTTTTTCGCTATTATATTGAAGGCCTTTTGCGCTCACGAGTTCAGTGATTACAGGGCCACAGTTCATTTGCCGCATAAAGCCACGAAAGGCTTTGTCTGTAATGCCCGCCATAGGAGCCAATACAAAAGGATTTTTAACTAACTCGTTTATTAAATTCATAGCAAACCTTCTACCAAATAATGCGAGAGGTCGCAAGATAAGGATTTGACAGAATTATGCCAATAAGGCTACCTAGTACCTCATATTTTTACACTGAGAGGCTCGGTAGCTCAGTCGGTAGAGCAGAGGACTGAAAATCCTTGTGTCGGCGGTTCAATTCCGTCCCGAGCCACCACAACTCCCAGTGTCCGCACCGGGCACATAGGTTACAGTTTGTACCGATCACAGGACCTCCTCACTTTACTAACACCATATAGGTAATAATTTTATTTCCGATTTATTTTTTTTTATGAATTATATTCATTTAATAGTTTTTATTTAGCGGACCTTCCTTTGAACCCCAACTTAAGCTAGTAAAGCGTGTAGAGTCTCACTCTACCAATATATTAATAACTTTAAAACCTGGGGGGTTTTACATGAAGAAATTTTTAATCGCTCTATTACTGCTTTCGACAGTTAATGTATTTGCTGATGACAAAAGAAATTCTGTTATCGGGAAAAGGGCTGTTTTAAAAGCCTCTAATCAGCTAAAAATAGAGCTCTCTAAAACGCAGTCATTAAACGCCGAGCTCACCACTCTCAGAAATAAGCACGACATTGAGTCTTTTAAAAATGATTATCTGCATGCCATCTTTGACATGAGAGAACACCTTGACCAACTAGAAAGATCAGTTGAAAACTTAAGACTTGCCCCCCCTTTGACTGTTACAAATTGTGTAGTTAACGAACAAGACCACGGTGGTTTGCTTGATCGCGGGGGAAGCATTATCTACAAAAGAAAGCGAGACATTAGGATTTGCGCACGAGTGATTTCAAGACGTCCAAGCCTACAAATACTTAGTGCTGAGCTCCTTGTAAATGGCACCTCTATTGCCTCGCTTCAAGCGCTCCGCATACCAACGGGCAGCAATGCATACGAAGGTAAAGCAAAAAAGTTCTCATACAAACTCCCCACAGTGAGCAGCAATCAATACACTCGCTGCGTGCCTGAGTTTGCCACCGATCTCAGAATTAGAGTTAAAAACTCAAAAAACGGAAACAGACGAACTCTTATTTTACCAATTAACCCAGAGCTTATTAATTATAACGGTCGCAGTAAGTACCGCGTTAACATGTGCGATTAATTAAAAGCTATTTTATCCTAGAGCCTCGCTTTAAAAGTTATTTTTAGCGAGACTTTACCTCTCAACACCCTCTTAAAGTATTCACCCTGACATTCACCAACTAACAGCATTAAACCCGACTAAGGTCCTTGTGCGCCCAGAGAGCAAATCAGACCGATTAAACTTTATTTTGGTATCTCTCCCCCCCCCATATGAACCACTTCAGCGAGAGCCATATGACCAAGGTCCAAAGTGATGTTGAGCCTCTACTTTATTGCCCCCGCGACTAATATTCCTTTCTTTTGCGGCCGATAAATTAATTAACCAGTCATAGCTCTGTAGGTCTTGATTTTTAAAGAACTAAGGCAACTACTTAACCCCAGACAGAATGACAAACAAATGAGGAGCATTTTGAAAGCAAAAAATTACATTGTTATACTTTTACCAATTGTTCTTTTTTGTAGTCCCACATTTGGAGCTAAAAACTCTAGATCAAACTCTGCCAAGTATAATGCCGCAAAGGAATCACAAGCGGCCGAGGGCCTAATAGCAAAAGCAAGGCCGACAACCACAACTGGTTTCATTTCAAAACAAAAGGCGTTAGATGCTGCCATTGAGGCCAATGAAGAGGTTATTAAAATTCAAAGATCCATTGACCGATGCCTCCCGCTCTTAGCAAAAGTCGAGGCCGAGGGCTCTCGTCTTATGGACGCTTTAAAAGCTATAAAAAATAATTCTCCTGTAAAAGATGCCGCTAAACTACAGGGGACATGCAGTACAACATCCTCTGATATGAAGAGGGCGGTTTTAGAGTGTTCGTCATTTAAGCAAAAAAAAGTTGTTAATCTACTCAACCATTCTATAAGCGCTAATAAAACAGCCCAAGCTGCCATACCCACCTCAAAGACCACCCTAAATAGAGCTCTCAAACATACTAATAGCGCTCGGGTTAAAATTCAGGATGGACTCCGTGAAATAATTAAAAAATCATCAAAGGTTAAGAGCTCTACGATAAATGCCAAGAGTTGTGAGCGTCGCTTTAAACGATTTATTGCTCAATTCTCTAAGAGAACAATCGCCTCTAAAAAACCGCAAGAGCGAAAAGTCCGAGTAAGACCTAGGAAAGTAAAAATTGCCCGAAAAGAGCCTCCTCCCACCCCCCGTATTAATTGCTCTTTAGGTAAGAATTTTTCAAAAAAAACCTGTGAGGCCCCTTTGCTCCAGCGCTGTTCGAGTGAGGGAAAATCGCCAAGCTCAACGTGTCAAAGATTTGTAAGGGTTTATTGCAATAACTCCTCTGGTGCTAGTTCAGAAAAACGGTTTTGCACCAAAAGAAGTTCAAAGCCTTATTGCAGTCATTTGAGAAATAGTGCGTCTCCTACGTGTATAAAACAATCATTATCCTCAAACCCTCTCTGTGATCAAGACCCTAGTAGCTGCATGACCTCTTACTCTGAGAACGAATTATTGTCTATATGCTTGCGTTACCCCGGCGATCCGATTTGTGAAAACATGCCTCCGGGCGCTGAGTTTACTGAAAACTCATTTGAACTAGAAACCACACCACTAGAGACGGATTACACACTTAGTAGTGGCCGAGTGTTTACTTCATCATTAAGCGGCGTATCTCCTATTCCGGACGTTGATAATAAATACTCGACAGAGAGTTTTTCAGTTTTAAGGAATAAAATTAAACGCGATTGCAACCGAGCTTTATTTTTAGGTTGTTCTGTAAGACGAAGATCCCCCGCCAGTCGTAGAAAATAGACAACCCGCTGTGAGCACTCAGCTTGCCCCATAGATTTTTAAAAAAACAATGCCGGACTTTTAAGCCCAGCATTGCCATTTTTTATATTTTGTTTCTTGTAGAAGATTAAAACCCTTTAATACGCCTTGCTTACCCCTCTAAAGGCTTGCATAAGCTTCAACTGAATCTTTAATGGCGTAAATTGTAGGCTCAAAGTAGTGTTTGTAAATTTCCTGCCAAGTAAAGTGATACCCAAAGTATGTTAAGCCGGGGTCACTCTTAAACCCATTAAACCTAAAGCTTCTCAGAACAAGAGGTGTGCCATCAGCCTCATCACCCACATAAATACTCTCTACGACAAAGGCCGCATAGAACCCATATTCAGCTTTAGGGACCTTAAGAGAAACAATGTAGGTACTTAAATAGTTACACTTTGCTTCAACTAACCTATACGTATTTGGGCCACCCGAAAATATGGCAATATGCATGACAGCGCCCCTAACAGAGCAAATCCCTGTTAACGTGATTCTATGAACCGACGAATCTCTCCAAACTTTTGTGACGGTCTCTACAAACCGAGTAATACCTCTATAATAAGTACGATAACGAACATCTTGAGCTACATATGCATAGGATGACCCTCTCATGGCTGCTGTAACTCTTATTGGCCCGCTTGCATAAATACTATTTGCTCTTAGTTCAAATTTTAGAAAAATCGTTGCAAATATTGAGTTAAATAGACACTTCGTGTCCCTGTACGCATAACTCACATACCCGCTATATGGGTTTCTGTGCTCGACTTTAATACTCACTCTCGACCCGGGCCTATTACAAGAGCCATACACCATCACCGAACTCAGTGAATAATTTGACTTAGCTGTGCTCTGTGCGATTTTGATCATAGGTGGAGCGTCACTCGTCTCCGCCTTAGCGTTATTTGAAAAGCCCAGCAATGCTGCTAGACTAAGTGGTACAACATATTTAACATACATTCCTTTTTTCATACTCACTCCTAAGCTATAAGAACCATCTCACTTATAAATATTGTACCTCAGGTCAAAACAGGGGGCGTTAGCATCGCGTTAATACGTAAATTTCACTGCTAACCCATTAAAACAACTAAAGGCAGCACGCCCCAATACCGTACGACGACTAAAAGTTATACGTCCTGTATATAAACAACCTATGTCCCTTAAAAAAATAGGGGTGGCTACATGAGTCACTGATCTACAAAGCTCTTTTTGATTAAGCCCTTAGGTTATACCAAAATTAGTCACCCTAAGGCTCTCTCTTATAAATGAGCTTTTTTTATACATGCCATTAGCACAAGATTAGGCTATATGGATGGTCTACCACCCTTAAGAGGCCTTAAGTATATGTGCAATGAACAGCATAAAGAGAAAAAAACAATTTCACCTGACTCCATTAAATCAGCTATTAAAGTTTTACAAAATCTTGTGCGGGACACCTCACAGCTCAGCCTACTTACTAAGGCCGAACGAAAAGATTTACTCATTGCCGCAGGACAACTTTCAAGGCCCGATAAATATGAGGCTCGAAAAAGAGGAAAGATTAAACGTACCGCCAAGAAGCATGCTCTTGTTAAACACGACAAGGCCCTTAGAGCTAAAACCGGCATACGTTCAGCAAGAACAACTGATGTGTTTTCAGCCCCTTTACAAATTTCATCCTCAGACGCGTCTATGTGTGAAGCGGTTGGTGAGCTAAAGTCTCCACGCCGATGTTATGTGTGTCGCGCTGAATTTAAACAGGTTCACCATTTTTACGATACCATGTGCATGAAATGTGCTGATTTAAATTATAAGAAGAGGTTTCAAACCGCCTCACTTAAAGGACAGGTCGCGCTTATTACAGGCTCTCGATTAAAAATTGGCTATCATGCAACGTTAATGATGTTACGAGCCGGGGCAAGGGTGATCGCTACTACTCGGTTTCCAAAGGATTCAGCGATTAGATACTCTAAAGAGCCTGACTTTAATAGCTGGGGGCACCGCCTGCAAATCTACGGGCTTGATTTACGTCATACCCCTAGTGTTGAGATTTTTGCTCGCTTTATCGAGCAAAAATATGATCGACTTGATTTACTATTAAATAATGCGGCTCAAACCGTTCGCCGCCCACCTGGTTTTTACAAGCACTTAATGAAAAATGAAGCTCGAGAACTTTCAAGCTTTAACGAAAAAGAAAAACAACTCTTAAGTGAGCACCACGCTTGCACCCGACAGCTTAACGGACTTTGCAATACCGACATGGCCTCAGAAAGTGCTTTGCCCGTAATTTGGCACGGTCAAGGGCCTGGGGTGGGGCTAAGAGCCTCTGCACAATTATCGCAAGTCCCTTACTCTTATGATGACTCACTGAAAGTTCAAGAGGTCTTCCCCAAGGGGCAGCTAGATGCTGACTTACAACAAGTTGATTTACGGACCACAAACAGTTGGCGTTTAAAATTAGGAGAAATAAACACCTCTGAAATGCTCGAGGTACAACTTGTAAACGCTGTGGCCCCGTTTGTTCTTTGTAATGCACTGACGCCTATGATGAAGAGAGATAATACCGGACAAAAACACATTGTTAACGTCACGGCAATGGAGGGCAAGTTTCAACGTTTTAAAAAAGAGCCTCGCCACCCTCACACAAACATGGCAAAAGCCGCCATAAATATGCTCACCAACACAAGCTCCGGTGAATTAGCAAACCATGGTATTTATGTAAATGCGGTCGACACCGGATGGGTCACCGATGAGGACCCTGCCCAATTAGCGAAACTTAAAGAGGACATTCATGATTTTCAACCCCCACTGGATATAGTCGACGGGGCCGCCCGAATTTGTGACCCATTTTTTGACGGCATCCTTACCGGTCAACATTGGTGCGGTAAATTTTTAAAAGACTATCGACCCATTGATTGGTAAAAAATGAAAAAGGCCTTCTATGCAACGAGCTTTGATGACTTAAGAGAGTTGTTGCTCAATAACAACCTCAACCCCCATGCCGCCAGCACTTTACATAACTGGCACTTTAAAAAAAAAAAGGTCGAAGCCTGCCCTGAGAATATTTCTCTTAAAACCAAAGGCTTTGTTAACGATAACTTTCACTTTCACTTGCCTAAACTTGAATCCGTCCTTCAATCTGAAGACCGCACAGTAAAATTAATTTTTAAACTCACTTGTGGTCAAAAAATAGAGTCCGTACTTATACCTTTTAATAAAAAATATACCATTTGCCTTTCTTCTCAAGCGGGCTGTGCTATGAAATGCTCTTTTTGTTTTACAGGGGTTCAGGGGTTTAAAAGAAGCCTTTTAGCACACGAAATCGTCGGGCAATACCTTGAGGCCTGGAGATGGTTAAAGCAAAATCGCCTCGGCGAAGAGCGTATTTTAAATATCGTTTTTATGGGCCAAGGGGAGCCACTACATAATTTTAATGAGGTTAAAAAGTCTTGTGAGATTTTTTTATCTACTCATGGGTTATCTATAGGCTCTCAAAAAATCACCATCTCTACCTCGGGCTACTTGCCTGGGCTTAAAAAATGGAACAAAGAAATGCCTCCGGTAAATCTGGCCCTCTCACTACACTCGCCCTTTGATGAAAAGCGAACTCAGCTTATACCTATTAACAAAAAATACCCCCTTAAAGGTGTTATCAACTCTATTGACGCCCTAAAGCTTCAAAAAAAACAATTTATCACATATGAGTACTTATTGATTTATGATTTTAATGACGCCCAAATAGACGCCCATGAAGTGGGGCAACTACTCGCTGGTAAAAGGGCTTATGTAAACCTCATCCCCTTTAACCCCTTTCCGGGCTCTCAATATAAAAGACCCCCACTACAAACCGTTAAGGTCTTTAAAAAAATATTGGACACTTATAAAATACCCACCCTTATTAGAGACACTAAGGGTGACGATGTACTCGCCGCCTGTGGACAACTGAACACCTCAATTAATTAAGAGCCTATACATAACGCTCCCCATGGGAGCTTCTACTTAAAAATAGCTAGTCGACACTGGCCTAGTGAATGGATCTTGTTTTAACGCGTTTATAAAATTTAATGCTTTATAAGAGTGGTGATAGATTTACTTTCAACAAAGTGGGCCTCTAAAATTATTAACTGACCTATTTGGGTTTTAAACAAAGGTCCTCTTCTTGAGTGTACTTGAAGTTAATAAATGTAGGCCTCATAGAGTGGTGGTATTCATTTTCAATCCACTTTAACACAGTTTCTTTAATTTCTTTTACCGACCCTCCAGTAAAAGAAACCTTCTCAGAGGTGGCCACGGCTTGAAACACCCCTTCCGGTAGTTCTCTAACAATAATGGTGATTTTAGAGCTTATAGGATATTTTGAAATTTCATACACAAGCCGCCAATGAAAATAAGCCCCCAACAGAACAAAAATATGAAATATCCCATGAGGGTCAATAACCCCAGGTATAATATCAGGCCACTGAGCAAACTCAATAATAGCCCCCACAGTGTATGAAACCCCGCCATACAACATGAGCTTTACAAGTCTTTTTGAGTGCATGTGGTATATTTTCCAAAGGGTGTAAAGCCCTATCCAACCTAAAAACAAAAATACACTTAAGTTAAAGCCTTGTGGTATTTGCGAAAAAAACACGGCCGTTAATGTTAGCCCCGTGATTGAAAGCGTCCATACAATAACAAGCACTAACCACCTATGCAGGCCTCGAAATAAAATTATATGTATGGGTGTGAATGTCCCCGAAATAAGCCCAAATATGCCTGTATAATCAAGAACATGTAAAACGTAATTGGCCTCGCCGCCTTTTTCTAACAAATGATAAACGCCACTCATTGATAAAAGAAATATAAGACAAAATGAATAAATTAATAACCCAATGACCCTATTACTATTGCCCCGCCCCCTATAGATCAAAAAATAGGCGGCCACAAATGACACCACGGCACCAAGAAGGTGGGTGATGGAGTTAAAAGGCTCGCTAAATCCAAGGATCGGAATAATTGTCATAAATTAAAAGTATACCTGATTTATACTTTTGCAACATTTTTTACCAATAAAATAGTAATTTTTGTTTCGTCGCTCTTTTGTCCTCATAAACCAGGGATAGAGCTCTGCACATTATGACCTGCAGTAAAATTCATCAACGTGTGCCACTGGATCAGAGTCAGTTTTTAATCGCAACACTGATGCACAGTAATTAATATCATTGCAGGCTTCAATACAGAGGTTAGTTTGGAACCGATGCACAATTATCTGCGACCGCATAATACGCACGCTGCGCATACCATTTACCATCTGCGCTACATATAAAATCAGTCCTGTAGGGCCACCCTTCGTCCCACGACCCCGCCACATAAACACCATGATAAGTACACTGGACAAATGAATCTCTTGGAGTCGTGGTACCGACTTCATCACTCCATCCAACGTACCCTGCAAAACCATACATAACCGTCCCAACAGGCGCAGGATCTGACGCTTGACCAATGTAATCCTTTCTCCATGCACAAGTAACGGTTGAAATTATATACTCCCCAGTGCTTGCAATTGAAGAGGGGCTGCTACCAGCTTTGCAAGCGATTGCTTTTACTGTTTGGGTTGTGTTTATAGTAAGGGGTGAAGTATACGTGTTTGAGCCCGAGCAAGCGGGGTCACTCCCGTTAGTTGTATACTTAATAGTAGCTTCTGGGGGGCCTGATATTACAAGGGATTGACCAGGCGCATATGTGCCTGCCGATAAACTAAATGTCGGCGCACTTAGAGCTTGCATAAGCTCACACGTGCCAGCTGTGGTGTTTTGTATGTACCCAGAGCCACAGGTGTAGGTTCGATCATATACATTAGTTGTTGTATTAAAAGTGTCGATACAGGTCGACATGCCGACTTCACCAGAGCAATCAACAGTGTTGTTTACACACAGGCCTGTACTCGCATTAAAAGTCTGACTTGAAGGGCCGTTCACAGACCCAGTAACAACGCTGACTAAGACATTCTCACTCCTCAACAATAAGCCTAACGAATTATGAACCTCAACATAGTAATTACCAGTGTCGGCAACAACAGCCCCTGACTTTTGATATGTACTTTCTGTGCCTGTTTGTAATTCGGCGCCATGGCCAACCCAATGATAAGTTAAATCCCCCGGGTCATTTGATACTGTTATGGATAAATTTATTTCGCTTCCCTCAATTATAGTTTGAGGGGGGCCAAAATATAAAATACTGCGTTATTAAGCTACATGTGCTTGTCGCAGTATCAACAGCATAACCACTGTCACAAGTAAAGCTCACAAGATCAAGGCTCCCTGTCGTTGTATTTAAAATCTCTACACATGAAGCCATGTTTTGTAAATAATTAGAGTTTGAATCTTGAGGGTCACAGTTGATCAATTGAGGCTCACATGTAATAATCCCATTGTTATCGACTGGGAATAAATAAGAAGTACAAGTCACAGCTGTTTATACAACATATACTGAAATATCTTGGCTCTCAATTAAAAGTTCGCCTCCAGAAAATACATTAACACTATAAGGGCCCGCATCAGAAGTTACAACAGATCCGACGGAGAGAGTATTACTGGTACTCGAGTCAATATCATCAGAACCCTTTTGCCAAACATAAGTAACATCGGACGGGGCATTGTTTAAGGTTACAAATAAGTCCAGCGTGGCACCTACAGTAAGAAACTGATCAACACTTATATTTTTAATACTGACTTCGTTACTTAAACCATTTGAGGATAAAGATGAAAACTCTACAGGCGGTTGAAACCCCCCGCCACAATTTTGAAAACTAATAAAAATAACCGAGATAAATAAAATAAAAACTAATTAAATTACTGACACCTTTTAACATTAAAACCTCCTTAAACGTACCGCATTGAACATTCTTGAGATTTGGCGTCTCAAAAAAACTACGATGTATTATTCGGAGATAACCATACTGAACTTTAGTCCTAAATTTAGATGAACCTACTTATGATAGATCAATATGAAGAGTTCAAGACACTAAATCAAAATCAAGATGAATAGAGCTTTAATTTGTTTTAGTGTTTAAAATTTTTTTTACTTTTTTTTGATGCTTACTAAAATTTAAACCTTTTATATATTGGGAGCACTTAGAATTCTGAGTTGAGTAAACTGCCGGTGCCCCTCTGCAGAGCCGTGAAAACCATAACCACTTTGGCCAGCACCGACCCAGGGGCTGCCCTTTACCCCGCCGGAGGCTTTATTAATCCCCACCATGCCGGCCTTCAATTGGCGACCTATTTTTTTAGCCCCTTCAAGATCTCCCCCAAACACAACGGCCCCTAAAGCATAGTTAGGTCTGTTTGCTAACTCTACGGCCTCTTCAGGGGTCTTAACAGCTACCACACAGGCCACCGGGCCAAAGGTTTCGTTAATCATAATATCCATATCGGGAGTCAGTTTTGATAAAATTATCGGCTGTATTTTTTCAGCCTTTGGGTTGCCGTACTCAAGTTGTGCTCCGGCGCTTAAGGCACCTGTAACCTGCTTTAGCACATGATCTCGTTGTTTTTTATGTATCATAGAGCCCACTTGAATGTCGGCGGTGTATTTTTTTAATTTTTCTAAAAACTCTCTCTCCTGAGATTCTAAAACATAAATCACCTCAGTACTCACGCACACCTGACCGGTGTTTCTAAAGCTATTCGCGGCCGCAAACTGTGCGGCCGCACCTAGGTCAGCGTCTTCAAGTACAATTAATGGGTCTTTACCACCAAGCTCCAGGAGCACTCGCTTTAAATCTTTACCCGCATGCTCTAATATATGTTTGCCTGTCGCTTGAGAGCCTGTAAAAGTAATCAACTGCACATCAGATTCGACCAATTTTTTACCTTGATCACCTGTACCAATAACGACGGTTAAAACATCTTTTGGTAAAACTTTATTTAATATCTCTGCGTACATTATACCAATTAAAGGGACCTCTTCAGACGGTTTAAAAATAACCGTGTTACCAGCCATTAAGCTTGGCATCATAAGGGTGTGGGGCATGCCTAAAGGAAAGTTCCAAGGGGTGATGCTTGCACAAACACCCAGGGGGTCGTGGTAGGTTGTTGTGGTTACCTTACCGTCAGTTTTTTCAGAGGGCTTAAGGGCATCTATTACCTCTAGGGCCATGTTTTTAATGCCCCCAATGTAAATTTCTACCTCTCTTAAAGACTCGACTGGGGTTTTACCCATCTCTAAGTGTATTAAATCTGCAAGCTCTTGTTTATGTGCCTCAATGCCCTCATAGGATTTTACTATTAAATCAGCACGCTCTTTAACTGTTTTTGCACCCCAAAATTTTTGAACCTCTTTTGACCGACAAACTATATTTTGAATTTCTTTGTCTGTGGTGACTTCTAGCTCTTTAATTAAATCCCCTGTTGAGGGGTTAAAGGTTTTTAGTGTTTTCATTTTTTTAAGTCCTTTTTAAATAAACCTGGTGCTCGTTTAATATTAGGTCTCAAAAGCCTTTTGTCAATATGTTGAAGGTATGCCCCTCCCCACCGTAGTGTAACCCTGTTAAAACCCTTCAATCCATGGGGTCTCCTCTTGCTGTCAAATGACCGCCGGGGCGCAGAATCCTTTCAGCTTATCGATAAACATATAAATAATTCATCTTTTCCGTGTTTACAGCTCACAGAGTCTAAACTTATGTTAGTGTTCTTATTCATTATTATTTTTTAGACTCGGATCGATGCTTATGAAAATTTTAATTTACTATTTAATGATTCATTTTATTTACATAAATATCGCCTCGGCAGAAAATGACATCGATGTTATTTATAACTGCAAAGCACTCCCCAGAATTATTGAATCCGCCAAAAAAAGACTTGAGATGGCAAAAACCGTCGAGCCTATAGAGGAGCCCTCTGATAACTATTTAAAACCCTTTGAAACTGATGGGTGTAGTATTTCTCCTGATTCAAGCCTTACTAGCAAAAAATCCTACCTGCCATGCTGCATACAACACGACTATAACTACTGGTTAGGCGGATCAGAGTCAGACCGGCTCAATGCCGATCAAACTTTTTATGCTTGCATGAAGACCGTGGCTTCAACACTCACGGCCTACTCATACTACAGAGCTGTCAGAATATCTGGTGGCCCTCGCACAGGCCTCCCCTTTAAGTGGGGCTATGGTTGGAGCAAAAACAGGCTCTGGAAAGAAATCAACAGCAGCCATGTTTCATTCATTGAAGAACTCACTGAACAATACTTAACTAACACTGAGCCTCTCTGCCCTAGTTAACTGGCTCAACTTGAGACGTTTAACCATTATCACCTCAAACTACCCCTTAAAATTCGTGGCTGTAACCCTTTGATATTTATTACTTTTATAAAACCTCTCTGCCTACATGGCATAAATAACCAAGCGTCTCTTACTTTCTGAGTGTTAATTTCACGCAAAGATAAGCTTTGTATTATAATTAGACTATTGGCCTTACACTTCGATGCCGTGACTAGACAAAAAAGGGCGCTAATATGATTTTTTTAAAATTTATTACCCTAGTAACTCTAACTATGTCTACCCTGTTCTCACTGAATGAGGCCTGGGGCGTCGATTGCCCTGCGTCTACCTGTAGCGAAGAGAGTCCCGCTACGCTGACGCTACCTAATGATTTAAAAGACCTTTTATTTATAAAAAAAACTATTGAATACTCGCTTGAGTCTTTAGATCGGGTAGCCCAGCAGTATGCGCCCGTTAAGCGATATATTGCACCTATGTTCTCATTTAAAGACGGGGACAAAACAATTGAGCCCCCACAACTAAGGCCACTTATTGGGGCCGCAAAAACGTTAAAAGAACTTTATAAACAACGTCATATTTTGCAAAAAAAAGAAGACACCTGTAGAAAAAGAATGAAGTGCCCAAGAGGATGGATTTTAGATCTCGAAGACGAAAAAAAAATGGCCGATAATTTAATTTCTGCCTTTTTAATTCAGCAGCCCATCCTGGCATCCAACGAGCTTTCTTCATTTTTTTCTAATGAAGGTTCAAGTTTTAATGAGGACACGTTTAAGGGCCACTTAAATAGTGCTCTCGCTGAGTTTTATAAAAATCTTGCTGAACTTAAAGTTGCCTATTCAAAAGCTAAGATGCTCCCTTTAAATTTTGATAGGACCTCCCGTAAGCCACACTTATTGGAGCAAGTTATTCATAAATACCCAATGGTTCTGGCGGCCGCAGAAACCTACTCGTTGTCAAACGAACTAGATTCTAAGGATCAAAATAGCTATTGTCGATTAATGGCGGCACAAAAAAATATTAAAACCGTAAAAACCGTTATCAATACCAGCACAGCTGTTATTATGTTGGCATCTGCTGGTGCGCCGGCACTAATTAAAACCGTCAGTACGGGGTCGAAGGTTTTAAGTTCTCTGGCTCGCTTTTCGAGATCTACTAAGACCACGACAGCATTACAGGCCGCGTATGGCATGAAGAATTATAATATTTTAACCTCTGTAAATTCTGAATGTCGACAACTCAACGCCCTTAGGGTCTCAAGCTCCGTCTCAACTGAGCTTTATCATGAGTGCTTAGAGCGCAAATCAGATGCTTTGATACAAACAACAATCGAAACCATAGGACTTGCGGGTGTTGCTGCATCACCTGGCTTATCCAAAATGGTCGGGATCATTAAAAGAAATAATTTAAAGCCTCAATTTTCAGGAGTTAATCGGGCATGGAGTGTTGATGAAATGGTCATCCAAGTCACAAAACACCCCCTGAATACTTTGCCCAAAAAAACTGTAGGCTATCAATTTCGTACGCTTAAAGACAATAAAACGTTTACGTACATTGATTTATCTAAAAAGAGTTTAATTGATAAATCTGAATACAAAGGGATCCCCGAAAAGTACTGGGACTATGTTAGCGATACATATTCAAAAAAATTAAGTCTCACCCCTGAGGAAATAAAAGAGTTTATTGATGAGAGTAACCATGTGGCTACTCGCTCAAAATTATTAATCACCAGTCGAGGTCCACCAAAAGGACCTTCAAATTTTACCGGAGGCATAACCATTGTAGAGTCAAAAAATGCCAAGGAGCTTTTACCTATAGAGATCGCCTCTAAAGGAACCATAAATCTTGATCGTCATGGGGGTAAAGTTGTTGAGTTTGGTCGGCTTACCGTAACTAACCAAAAGGATGTTGAACTGCTCGGAGAGCTTTTTAAGGTGGTTGCAAACAGTTACCGCGCTGAGGACGAAGTAAAACAAATATATGTAATAACATCTAAAGTGCACGCACGTTTATATAGAAGGTTTTTTAATTTTGAAACTACTCCTCACCCCAACGGGCGCGATGTAATACTTAATGGAAATCCCAGAACCTTTTATAAAGATTAAAAATAACTCGACGCACATCTATAACTCTTTTTAACCCTAATAATGACTACACCACTTAGGGTCGTGGCTTTAATCTCTGGGGCACGGCATAGAGAAGACTTACTAAAGTATGAGGTTGTTATAATTGTAAAATAAAAGTAACCTGCCTGTACAAACCAGCGTTGATCAGGAGATCCCTAATTATAACTCACCTTGCGGTTTTTAAAAAAATTTTTCACCCAATTACGTTTGGTTATAATAAATCTTCGTATTTTGAGTTTTATTTATGATGGCGCCTTTGCTTCAAAGAACAGCTCCTCCAAAAGTTGAGTTAAAAAAGGTTTTGCGCACCATTTGTACTGACTGTTGGCAGCCCTCATTTAATTGTTTTTGTGAAAAAATAACTCCTTTTGACCCAAACATAGAGTTCGTCGTACTCATACACCCTATTGAGTCACGTCGAAGAATTGCCACGGGCCGCATGGCTTACTTAAGTCTTAAAAATTCACACATTATAAGGGGCAGTGAGTTTTCAAACTGTCCTACGGTCAATCGCCTGCTTGCTGATAAGAGTTACAATAATATTGTTCTCGCTCGCGGTGAAAGCTCTATAGATGTCACCTCTTTATCTGACACAGAAAGGTCCAATCGCTTTACAAGCTCTCGAAAGTTAAGAGTCTTTGTCCTCGATGGCACATGGTCTAATGCTGGTAAAATGATGACGAGAAGCCCAAATTTAAACGCCCTGCCTCGTTTTTGCTTTACTCCTGTTAAACCCTCAAATATACGCGTTCGAAAACAACCAAGCCCCATGTGTTACTCTACTCTCGAGGCCGTGCACCACATTATTGAGCTGCTGGGCCCCAGCCAGGGGTTTAACATAAAAAATCGAGAGCATGATCATTTACTAACCCCCTTTAACTGGATGGTTGAGCAACAAATAGAGCGCTTAAAAACTCAAAAAACTTGGCGCTCTATCAACCCTAATTAAATTAACTTTAAATGAGCATTAAAATGTGACCCAGCTAATAGACTTAAATTAAAAATTCACTTATGCACACTCAACCAACCTCTGCTCTAAAGATCATTATGTTAAAAACATGTGGAGAACTTACTGTAGTAAACTCACATGTTCTTTTTTGTATGAAATATACAGCCGTGCAATCATCAACTTTCAAATCCTTATAAGTTTTACAATTATCTTCAATAATCGTGGCCTAATGATTTTGCTCTGTGTAATTAATGGAATTAAGTACATTTCAATTATTAAAAATTTAGGGGCGCTTTTAAAAGGGGTATGTTCAGAAGGATCCCCCCCCCTTAATCTGATTTGATTTACTACCCCAGAGCATAGAGAGGCCTTATGCTAAGACAACCCACACCAAAAGAAGCCACCGTCCTTAAAAGATGGCAACTGAGCACCTATGCTGTCATGTTATTTGGTTATGTAGGCTACTACTTGTGCAGAAAAAATATTTCCGCAGCACTGCCGCTATTAAAAGAGACCTTTGGGTTTTCAAATACAGACCTAGGCGCTATTGGATCTACCGCTTTAATTGTTTACGCCATTGGTAAGTTTGTAAATGGCCCCTTGAGTGACCGAGTGGGGGGGAGAAAAATATTTTTACTCGGCATGATTGGCTCTATTTTTGCTAACCTAATGTTTGCTCAAGGCTCTACACTTATTTGGTTTATTATTGCCTGGTCGTTTGGTCATTATTTTTTAAGCATGGGCTGGGGTGGACTCGCAAAAACAGTGGGCGCTTGGACCCCGGCTGAAAAAAACGGGACCATCATGGGGTTTATTAGTCTTAACTTTCAATTTGGCGGGGTTGTTTCGACCCTCCTTGCTGGGACTATAATTAGCCTTGGTTACGGGTGGCAGTATGTGTTTTTTATACCTGCAAGTATTTTATTTGTTGTTTTTATTTGGTCTTTTTTGGCCTCAAAGTCTTCGCCACATAAAGTTTACCCAGGTGTGGAGTTCCCCCCTTCAAATAAAAAGGCCCTGGCAAAAATTGAGTTAGATGACGACACTCTTGAAGAAACAGTGAACCCGCTCGACGTGATGCGCTCTTTGTTTTCAATGCGCCTGTTTCATATTTTATTGGTCTATAGTGTTCTCACCACAATACTAAGGCAAATATTTTTCTTTTGGACGACTCAGTTATTCACTGATATTGGCCTGGACTCAACAGATGCAATTTTTAAATCTGCCATGTTCCCCCTTGCTGGGTGCGTGGGTACTATATTTTTAGGCTGGTACACGGATAACCATGCTAAAAATGGTGATCGCGCCCGCATGATGTGGATCATGCTCGCCGCCCTTACTGTGAGCTTAGTACTCATGGCCATATTTACCCTGGGTGATCATTCTAGCCAGTGGATCATTGTGGCTCTTTCGGGCCTGGCTGGGTTTTTTCTTCTGGGGCCATACTCGATGAGCAGCGGTTGCTTAACTCTTGATATCGCTGGCACCCGAGGGGCCGGGACATGCACCGGATTAATTGACGGATTTGGGTACGTAGGAGCCGCTGTTTCTATTTGGGCCACTGGTTATATGTCAGATCAGTTTGGCTGGGCGAGTGTTTTTTATTTACTCATCGCGTGTGCTCTGTTCTCAACTATTGCGGCGATGAGTATGAGCAAAATTTATCAACAAAAAAGTAACTCTAAAGAGGCCTTATGAAACAAATTAAAACTATTATGTTTTGCACCTTTTTTTTGCTAACTATAAACTTTAATGCTGCTGCAAAAATCAGTGTCCACGGACACAGAGGAGCCAGGGCCGTTCGCCCCGAAAACACTTTATCGGCCTTTAGCTACGCCCTTGATGTTGGGGTTGATTTTATAGAGCTTGACCTCGCTGTAACTAAAGATAACAAGCTTGTGGTTTCACATGACCCGTTTGTTGACCCCGTTATTTGCCTGGATGATCAAAAAAAGCGTTTTAAAGCTCCCGTTGCTATTAGGGGCCTGACGCTCAAGCAAATTAAAACTTATGATTGCGGAAGCCTCATAAACCCTCGATTTAAAAATCAAGTAAAGCAACCTGGGCAAAAAATACCCACACTTTCTGAGGTCTTTGATTTAGTAAAAAACTCAAAGCTAAATACTGCAAAAACGGTACAGTTTAATATTGAAACAAAAATTAAACCCTCTATACCGCACTTAAGCCCCTCGCCAAAAGATTTTGCCAAGCTACTCGTTCATGAAATAAAGCGCCACGGCATGAGCAAAAGAGTCATCGTGCAATCTTTTGATTATCGAACCCTTAAGTGGGTCAAAAAATTAGAGCCCAAAATTAAAATTAGCCAACTCACCCACGAGTCTATGGTGGACTTAGTTGCGGCGGCAAAAGCCATTGATGCCGATTATATATCGCCAAATCAGTATTGGATTACTAAAGGTATGGTCAAACGTTTGCATAAAAACGGGGTCCTCGTTGCCCCCTGGACGGCGAACAACAAGCCGTCATGGGACTACTTAATAAAAATTGGGGTCGACGCCATTATAACTGATGACCCTAAGGGCCTTATTACTTATTTAAAGTCTCTAAAACTACGTTAGCTTAGAGGTTTCTTTTTTATCTGCAAAGTACCCCATGATAACAATAATCCATATAGAAAACCCCGCCCAGGCGATGGCGCTTTCAGGAATATTTTCTGGCGGCTTGGGGCCAAATATCCCCCAAAAATAAGCCACTAATAATAGAGAAATCATACTCCAGAAAATAATATTTCTTTTTTTATTAAATCCAGGTTTACTTTTTAGATAAAAATAAACACCTATAATAAATAGACTGCCTTCAATAATAATTGTACCCCAAATACTGTTCCATAACCCTAGGCCTACTTTATAGTCACCAAATGTGATGGGGAGGTCCGGCACATGAGTTATAAAATCTAAAATCCAATGAGAAAATATAGAGAGTCCGACTATAAAACTAATTTTTTTAGATTTAAACCACTTAGTACACAATATAAAAGCCAATAAACTATAAACAACGGACATAAGAAGGCTATGTGAATAGGGGTAGTGTGAAAGGTTAAACGGCACTACCGGGGTTATAGAGTGATCTATTGAAACATGCTCAATATCTAATAATACAAATATCGGAAATATTAAGTCTACAAAAAGTGCGGCTATAAAAAAAACAGCTAAGTTTACGCTGGGGCTCGCCTTTTTAGCGCACATACCAACAGCAAAGTGACCGATAAGCATAAAATCAAACCTCATTTGTAAAAATAAATATTATCTTTAATCCATGATCTCTGTCACATGGTACCCCATAACAACAATAATCCATAAAAAAAAGTCCCACTCAGACGCTGATGCCTTCAGGCCTCTCTCTAGCGACTTGGCAACAAATATGACCTAAAAACAAGCAGACATTAGTGGCGAGAGGTCATTAAAGTAAATATTAAATTGTATTGGCCTTAAAATTTGTGATAAAAATTTAACTTAAAGCACTGACCTTTGGGGAGGGGATACCGATGAGAAGCCTTTTAATTTTAGTTTTTACTTTATTTTTAACTCAAACTCTTTTTGCTAACAATGGTCAGAGGTGCTTGCGAGAAGCCTCCGACCGCCAGTTACTTAATGAGGTCTCAAGGCGCATGAGTGGCGGTGGGTCTGAGCCTGATGAGAGCTATAAATACTCAGTGTCCTGTGTTTCTCAATACCTAAATATCAACTCTACTAATATGGAGAATGGTCAATCCAAAAGGGTCTTGCATTTATATATGCCCACTCCCGAAAACTGTACGTTAATGAATGACTCTTTAAGAAGGGCGCTCAGTAACAGGCACGAAAGTTTGATCTTATCAATATGTAGCAACTCATACTTTTATAAACATATTTATTCACAAAATGGGGTTTTTAAACAAGTTTCTAAAGACTATATCCCAAACTGTATTCAAATGGCCATAGACCATAATAACGCCCAGTAGGTCAGCGGCCCTGGCACTGCTTATTTTTTTCTTTTAAAGAGGGCTCAGGTCAACGGTGCTGTATACCTTACGCATTAAATTATGTAGTTTAAACTATTAAGATCACTCTTGTGAGCACACCTGCTCACGGTTTTTATGTCTGGTCGCTGTTATAAACCTAAACCTTACAATACAATATTAGTGAGTGCTCATATAAGCTTTATAAATTAAGAGGTCTAAGGTGAGAAAGGTTAGTTTATTACAAATAGTATGCTTTTTATTTATGTCCACAGCTATTATTTTAGGTGGCATTACACTTACTTTATTAGGGCTCAGTCAGTTGGAGCTTGGCATGTATCGGCCAATAGCAACAGTTCTCCTTACTCTTATACTTAGTTTTATATTTTCAATCATAACATATCGTACTTTTCTATTTTTCTGGCCCATCCCTACGGGTAATATTCGGGTAAACTCTAAAGAGGAGTTTTCTCACCATATTCACCTCCTGTTTTATCTTGTTTTTTTTATACCTGTTCTAAAAAGTCATGTTTTACCTCTCCCCATATCAAAACTCATTTTACTTGGCCTGGGCACTAAGATGGGGCGAAACTCATATAGTTCAGGGTCTGTACAAGATGGCCTTTTTGTTGAGATTGGTGAAGACTGTATTGTGGGTCACCAAGCCGCCCTTATACCTCATGCGCTAGAGAACAGTCACCTCTCCTATCAACGAATAAAAATTGGCAATAACGTCACCATTGGTGCGGGAGCAATTGTATTTCAAGGAGTCGTGATTGATGACGACGCCCTGGTCTCAGCGAACGCTGTCGTGTTAAAGGGCACTCACATAGGCCCTGGTGAAATTTGGGGGGGTGTGCCAGCAAAGCTTATTTCTAAAAAAAGGGTCCCAACTTTAACTCATCTGAAGCAAACTTTACCTGGATAAGCCCTCTCCTCAGGCCCCAATATGAATTCAACACTCCAGAGTTTCTTTTATACGTATATTCAATGGGTAGTTTAATGATTAACTTACGAGAGGTATCAAATCTAACTGGATAACTTGTATCAACGTTATCTTCACAAAAAAGTTCAACCCTTGAGGTAATTACGTAAGTACGGTGTGCCTCACTGCCGTCCCTATAATACATATCACCCCATTTAATATCAAATAACCGATAACCTATGTTTTTACTTGCAGGGTTGTTTCGAAAACGAGGGCAAACACTAACTGCATCACTAACCCATGGGGTTAAGTCATGTAAAAAATTTTCATCGGCAAATAACAATGAACTTTGCGCGCCATCTAAATAACGCCCTGTTATGAGCTGCTTATGAATACCTGTTAATTTTAAAAGTGGGGATCGTATATTTGTTCCATCAAGATAGTTATCAACATAAAGCTGGGTCATTGAAAAAGTTGAAAATGCTCTAATTCGAGAGCCTAGTAGTTCTAAAAAGTCATGTTCCAAAATATTGTGATGGTGCCCAAGCTCGTGGGTCAAAAGGCCCATCGCAGAACCAATGCCAACAGGCTCAACATACCCTTGATGATTTTTTTTATACAAACGATCTGTGTTTATATAAATTATATCGCCAACCTTGTTGCCCGTCACTGCAGCTTTGAATTGACCATTAATTTTAAATATATCTGGTCGATCATGACCTGATAGAAACCTTAATATACCTGTTCCTTTATACTCTTGATCTAGTGAATTATAAATTTTTGTAAGCAGAGCTTTCTCTTTTTTATTAGACAAACATTGATCTGATTTCAAGCAGAAAAGATAAATATTTTTTAGATTTATAAACCCGTAGTAAACATTCTGCTCCCCGAGGCCACCGCCATTACCTACCTGATCGCCCCCCTCACTTGAAAAAACCATCAGTGGCATCATAATAAATATAAATACTTTTAATATAATATTCATAGCTCTTTGGCCCCTTTTTGATCATTGTTTAAACTGGCCACAGGGAACAGTTGAAGGTTTAAATGATAAATCTCACCCCCTTCAGAGCAGTACAACAGTTTATCAAAATCATCTGCAAATTTTTGGATTAACTCTTTAGCCTGTGGCAATTGATTTTTTGATATAGGCAGGGTCAGGGCTCTAAATTGCCTTTCATGAACGGGTATTGTTCGAATGGCTTTTAATGCCAGCTTCGTGACCTCTTCGTGATAAATCTTATAGGCCTCTCTGGCCACATCGTTTTCAGTAGAAACAGGGGCCTTGCTTAGGGTTATGTTTCCGTTTTTGTCTACAGCCAGTAGTTTTAATTTTTTTAACGTCCTCACCGCATGTTCAGCGGTTTTTTCAGTGATTGAAAACCGAAGTGAATTAACAATCCATTTAGCGCTGGGGTTAAAATAGGGAGTCTTTGCCATTTGGCGAATGGCTAAATAATACCAATTAGAAATCATTGTAAATACGTTGGGATCAAGAACGTCTTTTGACTCTCTAGCGGCGTGAAGGGTGATTTCTTTTTTTAAAATTTCCTTGAGGTGACTCTCGGTCCCTGCCTTAGAAAGTTGAATCAAGTTGTAAAAATAGTGTTGCTCGTTCTCATCGAATTTAAAGTACAAGGCTAATGATCGAGCTAACCCTTCACCGGGTTGCCTTTGACCATTGAGCACCATAGTAATAGATGTTGTCGCCTTTAAACCTAAAGCCTTTGCCCACTGACCGTAGGTCCACTGAGGCTGCTTGGCTTTTTTAAAACTGACAAAGGCCTGCAAATAGGTGCGGTAATTTGTATGCTCATAGATACTTGGTTTCATAACTCATAAAATCCTATCAATAGGCCTCATTGTGAAGCAACCATTATAAACTCAGCACTGATCTTCGGACTCAAGGCATTATCTACGCTTAAAAAACCCCAGACTACAGGTCGCCCGCCGAAGAAGTACTATAAGAGGCGTTGCGATGGCCGTTTGAATCTGAACAGTTACACCTCTCAAACCCGCGTGTTACTAAATGCCTTGTAAACTATGAGTTACTACTCATAGTCACCCCCTAATTATTGCCATATCTAAATTACAATGTGCCTTACCTATAAGAGGCCCCATAATAAGCATCAACCTACCCCTTGATATGGACACCGTTGAGTTGAGCACATAAAAATACCAAAACGAGACGACTGTCTGTACAAATTTTTATCATTACGTTGTAGTTATACGTACGAATCTGATTCAAAATTTATTAACCATAAAATACTTTATATATTCGAATACTTACAGGAGCATTTATTGTGCTATCTGGCCCCACCCTTGCAAGATCTTAACTTAAAAGTAACACGATTGAATGTCTCTATTTCTAACCACTGCCATAGCAAATATGGAAACATTAAGTAAATTACCAGTTATCGAGGAGTGCATTAGGCTACCATTAGATTGAGGGGGAGTTATGTCACAAGTAATGCAAAGTAATGCGTCTATTAATTTAGAACTCACGCCTTGCTCACTTACTGATGAGCAGCGTACAGCCATAATCACCGCCGCCCAATGTATCCCTACTGGGGACAACGCACAGCCCTTTCGTTTTAAGTGGATTGAAAACGTATTAGAAGTTTACCACCTAGATGCACTCGGAAGACATGCTTTAAATTATAATAACCAAGGTTCGTTTTTTTCTCTTGGCTGCCTCATTGAGGCTCTTAATATCGAAACTTCAAAAATGAATATGTCTCCGATCCGTCAACTCTCTAAGGACTATTCAAACGAAGCTCTCCCGTGGCTTACTGTGAAGTTTTTTTCTAAAAAACGAACTCTCAGCCCCTTGGTAAGGGCGCTACATGATCGCTTCACGGACCGAAGAAGCTTTAAAAGCCCATCGCAAGAGCTTTCTAAAAAGCTCTTGTCGTTAACGTCTCACCCTAAAATTAGTAATGGCGAGTTTTACTTTGCCAACCCTAGCGCTAAAATCAATCGCATTATCGCAACTAGTGAAGACTACCTTTTCAAAACACCACAAGTGTTTAAGGATATTGTTGAAACCTTTAAACTCACAAAAAAAGAAATCATAACTGCGACCCAGGGTTTAACGGCCCCCAACTTAAATTTAAGCTTCTCTGAAAATATGCAGTTAAGACTTCTTCGAAGGTTTCCTTGGCTTGTAAACATTATTTGGCCCCTTTACTTGAAAACCATGTCCCGTTTAAAAACCCGTTTCATTTTAAAAAACACGGGTCAGCTAGTGTTTTTTACCCAAAAAGATCTATCAACAGAGGCCTTTATTAATACCGGGCACCGTTGCTTTTATTTTTGGTTAAATTTGACTAAAGAGGGCATCAGTGCGCAGCCCATGACCATAACACCTTTTGGCGTCACCGCTACTGCCAGCAAAGCACCACCCAAAATTATGAGCTCAAAATTTATTAATCTTTTTAAAAAAAACCACAGGGGTTTAAAAAAATATTTTAACTGGGACGACAACGAAACCCCGACATGGATGTTTCGTGTAGGACTGCCCAGCACTGACAAAGTCCTTTTGCGTGCCCCCAAAAAACAAATCTCTGAGGTCACTTTAGATATCTCAAACTCCCAAAAAAGGCCCTAAGAATTTTTACTTTTAAAAACCTAAAGCTCTGATTTGTCTGCTATATTTGAGGCAAAACTATGAAAAATCATTATCTGAACGTGGTCTTTTTGTTCTTTATCTTTTTTGACTATATCTTGGACCTGATTATGAAATTTTGATAAAAGCTTGTCGATTTTATACGACGCTGATGACGAGAGAGCTGTCACATGCGCTGAGGCACGGGCGGCATTTTTTATTTTACTATAATCGACAACCCCTAGTTTTTCTGGGAACTTTTCGCCTGCTAGTTGCGTTGTATATTTAATAAATTTTCTAAGATTTGGATGACGGAGCGAAGAGAAGCTAAAGTCAAAACCACAGGGATGATATTTGTTGCCGTCAAAAAAAATAATTTTATTCTCTACTAAATCTAAAAGTGTTCTTCTTAGGTCTGAAATAGTACAACAAGCATGTTCAGTTAATATTTGCTCGTCGTGATGATCTAATTGTTTATACGACTGTAACTGCAGTGCTGCGTTTACGTAAATCACCTGAGGGTTGTCCCTAACTAGGCCAATCCTAACCATTAATTCTTCGTAACGTACTGAAAGGCTCTCGATTTTATTAACGTCAACAAATGACATTATCCAACCTATCAACATCCCTGATTGAAAATCTAAGATTTGTAAAAAATCAACAAGCCCCGGGGAGGAACTCCTCGCCTTCCATTTTTTGACAAGCTCAGCATATCGTTTGTCTTCGGCCTGGTAGTTTGAGCATATTTGCTCTAACAACCCTGATATATCTGTAATGTCTCTCGGCTTATCTATAAATGTAAAAAAACAATGAAAGTGGTGCAATAAATCAATATTTAATTCTTGGATTACGCTAACTATATCTGTCCACTTAATTTGTTTATGGCCGCTTTCCCACTTTCCGACTTGGTTAAAACTAAACCCTAGACGTGCACTTAAATCCCTTTGCGAAAGATCGCCTCGAAGGGCTTTTAAAAATTCACGTGCAATTAAGTTATAATCCACTCCAACTTGGGACCCTTTAAATGTAGCCACTGGCGCGCTCTCAATAGAATTATCCATCATTACCCCTAATTAAAACCCATGCCCCTACAAAACATATATGAAACACCAAATGAATTGACCTTCAAGGCAAAATTAGTCGCCATAGACTTTTGATCAAACATAAAAGGCTAAACAAATATTAAAGCTCAATTTTTGTTAACTTTGGGCTTTTTTACTTTTAACACTATGACGCGTAGGCTTTGGCTTTGGCTTTGGCTTTAAAGCTACACCAAGTGCCCGTCCAGATTCAAGAAACTAGTGCGACAGATTTTCCATAGAAAACCTCATAAGGGGTCTTGTAGTCAAGACCCTTTCTGGGCCGATGGTTAATCAAATCTTCTATTTGTTGTATGTGCTCATCATTTAGTGAACTTAAGTTGGTTCTTCTAGTTATAAATTGCCTTAATAAACCTACCGTATTTTCAACAGTTCCTCTTTGCTGTGGCGTCATAGGAGTACAGTAGTAGATTGGCACTCCTATGTCTGTGCAGCCTCTAAACTCTGTACCATTATCATTTGTTATCGTATGAATAGGTTTACCTGTTGATATTAAAAGTTTTTTTGTTTCAAGACTTACCCATCTCGAAGTAAGAGTTTTTATTTTTGATATCTTTGTATATTTTGACCTTCGGTCTGTACACACAAGTAATTGTTGTCGGTTCGCTCCGTACATGGCATCTCTTTCCCAATCTCCTATTCTTCCTCTGTTGTTTGCGATTTCAGGCCTTTTGCTAATATGAAGCCTTTTAGACCATCGATTCCTCCTCTGTGAGTAGCGTCCACGGCCTCGTTGGCGAGTTCGGCGAAGTGTAAGTTTAAAACAAGAGTTTCGCTCTATATAGCTGTACACTGTTTGTGGACTTACCATGAGATCAGTCTCGGAAGCGAGGCGACCTTTGATTTGCTCCGGACTCCAGCCTTGCATGAGTTTATCAATAATTATGCCCTCTAGGCGGCCTTTTATTTTTAGCTTACGACCTTGTCTTTTTCTTCTCTCACGGCTTATTCGAGTTGCCTTGTCTGGGGAATAACTTAGCCCCGGTGTATTCCTTGATAGCTCTCGATACAGGCTTGATTTATTAAACCCAACTAAATCAGCAACTTGCGGGACTGAATATCCTGCTTGCATATATGCCTGTATCTGGCATCTTACTTCAAAGGTCATCCTCTGGTATTTGCCCATGTGCAACTCCTATCTTTTTGTTTAGCGACTAAAATAGGTACTAGATGGGTGACCTTTTTTCATTTCGCTAAGAGTTGCACTAGAAACTTGAATTCAGCC
>JAUVAX010000071.1 GCA_030591685.1 Pseudobdellovibrionaceae bacterium | reverse complement strand
CTAAATTACTTTTTTCTACGTGTAGTTTTTTTAGTGGCCTTTTTCTTAGCTACTTTTTTCTTAGCTTTTTTCTTAGTTGCTTTTTTCTTAGCTACTTTTTTCTTAGCTTTCTTTTTAGTGGCCTTTTTCTTAGCTTTCTTTTTAGTGGCCTTTTTCTTAGCTACTTTTTTCTTAGCTTTTTTCTTAGTTGCTTTTTTCTTAGCTACTTTTTTCTTAGCTTTCTTTCTTGTTGTCTTTTTCTTAGCAGCTTTCTTCTTAGTCGCTTTTTTCTTAGCCTTAGCCATTCAATCCTCCTAGGATGATTATTCTTTTGTTGTTTGCATTTGTTGCTTACAATTACAATTTTACCTGTGTGACTCTTCTCGTCAATAAAAAAGTTTTTCTTGAGCATTTTTTTTGCATGTTTTTATTGTTTGGAGGTCAATCATGTATTTATTTATGATTCTGCATTCAGTATTCGGATTATTGATCGGTATTCGGATATACAAGGGGCTTTGTAAAAAGCAAATATACAACAAAACGACTTTGACAAAAATTGGCACTGGTTTTCTTGCTCTAAACTTATTAAATGTTATTTTTTTTATTACAAATGCGGTTTTATTTTTATTTTTTCTTTATTTTCCGCTGATTTGTGTCGTTTTCGCGCAAAAGACACTGGAATTTAAAAGAAGGTCACAGTTTAAAAACCAATTCCCCATGTTTTTAAATCAAATTATTTTGCAAATTCACTTGGGTCACTCTTTTCGAAGGTCTGTCGAAACAGCAAAGCTAAGTTTTTCAAGGAATTATCAGCTAAATATAGATAAAATCATGGAGAATGTGGTTTTTTCGCAACAAAGCAAATTTGTAGTCAAAGATATATTTATAAATCAAATAATAGATTTTTTTAAGAAGGTTGATCGAGTTCCTCATCAAAGTGTTGATTGGCTTATTTTTTTTAGACAAAAGCTGCATTTGGAGAAAAACTTTCGACATAAGTCCAAGCAAATAACTCTGCAACTAAGGTTACAAGTACTAGTTTTAGGCGTTTTGTATGTCGCTTTATTTATTTTCGTTGTCTTAAAATACGGATTTTTGAACAATCTATCTCTTTTTTTAGTTTCAATCCTATTTTTTTTAATGGGAATCATCGTTTTTGTGCAACTTATTAGGGGGTCCTTATCAAGGAATTAGAGTTTTCTTTAAAGCTAATCAGTGAAACACAGTTTTATATTAGGATGGGCTGGGGGTTTAGGCGCTCTATTCACGAGTTTTTATCAGAGCAAGTCGACATTAGTAGTGAAAGGGTGAGGCGTACTATGTTCCTAATTGAGCACGGAAAAAGTTGGCAGAGTGTTAAGGGGAGCATTAAGAACCCCTATCAAAGAGCAATGTTTGACTTAATTGAGGCCGGTCTAGCTGGTTTACCTATTTATGACCGAATGGATCAGTTAAAAGTTGAGATCGAGCTTCAAATAGATAACGAAATTGAGCTGAAGCTTCAGTCCCTGCCCGTTAAGTGCATGCTGCCGGTGATGTTTTTAATGGTGCCCTCTTATTTAGTTTTGCTATTTGGACCGATTTTAAAAAATGTAATGAGGAGTTTATGATGCGGGCAATAATATTATTAATTCTTTTTAGTTCTATGAGCGCCGGACAGGCTGCGGAGCCATCCTTGGGTCATATGGACCGAATACAAACCCTTATGGCCTTAAAAACAAGGGCTCAGGTATATAAGAGCCGTCTTTTTTTGGCACAAAAGCATCGCTTTAATAAGCTCTGTGAGGAGCAAAAAAAACAGGGCCTCTTCCCTGAAAAATGTTATGAATATTTACGGTTTCAAGAAAGCCCAAAAGTGCAGGTTAAAATATTAGATTTAATATGCAAAAGGCACACAAAATTTGAAAAAAAGCTCTCGATTCAGCAAATAAACAGGTTAATTGCCCATAAAAGTGTGAGTTGTGCCTGTAAGTCAGATCTTTTATTGGCAAAAAACATTTTTTTATACAAAATGAACTTAAGCTTAGATGAAGGTACTGGTTTAAGTTGTGAACGTTAAATAAAAAAGGAGTTTTGGTTGGATTGGGTTCAGTCTGTAATATTAGGTATAGTGCAAGGTTTGACAGAGTTTTTACCGGTTTCTAGTTCTGGGCATTTGGTGTTGTTTCAGCACTGGCTTGGCATTAAACAACATAGCATTATATTTGACCTGGCCGTACACCTTGGCACTGTCGCAAGTATTATAACGGTGTACTTCAAATCTATTCGAGAAATATTTTCGGATCTATGGGTTTCTGCGATTAAAAAAAGGCAAACAGGAGGCCTGCACCTTTCTGTTTTGATTATTTGCGCAAGCGTGCCAACCGCAATTATAGGGTTTGGGTTTAAAGATCAATTTGAGTCGTTATTTTCAAGTCTTCTTTCGGTGAGTGGTGGTTTTTTTATAACAGCATGTTTACTGTTTATGACTCGAAAAACAGGGCAAGGCCAGTCCATGGAGTCAGGTCATAAAACCCTAGACCTTTCACAGATTAAAAAAGTAAGCCTTAAAAAAGCAATTATAATTGGTTTTGCACAAGGGCTTGCTATTGCACCGGGAGTCAGTCGTTCAGGGGCCACAATTGCCGCAGCGCTGCTCATGGGGGTAGAGAGGCGAGCCGCCGCTTTGTTTAGTTTTTTAATGTCTATCCCTGTGATTTTAGGTGCGAGCCTCATTCAACTTAAAGATGTAGAGTCATGGAGTTCAGACCTATTGATAACGTTAGTATTGGGTGGTGTGGTTTCATACTTAGCAGGGCTTGCGGGGCTAGTTATGGTTTTGAAACTTGTTAGAAAAGGTCGTTTAGAGGTGTTTAGTTATTACTTATGGGCCTTGAGTGCAATAGTGGCATTGACACAACTTGTTTAAGAGTGAGTGTGGAGCTTAAATTATAGGAAATCACTTTTTTTGAATATTGCGATGAGATAAAAAAAGGGGTAAAGATACTATTAAATATTTGATTTTTGATTGAATACGACAAGGGGGACGAAGATGGATACAGAGGGCACAAATACCTACACAAAAAGGGCCATTAAATATCGAGAGCTGATTGACGAGCTCTCTTTGGACAGCCCCAACGAGACATTAATTAAAACATTAATGAAAGAAGCCGGTCTTAAGTACATCGAAGATCCAATAGAAAGATTAAATTTAATGCTCACAACATTACATGCCGCGGAAGTGAATTAAGTACTATCCCCCCTACTCTCGGCACAAGGAGACAACATGGATCAATTCAAAAACATGGGCTTTGAAACAAAGGCTATTCATACGGCACAGGAGCCCGACTCTGAATTTGGGTCTGTAATGCCGCCAATACATCTTTCTTCGACTTATGCACAGTCTACCCCGGGTACGTTTAAAAAATATGACTATATAAGGGCGGGCAACCCAACGAGGTCTTCCTACTCAAAGTGTGTAGCTGCGCTTGAGGGGGCAGAGCATGGTTTTGCATACTCCTCTGGTTGTGCAGCAACGACAACATTAATGCAGTGCTTTAAGGCGGGCGATCATATAATTGCCGGTGATGATATGTATGGAGGCACTTTTAGGCTTTTTGACAAGGTTTTAAGAAAATTCGGCCTAGAGTTTAGCTTTGTTGATCTGACAAACCCTGAAAATTTTGAAAAAGCCATTAGGCCGAACACTCGGCTTGTTTGGCTGGAAACGCCGACGAACCCCACATTAAAAATCTCTGATATTGATGCGATATCAAAGATAGCTCAACAAAGTAAAATTCTAACTGCGGTTGATAATACTTTTATGAGTCCTTACTTTCAAAACCCTCTTAAGTGGGGGGCTGATGTTGTTATGCACTCGGCGACTAAATACATAAATGGTCACAGCGATGTATTAGGGGGACTGCTGCTAACAAATGATAATTCTTTGGCCGAGGACCTTTCTTTTTATACGCTGTCAACAGGGGCCGTGGCCTCGCCGTTTGATAGTTATCTCGCATTAAGGAGTTTAAAAACATTAGCCGTTCGAATGCAGACTCATCAAAAAAATGCTATAGCGGTGGCTGAGTTTTTAGAGGGGCATAGTGCTGTAGAGCGTGTGATTTACCCAGGGCTTTCGTCACACCCTCAATATGATTTAGCAAAAAAACAAATGTCTGGTTTTGGTGGTATGATCACTTTTTATGTTAAGTCGGGGCTAAATGATGCCCGTCGGTTTTTAGAAAATGTAAAAGTATTCACTTTAGCTGAAAGCTTAGGTGGGGTTGAGTCTCTCGTGGAGCACCCTGCAATTATGACTCACGCAAGTATTCCTCCAGACAAAAGAAAGGCTTTAGGTATAGATGACACGCTGATTCGGCTTAGTGTGGGCATAGAGACCCAGAGTGATTTAATTCAAGACCTTGACCAAGCTTTAAGCCAATAAATAAAATACGAATAACAAAAAGGCCCCTTTTTTGGGGGGCTATCTGCCCTTAAAGGGCCATTTTGTAAAATAGAAGTAGTGAGTGTTGTTAAAGACCAAGTAATTTCTATAAAAAAAAATGAGATGAGCGGTGTTGGGTTAAGGCCTAGGCTCGTTAATTGGTTGATGCCTTTATAAAATTTACCTATTGCGGAGCTTGTAAATATTAAGATATGACTAAGTTTCAAACAATTAATAGGGGAGCTGTTTGTGATGAAGTCTTTAATTACCACGCTATTATTAGTATTTACAGTAATGCAATCTAATGCTGCTGAGTCTGACCAAGAAGAGACTTCAGAGTTTATGATTCAGGAGTACTCAGTAGAACCCAGTGAAGGTGGAAAGTGGGCCGTTGAAATCAGTCCATTATTATGGGCGAGCTCAGCAGAGGCGGAATACGAAACCAACCAAGGCACTGCGATAGTTGATATTGACGCCGGCGAGAACTTTCAGGCCATAGACGCTGGAGCAAGCATAGTTATTGAGGGTGAGAAGGACGGTTTAATAATTATATTTGAGGGCTCTTTAATGAAATACTCGGGCCTCCCGGCAGTGTCTGAAACGCCTTACGGAGACATTCAAGTCGATGCCGATGCTAAAATTGCGCTTTTTGAGCTTCTCGTGGGTAAAATTGGCACTCAATGACAGGGAATCAATAGATGCTTTTGCTGGTGCACAGTATGTTTACATAGACGGTATTGGAGACAGCTTTTTTGGATCACAGGAGGCTACAATAAAGTGGGTAAGCCCGATCATAGCTTTAAGATATAATGTGAAGGCCACAGGGAAAATGGTTATAAGTGCCTATGCGGGCATTGCAGACTTTCATGATTCAGACACAAGAGCCTATGACTTTTCATTATCGTCCAAATATAAATTTACAAAAAAACTCACCGGTGAAATTGGATATCGCAATAAAGAGTTAAGATTTAAAAAAAGTGACGAAGACTTGTACTTTAAGTTCCATGGCCCCTTTATAAAAATTCGTTATTTGATCAATTAAAAACTTTAATAAAAATTAGTAAAAGTGAAAAAAGGGCGTCTTTATTGAGGCCTTTTTTTATATAAATTTTAGGCCGTCAGCGCTAAAACAGAAGCGTCGTTTATCAAATCTTTAAAGAAACAATAAGCTAAAGGGACTATTTAAAGTAGTTAAATAAAGGGGAGGGGGCGAACTGTTGCCAGAGGTGTTCGGAGCTTTTACCTTATGCCCTGAAATAAAAGACCACAAGATAAGGCTCCACTTTTAAAGAGTTTCTTGTACTCTTTGTCGAATTTTAATTTAATTTTATGTGCACGTTCTCTTACGAGAGCAGTAATGGAGTTTTCTCTAGAGGTTTCTCTCCAGAGGCCGTCAAACATAGCGTGAGCTTGTTTGACTATGTCCTCGTCGACAACAACCATGATTTGTTCTTGGTTGGTTTCAGCGGATTCACTAAAGTTAAAAGAGCCGGTGACAAAGGCCCTTCCAGTAACTATCGCCTTATGGTGTAGTTTTACTGAAATAAGGTGAGATTTGCCTAAGGGGCCTTTAATGTAGCTCATTCCGTACTTTTCGCTGGGGGAGCGTATGTTATCCCTTAAGTCCTCAAACTCAGCCTCACCTAAAAGCCTTCTAAAATCATTTTCATCAGCATCAACAAACTGTACTAACTGTTTTTTTGATTCGGCCTTTGAGAGCCGGGTATAGCCCGCTTTTTTTAAAAAAAGACTCCATTTTTGCGTGAGGCTTGATATGTCTCCAAGGGCTCTAAAGTCATAACGCTGGCCTAAGTCCTGCTCTTTTTTTATACGGTCCTTAAGGGCTTCTAAAACATCTTCACTAGAGGCTGAAAATTGTAACATTTTAACGGGTCCCTGGGTGTGTCTGATAGTTCGAGCGATAATGTGGTTATTAATGTCTCCAAGGCCTCCATTGGGCGAAAAGGCCACGATAATATAAGAGCCTTCTTTGGGGCCCTTAATCAGGTAAGTGCCGCTTAAGGGGTAGCCTGTTTTGCTGGCTTTCCCTCTTAACTTAAGATCAATTGTTTTTGTAAGCTCATGATTAACAAGGTTTGCAAGCGCCCAACTTTTTATAACCAACATGTTATTGGCGTTAGGTTTAGAGGAGTTATGAGAAAAATTATTTACAGCTAAGTCTCCAAGCGGGCTTATGCCTGAATAAGTAAAGTTTCCGGATGAAAATATAACTTCAGAAGCTTTTTTTATACTCCAATCGCGAGTCATAATTTTTTGATGATTTAATCCTACAGAGTCAATAAGCTCAACTTTAAAGAGAGCCTTTTTTGATGACCCATTTGATTGGTAGGCCCTTAATTTATGGTATAGAGTCATGCGGTTTTCGTGATGCTCCATCGCATTTTTATCAAACCCCAATCTTACCGCAACGCCCCTTTTGTGTGCTCTTATAAGGGCGTCGGCAATAGATTCAATATCAAACTCATATACGTTTAAAGCGATTTCTTTTTTAGCGGAGTCGATAAATTTAATGATGCGTTTAATAAAATCATCAGCGCGCTTTACTCGACCGTCGGGGTACAGCCTTGGGTGGTTGACTAGCATTTTGATGCTTGTGTAGCCGGGCTGTCCTCCATGCATAAACAGAGCCACAGGTCTGACAGCATCACCATCTTTGTTGAATTTTTTTAGAATCCCCAGGCCCTTTGCTATTTTTTTAAAATCAGATTTAAATTGCTTTCTAAACACTTTGGCCTCGTCGGTCTCCGTGGCGTCGCGGGGGACGTTTTCAATAAACTCCTCAATAAGGGGTAAGAGCTGAGGGTTTTTTCTGAGGATCACAACAAACAAGCTCTCAGGCAATTCGTCTAAGGCTTGAGGTAAGTGAAATTTTTCTCTAATATCGTCATTAATGACAAGTCGGCCCTCAAAAATATTTGTTAAAAAAGCCTTAATTTTTGGTCTAGACATAATACGGCCAGCAACTTTAAAGAGCCGAGGGTAGTCGTAGTTGTCAACTTGAAGCTCTCTATTAACCTGAAGCAGCTCTTCGATTTCATTATAATCACCCTCAGGGCCGGCAAAACTTAATGGGGCGAAGGTCAAAAGTGAGCTAAGAAGTACGATTAAAAACTTATGCATTTTGACCTCATGTGTCTGGGGGCTCAATTAAGTAAGCATTATACATGATGGTTCTGGTAAAGGACTTAGGTTACTGCCCTTTTGTAGTTTTTTCGTAGAGGTGATCAGCACCTAGGCACTCGTTGGCTTCCTTGTCATGTTTTTCCATACTCAACTCAACTGTACACGAGGGTT
>JAUVAX010000030.1 GCA_030591685.1 Pseudobdellovibrionaceae bacterium | reverse complement strand
TTTAGTATTTAGTATTTAGTATTTAGTATTTAGTATTTAGTATTTAGTATTTAGTATTTAGTATTTAGTATTTAGTTATTCTTACTCAGGCACTACACGGTCTACAAGGTCTTTAAAAAAAAGAAGAGCGTTTTTAGTAGCCCAGTTTTCACTGCCAGGGACTTTGCGGGCTAATTTAAAATCTTTACCGATAATAAAAGACTCCGGTAAAGCCTCTACCATATATTTTTTAGAAATTAATTTTTCGTTATCCCAAGCCACTTTTAAATAAGGGCTTTTAGCTTTAAAAACTTTTAAAAACTTATTTAACTCCACCAACGTGTAGTCGGCAGATATGGCGACCAGTATTACTTCACCCTTAAAGTGCTCGATGACCCTAAGGAGAGAGGGGATCTCCTCAACACAGGGCTCGCACCATGAAGCCCAAAAGTTAAGTATAATCACCTTACCTTTATAATCGGAGAGCTTAAAGGTTTTGCCATATATGTCTTTAGATTCAAAATCAAAAGCGCCCTTTGTTTCAAGGTCATTAACGAGGTTCGCCGTTGCGGGGGGCAAGGTCCCCTTGTTTTCAGGAGCGGTGAAGTATAAAAACACCCACAAACAAGAGGATAAAAATAAAAATACGAGTAGAGTTAATTTAATGTTTTTCATTAAGGCTCACCCTACCACACCACTAAGGGGTTATAGAACCACTTTTGCATAAAGGCGCCCCTTTAAGAAAATGTACTTAAAAAAACCGTGTACCCATAAAAAAAGGGCGCTAAAATAGAGCGCCCTTTTTGCTTGATTGAAATTTTTTTAAAAAAATTATCGGTTTATTTTTCTAGAGTCGTTTTGAATGTTGCGAACACTTCTTCTGTGACTGGCCTTTCTTTTAGCGGCAACTCTCTCTTGAGCGGCTAATTTTTGCTCGCGCTCTTCTTGGCTAAGATCAGGCCGTTCGTAGTCAACAAACTCAATATAAGCCATGTCAGCACAGTCACCCTGTCTTGGACCTAACTTTATAATGCGAGTGTACCCGCCAGTACGGTCTTTAAAACGTGGGCCGATGTTTTCAATTATGCTCTTAACGGTTTTTTGATTGGGGTATTTTGACAACAATACTCGCCTTGCATTAGGCGTGTCGTTTTTACCCTTAGTGACAGCTTTTTCTACGTGGCGACGTAGCTCTTTAGCCTTAGGCACGGTGGTCTTAATACGACCATGCTCAACTAAAGCGTCTACTAAACCACGGATCAGGGCCTTACGGGGGCCCGGCTTGCGTCCAAAACTATGCTTTACAACCTTGTGTCTCATTTTTTACTCCAACACGTTTAAAAACTTACTGAGGGTTATTTGTTTCAGGGGTAGCCTGAGCAATAGCTGCCGGTCGGATGGGATTATTTGGGTCCCAACCTGGAGGCGGCCATCCTTCAATTAACATACCTAAAGATAAGCCCATTCTACTTAAAATTTCTTTAATTTCGTTTAACGACTTACGACCAAAGTTTTTAGTCTTAAGCATTTCAGACTCTGAACGAGTCACTAACTCACCAATAAAACGAATGTTTGCATTTTTTAAACAGTTTGCACTACGTACAGAAAGCTCTAAATCGTCCACTGAACGATAAAGGTTTTCGTTTAATGTAGGTTGGCCTTCTGATTTTTCTTCTTCGTCGGGCTCAATGTCTTCGTCAAAAGTTAAAAAGATTTGTAATTGCTCTTTTAAGATTTTAGAAGCCAGTGCTATAGACTCTTCAGCTTTAAGTGAAGCATCAGTCCATACCTCTAGAGTTAGGGCATCGTAGTCTGTTCTTTGACCCACACGAGCGTTGCTCACAGAGTAGTTAACACGTCTGATGGGGCTAAACAGTGAATCAACTGAGATAAAGCCAACAGGGAGCTCGTCTCTGTGGTTTTCAGCTTCTTCGTAACCACGACCAAAAGATACAATGATCTCAGCATCGAAACTACCGTCTTTACCCAAAGTGGCAAGATGCTGCTCGGGGTTTAAAACCTCAATAGCGTCTGTGCACTGGATGTCAGCGGCTGTCACAACACCTGAGTCGGTTTTGTGAATACGTAAAGTTTTAGGTTCAGGGTCGTATTGTTTAAAACGAACCTCTTTAAGGTTGAGGATGATGTCAGTTACATCTTCAAGTACACCTTGAATAGTACTGAACTCATGAAGTACGCCCTCAAATTTAGCTGCAGTAACAGCTGAGCCCATCATAGAGCTTAATAAAACTCGTCTTAAGGAGTTACCCAAAGTTAAACCAAAGCCCTTTTCAAGGGGACGAATGGAGAACTTACCATAGCTGTCTGTTAAAGAATCTTTATCAACTTCAAAACCCTTCGGTCTAATTAGTTCACGCCAAAACTTGTAATAGTGCTGTTGAATATTTATTTCAGACAAAGCAAACTCCTCTTTAGGTATAAAAAAATGTTAAAACAAAAAAACTATATTTATCTTCTTTTTATATTCTTCTTCTTTTAGGTGGTCGGCATCCATTATGAGGGATGGGTGTTACGTCCCTCATAGATGAAACACTTAAACCAGCAGCAGCAACGGCTCTTACAGCCGGTTCGCGGCCAGCACCGGGGCCTGTTAAAAATACGTCTACAGACTTCATGCCTTGGTCTTGAGCTTTTTTAGCTGCATCTTCAGCCGCCATTTGAGCCGCAAAAGGTGTGCCCTTACGACTGCCCTTAAAACCTAAAAACCCAGCTGATGACCAGCAAACAGTCCCACCTGAAGGGTCTGTCATAGTGACAATGGTATTACCAAAGCCCGCTTGCACATAGCAACGGCCATGGGGGATATTTTTTTTAATTTTTCTTTTTGTCGATTGCTTTTTTCCGGCCATGTTATTGTTTCCTCAAAGGTTAAACAGCTTTTTTCTTACCAGCTACAGTTCTTTTTGGACCTTTACGAGTACGCGCGTTTTGTCGTGTACTTTGCCCTCTTACAGGGAGTCCTCTTCGATGACGAATGCCTCTATAGCACCCTAAATCCATTAATCTTTTAATTGAAAGACCTACTTCACGCCTTAGGTCACCTTCAACTTTATAGTCGTCTAAAACTGTGCGCAAGTTTGCCATTTGCTCATCAGTTAAGTCGTCTGTTCTTAAGGTGTCACTGAAACCTGCTTTTTCACAGATTTTATTAGCCGAAGTACGGCCAATGCCAAACACATAAGTTAAAGCAATTTTCATTCTTTTGTTTCTTGGTAAATCTACGCCTGCAATACGAGCCATTACTACCCTTGCCTTTGTTTATGTTTAGGGTTTTCACAAATTACGCGAATAACGCCTTTTCTTTTAACCACTTTGCACTTGTTGCAAATCTTTTTTACTGATGGTCTCACCTTCATTTTAAAACCCTTTAACCTTTAAATGCTTAATATTACTAGTAAATCTTAAAAACAATAATCGCTTAAAAACAATGCATACCTGTAAGGTTCGAAAATTTATCATTGCAAAACACCTAAGTCCAGGTAATTCTAGCTTTTTATATGCTTTTGAACCCTCTCAAAAACCTCTCTTGTTTTGCCTGTTCCATCAACCTCTATAAGTTGACCCAACTCCTCATAAAACTCTTTTACGGGCTGTGTAGAGGTCTCGTAAACTTCAAGCCTCTTTTTTACAACATCCATAGAGTCATCTTTTCGTTGCGACACATCATTTCCGCAAACATCACAAACGCCGTCTACCTTAGTGGGCTTGGCCTGGATATGGTAAACAGCACCGCATCCGCCGCAAACTCTACGACCTGTTAAGCGCACTATGAGCTCTTCTTCAGGGACCTGAAAGGAAATAACCTTTTTAACCTCAAGCCCATGTTTTTTTAAAATTCCACCCAAAGACTCTGCCTGGGGCACTGTTCTTGGGAAGCCATCAAGTATAAAGCTCTGCCCGTTAAGGTTTTTTAAAACATCATCTACCATGCCGATGACTATTTCATCAGGCACGAGGTCACCCTTATCCATAAGAGTTTTGGCTTTTTGACCCAACAAGGTTTCGTCTTTGATGTGCTTTCTAAATAAGTCACCAGTACTTATGTGGCGCATATCAAAGTTTTCAACTAAAAGCGTGGACTGTGTGCCTTTGCCGACACCAGGGGATCCAAATAATATAAGGTTCAATATTTCACCCTTCTGCTTTTTACTTTTACATTACCCATTGAGCCGTCGTAACGAGCGGTGATCATGTGGGATTGAATTTGCTGAGTCGTATCTATAGCCACACCCACTAAGATCAGCAAACTTGTGCCGCCGAAATAAAAGGGCAGCCGCATCTCTGCTGTTAAAAGCTGAGGTAATATACAAACTAAACTTAAATAAATAGACCCACCCACTGTAATGCGGTCGAGAACTCTTTTAATGTACTCAGCAGTGCTTCGGCCGGCACGAATACCAGGGATAAAACTACCGTATTTTTTTAAATTATCAGACACTTCAGTAGGGTTAAATTGAATTTCAGTATAAAAGAAACAAAAGAACACAATTAAACCCACAAACATTACGTTATAAATGGCGCTCCCAGGAGCTAGTAACGACTGCATGCTTTTTAATATAGGTATATCCGTAAATTGAGTGATCGTTGCCGGAAACATTAATAAACTCGATGCAAAAATCGGGGGGATCACACCTGCAAAGTTAACCTTTAGCGGTAAGTGACTGGTTTGAGCCGACATAGACTGCTTACCCTGGCCCCTATTGGCATGCTGAATGGTGATACGCCTTTGAGCCACCTCAACAAATACAATCGCACCCACAATAGCGACCATGCCTAAAACTAACATCATACCAACGATGGTGCTCATATCACCTCGCTGAATCATTTGCACAAGCTTGATCGTGCCACTAGGGATACCCGCCGCAATACCAGCAAAAATAATTAAACTTGCCCCGTTACCAATACCACGCTCGGTGATTTGCTCACCCAACCACATGATAAAACACGTACCGGCAGTTAAAGTTAAGGTCGTCATTATTTCAAAGGGGATTGGACCAAAAAATGGAGTACTCACTAAGGCTCGGCCACTAGGGCTACTGCCTGTTAAAAAGAAGCTCGACATGGCATAACCCTGAACAAGGGCTAATACTATTGTTGCGTAACGGGTGTATTGGTTGATTTTTTTTCGACCAGGCTCACCCTCTTTTTTAAGCTGCTCTAGGTACGGTACTGCCGCCTGCAAGAGCTGAAATATAATACTCGCAGAGATGTAGGGCATGATACCTAAAGCCAGAACACTGAACTTTTCAAGGGCACCACCAGTAAAGGTGTTAAACATACCAAAAATACCACCGGATTGAGCTTGAAAAAACTCTAATACAGCTTCGCCATCAACACCGGGTGTTGGCACGGCCACGCCCATTCTAAAAATAGCAAGAATCATTAAGGTAAAAAATATTCTACGTCGTAAATCAGTCGGGATGGATATACCTGGAACTTTTGCCACTATTAGATGACCTCTACCTTTCCGCCCGCAGCCTCGATAGCTGCTTTGGCAGAAGAACTAAACTTATGAGCCTTTACATTAATGGCCTGCTTAAGCTCGCCTTCACCTAAAATTTTAACAGGGCCCCTGTTTACAAGCCCTGAAGCCTTTAGAGTTTCTGGGTTAATATCACCAGTCACTCGGGCTAAATCTTTTAAATTTACAATGTCATAGGTTGTTTTAAATTTAATATTAGTAAACCCAAACTTCGGTAGTCTTCGGGCCATTGGGGTTTGCCCACCCTCAAAACCACGTTTAATTGGGGCGCCACTTCTTGCTTTTTGACCCTTATGGCCTTTAGCTGCCGTGCCGCCTTTGCCTGAGCCTAATCCGCGACCGACTCTTTTTGATGTATTTTTAGAGCCCTTTTTGGGTATTAAATTACTTAGTAAGTTCATTTTATTTCTCCACTTTAACATCTAGCATGTGCTGGATTTTAAAGATTTGCCCGCGAGTAGCAGGGTTATCTACAACACTGACCTCTTGGCCAATCTTTCTTAATCCTAAGCAACGAACAGCATCTTTTTGCCGTTGAGTTTTACCAATCATACTGCGCTTTAATTTTACTTTAAATGTTTTTGCCATTTTAACCCTCGAGTGTAGTTCCATCGACTTTTTTATTAACCAACTGAGACAACCCTTGCATAGTTGCCCTTACAGCATTGTGTGGATTATTTGTACCCACGCATTTTGTTAAGATATCTTTAACACCAACAGACTCTAGTACCGCACGAACAGGGCCTCCGGCAATAACGCCAGTCCCAGGAGCCGCAGGCACAAGCACCACTTTTGCAGCGCCATAAACACCAACCACCTCATGAGGGATTGTTCTGTTTTCTTTTAAAACAACTTTGTTCACCTCTTTTTTAGCAATACGAGCGGCTTTATTAATAGCCTCAGGTACTTCACCCGCTTTGCCTGTACCAAAACCAACCTGGCCCTGGCCATCACCAACAACTAAAAGTGCTGAGAATGAAAACCGACGTCCACCCTTGACCACTTTAGATACTCTGCGGATTGAAACAACTCTTTCTTGAAAATCTTCAGGATTTTTTTCCACGTTTATTTGCCCCTTAAAACTTGAGTCCAGTTTCTCTTGCTCCATCAGCGAGAGATTTAATTTTACCATGATAAATGTAGCCGCTTCGATCAAAAACAACAGCACTAATATCTTTAGCCATTGCTTTTTTTGCGATTTCTTCGCCTACTTTTTTAGCGACCTCTCTTGAGTTAGATTTACTACCCTGAGAGGAAGCAGAAACTAAAGTTGTACCCGTTTCGTCGTCTACAAGCTGAGCATATATATGCTTTGAGCTTCTAAATACAGAAAAACGAGGCCTTTCAGCGGTCCCTTTTACTTTTTTTCGAATACGTACCTTGTTTTTTAAACGAGCTTTCACTCGGACGGCTGTATTCTTGTTAAAATTAAGTCTCACCTTACTACCTCACTTTTTACTTAGCTGATTTACCAGCTTTTTTCCTGATATGTTCACCAACGTACTTAACACCTTTACCTAAATAAGGTTCAGGTTCACGAAAGCCACGAATCGTAGCCGCCACTTGACCAACAAGCTCACGGCTTGGGCCCTTAACACTTAACTTTGTTTGCTTATCTACTTTTATTTCAATATCAGTAGGGATTGGGAACTTAATAGGGTGTGAATACCCTAAGTTGAGCTCTAGGGTTTTACCCGCAACGCTCGCCCTGTAACCAACACCATTAAGTTCAAGCTCTTTAGACCAACCGGTTGTAACACCCGTCACTGCATTTTGTATTAAAGAGCGATAAAGACCATGAAAAGCTCTTGATTTAGGCTCGTCATTGGACCTTGTAATAATGACCTTGCCGTCTTCAACCTTAGCGGTGATGACCGACTGGAGCTTAATGTTTTGCGTGAACTTTGCGCCCTTTACAATAACTTCGTTTTCTGGAGTTATTGTGACCTGTACACTTTTATCTAAAAATACGGGTGCTCTACCTATTCTTGACATATTTACCTACCACACTTTGCAAAGAACTTCGCCACCAACATTTTGGTCACGGGCCTCTTCGCCACTAATTACGCCTTTGTTAGTACTTAATATGGCTAAACCATAGCCTGAGCGAATTTTTGGCACATCATCCGCTTTTACATAAACTCTTTTACTGGGGCCACTTACGCGACTTAAATTTTTAATAACGTGCTTTCCGCCCTCGGTGTATTTTAAGTACACACGCATAATGCCCTGTTTGCCGTCTTTGGCGACTCGAAAGCTGCGGATATAACCTGATTGCTCAAGTATTTTAGCCACACCTTCTCTAATGTTCGAGTTAGGGACGTCTACTTTTTCGTGTCGAGCAGCGCCTGCGTTTCTAATTCTAGTTATAAAATCTGCAACTGTATCCATGTAACCTACTTCCTAAACGGAACACCAAGTGTTTCCAAAAGGGCTTTACCATGTACATCACTTTTAGCGGATGTACAGATTGTTATGTTTAATCCTCTTACCTTATCAACTCTATCGTAATCGATTTCAGGGAATACGATTTGTTCTTTAAGACCCATATTGTAATTACCACGACCATCAAAGCCATTTGGCTTTAGCCCTCTGAAATCTCGAACACGAGGGATCGTGATATGCACAAGTCGCTCTAGAAATGACCACATACGGTCTTTTCTCAGAGTGACCATTGCACCAAGGGGCATGTTCTCCCTCAGTTTAAAGTTCGCAATGGCTTTGCGCGATTTTGTAATGACCGCTCTTTGACCGCTCATTGCTGTTAACTCTTCAACTACATTGTTTAGTAGTTTAGGGTTTTTAACCGCTTCGGAAGTACAAACGCTTAAAACAATTTTTTCAAGCTTTGGGACTTCCATTGTAGAGCCCAAGCTCAATTGCTTTTTCAAGCTCTGAACTATTTCTTTTTTATATTTATCTTCTAAATGTGTCACTTAGCGTCTCCAGCTTAGCTAAATTATAAAACTTCAGGAGCTAGTGAAACTATTTTCACAAACTTCCGGGCTCTTAACTCACGAGCTACAGGTCCAAAAATACGTGTACCTACGGGCTCTTTGTTAGCGTTAATTAATACAGCTGAGTTTTCGTCAAACTTAATCCAGCTGCCGTCTTTGCGTCGAATTGCTTTTTTAGTGCGAACAACCACAGCTTTAGCAACGTCACCTTTTTTTACCTTTGAATTAGGTAAAGCATCTTTTATCGAAACCACTATAACATCACCCACCGAGGCTGTTCGTCTTTTTGAACCCCCAAGGACCTTTATACACTGTACAAGTTTTGCCCCTGAGTTATCAGCCACTTTAAGTTTTGATTGCATTTGAACCATTGCTTAATCCTTTTTAAAAGCTTTATTAGCTTTTTATAAAACTTCCATTAACTTCCAGCGCTTTGTTTTACTTAAAGCTCTGGTTTCGTATATTTTTACTTTATCGCCTTCTTTAGCTTTGTTCGCTTCGTCGTGAGCCTTAAATACAGAACTCTTACGGATGTATTTGCCGTACTTTTCATGCTTAACAAGTCTGTATATTTTAACAGATATGGTTTTATCCATTTTATCGCTCACAACCTGGCCTACAACCGTGTTTAAGCGTCCTCTGGTTTTTTGTTCTAATTCACTCATCTTAATTATCCTTTATCAATTACTTAGATAACTTTTGGTTTAATGCTGTTTTTACTCTGGCCATGCCTCTTCTTACTTTTCGTATTTCAAGAGGGTTATTTACTTGGCCTAAGCAATGCTTCATTTTTACTTCAAAATACTCGGTCTTCATGGTGACCATTTTTTTTCGTAACTCTTCTACTGTTAAATCTTTAATATCACTAAATTTCATGCCGCTACTCCCGAGCCAAAAACTTTGTTTTTACAGGGAACTTATGTGAAGCCAAACGAAACGCATCTTCAGCCTGCTCACGAGTTACACCATTAATTTCAAATAATATTCTGCCCGGCTCAACGTTAGCCACCCAATACTCTAAACTCCCTTTACCAGAGCCCATTCGAGTTTCGGCAGGCTTTTTTGTGATCGGTCGATCAGGAAATATACGGATCCACATTTTACCACCACGTTTAACAGATCTACTGATCGCAATACGACCCGATTCGATTTGTCGTGATGTTAATCTACCCGGACTTGCAGCCACTAGTGCAAAATCACCAAAATTTATTTTATTACCGCGAGTCGCATAACCACCAGTTTTAGGTCGATGCTGTTTTCGCCATTTTATTCTTTTAGGACTGAGCATGACCGGACTCCTCAAATTCACGCTTAGTTAATACATCACCTTTGTATACCCACACTTTTAAACCAATAACACCGTATGTGGTTTGTGCTCTTGCTGTTCCGTAATCTATGTCGGCCCTTAGCGTATGAAGAGGGACTGACTTTTCGGTGTACCACTCAGAACGAGCAATTTCAGCGCCATCTAAACGGCCAGAAACTTTTACCTTAATACCGCGAACACCACTTCGTACTGAAGCTGCGATGGCTTTTTTCAAAGCCCGTCTCCATGAAATACGCTTTTCAAGTTGCATGGCTATGTTTTCGGCCACCAATTGAGCGTCTAGATCGGGTTTTCTAACTTCTTGTATGTTTACAAATACTTCGTTAGGGGTCATTTTTTGTAAATCTACTTTAAGAGTGTCTATGCCAGCACCCTTTTTACCAATAACGACTCCGGGACGAGCTGTAGATATAATGATTTTAATTTTATTGGCCGCTCTTTCCATTTCAACTTTTGAAACACCGGCGTGCTTGAGCTTAGTTTTTATGTAGTTTCTAAGTTTAAAATCTTCATGTAAGTTGCTGATGTACAAAGGCCCCTTCGCATACCAACGAGAGTCCCATGTTCTAATTACTCCAACTCTGAAGCCTATTGGATTTACCTTTTGTCCCACGAATTACCTCTTTTATCTTTCGTCTAAAACTACGTTAACGTGACTTTGTCGTTTTTTAACAACAAAAGCCCGGCCTTGAGCCCGCGGCTGAATTCTTTTTAAATTAGGCGCCTGGTCTACAGTTATTTTTTTAATAAATAAGTTATCAATGTCGATGACCTTTTTTTGCTCGGCATTGGCCACGGCGGACTCTACTAATTTTTTTAATAGAACTGCCGACTTCTTCTTCATAAAGGTCAAAATGCGAATGGCTTCATTCACGTTTTTACCTCTGATTGCATCTGCTACAAGACGGGCCTTTTGGGTGCCGACTCGAACGTTTTTTAGTTTAGCTGTGACTTCCATAAATTAACCTCTTAAATTACCTTTTAGCGCCTTTAGTTTTTTTATCACCATGGCCGTTGTAGTTTCTTGTTAAAGAGAACTCACCAAGTTTTTGACCGATCATATTTTCATTCACGTGAACAGGAATAAATTTTTTGCCGTTATGTACCGCAAAAGTTAAACCCACAGAGTCAGGAAATATAGTTGATCTTCTTGACCATGTTTTAATTACTTTTTTATCACCTGTCTCAAGAGCCTTTTGGACTTTTGCAAAAAGATGATGGTCTATAAATGGACCTTTTTTTATGGAACGAGCCATTTTATTACTCCCTTACTATTTTTTGCTACTGCGTCTTTTTACGATCATTGCATCAGTTCTTCTGTTTTTACGAGTTTTATGACCCTTACATGGTTTACCCCATGGAGTCATTGGGTGGTTACCCTTGCCTCGCCCTTCACCACCACCACAAGGGTGATCGATTGGGTTCATGCACATACCACGAACTTTCGGGCGTTTGCCCTTCCAGCGGGTACGACCAGCTTTACCAATTTTTATATTTTCGTGGTCCGTGTTACCAACTTGACCAACAGTGGCTCTACATACAGAAAGCACCTGTCTGACTTCGCCAGAAGGTAACTTCACCTGTGAATAGCGCCCTAATTTTGCAACAAGAACAGCTGATGATCCAGCCCCTCTTGCCAACTGCCCACCCTTACCAGGTCGCAATTCGATATTATGAATTGTTGTACCCGTTGGGAGATCTTTAAGTAATAAGCTGTTACCCGGGGTGATGTCGGCTTTTTCACTTGAAACAACCGTATCACCAACGTTTAAGCCCACAGGGGCTACGATGTAGCTTTTTTCACCATCAATATAAGTTAATAAAGCAATTCGACAACTGCGGTTAGGGTCGTACTCAATAGAAGAGACCTTTGCCGGTATCTCAAGCTTAGTTCTTAAAAAATCAATAATTCGATAACGACGCTTATGGCCCCCACCGTGGTGGCGCATTGTGATTCTGCCGAAGTTGTTACGAGCGCCCTTTTTTCTAAGTTCTGTAGTTAATGACTTTTCTGGTGTTGATTTTGTGATCTCTTTAAAATCAGCACCCGTCATATTACGTCGACTCGGGCTACGCGGCTTATATGTTTTTACACCCATTGATTATGCTCCCTCAAAAATGGCTATTTTTTCGCCGTCTGCAAGCTTAACTAAAGCCTTTTTCCAGTAACGAACTTTACTTTGCCCGCCCTTGTTACGACGAGAACGATTGCGACAAACTTGTGTGTTTACAGAGCTTACTTTTACTCTGAATAGCTTTTCTACAGCTTGTTTAACTTCGGTTTTTGTGGCCATTTTATCGACCTCAAAAGCGTAGGTGCTGAACTCAGCAAGTAGGCTGTTTTTTTCAGAAATAAGTGGCTTTTTAATTACGCTTAACATTTTAATTGACCCCACATCTTTCTTGGATCCCCTGAATGGAGCTTTTAGTCACAATTAGGTGATCGTATTTTAACATGTCATAAACGTTTAAACCGATAACAGGTGTGTACTGGTAACCGATTAAATTATTGGCGGCTCTTTTAAATACCGAGTTAACGCCCACATCAACTAACAAACTTTTGTTAGCACCAAAGCCCTTGAGCCTTTTAGCTAATTCGTTTGTTTTGCCCTCTTCGGACTTCATGTCTTCAACAATTTTTAACTTGTCACTTTTTAATAAGTACGAAAGTGCCGAGCGCAAAGCTTGTCTTTTTAATTTTTTAGGCAACTGAAAAGAATAGTCCCTAGGAGTGGGCCCAAATATAACACCACCACCTGCTTTTAACGGAGATCTTATAGACCCCTGCCTTGCATTACCTGTACCCTTTTGCTTATAGGGCTTTCGACCGCCGCCTCTGACTTCACCGCGAGTTTTCGCCTTATGAGTCCCTTGCCTTTTACAGGCTAACTGCCATCTTACAACTGTGTGCAAAATGTCTTTTCGTACAGGGGCTTCGAAAATATCAGAGCTCAGCTCGATGGTATCTACTTTTTTATTTTGCCAGTTTAAAACTTCTACCGTTGCCATAGTTACGCCTTCACTATTTTTACAATATTATTTTTAGCTCCGGGCACAGGGCCTTTTACTAATATAACGTTTTCTTCAGGGATAATTTCTACAATTTTAACATTTTTTACTGTAACGACTACGTTACCAAACTGACCAGGCATTTTACGACCAGGCATTACACGCCCAGGGAACTCACAGTTACCAATCGAACCTGGTCGACGATGAAAGCCCGACCCGTGACTGGCTGGTCCGCCGGCAAAACCATGCCGTTTCATAACGCCAGTGAAACCACGACCCTTTGATTTTGAAGTTAACCTTACAGTGTCACCTGCAGTAACAGAATTAATAGATACTTTTTGCCCAACGTCTACACCCTCGGGGAGTTCACAGCGAACTTCGCGCACAAAGTAAGCGCCGTTTTCAAAACCGGCTTGTTTTAAATGACTTTTTTGAGCCTTAGAGGTGCGAGATACTTTTTTAGGTCGACAGGCTATTTGTACAGCCGAGTAGCCATCGGACTCTTTTGTTTTTAACTGACTGACTATCCAGGGCTCATACCTTAATACCGTAACTGGTATGGATTCTCCGGCTTCGTTGTACACTGCGGACATACCTGCTTTGAAGGCATAGATCCCGTCAAGCTTTAGCTCAGAGCTTTCAGCTTCTTTTGGTGGCTCTTTAGTTGTTTGTTCTTCACTCATTTAATGACTCCTAAAATCATGCGCCTGTTAATTTAATTTCGACATCCACACCGGCTGATAAGTCTAACTTCATTAGCTGATCAATGGTTTGTTGCGTGGGCTCTAAAATATCAAGCAATCTTTTATGTGTACGGATTTCAAACTGTTCACGAGCTTTTTTATCTACGTGAGGAGACCTGAGGACCGTAAATTTATTAATTTTTGTCGGCAATGGTATTGGGCCCGCGATGCTAGCACCTGTGCGACGGGCTGTTTCGACAATCTCTTTTGTAGATTGATCGAGAAGTTTGTGGTCAAACGCTCTTAACCTGATTCTTATTTTCTGACTCTGCATATCTCTCACTCACTTCGTTAATTCGCCAATTAAATTTTCGTCAAGGCACTAAAAAACCTTTACTGAGCCATTCTCCCCGTAGTTTCGCCCTTATTTAGGCGACTTTTGAGGTTAGGGACACAGGGGCTAAGTGTTACAAGTTGGCGAGTATGCAACGCTAGCTTAGGCTCTGTCAAAAGGAAAACTTGCTTTTCTATAATTTTCCTAAACACGAAAATGTGCTCCTCTTGCTATCACCCATAGGGGGGTGTGACTAATGAATTTATGCTTTATTGCACTGCAAAACTGGGTGTCTGAACTTAAACTTAAAAAAGCCGGGGCCGAACCCCCTTAAGGCCAAAATTAAGGCCTTTGCCGTGAGCCCTGACTTGGGCCCTTAAAAAATGCCTATAACTCTTTGTTTTCAAGTGCTTAGCAGGTGTTTTGGCCTAAAAAAAGAACCCCGCGCTTTGAGACATCGTAAAAAAAACTATAAACCAAGTCCTTTTAAGATTTCAGCCTGATTTTTGGCCGGAACCGCCGAGTACTCTAAAAAATCCATGCTAAAACTGGCTCGCCCTTGGCTGACGCTCCTCAGGTCTGTTGTGTAACCAAAAAGATTAACTAAAGGCGCCTCGGCCCGAACAACCTGAAGGGAGCCCTTGGCCTCCATAGAACCCACCTTGCCGCGCCTTGAGTTTAAATCACCAATAACGTTACCTAGAAACTCTTCAGGGGTTGTTATTTCAAGATTAAATAAAGGCTCTAACAAAATAGCATTGGCCTGCGCCGCCGCCGCCCTAAAAGCCTGAGAGGCTGCAATTTTATAGGCCATCACCGAAGGGCCTTCGTCTTTTATTTTCACACTATGAATTGTTATTTTAATGTCTCTCATTTGGTAACCAGCCAAAACACCGTTTTCGCTGGACTCTTGAGCCCCTTCTTTTACGGCCGTAATCAGCTCAGGGCTAAGCACTTTTTTATCAAGCTCACTCACTACCTGTAGCCCAGCACCTTTACCTAGGGGCTCTACTGAGAGTCGACAATGGCCATACTGTATGGCCCCTCCCACTTCACGCTCAAACACAGACTCGGCTGTCGCTGATTTTGTAATAGACTCTCTATAAGAAACCTGAGGCTTGCCCACGTTGGCTTTTATTTTATGCTCTATAAGTAATCGGCCCACTAAAATATCTAAATGCAATTCGCCCATACCCTGCAGGAGCGTTTGGCCTGTTTCGGCGTCTACTTTTACTCGACAAGAGGGGTCCTCTTGTTGCAAACGCTCAAGGGCTTCGAGCATCTTTTTTTGCTCTGCTGACGATTTAGCCTCAATGGCCATGGCAATAACGGGCTCCGGGAAAATAATACTCTCTAAAACCACAGGGCGCTTATTATCACAAAGGGTATCCCCCGTAGCTGTACACTTAAAACCAATGACGGCACCTATATCGCCGGCCTTGAGCTCTTTAACCTCTTCGCGTGCGTTGGCGTGCATTTTTACAAGTTTTTGTATGCGCTCTTTTTTATCTTGGCGAGGGTTTAGTAGTGCGGCCCCCATTTTTACAACCCCTGAGTACACGCGAATGTATGTGAGCGTCCCTGCAAAAGGGTCATTAACGACCTTAAAGGCGAGGGCCACGGTGGGTTCATCAAAATCAGTTTTACAAATAATTTCTTTGTCTTCTTTTTTTGGGTCCTTGCCAATAACATCTTTTACATCAATGGGGCTTGGTAAATAAGAAACTATGGCATCAAGAAGGGGCTGAACCCCTTTGTTTTTAAATGCCGAACCACACAGTACCGGTGTAAAAGCCATCGACAACGTGCCCTTTCGAAGGCCTGAACGGATTTCGTCTTCAGAGAGAGGCTCGCCCTCGAGGTACTTTTCCATAAGTGCGTCGTCGACTTCACAGATGGACTCTAACATCTTGTCTCGTTGCGACTGGGCTTGCTCTAAAAGATTAGAGGGGATTTTTGAAGTCTCAAACTCTTCACCTTTATCTTTTTCGTCACCCACCCATGTATAAGCCTTCATCGTCACAAGGTCCACGAGGCCCTTGTACTTGTCTTCAGACCCTATGGGGATTTGAATAGGGACAGGCGTCGCCTGCAAGCGATCTTTTATAGTGGCAATACTCATAAAGTAATCAACGCCCACTCGGTCCATTTTATTTATAAAACAGATACGGGGGACCTTGTGGCGGTTCGCTTGGTTCCAGACGGTTTCAGACTGTGGCTCTACACCATTTACACCATCAAAAACGGCCACTGCGCCATCGAGAACCCTGAGGGATCTTTCGACCTCAACGGTGAAGTCCACATGCCCTGGGGTGTCTATGATATTGATCCTTACGTCGTTCCAAAAGCAGGTGGTGGCCGCAGAGGTGATTGTGATTCCACGCTCTTGCTCTTGCTCCATCCAGTCCATGGTGGCGTCGCCATCATGCACCTCGCCCATTTTATGGCCCCGACCAGAATAATATAAAATACGCTCTGTCGTTGTTGTTTTACCCGCGTCAATATGGGCCATGATCCCAATATTTCGGGTGACCTTTAAATCGTTAGCCGTTTGTATACCTAGAGAATTTGCCATAAGCCCACTTAAAAAACTATTACCTTCTTTTACGGTTTATACTTGAGAACTTAAACAGTTACAACCTGTAGATGACCGGAATCACTTGAAAAACAAACCCTTTGCGGCGCGAAAAAGAAATACTTAAATAATGCCTCGCTCAAGGGGGCATAATTAGAGCGGCCTCTAGCTACTGACAAATAACTTACAACTCGCATAAAGCCTAATTAACCTCAGGCTGACTGACCTGCGGCTTTTTGGGCGCCATGTCCCTATGCTTAAAGTTCACTATTTCAGTTTCTTGGTTGGCTACGGGGCTAAGCTCAATGGCATAACCCCCCACAGCCTTAATCTCCCGTAAACCATCTACATGCATTTTTTTTAACTTAAACTCAGGGATCTCTTTAACGGACCTTCGGGCTCCAGAAAAGTCCTCAGAAACGACAAAGTAGTTCACATGAGACTCATAAAGCCCCCCGCAAACATTATCATCATAAAAACCACAGTGGACTAAATATAGATTCATAACTCCCCCTTTTAATTAAAAAAAAAGCCCCGTACTTAGAACGAGGCTTTTTAAATTAAAAATTAAATGCAAATCACCAGTTGTAGTGCGAAAAGGCTTTGTTGGCGTCGGCCATACGGTGAACGTCTTCCTTTTTCTTGACGGCATTGCCTCGGTTACTAAAAGCATCGTAAAGCTCAGCGGCTAAACGTTGTGACATTTCTTTTTCGCCACGCTTACGAGAGTTTTCAACTAACCAACGCATAGCTAAAGTAAGTCTTCTTGAGGGCCTTACGTCAACGGGCACTTGGTAAGTGGCACCACCCACACGTCGAGAGCGAACCTCAAGTTGTGGCTTAACGTTATCAATCGCTTTTTTAAAAACAGTTAAAGCCTCTTCGCCCTGAGCTTTGATTTTAAGTTCGTCAAAAGCTGAGTATAAAATACCTTGAGCCGTTGATTTTTTACCACCTAACATAAGGCGATTAATGAACTTTGAGACAATAACGTCATTGTACACAGGGTCAGGAATGACTTCTCTTTTGTAGTTTCCTTTTCTTCTAGACATATGCTTTTCTTACCTTTTTAAATTATTTTTTAGGTCTTTTAGTACCGTATTTTGAACGACTTCGAACTCTATTATTTACACCTTGGGTATCTAACACTCCACGAACTACATGGTAACGAACACCCGGTAAGTCTTTAACTCGACCACCACGTATTAAAACCACACTATGCTCCTGTAAGTTATGACCAATTCCTGGGATATATGAGTTGACCTCAAAACCATTTGATAACCTCACCCTTGCCACTTTTCTTAGTGCCGAGTTTGGTTTTTTAGGGGTGGTTGTAAACACACGGGTACAAACACCTCTTCGCTGAGGGCAGCTCGTCAAAGCCGGAGACTTTGACTTTTCTTTTTGTTGCTTTCGTTCGCTTCTAATTAGCTGGTTAATCGTTGGCATTGATACCACTCTCCATTATTTTTGAAATCAGTTGCCGAAAATTACCCCTCAAGGGGTGGCCACGTCAACTGAAAACCATAAGTTCATATGTATTTTCAATAAAAATAGGGTTTACAGTGAGTCTTCGTCGCTCTAAACCCCTTTAATTCGCTCTTTAAGGGGTGGGGGCCGTAACTCCCATCCCGGGTAATGTACTAAATACTTGCTGCTCGGGCTCTTCAACCTGAACCTTCCAGCGCTTATATGCTGGAACCCCTGTGCCTGCTGGGATTAAACGACCCATAATAATGTTCTCTTTAAGGCCTCTTAATTTATCCATTTTAGAGTTTAACGCTGCCTCAGTGAGAACTTTTGTTGTCTCCTGAAAGGACGCCGCTGAAATCCATGACTCAGTACTTAAAGATACCTTTGTAATACCTAAAAGTAATGGCTCGGCCGTTGCGGGCTGGCCACCCTCATTAATGACACGTTCGTTTTCTTCTTCGAAGAGAAACTTATCTATCTGGGCTTCGTTTAAAAATTTGGTGTCACCAGGGTCAATGATTTGTACCTTTCTAAGCATTTGACAGGCAATGACCTCAATGTGTCGATCATCTATAGATACACCCTGTAGTCGATAGACCTCTTGAATTTCGTTCACCAAGTAAGCGGACAGCTCTTTGTCACCTAAAACCCTTAAAATGTCGTGAGGGTTTGTAGGTCCATCCATCAGTGCTTCACCGGCTTTAACAAACTCACCTTCTTGAACAGCAATGTGCTTACCCCCAGGGATTAAGTATTCTTTTTGATCCCCAATTTCAGGAGTCACAATAACTCTTTGCTTACCCTTGACGTCTTTACCAAAGTTTACATAGCCATCTATTTCAGAAATAATAGAAGCTTCTTTTAACTTTCTGGCCTCAAAGAGCTCAGCCACACGAGGCAAACCACCAGTGATGTCACGAGTTTTTGAGGTTTCTCTATGCATTTTAGCAATGACATCGCCCGAGTGGACGTCGGCATTGTTATCAACCAATAACTGAGCTCCAACAGGAACTATATATCTTGCCGGGATATCACGGCCTGGTAACATGATTTCGTTACCATCAGCATCTTTGATATAAACGGTTGGTTTATTATCAAGGCCCTTAGCCTCTATGATAACCTTAGTTGAGAACCCAGTTACTGGATCCACCTGCTCAGTCATCGTGACACCCTCATCAATACTTTCAAAAACAATTTTACCTGAAATTTCAGAGATAATTGGGTTTGAGTAAGGGTCCCACTCAGCAAGAGTCACGCCCTGCTCTACAGAGTCACCTTCTTTATAATTTATAACAGCACCGTAAGCCATTTTTAATGACTCTCTTTCACGACCAGAACTATCGAGAACTAAAACATTACCGTTACGGTTCATTACTACTAATTTTCCATCACTATTTTCAACAGTCATTATGCCGTCAAATTTTAAAATCCCGGCATGTCGAATTACATGTGACGACTGTTCAACAGCTCTAGAGGCCGTACCACCTAAGTGAAATGTTCTCATTGTAAGCTGTGTACCAGGCTCACCGATTGACTGTGCCGCAATAATACCTACCGCTTCACCGAGGTTTACTGTAGCCCCACGAGATAGGTCTCGACCGTAACACTTAATACAAACACCACGACGGGCTTTACAGGTCAGTGCTGAGCGGATTTTAACCACTTCTACGCCGGCTTCTTTTATGGCCTCAATGTCGTCTTCATCAACCTCTTCATTGGCTTGAACTAAAACGGCTTGAGTGTCTAAATTAACAATGTCTTCAAGGGCTGTTCGACCAAGGATACGATCTGTCAGCGGCTGTATCACTTCGCCACCTTCAAATACAGAGCGCACCTCCATACCATCAGTTGTACCGCAATCTGTTTGAGTAACAATAATATCTTGAGCCACATCAACTAAACGACGAGTGAGGTAACCAGAATTAGCCGTTTTTAAAGCTGTATCAGCCAGTCCTTTACGAGCTCCGTGAGTTGAAATAAAGTACTGAAGTACAGTTAAGCCCTCACGAAAGTTTGCCGTAATGGCCGCTTCAATGATTTCGCCAGAAGGTTTGGCCATTAGCCCACGCATACCAGCAAGCTGTCTAATCTGAGCAGCACTACCACGTGCTCCAGAGTCAGCCATCACATAAATTGAGTTATAACTAGGGGCAACGACCTCTTTGCCATCAACATTGAACTTTTCTTTTTCAAGTCCGTTCATCATTTCTTTGGCCACTTTATCGCCGGTTTGCGCCCAAACATCCACAACTTTATTATAACGTTCACCATCGGTAATAAGACCTTCATCATACTGCTGACGGATTTCGTTAATTTCTGTTTCTGTTGATGCAATTAAGCTCTCTTTTGACTTAGGTATAACCATGTCGTTTAGACAAATAGAAATACCGGCTTTTGTAGAGTACTTAAACCCGAGTCGCATGATTTTATCGGCTAAAATAACAGTGGCCTTTGCTCCGGCTAGACGAAACGAAAGATCCAGTATATTACCTAACTCTTTTTTACTCATGATTTTATTCACTGAAGACCAAGGGACCTCATTAGGGACAATATCAGAGAAAATAGCACGACCTACAGTTGTTTCTACAAGTTTACCCTTTAAACGAACCTTAATGGCTGCCTGTAACTCTATATAACCTTGCTCGTAAACATATATGACTTCATTTATATTTGAAAAAACTCGGCCTGTGCCTTTTGCCCCTGGGCGAACACGAGTCATCCAGTAACAACCAAGCACAATATCTTGTGTTGGGTTAATAATTGGCTTTCCACTGGCGGGGCTTAGCACATTATTAGTCGACATCATTAATACGCGAGCTTCGACTTGTGCCTCTATTGAAAGCGGCACATGTACCGCCATCTGATCACCATCGAAATCGGCGTTAAATGCTGTACACACTAAGGGGTGAAGACGTATTGCTTTACCTTCATGCAAAACAGGCTCAAAAGCCTGAATGCCAAGCCTATGTAGCGTTGGCGCTCTGTTAAGCATAACAGGGTGCTCTTTTACGATGTCAGCGAGGATGTCCCAAACTTCATCGTCTTCGATTTCTACGAGTTTTTTAGATTGTTTAATTGTAGAGGCAAAACCGCGCTCTTCTAATTTGTTGTAAATAAATGGTTTAAATAACTCGAGTGCCATTTTTTTAGGTATACCGCACTGATGCAATTTAAGCTCTGGACCCACAACGATAACCGAACGACCAGAGTAATCCACACGTTTACCAAGTAAGTTTTGTCTGAAACGACCCTGTTTACCTTTAAGCATATCACTTAAAGACCTAAGTGGTCGCCTGTTAGGGCCTGTAAAAGTTTTACCCCGTCGGCCGTTATCTAAAAGGGCATCAACGGCTTCTTGAAGCATGCGTTTTTCGTTACGAATGATAATGTCAGGAGCATTGAGCTCTTGAAGTCTTTTTAAACGGTTGTTTCTGTTGATAACACGTCTGTAGAGGTCATTTAAATCACTCGTAGCAAAACGGCCACCGTCTAGAGGAACTAGAGGTCTTAGGTCTGGAGGGATGACGGGGACAACGTCTAACATCATCCACTCAGCCTTGTTTACCGAATTTTTAATCGCCTCAACAACTTTAAGTCTTTTAGTTAATTTTTTTGTGGCGGACTCTGATTTAGTTTCTTTGAGAGCAATCCTAAGGTTTCTTGAAAGGTACTCACAGTCAATTTTTTTAAGAAGTTGTAATACGGCCTCACCACCCATGCCGGCTTTAAAGTTAGGGCCGTACTCTTGGAGGGCGGCTTGATAGGCGTCCTCTGGTAAGATTTGATTTTCTTGTAAAGGAGTCTCCATTGGGTCAACAACCACATAGGCCTCACAGTAAAGGATCCTTTCGACATCTTTTAAAGTCATGTCTAAAGCATTACCAATACGACTAGGTAGTGAACGTAAAAACCAAATATGAGCCACAGGGCTTGCGAGCTGAATGTGCCCCATTCGGTCACGTCTTACTTTAGACTGAGTGACCTCAACGCCGCACTTTTCACAAACCACACCTCGATGCTTCATGCGCTTGTACTTACCGCAAAGGCACTCGTAGTCTTTGATCGGACCAAATATTTTAGCGCAAAACAAGCCCTCTCTTTCGGGCTTAAATGTACGATAGTTTATTGTTTCAGGTTTTTTTACTTCACCAAACGACCATCCGCGGACCATGTCTGGTGAGGCTAATGAAATCCTGACCCCATCAAACGAAAGTGGATCTTTTGGCTTATCTAAAAAATTTAATAAATCTTTCAAGGTTTACTCCCCTATAAAAGTTTAAATTACTGTTTTAACGGTTCATCAAGTGTTGGTTCTTGGCCTGGCTTTTCGGTTAAAATATCAGACTCTATAAATTCAACATTTAATGCTAAACTTTGAAGTTCTTTAACTAGTACGTTAAAGGCCTCTGGTATGCCTGGTTCTAACACGTTTTCGCCCTTCACAATGCTCTCGTACATCCTTGTTCTACCAGCCACGTCATCAGACTTAACTGTTAAAAACTCTTGTAGTGTATGAGCGGCACCGTAGGCCTCAATAGCCCAAACTTCCATTTCTCCAAGCCTTTGCCCACCAAACTGTGCTTTACCACCAAGCGGCTGTTGAGACACTAGTGAGTAAGGACCAATTGACCGAGCATGGATTTTTTCTTCGACCAAATGATGTAGTTTAAGCATGTACATAATACCAATGGTAACAGGTCTTTCAAACATTTCACCTGTACGACCATCAAATAGAATAGTTTGACCACTTGTGGGGTACTCGGCTCTGTTGAGAAGCTCTCTGACGTCATCTTCATGGGCTCCGTCAAAAACAGGGGTGGCTAAATGAACACCGTTTTTACCCTGTCGTAAGAACTTTTTAATAGACTCATCATCGGCACCGTCAATTTTTTTACTTATCTCGTCGTCACCATAAACAGTTTTTAAAGTGCTTCGGGCTTCGTCGGGTTTAAAGTTTTCAAGACACTGCTCTAGTTTTTTACCCAAACCATGTGCGGCCCAGCCTAGATGTATCTCAAGTACTTGACCAATGTTCATCCTCGAAGGGACACCCAGAGGGTTTAATACCATATCTACTGGCGACCCATCTGCCATAAACGGCATGTCTTCGGCCGGTACAACCCTAGAAACAACACCCTTGTTACCATGACGACCCGCGAACTTATCACCAACCTGTAGCTTACGTTTAATGGCCACATAAACTTTAACCATTTTTATAACGCCCGGAGGGAGTTCATCACCCTTTCTAAGGCGATCGATTTTTTCGTTAAAGACCATTTTTACGGCTTCGAGCTGGTTACGAGCCCCATCCATAATGCGAGTGACTTGATGCTCAAGATCACCCTCTAATGGGATATAAGGGAGGAGTTCAAACGAAACAGACTCAAGGTCAGCGGCAGTAATTTCTTGGCTTTTTTCAAGTATTTTTTTAGCACCATCTTCGCTTAAAAGAACACCTGTTGTTTGTTTACCAACAAGAAATGTTTTTAATTTATCTAAAGCGTTGTTGCGAATCACGTTTTGCTCAACAGATAAATCTTTTTGTAGCTTTGTTTCTTTTTCGTCTAAAATTATTTTTAAACGCTCATCGTTTTCGGCCCCTTCTCGGCTGTAAACTTGAGCGTCAATGACGGTCCCGAAAACTCCAGAGGGCACTCTTAAAGAGGAGTCTCTTACGTCCCCCGCCTTTTCACCAAAGATAGCTCTTAGTAGCTTTTCTTCAGGAGAGAGCTGAGTTTCACCTTTAGGGGTGACTTTACCGACTAAAATATTACCCGGTCTAACTTCAGCACCAATACGAATAACGCCACTCACGTCGAGGTCTTTCAGGGCCTCTTCGCCGACGTTAGCAATATCTCTGGAGATCTCTTCTTTACCGAGTTTCGTATCTCTGGCGACACACTCAAACTCTTCAATGTGCACAGAGGTGTAAACATCATCACGGATTAAACGCTCTGAAATTAAAATAGAATCTTCAAAGTTATATCCCTGCCAAGGAGTAAAGGCGATTAATATGTTTTGACCTAAAGCCAACTCACCTAATTCGGTGGATGGCCCGTCAGCAATAATATCGCCACAACCCACTCGGTCCCCAACTTTAATAATTGGTTTTTGGTTAAAGCATGTGTTTTGGTTAGTTCGTTGATATTTAGTTAGGTTATAAATATCCACGTTAGCGCCCAGCTCACCGGCCTTAGCTAAACGACGAACCACGATTCTTCCGGCTTCAACCTCTTCAACAACTCCATCATTTGTAGCCACAACACTAGTACCTGAATCACGAGCCACAAGTCGTTCAATACCAGTCCCTACTAGAGGAGCTCTTGATCTAATTAATGGCACAGCTTGACGTTGCATGTTCGAACCCATGAGGGCTCTGTTTGCATCATCATGCTCTAAAAATGGTATGAGTGAAGCCGCAATAGAAACCAACTGACTGGGTGACACATCTCGAAGGCTGACTTTGTTTTTATCGGTAATTTCGTAATCGCCATTATGTCTTGTTGTTACGTTGTCTTTTTCAATGACGTCTGAAGCGCTGGCTTGAGCAATATAGTGCCCCGACTCTTCAAGAGCGGAGAGGTACTTGACCTCTTTAGCCACTTTAGCACTTTCAACGGCTCGATAAGGAGTCTCAATAAAACCATACTCGTTAATACGAGCATAAGTCGCTAGCGAAGCAATTAAACCAATGTTCGGGCCTTCAGGTGTTTCAATAGGGCAAATACGACCATAATGTGTGGGATGCACATCACGAACCTCAAAACCCGCTCTATCACGAGTTAATCCACCAGGGCCAAGAGCCGAAAGTCGACGTTTGTGCGTGATTTCAGAAAGTGGGTTTGTTTGATCCATAAACTGTGAAAGCTGTGATGAACCAAAAAACTCTTTTACAACAGCATTAACAGGTTTTGCATTGACTAAATCATGAGGCATCATCGTTTCAAGGTCTTGAAGACTCATTCTTTCACGAATAGCTCTTTCCATTCGAACGAGACCAATACGATATTGGTTTTCTAATAGTTCACCCACAGAACGAACGCGTCGATTACCTAAGTGATCAATATCATCAACTTTGCCAATACCGTTTTTAAGATCAATTAAAGTTTTAACAACACTTAAGATGTCTTTTTCGGTAAGGACACGATGCTCAACAGGGCACTCTTCAAAAGGGATGTCGAAGCGGTAGTTTATTTTTAAACGACCCACTTCACTTAAATCATAGGTTTCTGAATCAAAAAATAAACGCCTAAAAAATGATGTTGCGGCCTCTACTGTTGGTGGCTCGCCAGGGCGAAGTCTTTTATATATATCAATTAGTGACTCTTCTTTAGTGTCGACCTTATCGACAAGAAGGGTGTTTCGCAAATATGGCCCTACAGTAAGGCCATCAAAAAAGATCACATGAAACTCTCTAATGCCAGAGGCTAGAGCTTGTTCGATCACCTCTAGGGTGATTTCGGTATTGCTGTCCGAGATGATTTCACCGGTTTCTTCGTCAATAATTGGCTTAGCAATAACCTTACCGACGAGATCTTCACGGGTGACTTCGATTTCTTTTAAGCCTGAAGCTAAAACTTTTTTAACAACCGCACGAGTAATTCGGCGATCAGCACTGACAAAAACATCCCCTGTTTTAGGGTCTACGATGTCAGTCAGGGCCCTTTGCCCCTGAAGCTTTTCAATATCTAGGTTGCGGTAAATTTTACCGTCTTTTTTTACTGTTACAGTATCAATACTGTAAAAGTAATCTAATAAATCATCAGTTGTATAACCGAGAGCTTTTAAAAGAATAGTTGCTGGGAACTTTCTTCTTCTGTCGATTCTTATATATAGTAAATCTTTTTGATCAAATTCAAAATCAAGCCATGACCCACGGTAAGGTATTACACGGGCAGAGTAGGTTAATTTACCACTGGCACTCGCTTTACCTTTATCATGGTCAAAAAATACACCGGGTGATCTGTGGAGCTGACTCACGACAACTCGCTCAGTACCATTGACAATAAATGAACCATTCGCTGTCATTAACGGTATTTCACCTAAGTAAACCTCTTGCTCTTTAACATCTCTTACTGTGCGAGCTTCGGTTTCTTCGTCAACGTCAAAAACTATAAGTCGTAAAGTAACTTTTAATGGGGCCGCAAAGGTCATGCCCCGCTGTCGGCACTCATCAACATCGTACTTTGAGGCTTCAAGAGCGTAACTGACAAACTCTAAATTAGCTGTATTGTTAAAATCACTGATTGGAAAGACGGACTTGAATACACCGCTAAGTCCCTCGGACCCACGACGATCAATGTCGACTTCTCTTTGTATGAATTCTTCGTAAGAACGCTTTTGCAGGGCAATTAAGTTTGGTATTTCAACCATTGACTCAGCTCTGGCAAAAGAGTGACGAAGTCTAACGTTTGAGGCTGTAACTGGAGTTTGATTCATTACTTCTCCTTGTCTCCGAAATATCAGAGTAAACTTAAAAAAAGCGAATAGCCCACCGGGGCTATCGCCTATAAATTACTTAGCAAGCAAAGCTCACTACTATTACTGCTACTACTTAACTTCAGCTGAAGCGCCGGCTTTTTCTAAAGCGGCTTTAATTTTTTCAGCTTCGTCTTTTGGCACGCCTTCTTTAACGGCCTTAGGTGCGCTTTCAACAAGCTCTTTGGCTTCTTTTAAGCCAAGGCTAGTGATTGCACGGACCTCTTTAATAACGTTAATTTTAGATGCACCAGCGCCTGTTAAGATAACATCAAACTCTGTTTTCTCTTCAGCAGCGGCACCACCGGCACCAGGAGCCGCAACAGCAACAGCTGCAGCAGCAGCACTTACGCCCCACTTGTCTTCAAGTGTTGTGATTAGCTCGGCAAGCTCCATAACGGGCATGCTTGATAAAAATTCTACTACATCTTCTTTTGATAATGACATTTTTCCTCCAATTAATTATTTAAAAATTTAATAGTTACTTTATTTATTATTACTCTCTTACTTCGTGTCCTTATATGCACTCAAAACACGAACAAAACCAGATGGTACTTCGTTAAGCGTTCTCACAAACGTAGTCATTGGGGCTGCCAATGTGGCTAAGAATTGTGCTCTTAACTCGTCCTTACTAGGTAAGGATGCTAATTGTTTAATTTGGGCGACGTCCAGCCTTTTACCGTCCATGAAACCAGTTTTGATTTCTAACTCTTCGACAGTTTTTGCAAACTCTGAAAGAGCTTTTGCACTAGCTGGAGGCTCACCAAATGAAAAAACAATTGCATTTGCACCTACAAAATCATCCTTTAAAGCTGTTTCGGCTTCGGGATGATCCATAAGGGCACGTATAGCTAAAGTGTTTCTGACCACCTTCATTTCGGCTTCAACTGGGCTTAGCTGTTTTCTTAAAGTGGTGACTTCTTCGACATTCATGCCTTTGAAGTCCACTAAAAAAGCAGCGTTTGCTTTTGCAAATCGATCTGAAATGGCAGAAATCTCAGTTGCTTTTTGCGCTCTGTTCATCATACTTGAGACTCTCCTTTCTTTTAACGTTATGCTAGCGAATCAGAAAGCCTGAACACCACGGGTGGTGTTTATTTTTTAGCTTCGTCTCGGTAGGCCAAAATGTTTAAACTCAAAAAATAAATTTGAGTACCTACGGTCTCTGACTGCACTGAGCAGGTTCTTAACTAAATCATTTTCGAAGTGGCGTCGCTTGTGTCAACGCTCACCCCAGGACCCATTGTAGAAGACAAATCCATGCCTTGAAAATAGACCCCTTTACTTGATGATGGCTTTGCCTTTGAAAGGGCGCCCACCAAGGTTAAAAAATTATCTTTTATTTTATCAACACCCATAGACTTGCGACCTACTGAGGCATGTACAATACCTGCCTTTTCTACACGAAAAGCCAACTTACCTTTAACTTCAGTTTCGACAGTTTCTTTAACTTTCATAGTTACAGTGCCCACTTTAGGATTTGGCATTAAGCCTCTTGGCCCTAAAATTTTGGCCACCTTTGCAACCGTGGCCATCATGTCAGGGGTGGCTATGGCTTTATCAAAATCTAACCATCCGCCTTTGATTTTTTCTACGAGCTCGTCTGATCCGGTAAAAAATGCCCCGGCATCTTTGGCTTCTTGCTCTTTAGGACCTTTAGCGAAAACAATAACCCTAACTTGCTTGCCTAACCCGTGAGGCAGTGCAATAGCGCCACGAACCTGTTCATCTGACTGCTTAGGGTCAACCCCTAGCCTTATTGACACGTCTATAGATTCGTCAAATTTAGCTGGTGCATTTTCGATAAGCAATGTGACAGCCTCTTCAACAGAGTATTTTTTGTTTTTATCAATTTTAGCTTTTGCTGCTTTTAATTTTTTACCAATTTTTGACATCATTACACCCCAAATTCTTTAGGTACTTCGAGGCCCATGCTTTTTGCTGTGCCCGCGACTTGGTTCATTGCCTTTTCAACATTGAGGCAATTTAAATCAGGTAACTTTGTTTCAGCAATTGTTTTGATTTGCTCTAAAGAAACCTTACCTACTTTATCTTTTTGTGGCATTTTTGAACCACTTTTTAGTTTCATTGATTTTTTTAACAGCACGGATGTCGGTGGCGTTTTTGTGATAAACGAAAATGACCTGTCTTGATAAACAGTAATGATCACAGGGATAATCGTGTCACCGGCACCCTGGGTTTTAGCATTAAACTGTTTACAGAAGTCCATTATGTTTACGCCATGTTGTCCGAGCGCCGGTCCAACGGGAGGTGCTGGATTAGCCTTCCCTGCCGGTATTTGTAGCTTTATTTGTCCTGTTACTTTTTTTGCCACGTTCCCACTCCTAATTAATGTTGACGTTTAAATTATTCATTAACTTTTTTCTACTTGAGCAAAATCAAGCTCAACAGGTGTTGGTCGACCAAAAATGCTCACCAATACCTTAACTTTTGCTTTCGCCTCGTTGATTTCTTCGACGGTGCCGTTAAAGTTATTAAACGGGCCATCAATGACCACTATTTCTTCACCGATGTTAAACGAAACTTTGTGCTTAAGCACCTCAGACCCAGTTTTCATTTGCTGTGTAATACGCATGACCTCGTCTTCAGGCACAGGGGTTGGCTGCTTTGCAGTACTTGTACCCCCACCTAAAAAGCCAGAAACCTTGGTGCTGCCTCGTACGAGGTGCCAGGTTTTATCGTTCATGACCATTTCTACAAAAATATAACCCGGGAAAAACTTTTTAGAGCGAGATTTTTTTTTGCCCTTAACCATTTTAACTACATCTTCGGCAGGGATGAGGACATCACCAAATACATCTTCCATTTTTTGGGTGACAATTCGGTCTTCTAATGAGGCCTTAGCTGTGTTTTCGCAACTACTTTGAACATTAACAATATACCATTTTTTATCCATAGCTCAGCCCCCTTTATTTTAGATTAATGAAAAGCTTTACAGACTCAGTGGATACAAAATCAAATACCCCCAAAATAAGCCCTGAAACCACAACCATTACACAGGTAACAATAGTTAAACCGGTCGTGTCTTTACGCGACGGCCAAACAACTTTACGAATTTCGGTGACCACTTCATCAGCCCAAACTGTGATTTTTTTATTAAACTCTAGAATGACAAAGCTTAAAATACCAATGGACACAGGGATCGCATGCTGAACTGAGGTCTCCGACCAGAGTTTGCCGAAAAAACCAATATTACCGGCCAAGAACTCAAAAATAACTCGAGCTATAATAAATGATATAAAACCCGTTGCTACAAAACAGACTGTTATTATTTTTTTATTGTCATTTTCCACTAAACGCCACCTAAATTAGTCAAAAAAACTGGCAGGGCAGGGGGGATTCGAACCCGCAACCTACGGATTTGGAGTCCGTCGCTCTACCAATTAGAGCTACTGCCCTACTTATAAAAAGCACAAAAGTATATAGTTTCTCGCCGCTTTTGCCCGCAAAGGCAAGTAAAAACATTAAAGAAATATTAAAAAAAAGGAACCTAACTTGAAAGCCAGGTTCCCGTCAATGACATTATGCGAAATAATTAATCGTCGATTTCAGTAACAACACCAGCACCAACTGTTCGGCCTCCCTCACGGATGGCAAAACGGAGCTCTTTCTCCATGGCGATGGGGGCAATGAGCTCAACTATAAACTGAACTCTATCACCAGGCATTACCATTTCAACACCCTCAGCAAGGGTGCAAATGCCCGTCACGTCAGTTGTTCTGAAGTAAAACTGAGGGCGATATCCGTTGAAAAACGGTGTATGACGACCGCCTTCTTCTTTAGTTAAGATATAGCACTCACATTTGAATTTTTTATGAGGAGTAATTGTACCTGGAGCCGCTAGGACCTGCCCACGTTCAACATCTTCTTTTTTAACACCACGAAGCAAACACCCAGCATTGTCACCCGCGCGGCCTTCATCAAGAAGCTTACGGAACATTTCAATACCAGTGACAGTTGTTTTAACAGTGTCTTTAATACCAACAATTTCAACTTCTTGGCCCACTTTAACAATACCACGCTCAATACGGCCAGTAACAACAGTACCACGACCAGAGATTGAGAAAACGTCCTCAACAGGCATTAAATAAGGCTTGTCTGTAACACGCTCTGGCTCAGGGATATAGGTGTCACAGGCTTCCATTAATTTATGAATGGCCTGGTCGCCCATTTCACTAGCTTCACCCTCTAAAGCTTTAAGAGCTGAGCCCTTAACTATAGGGATATCATCTCCTGGGAATTCGTACTTAGAGAGAAGCTCTCTGATCTCTAGCTCAACAAGCTCTAAAAGTTCTTCGTCATCCACCATGTCTACTTTGTTCATGAAAACAACGATAGCGGGAACACCCACCTGGCGAGCCAACAAAATGTGCTCACGAGTTTGAGGCATAGGGCCATCAGCGGCAGAAACAACTAAAATAGCGCCATCCATTTGAGCGGCACCAGTAATCATATTTTTTACATAATCAGCATGGCCCGGGCAATCCACATGAGCATAGTGACGGTTTTTAGTTTCGTACTCAACATGTGAGGTCGAAATAGTAATACCGCGCTCTCTTTCTTCTGGGGCTTTATCGATTTGATCAAACGCCATTTTTGTAGCATCACCCGTACTTGATAGAACCGTAGTTATTGCCGCAGTTAGAGTTGTTTTACCATGATCGACATGACCGATAGTACCAATGTTAACGTGAGGCTTACTGCGCTCAAATTTTTCTTTAGCCATTTGTTTATTCCTCCAGAAGTGTTCTTCTATATATTTTTATAGCTTAGTTAATGTTAAATTAAAAACAGTTCAACAAAAAAATTAAGTATTACCAAAAAAAAACGGTAATACAACCCCTATAAACCAGATTTGGAGCCCATGGCGAGACTCGAACTCGCGACCTCACCCTTACCAAGGGTGTGCTCTACCCCTGAGCCACATGGGCCTTAAGGGCTTTAAATGTGCTAGCCCGACCAAACTCAAGCCTACTAAGGCTTGTTTTATGGGCTTCAGAGTTTTTAGTAAGAGTCCTCAAATAATGGACCCCACTTACGTACACCCTTACAGCTAACACCTTCAAAAACCTTAAAACTCCCCCAAACATTTTAAACCATCACACATACTTATGTGGTCTCACGTCATAAATTGGAGCGGGAGACGGGGGTCGAACCCGCAACCCTCGGCTTGGAAGGCCGATACTCTAGCCAATTGAGCTACTCCCGCT
>JAUVAX010000009.1 GCA_030591685.1 Pseudobdellovibrionaceae bacterium | reverse complement strand
TGTTTACACTGCAGACTATTCGTTTTGAGTTCTATATAGTTTATGGATTTTATAAATTGCTCGCCACTGTTTATGAAAACTTTTGGCTATCTATAAATGAGTAAATGTATACGAGCCCAGGGTTACTGTTTTTAAAAAGTCTGAGGGGTCTATGTCGGCCCTGTCACCGATGTGAACAAGCGACACACTGTAAGTTAAAGCCTCTACTAAGTTGATATTGTACTTAATTTTAGCACTAAACCTTGGCCTTTTTAAAAGCGTCTTTCCGGTGTCATGGTCCTTAGGGTTTAAATAAGTCATACTCCACAAAAAACCACTAGAGAGTGCCACAGCTTCATGGGCCCCTGAAAACTCTATGCCCCGAATAGATACCCTTTGAATATTTATATATTTCGTTTGAAACCCTATTAAGTCAAAATACTGTTGATCAAAATAATTTAAAGCCACTGAACCTAATTTGTATTTTTTATTGACTCCCAATTCCCAAGTTTTTGATGTTTCATTTTTTAATGTTAAACTTCCGTAGGTGGGCTCAAAAAGTTGATATAAGCTCGGCCTCTTAAACCCTGTGCCAAGAGATGAATGAACTTCAACTCCACTTTTTTTTATTTCATAATTTGTGGCAAACCTATAAGTCAGGTGTGTCGATGGCGAATCAAACTGATCCCCCCTTAAGGATAAATTAAATTTTAAGTCCTCTAATCTTAAGTTTTGCACTATTGCCATGCCTGTGTTTTTCTGCTCTTTTTTACTAAACGTAGATGACAAGGCCCCTACTGACCACGACTTCATAGACTCAACTTCTGATTCAAAAATAAAACTTAATTGCGAAAATTGGCCCCATAGGTGCTGCACTTGAAAAGTGTTTTTACTTAAACGGCCTATAAATTCAGAAGATTCATCAAACTCAACCATGTCATTTGACAGGTCCACATTTTGACTCTGCCAATGCGACTTCTGCAGGTAAACCTGCAAGTCTGTATTTTCGTTTATATTAGCTTGAGCTCTTAGCTCGTGAGACTTTGTTGTTTTTTTGTAAGTATTATTGGGGTCATCGCCAGGCACACCTAAATCATCAATATCGGCCTTGTTTATATTCATCTTATGCCGCCACTCTAAATCAATAGACGGTGTTACAACAAACCCTAAACTCATTGAGCCGTTAATATTTGTAGACCCATCACTTTCGGGGCGAGGATAAGCGGATGTTTTAGAGGCCGAAAGCCCCCTTGAAGTCTTTATTGCTACTCCAAGGCCATACCTTAGACGACCCACTGAGGACTGATGCCTCCCCATAAGCCCCCATGCTTCGTTAGACCCAGCCCCTAAAGAAATCTCTGTGGCTTGCTTTTTTTTGGTAATTATATTTATGACACCCGCCATAGCGTCAGACCCATATAGGCCACTTTGTGGCCCTTTGATTATTTCTATTTTTTCGACTAACGAGGGTTGCACTGAGGATAAATCAAAGCCACGGTTAGGCTGACTGGGGTCGTTCAACTCAAGACCATCAATGAGCACGAGCACATGATGCGACTGAGCTCCACGAATAAAAACACTTGTTTGCCCAGAGCTCCCACCGGCAGAGACAACATCAATACCAGAGGTGGACCGAATCGCCTCAGATACGTTTCCGCCCCAAGAATGCTCTAACTCTTCAGAGGATATAACGGTGACAGGGACAGCTAAAAAACTTTTTGCACTGGGATAACGTGTAGCCGTAATTGTGACTTCTGCATCTGCAGACTGCGACCAAGTATTTACTGAGGCTATAAAGCTATATAATAAACAAAAATATCGAAGAAACTTCATTTTTTTGACCCTTAAGCTACTCTTTACCTTTACTGCCATTAAGGGTCAAACTATGTTGATGCCCTAAAGTTATTACATCTGGTGAATTAAAAATGGCTTCACCAGCCTCACCCTTAGCTCTTTAGTTAAATCCCTCATAGCCTTTGAACCCTCACGACCTTAACTCTCAAAAAGCTCCTACTAAAACTAACTACATAAACCTTCATGGACTAAGCGCCCCTAAACAACAATGCTTAAGTGTTTGGTTTTAATGAATGGACAAACGTCCTGCGCTTAAGCCAGATTTTAAAGTGACTCGGCGTGGTGACCGATAAGTTATTAGAATTAAACGGGAGTTAAAGAATCTCAGTGAGCAACAACAAGGCCGCCGGGGCCACAAAAGAGGCCCTTGAAAAGCTAAAACAATACGAAAAATTTGACCGTATTGATGGCTCACACCCTTGGCAAAAAATCATGCCTGAGGGGCATGTAAACTATAATGTGAGAGTTCTAAGCCAGGGCAAAGTCGCTTATTTTAACTTTAACCTGGCCAAAGAAATGGGTCTTATCCCAGAAAACCACCCCCATATGCTTACAAATTCACTCGAAAAGAAACTATTAGATACTTTTAATCTACAGATTATTAATGAGTATGACTTAGATGTTGGTAAAAAAATTTCAAAAAAAACCATTAAACCAAACCCCTACATGGCAACGAGATACCTTCAACTACAACATAAAAACAAACAGGGGACGACCTCTGGCGATGGACGGGGCATTTGGAACGGGTATTTCTCTCACCGCGGAAGCGGGTGGGATATTAGCTCCCGCGGGACAGGGGTCACAAGCCTCTCCCCTGGTGCTGCAAGTGCATCAGAGCACCTTGAAACCGGAAACACTGAACATGGCTACGGATGCGGGCTTGCTGAAATTGACGAGCTCTACTCTTCAGCACTGATGTCAGAAATTTTAAGCCTAAATGGGTATAACACAGAAAGAACTCTTGTCCTTATTGAACACGCAAAGGGTTACGGGATAGGCGTCAGAGCCGGTAAAAATTTATTTCGACCCGCTCACTTATTTATGTACCTAAAACAAGGCAATTATGAATCCTTAAAAAAAGCCACTGACTATATTATTGCAAGGCAAGTTCAAAATAAAGAGTGGGACATCCCTTTAAAATCAAAATACAAATACCCAAAAATGCTGGATGCACTCACCTATGAATTTGCAAAATTTATCGCCCACCTAGAGCGTGACTATATTTTTGCCTGGCTCGATTGGGATGGCGACAATGTACTTATTAACTCAGGGATCATAGACTACGGGAGCATACGACAATTTGGAGTGAGGCACGATCAATACAGATATGACGACGTCGAACGTTTCTCGACCACACTTAATGAGCAAAAAAATAAAGCCTCACTAATCATTCAAGTGTTTTGTCAACTCACAGATTACCTTCAAACTAAAGTTAAAAAACCCCTTAATGAATTTAAAAATCACTCGATGATTAACAAATTTCACGAGGCATATGAGTATTTTTTGCTACAGCGATTTTTGTTTCAATTGGGGTACCCAGATACTCTCTCAGAGCTTCTGATGCTAAAAAATAGGTCTCAAGTCAAAGACCTATACAGGATCTTTGAGTCTTTAGAAAAAACAAAAACAAAACAAAAAACTAAAACTGTAGAAGACGGTATTAATAGGCCTCCTATTTTTAATCTCAGAAAGGTGTCTACGTATTTGCCCCGAAACATGACCTTAAAATCGGAAACATTATTGCCGGTGGATCCCGATGCTATATTTACTCATATGAAAATTGAGGACATAGACCATAGGGATGATACTTTAACTCCCTCCACTAAGGAAAAGCTTTCAAAATTGCAAACGCTTTATTCGCAGATTTTTACCTCAGCCCTTAGGCTTCAAAAAAAATCTGCTTTAAATTTTCTCACCGATATAAAAAAGCGCTCCCAGCTCATCGGAAGTCCAAAGCGCGTGACCGGCAACTCATTAGTCTATATTGTTAATGAACTTTTAAGTAAAAAACGCTCTGGGATTAAGAGTAATGAAATCCAAAATATTATGGAGAATTTTGCTAAATCTCAATGTCTCAACCCCGATACAGATTTAAATTTTAGAAAAAAGACACTGCAAAGCAATAAATCAAAAGCCCTTATTAAAACTATGCTCACCATACTAGATGAGCATAGCGAGGACATCTAACCCCCTTGCAACAGCACTGTGAAAATGCTAGGCTCAGCACGCTTACATAGGGGTTATGATGCTTATTGTTACCGGCGCGAACGGGTTTATCGGAAGCGCATTAATTTGGGAGCTCAACAGAGCTGGGTTTGAGGATATTCTGTGCGTTGACCCTGTCTCCCTTGAAGAACGAGGGGAGCTTTTAAAGCCCCTCAAATACACTCAAATTTTTGATAAATATGAAATTTTTGATTACCTTAAAAAACACTCCCCCAATATTAACGCTGTTTTCCATATTGGTGCCTGCTCTTCGACCACCGAAACCAACGAGGCCTTTTTAAAAGAAAATAACACCGATTACTCTAAGTTATTTTTTAACTATTGCACTGAAAAAGATATCCCCTTTATTTATGCCAGCAGTGCCGCTACGTATGGGGATGGATCTCTTGGATTTAGCGACCTCACAGATAGTTCCAATTTAGCCCCCCTTAACCTCTATGGATGGTCAAAACTAAATTTCGATATTTGGGCTCTTCAACAGCCAAATACTCCTCGTCGCTGGTATGGACTTAGGTATTTTAATGTCTACGGCCCCAATGAGTACCATAAAAAAGACATGGCCAGTGTGGTCTATAAGGCCTTTCATCAAATCAAAAAAAATGGGTCTTTAAAGCTTTTTAAATCTCATGATGTGAAATACGAAGACGGCAAGCAACTTAGGGATTTTGTTTACATTAAAGATGTGACTCGGTGGATGCTTGAGTTTTTAAACAATACTCATGCTGAGTCCGGCATTTATAACATGGGGTTCGGAAAAGCCCAGACCTGGCTCGACTTAGCCACTGCGACCTTTAAACACACCGGCGAACCTCTTAACATCGATTGGATTGAAATACCTGAAAACATAAGAGAGCAGTATCAATATTTTACTGAAGCTAAAATGGACAAGCATAAATCACAAGGACTCTCTGACCCAGAGTGGAGCCTAGAAGTCGGGATTAAAGACTACGTTAGTAACTACCTTCTCTCTGAGTCGCCATATTTGAATCTGTAAATAGGAGAATCTATGCAGGAAATTATAAGTAAACTACCCGAGCATTTAAAAAAATATGTCGTGGATCAAAATTACTCTAAATACTCCTCAGAGGACCAAGCCATTTGGAGATACATAATTAGACAGCTTAAAAAACACCTAAAAACACATGGCCACCCTGCGTACATGGGCGGTCTTGAAAAAACAGGCGTCACCGAAGACAAAATACCCGACATTTCACACATGAACCAAAAGTTAAGCGAGTTTGGCTGGGGCGCTGTCCCGATTAGTGGATTTATACCTCCTGTTGCTTTTATGGAGTTTCAATCGTTAAGTATCTTACCAATAGCCTCTGACCTACGAACTCTAGACCACATACAGTATACACCCGCACCAGACATCGTCCATGAATCGGCAGGTCATGCCCCCATACTCGTAGACCCAAAATTTGCAAGTTACTTAAAGCAATATGCAACCATTGCCTCTAAGGCCATATATTGCCAAAAGGACCTTGAAATCTATGATGCCATCAGAGACCTTAGTGACATAAAAGAAAATCCAAACTCCACAGCAGAACAAGTAGAGGCCTGCGAAGAGGCTCTAAACAAAAAATCTGCGGCCTCTGGAATTCTTTCTGAAGCCGCATTACTTGCTAGAATGAATTGGTGGACCGCAGAGTACGGATTGTTTGGTAGCCTAGATAACCCTAAGATTTTTGGTGCCGGACTTCTCTCATCAATTGGTGAGGCCCACAGTTGCCTTAAAAGTCATGTTAAAAAAATCCCGCTCTCTACTGATTGTATTAAATATTCGTATGACATCACCGAACCCCAGCCCCAGTTATTTGTAACCCCTAGCTTTGAAAACTTAACTCAAGTTCTTTTAGAGTTATCTGAAACGATGGCTTATAAAAGAGGCGGCCTTTATGGATTAAATAAAGCCCTTGAGTCTCAAACTATCAACACTATTGTTCTCGATACCGGCTTACAGATATCAGGAGTATTAAGTCAGTTTGAAAACAATGCCAAAGCCCCAGAGAGCATAGAGTTTTTTAAATTCGAGGGACCCACGCAACTCTCTTACCGTAATTGTGAACTCAATGGCCATGGCATTAAATATCATTCTCATGGCTTTAGCTCGCCCCTAGGCCCTCTAAAAAACATTAATAAGGAGCTCTCAGAACTCAACTCCAGTGACCTAGAATTATTAGGTTTATTTAATGGAAACTGCGCTACACTTAACTTTGAATCGGGTATTGATGTTAAAGGGCAAGTTAATGGCCTTTTATCAGAAAATAATAAACTTCTACTAATTACCTTTGATAACTGCACTGTTTCTAAGGGGACTGATGTTTTATTTCAACCCGAATGGGGGACTTTTGACCTAGCTGTTGGCCAATCAATAGCAAGTGTTTTTGGCGGGCCTGCAGACAGAGTCAAATATGGGCAAACCATTGATTTCATCCCTCAGTTCATTGATGAGAAACAACCCACGGCTGAAGAAAATTTACTTCGCCAGTTTTATTTTGATGTTCGGCAATTACGTGAAGAAGGCATTTCTAAAACGACTTCTTCTAATAAACTCAGTGGTATGATCGCACATTGGGCGGATCAATTTTCTAATCAGTGGCTCCTTGGCGTTGAGCTTTACGAACTCTCTATTAAAAATTCTGGGAACCAAACACACACTGAACTTCTTAAAACTCATTTGATTGAGGCCTACCAAGCGAACCCTAAATTAAAAACTCTTATTGATGGCGGCCTACAACTTGCCAATGAGGAGACTCAACTTTAGCATGAAATATACGATTAACGTTGTGCTTATGCATACAAAATACTCATCAAATATTGGAAGCACAGCGCGGGCTTTGGCCAATTTTGGCGGTGGGCGTTTGATTTTGGTGAACCCTCAGACGTCCATAAACTCAAAGGCAAGAAAGGGCGCTGCGGGAGCTCAAAAGCAACTTGAAAATCGAACCACCTACTCAGATATCAAAGAGTTTTATAGCCACGAAAAAAATGGTATTCATATTGCTCTTTCAAAAAGAATAGGAAAAAACAGAGCCTCTACCCCCCTTGAGCAAACTCTAAACCAAATCAAACAAACAGCATCTGATGATATTAACTTATACATTTACCTTGGACCTGAGGATAACGGACTTTCCAACGAAGACATGGAACTGTGTAATAATATCTGTTACCTACCGGCTTTCGGAGAGTTCAATAGCCTTAACCTCTCTCAAGCGGCCTTACTCGCCTTATATATAGTGAGCCACACCCTCAGGGAGGGGCGTACAGTACAGCCCATTAAGTCTCATAATTTTTCATTTCCTGATGAAGTAATAAAGAATTGTCTCTCAGCTCTTGGGTTTGATTTAAATGCCCCTAAAAAAAATGCCTATTTAACCTTGAAAAATATTCTTCTCAGAAGTCATCCCTCTCCAGATGAAATAGGTACTCTCAAGTCTATTTTTTTTCAAACACATAGAAAACTTAAAAAATAGATATTTAAGATGATTTTTTCTTAAAAATATCGCCTAAGACGCTCCCGATGTCCTTCTTAAATATTGAACTAGACTCTTTCTTAGGCCCCTGAGGTAAGTTTGCTAACTCCCTCCTGGATTCAATAAAACCACCATCGTAGCTTAGCGCTCTCTCAAAACAGGATTTTGCTGATATCATATCGCCGTCTCGCTTTCTAAAAAGCCCTAGTACATGGTGGTACTCTGGAGAGCGCCGATCTTCAGAGGAGGCATTGTCTAAAACATTTTTAACAAAAGCCAAGAGGGTAGGGTCTTCATCCCCTCCCTCAGTCTGTTTCAATTTAGCCCAACAAACATGAATTTTAGCATAAAAAGTTTTATAAAGATCTCCTGCTATTTCTAGCAAAATAACAGCCGAATCATATTTACCTCTCTTAAGTTCAACAATTCCATCCTCTAAAATTGCCTCTGACTTCATTTGTTTTTCGGCGTCTTTTTTCTTAAGTTGACTGGCGAATTCTTCACGTTTTTTTGTATTAGTAAGTATGTTGTGTGCACCTGTTAATAACTTAAAAATTTCACCCACCAAGTTTTTCTGTTCAGCTGTTGTACCTTTTTTTAGTTTATCTGGGTGATATGTTTTCGCAAGCTCCCTGTACAACTTACCAACTTCGACGGAGCTCACCATTTCACTGGCTCCGAAGTATTTAAAAACCTCCAAGGGGTTTTTCATTGAGAGTGTCTCAAAGAGGTCTTGCAATCGCATCATATCCCCTTCGACTTTAATAATCGACCCTTCTGTTTCAAAGACGATTATTCGGTGAATCGCCAACATATGTATTGCCTTATAAACTTTATCTTTATCATACTTTTTACCTTCAATCAGAGACTCTAATGTTTCGCCTTTGTCTGCATTATCAATTAAACTAATGACAGGCTTTACTGACTCCAGAGAAAGAGCTTGGTGCGAGGGGCGATAATGAGGCCCTAATTGGATCGGGAGGCTTTCGCAAGATGAATAAAAATGCTCCAGCCACGACACGGGCACTTGTTTATCAATTAATTCACTTAAAAGTGGTATAATAAAGTTTGATTTTATTGCAAAATTACTTTGCACATCATCAGACTGAGTAAATTTAAATTTAAATTTTTTATTAGAAACTAGTTTTTTGAGCTCTACTAAGATTTGCTCTGTTTTTATTATTGGCAACATGTGAGGGCTAAGATAACTATGACTTACTAAATTATGTAATAAATCACCATGACCTTCTTGAGAAAATATACTACTTAACTCTTCCTCATCAATGGATTTAGATTTTAATATCTGACTCATGACAATATTAGATGTTTCGTCACTTAATAGCGAGAGTATGTTCCCTCCTGAAATATGAATTTTAAAGTTTTTATTTTCTTTATCATATAGATTTATGCATCCGTTATTTTCGCCCTCTAAAAGTATGTTAATAACAAACGGCAGGTCATACCCACTTATTTCATTTACTTCATTCAATGCATCTAACCTTAGGCGCGCGGAGTCTAATTTTTCAATTAGAAATGAGGACAGTGGCGCTTCGCTATGGTCCCTGCTCTTTGGCAAGTTTTCATTGATGAGCGCGTGTAATGTATCTAAATCAAAGGGTTTCGTTAAAAACTCGATAGCTTGAGTTTTTGCTTTTGCCTTTTGAGCGTAAGATTTATCTTTAAATACGCCACTCATCATAATAACAGGAATGTTTTCAAACCCAATAGATCTTAATTCACTCACAAAATCGATACCATTTTTTTTTGGCAGCATACAATCAACTAAGGCAATATTTGGAGCGTTGATTTTAACTTTGTTTAACGCCACAATGGGGTCCGTAAATGCCATTACAGAGTGTCCAGCGGCTTCCACTGTTCTAACTAAGGACTCCAGATAGCCCTTGTCATCATCTACTATTAATACATTAAATTTTTGTTCATTCATCTCGAATACTTATCGGATTTTTTCACTGTAAATTTCAAAAAAACTAAAGTTCAAATAGTCTAGAGATAAATACTGGACCTAAGCACTGACTTGTAATGAGGGCTTACTACTAGTTCTTAAATTTTAAATATTTAGCACCGTGTTTTGTCCATGCCTCTTGAAGTTTCTTTTTGATTGTTTCATAGTCAAATGGCTTTACGACGTAGCTACTTACGCCATGCAGTGCGGCCTCTAACACCGCACCTTTTTCACTTTCAGTAGTTATAATAATAAACGGCATATTTCCACAATCCGGCATGGCCCGTACTTGCTGTAAAAAATCAATCCCAGAGGGGCCGGGCATATTAAGGTCAGATAAAATCAACTCAAAAGGTTTACCAATAGCTTTTCTTTTGTTTAATTTTTCTAAAGCAATATTTGCGTCAGCAGCTGTTTCAACCTTATAAAAGCCTATTTTCTCTAAAGTGCTCGCGATGACCTGCCTAATATTAGCTGAATCATCAATTACTAAAATTTGTGTTTCATCTGGAAACATTTTTTATCACCTTTATGCCACTGATCTTATACTATCAGTCTCTCCAACAGGAATCAATATAGTTAATGTTGAACCATTCCCCGGGATAGACTTAAAAGAAATTTCGCCGTTCAACTTGAGTACTTCACCTTTAATAGCATCCATACCCACTCCCCGGCCTGAAAACTCACCAATTTCAGCACGACTCGAATAACCTGGTAAAAATACCTGCTGAATTAGATCATAGCTACTCATTTCATCAAAATTTAAATCAAAGCCTCTCGCCTTTAGAGTTTCTTTTATCATTTCTGGGTCTACTCCACGGCCATCATCACGAATAGATATTTTTAGGTATTCCCTCTCCATCTTAAAAATGGAGCACTCTATGCTTATTGTACCTACTGGCGGCTTACCAAAGGCCTTGCGCTCCTCTGCCATTTCAAGACCATGGTCAACAGAGTTTCTAAACACATGCACTAAACTGTCAAATAACCCGGAGTATATCCGAGCATCCACTTTAGTTTCACAGCCTATAAATTCTACGTTTGGTATTTCCTTACCCTGCCTAGCGGCAATAAGCTTAATTAAATCCTCATAATGAACAAGCGCCCTTTTAATAGGCTGATATATAAATCCGTTTTTAAACTCATTAATAAGCTGAGCAGGGGCCTTTGATGACTTTAAACGGTCGTAGAAACCATTGAGGTACTTTTCATCAATCTCTATTTTTTTGTTTCCAAAGATCCCTAGAGATCTAAATGTTTTAGTGTTCTTTCTCATAAAGTTCTCAAAATCATATGCCATTTTAGCTACTTCAACATTAAATTCGCCTCGAATGATGGCTGGGTCTTCAACCCATCCTGTTTTTAATGGCTCTAAAATTTGTTGGCAGCGTCGAGAGTGCTCACGTATCACTTCAATACTAAAAATTCCGGCCTCTCCCTCAATGGTGTGTAAAAATCTAATGATATCATCTACAATAAAATTCTCATCATCGGCCTTAGTGAACTTTACAAGGCGGTTAATTTTTGGGTCTAACTGACCAAGAAATTGTGAAAACTGGTCCTTATTTTTAACGACCTTTAAAATCATTTGAGAGTACATTTTCTCTCTTTCCATTTCTATGTAGGCCTTATGCTCTTCTGTCTTGTCTGTTGCCACCATAACAATAAACTCTATTTTCTCGTCTTCCCCGCGAATCGGATAAAAATCAAGGTTTATAATGTTATCTTGGCTGTGTTCGTATCGAGTAGGACCCAGCTCTCGCAAACTATCAAAGGGTAAAGACTCCTTAAACATTGTTTTGATCCAAAGGTTCAACTCATCAAGCTTCCCTTTCTTAATACTTAAAACCTCAGATAAGTGCTTGCCCGCTGGGTTGCATTCTAAAATAGTCGCGCATGATTTTGTATAAACATCACCACAGTTACCCTCAGAATTAATAACTAAAAAACCTTGGCCCAAAGAATTAAGCATAGCTTTCATTAAATTATATGTATCATTATACTCACTTGTTCTTTCTTCGACCTTTTGCTCTAAACCTTTTGAATAACTCTCTAATTTTTTTAATTGAACTAAGTGTTTGGAATGCAACCGTTCTTCAACGGTAACATCATGACAGAATATAGCCCAGTGCTCACCATCAACCTCAGCCACAGGAAGAACACAGATATTTACCTTAAACTTTTTACTTGTCTCATTAACTTCTAACTCTACCTCTTCATAACCCGATATCTCATTTAAGCCCTTTTTTCCCTCTCCAAACATAAATAAATCTGAATTCTCTATGCTAACAAGATCAAATATATATTTATCATCAATCATCCTCTTAACTGATGACTCACATAAGTCAGCTGCCGTATCATTACAATAGACTATCCTTTTATCTTTATTAATAATAAAGACGGCGTCTAACATGGCATCACATACAGAAAAATTAGTCATTTTTTTAACTCGCCTTTACTTTTAAAAATTTAAAGTACTTACTTTCAATGACGTCTACTTCAAATACGTCACCTGACTCCTCTTTAATTACAAAAGGTATGTTAATATCATTCTCTGTGTATTGGTCGCCCTCTATAAATAGAACCATTTTCTCTCTCCCTGTGTCCTCATTGTAGTAAGGTACATAAAATGAAACGACCTTGGCAGTATCTGGCAAAAACCCTGAAACCATGTTTATTTGGTCAACGATAGCTTTTGGACAGTTTTCATAAATAATTCTTATGTCAGCGGAGACACTTCTTATCCATATAATCCATTCGCGGATACCACAGGAGTTTATTGAGTCTACTTTTTTAAAATCAATATGAAGTTCTTTAGCCCCATCAATGTCAATATGCTTAAATGTAACATCTTCATCTATATGACCGGCCAGACAAAGGGTAAACTTTCCGCTGTTATCATCTAATGTGTAATGAAAATTCGCCACGCTTAATCCCCCTTAACCCTTTAAGTCTAATAAGTGAAAGTTCTTGGCCATTCTTTGTACTTTTCGATTGCTAAGGTTTCTTGGTATAGCGCACATCACTATTGTCGATTCACCAGGCTTAACGCCCACATAAAAGCTTGTTGCTGTATTAAATAACATATAAGTTCCTATGCCCACTCCCCCCTCTTTTGAGAGGTTTACTACTGAATCTACGCCAGAGTCATAGCATTTATGGATTCGCTCCATTAGTCCTTTAGTATCTAAGCTGCCGTACTGATCTTCACATCCAATGAGCAAAAAACTATCGTTTTTACCCATGAAAATTCGCCCTGACTTTGTTTCTACTCTTTCACTCCCTGAAAAGGCGCGACGTTGCTCTTTGCCCAAGGCTTGCTCTGGGGCGTTATAGATGGCGTTAGTGAACATCTCATCAACAATTGTACGAGCTGAAGTAACTAAAACTTCATTACTCGAAATTTTCTCTAACTCAACCTCTAGTAAAATAAGAGCTTTATATTTATCATCAGCACTGTTAAATCCATACTCTACAAATTTATACTCAGATTCTTTATTTTCAGACACATTGTTCGGTGAGAATACTGTAGCCACTGGATATTTAAAAAAGTCTTCCCCTTCTTTGGACATTTTAGCCGCAACATTTAACTCTCTCTCGAAATCGGCCCTAGAAGAGTTAACTAAATACTTTAAACCCTTTTCATATGAATCACGCGTTGATGCTTCTGGGCGAGCACTTTTTGCCACCCCAATGTCAGTGAGCTGAAAATTGTTTTTTTTCTCGACTGAATCTACATCAATGACAGAGGTGTCCGGCCACTGCTCATTTAAAATTAATTCAAATTTTTTAGGCTCTCGCTCTAGGATTCTTTTATGCGCACTCAAACTTACACTGCCTTTTGTTAAAATTTGATTTCACAGAATAAATCGGAAGCTCTGGCCCCATTCTTTACGAAACAAATGTTTAATTATTGGGTTCTTTATCAATCCCCAACCTTGGTCTAGAAATCAAGTTAACCTCATGCCTAGACGACAAGGATTCAGGGATTTAAAAGTATTTTTTTAAGCCGACTTTTGTAAAAAAATATTCCACTAAGACCAAGGTCTAGCGGACAAGTTTAAGCTAGAAATCCGCCTCTATAAATAGATCACCACCAATTAGGGCTGGGCAACTGAATTTTAAGTCGATCGTATTACTAAGGCTTAGTGTTTTTAGCTCTTTACTCCAGCTCAAAGAGCCATCCGCTCCTAAGATTTTAGCGCCCAGATATAAATAAAATTTCTGCACCTGTTTTTGCGCTAAAAAACCTTTATAAACAGCGGCTCCACCCTCTATAAAAATTGAGCCCATTCCTAAACTATAAAACTCTAATAATAACAGGTTTAAATCAAACTCATCACCCTCTGAACACGTACTCCACATATGGTTGACTCCAAGGCCATGGAGTTTTTTAACACTATTTTTTGTCACATAATAAATGTCTTCAGCTTTATGGGTTTTATACAAATTTAATGATTTAAAATTATTTAACAACTCGCCCTTTGCGTCTAAAATAATAACTTTATTTGTTTTTTCTGCATGCTGCTTATGACGAATATTCAGCTTAGGGTTGTCTGCTAAAACAGTCCCTGCGCCCACTAAAATGGCGTCAAACTTAGCGCGCATGAGGTGCACGTGCTCTCGCGCCTTTTCGCCCGTGATCCACTGGCTCTCACCACTGCTGAGCGCAATCATGCCGTCGGCACTTGATGCTACTTTTAAAGCTACAAATGGCTTTTTTGTTTTCATATTATGAAAAAATGGGGCCATCATTTGGTTTAATTTATTTTCAAAGGCCGCTTCTTTTTTTGAAAAAATATATTGAGTGACCTTAATGCCTTTATCTTTTATTAATTTTAGGCCTTTTTTTTCGACCAGTGGGTTTGTGTCTGCAAGGGCGTAAACAACTTCACTCACGGGTAAGTCTTTAATCAAATCGCAGCAAGGGGGGGTTTTACCGTGATGCGCGCAGGGCTCAAGTGTTACAAATATTTTTGCCTCTCTTAACTGAGCTTTGTCTTTAACACTATTAATAGCATTGACTTCAGCATGAGGATCTCCATGCTTTTCATGATACCCCAGTCCGATAAGTTCACTTTTTTTATTTAAAATCACACAACCAACAGGAGGGTTGGGGCTTACGTAACCCACTGCTTTTTCTGCCAAATCTATAGACAGACTCATGGCCTCCTGGGGCGCAAGTGCATCTCCAAAGTTATAACTATTCAAAAATCAAACCTTCCAGGATTCCCAGTAATTTTTTAATTCTACCCCACTAATGCTCTCAGAAACCGTTAAGGGGTTGCGTGTATCTATCATTACGGCATACTCATTAGTGTGAGTTTTTTTACTCACACCTTTTACAGCTTTTGGGTGAGGACCATGTGGAAAGCCCGCCGGATGAAAGCTCAACATGCCAGAGTGTAAGTTATCTCGACTAAAAAAATCGCCATCATGATAAAATAACACTTCATCATAGTCTATGTTTTGGTGATAAAAGGGGACCTTTAAAGCATCACTATCGCTTTCTAGTGGGCGTGGTAAAAAAGTACACACCACAAAATTCCTTGCAACAAAAGTACTGTGAGCACTTGGCGGAAGATGAGCACGGTGACTCATGATTGGCATTATATGATCTACATGCAGTGTAAAGGGATACAAATCACCCTTCCACCCAACAACATCATATACACACTCGTCATATGTAAATTTGGTAACCTGGTCATTGTGTTTAACTTGTATACTTAAAAACTCTTGAGCCACATTATTTATTAATCCGTTCTGCCTCTCAAGGTCTGGCTTAGTCAGGGCATTTGTGTCGTAAAGCCCATTTTTTCCTAAAACACCACGGTCAGGCTCCTCAAAGTGTGAGGTTTTATTTTCAATAACAAGAAACTCTGACTGTTCAGCACAAACTATACTGTGAGAAATACATTTAGGTATAACTATGTAGTGGCCCTTCTTATAATCTAAAACCCCGTACTCAGTGAACACTTGCCCCTTTCCTTGATGGCAAAAATAAATTAAATCCCCATCCGCATTTCTAAAAGAAGTTTTATTTTGTTTAGAACAAACTGGAAGTTTATGAAAATAAATACCAACGTCAGTATTATATAATAATTTTTTAAACTGACAGTCTTTCAGGGTGACTAAGTCATACATTCGAGGCTTTAGATGTCCGTCGATGTCGACCCAACGTGTACTTGGACGCTTTCTAATTAAATGTGAGACGGCTCCGAAGAAGCCCTTAAGCCCCTGCTCCTCCTCGTAAAACCCCTCTGGTATGGCCTTGTGGGCCTGCCTTGTTGGCTTGCCCTGCGTATAGTGATGCATGACGCCTCCTTAGTCTAAGTAGCCTCTTTGCCTCTGGTCTCTTTCAATAGAATCAAATAAAGCTTGAAAGTTACCTTCACCAAACCCATTATGATTTTTTCTTTGAATAATTTCAAAAAATATAGGGCCTATTAAGTTTTTTGTAAAGATCTGTAGTAAATACCCACTTTCATCGCCGTCCACCAAGATGCTCAGCTCCTTTAGGTCCTCTAATTTTTCAGTCACATTTGGTAATCGTTCAAGTAAAACATCGTAATAAGAGTCCGGTACATCTAAAAACTCAATACCTTGTTTTCGTAAATTTCTAACTGTACTAATCATATCATTTGTTAAAAGGGCCACATGTTGTATGCCAGACCCCTTATACTCATCAAGGTATTCCTGGATTTGTGATTTCTCATTTGTCGGCTGATTGATCGGAATCGTAATTTTATTACATGGTGAACGCATCACTTTAGACAACAAACCTGTGGCATCGCCCTTGATATTAAAAAATCTAACATCATCAAAATTAAATATACTTGAGTAAAATTCACACCAAGCGTCCATCTCGCCAGCAGGCACATTATTAGTCATATGGTCTATAACATCTAAACCAAAACCAGAGGTTGAGGGGGCGTTTTCAAGAAAAATAAAATCGTCTTTATAGTTGTCATTAATTGTTTTAAAATTATCCACAAAATTTATAACAGACCCGCCAATCCCATGAACAGAGGGGAAACTTTGGCTTTTATTATCAACACACGCCGTAGCGCCTCTTTTAAGTGCTGTCTCGTACGCATTTTTTGAATTTACGACTCGAAAACCTGTTGAACATATTGATGGGCCGTGTTTCTCGTAAAATTTTTGTGCAAAACCGTTTTTTTCTTTATTTAAAATAAAATTAGTTCGCCCCTGCCTGAAGAGAAATATTTCCTTAGTCCTATGACGAGCAATTAGCCGAAAACCTAATCGAAAAAACAACCTTTCCATTTCATCAGGATCAGGTGCTGCAAACTCTAAAAACTCTAGCCCATCAAGCCCTACGATGTTGTCTTTTCGCACAATCATGTCGCCTGTGCTGGTTAAGGTTATGTCCATTTTACTTTTCTCCTGACCATCGTTATGGGTCTGCATAGAGTGCCCCTCAATTAAAAGTTTCTTAAGCGCCACGAGGGTAACTCAATTCTGACAACAATTTAAGTGACAAAAACGACAATTCACGCATGACCCGCCGCGTTTTAAGTGCTAAATCCCTGTGCCTAGTTAATAAAACTCCCCTCCCAGGCTTAGCTCCCCAGTACCACTTGCCCCTCAGCTATGGTTTTTTGAAAATTATCCACGAAATACTAAAAAGTGACAGCCCTCACCCACTAAAACCTATAAGAGCTTATGTATTTAAGCTATAACCACCACTAATTTATTAAGGGTAAAAAATGAAGTTTGAAAAATACAATATCTCTCAAGAAATAAAAAATAACCTAAATGCCATTGGCTTTTTAAGAACCACTGATATTCAGTTTAAAACCATCCCTGCCATTATGAACGGGGAGGATGTGCTTGCCATTGCACAAACCGGGACCGGAAAAACCGCCGCCTTTGCCATCCCTATAATTAACCAAATTCATGAGCAAAAACATGCCCAGCGCAATAAAGGCATCACCTGTCTTGTTATGGTGCCCACAAGAGAGTTAGCAAAGCAAATTGGTCAGGTTTTCTCTCAACTCTCAAAAAATACAAAAGCTACAAGTTATGCTATTTATGGGGGGGTAGAGCAAGACCCACAAATCGAACAATTAACCGGCGGGGTAGATATATTAATTGCCACCCCGGGGAGAATGTTTGATTTGATTTCTCAAGAGTATATTGATGTCTCTCATGTGAAAGTCATTGTACTTGATGAGGCTGATCACATGTTAGATTTAGGATTTATTGAGGACATTAAAAGCATTAAACACAAACTAAAACAGCGCCACCAAACATTGTTTTTTTCGGCAACAATTAACCCTGTTATTAAAAAGTTAGCTTATTCCCAAATTAAATCTAGTGCACTTCGGATACAAGTTTCTCCAGAAAATTTAGTTTCAAAAAACATCACACACTACATTACTAAAATTGCCCTTGATGATAAAAGACACCTGCTTGTTGATTTTTTAAACGCCAACCCTGAGTCAAAAGTTATTGCCTTTACACGAACCCAGGTAAGGGCTGAGCGCGTACTCAGCCATTTAATTAAAAATAATATCGAGGCCGTCAATATTCACGGGGGAATGCCTCAGACCGAACGCGAAAAGAGCTTAGAGGACTTTAGGAACAAAAAACAAGGCGTACTTATCGCCACTGACATCAGCGCCCGGGGCATTGATTTGCCAGGGATTACCCATGTGATTAATTACGATCTCCCCGATGCCCCTGAAAATTACGTCCACAGGGTTGGCCGGACCGGCCGAGGCTTTGCAAAAGGAGATGCTATTTCTTTTTGTTGCCCCGAGGAAGATCAAAAGCTCTCCCTGATCGAAAGCCTTATTCAAACCACAATACCCGTAATAGACCTGCAGGGGAAACTTCAGGATAATCTCTCACAAGTTGATCTTGAAAGCATGGATGTTTCAGATATTATAGCTCATGAAGAATCTCGCTTTGAAAAGCCTCGTAAGCTTAAGCGAAAAAAATAGCGACCCTAGAGGAGCTACATTGAGTTTTGAAAATTACATTATAACTCCCCTTTCACACAATGATTTAGACGACAGCCTTGCCTTTTCTGACCAATGGATTGGGGTTAATTACTTTACCCGAACTGAACTTGAGGACTATTTATTAATGAGCGTAAAGGGCAACACCACTGTTTCTTATATCGCTCGAACTCAAGAGAGTAAAGTTGTTGGTCTTCGCCTCAGCCTTGCTCCTGGTTTATGGGTAAAAAAAACTAAGGGGCTTACGCCTGAAAAGTGGGGCTTTCACCCCTCACAGGTCGGGTATTTTAAAAGTCTATTTTTGCATAAAGATCACCGACTCAAGGGCCTGGGTCTTCACCTCTCGAAGCTTTCTATTGATAGTTTTAAAAAAATACCAACTCAGGCCATTATCTGCCATAGCTGGAAGGAGTCCCCCGGAAACTCCTCTTATAAGTACCTAAAAAAATTAGGATTTAAAGAAATAAAGGAGCACCCTTTGTACTGGTCTCACCTAGACTATAACTGTGTTCGCTGTAAAAGACCGCCGTGCCAGTGCACAGCCATTGAAATGCTCTTGCCCCTTGAAATTTGAGCCCCTTAAAAACTAAGTCTCAACTGGTGTGCACTGCTGGTTTGTTTTTTGGCTAATATAATCGTAAAACCGACTGACTGTAAGGTCACTTTTTATAGAGCCATTGTCCCAGCCTGTTAGGTATAAACCATTGGGGTGTGTGACTCTGCTAACAGCTACGTAGGCCTGACCTGGCTCCCACAAAGACCTTAAATCCACTTGTACCCTGTCGAGAGTCATACCCTGAGCTTTATGAATTGTCGCCGCATAAGCTAAACTCACGGGGTAATTGGTCACAGCAGCAACCACTTTCCCTTCAGCATCTAACATTGAAAAAGAGACCTTATCCACAGTAACAAGCCGATCATTTGATAATAGGCGCACCCTGAGGCCATCCTCTTTGATGTCCTCAAGAACTCCCGTAGAGCCATTTACCCACCTCATTCGCGGGTCATTTTGCCTAAGCATTAAAAGACAATTTATTTTAAGTCGTATTATTTCTTCAATAGGAGATGTTTTTTTTAATCGATCGATAAATTTTTGAGGTCCGTGGTACTCGGACTTAAGCTCAACAACGTCTCCCTCAAGATCCTTTAGTCGTTTTTCGTTAAAGCTTTGAGTTTGGTTTCTACGCGGGTAAAGGCGTGTGATGTTTTCAGTTTCGGGCAACTCTTGCACCCTACTATGTAAAAAATCACTCACATCTTCGTCAACATCTCCTACTCGAATTTTCTGTAAAACTTTTAAAAAATCTACGTTTTCAGACCTCAAGTTTTGCTCAAGCATAAAGGGTTGAAACTGTGTTCTCTTCCAGACGGGGCTTAAAAAGGCCCATGATTTTTGACCGCGACCCCTCTCTACTGGGGGGAGTTGCGCAAAGTCACCAACTGCGATGACCTTTAACCCTCCCCATGGGTAAAGTGGGTTTTGCCTTGCCATGCTCGCGATTCTTTCAGCGGCCTCTATAACCGGGCCCGAAAGCATAGAAACCTCATCTAATATAAAACCATTAATATTTTTTAAACGCCTGACCACTCGGCGGTCCTTAAGGGCTCTCTCAATAGTGGCGTCAACGCCACCCTCCATAATACCAATACCAAAAAAACTATGAAATGTACGGCCCCCAATTAAAACAGCGGCCGCCCCTGTGCTTGCTAAAACAGGAAAAACCTTAGGGTCATGATTTTTTAAAAACTCTTTAATTACAAAACTCTTACCCGTACCAGCGGCACCGGTGAGAAAAACATTCCCATCAGAATTAATTAAATCTAAAGCCATTTGTTGGCTGGGCGTTAAAGACATTGAGCCCCCTATGTATCTTAAGAGAGTTAAACTTATGTTATGAGCACTCCCTTGTCTATTATTAGGACTCGGCACAAGGTCTTTTCGTGCAGATTGACCCGCTTTGTCACGTAAGCCTTCTCTGATACCTCAAAAACCAATAACAAACTGTTTTTACTGTGCAATTTATTTTTTTTAAACTATATTTAACTTTTGTACTTTAGGTCTCAAAACAAGGCCAGCCTCGCGTTTATTTTTCATGGGCTCCTTTTTTTTAACAGCTCTGAGTAGGGGCTAACAAAAATCTAAACGACAAAATAGACACCCCATAACATAAGGCACGCAGTCATGATAATTGAGATGCTTAGCAAAACCCCTAATCCAAATTTTGAAGGCGTTTTTGATGTTACGCCTGATGAGGTTAATGAGAAGGCCTCACAAGTTGTTCTAATTGATGTTCGCGGCCCTGATGAGTTCTCTGGCGAGTTAGGTCATGTTTCTAACTCTAAGCTTATTGTATTAGACCAGCTCGCAGAGCACATCAATGAACTCCCCAAAGACCAAACTATTATTTTTATTTGCCGTAGCGGTAACCGGTCAGCCCAGGCCTCACTACTGGCCCTTCAAAATGGCCTTGAAAACACCTTTAATATGCAAGGTGGGATGATTTTATGGAATGAACTTAAACTAGAAACAAAAACTTAACTCAACCGAGAGACAAACTATGGATAATTCTAATAGCGTGTACGTGAACCGTACCCTTAATATGAAGCAAATTAATTATATCGGACTTGATATGGACCATACCCTAATCCGCTATAACGCCGAAAACTTTGAAGCCCTTGCTCATAAAACAATGGTACAAAAATTAATAGAAACCTTATCTTACCCAAAAAGTATTCTTAAATTAAATTTTGAGTACGACCGCACCATCAGGGGCCTTGTTATTGATAAGGCCCGCGGAAACATACTTAAACTCAGCCGTTACGCCGCCATTCGCGAAAGCTATCACGGCACTAAGCCTATTGATTATAAGCGCCAAAAAAAAATCTATAAAAGCACCTATATTGATTTAAACACCGAAAACTATGCCGCTGTAGATACGAGCTTTTCTTTATCTTTTGCCACCCTGTTTGCTCAACTGGTTGATCTCAAAGATAGTACTGAAGTCAACACCTTGCCCGACTACAATACTATGGCTTTAGACATCAAGCAGGTTTTAGACATTGCACACAGTGACGGCAGCATAAAGGACGTTGTTCGAGACCGCTTAGATCATTTTATAATTAAAGACGCCCTTCTTGTTGAGGGTCTTGAAAACTATGTTAAGCATAATAAAAAAATATTTATCCTTACTAACTCAGATTTTTTCTATACGAAATTATTATTAGACTACGCTATCTCACCTTTTTTAAAAAACCACTCTTCGTGGATGGACTTATTTGAATTCACCATTACTCTTTCTGAAAAACCCCGGTTTTTTTATGACACACTTAGTTTTTTAAAAATTGACCCCAAAACAGGGACAATGACCAACGCCGACACAATAGAAAAGGGGGGGGTCTACCAAGGAGGTTGCGCAGACGATTTAACCCACAAGTTAAGCTTAGCTCCAGAGGAGATACTCTATATTGGAGATCATATTTATGGTGATATTGTGCGCTTAAAAAAAGACTGCGCTTGGCGAACGGCACTTGTAGTTGAAGAATTAGGTGAAGAAATCGACAGCATAAAAAAAGCACAGCCCATAGTCGACAAAATTGATGGGCTTATGGATGAGAAAATACCACTAGAGACCAAAATTGATAACCTTATATCCAATCAAATTATTGAAGGGCACCGAGACAGTAGCTCTGAAATTAATGGGCTTTTAAAAAAAATATCACAAATTGACTCACAAATTTCACCCCTTATAAAACAAAAGCGCTCTGCCTTTAACCCTCACTGGGGAGAGGTTTTTAGGGCCGGGGCTGAAGAAAGTTACTTCGCTCACCAGGTTGAGAGGTTTGCTTGTATCTATATGTCTAAATTACCGGACCTGCTTTTGCAGTCCCCACGAACCTATTATAGGTCTCACAAGCAAGTTCTAGCCCATGAACTTTAATACTCGCTAAATGCATTTTTAAAAAAATATCTTAACAGTTACTAGATCATATTGTTTTTCTTAATAGGTGCACAAAAAAAGGTCTTCAATTTTATTAAAATTTGACAGAAATGTATGATTTGTGTCCACTACAGCACCCTTAAGCCCTACTGACTGCGCGAAAAAGTGAAAAAACATTGTTATTACAATAGGTTATACCCCTTCAAGAGAAGCTTTTTACTCAATAAAAAATAATGTGCCCAGCATGGATCTAAATAAATACTTGTGCTAGAAAATAGACAACAAAATAAATACTTATTTCACTCGGGGGAGGGGAAACATGTTAAAAAAAATAAAAACCTTATTCATAGGCCTCATTGTTGCGGCAACTGTAACAGTATCGGCACCACAAAAATCACGGGCCTTTTTGCCTTTGTATATAATAGCACTGTTGCATGCTGATACCCTTGAGGATGTTTTTATTCTAAACTTCACCTGCTTACTGGTTTTGCCTCTTTGCATACTTGAAGAAGAATCTGATGGCAATAGCACCACAGCAGAGGCTTTACGTGTTCAAGGTTATAATGCGTCCGAAATAGAGGACATCGTCATTGGTCAAGGTGCCGTATTAGCCTATATTAATGACCTTAAAAAAAATCAGCCCGAGCTTGAAAAAGCGCGCATTGATTTAAGCGCAGTACCAGGGATGACTACTGGCTACTATCAATTTGCTGAAGAGAATTTTTAAGTTTTTATTATTCATAAATTTAAGCTCCTGGGGAGGGGAAACATGTTAAAAAAAATAAAAACCTTATTCATAGGCCTCATTGTTGCGGCAACTGTAACAGTATCGGCACCACAAAAATCACAGGCTTTTTTGCCATTATATATAGTAGTACTATTAAGCTCGAACAGCATTGAAGAGATGCTCTTTGTAAATGTTAGCTGCTTGGTGCTATTGCCTCTTTGTATACTCGAGGATGAAGCAGATGTTAACAGCACAACTGCGGACGCACTAAGGGTTCAAGGCTATAGTGACTCTGAAATAGAGGACATTATCATTGGTCAGGGTGCCGTTTTAGCCCATATTAATGACCTTAAAAAAAATCAGCCCAAACTTGAAAAAACGCGCATTGATTTAAGTGTAGTACAGGGGATGACCACGGGCTACTATCAATTTGCTGAAGAGAACTTTTAACTTTTATTTATTCATAAACTTAAGAGGCTTAAAACAGTTTTTTTAGCCTCTTAAGTTTATTTGCTTCACTGACATACCTAAAGAACTCTCATCAGTTGAATGGTCACAAAAACAATAATCTGTATAAAAAGAGAGCTTAAAATGAATTTACTTTTAAACTTTATAGCTTTAATAATTATTGTTATTTCTACTCAGATCAGTTTTGCTGACGAAAGAGTTTGCGTACTAAATTTTGAACGAGAGCAACACCCCTTTACTCAAAAAACTTCAGATTATTTTTACAAGAACCCGAACGTTGATGTTATTACTGAGGCCACACCTATAGACTTTTATAACTGCGTGACTGCAGGGTATTCAGAAATAATAATTATTGCACATGCTTTTCAATATGAAGCGGCAGACCTGTCTAAATTTAAACTCGGCTTTTTCTTAAGAGACTCTGCTGACGTTTCTCAAAGTAAAATAAACTCGGCTATAGATCGTGCTGAAAAAAGGTATCTTAGCTCTCAGGGGAGTTTTAAGAAGTCCTGTCTCCATTATTTATCACCTCGAACACCAATTTCTAAAAAAAACAAATGCTTTCGACTTAAGCGTAATCGCAGAAACTCTAAAAACTGGCTTGAGTCTTTAAAAAACCTGCCCGCCGACCACCCCACCTATAAGCCCTCTTTGTTTTATAATCGACCCTTTATATTAGCTAAAAAATTCTTAGCTGAAGAAAAAACTCAAAATGCTTCGGTACGGCTTAAAAGCTTACGCCTTTTAGGGTGCTCCCCTAAAGAAGTATTAAAAGGGCATCCGCCTTTGGCCGAACTTTTAAAGGACAACAGCATTACCCTGGACACCGCCCCAAAGCAAAATATATCAAGTTGGCTTAAGGGCCGCTATGTAACCACACTAGACCCTACATGGGTTAAAGAAAGCGCTCAGTTTAATGACCCTGAAAACAATGACGATAGTTTTTTTGCCTATATAAAATTAAAAACCTATGGGGTCTACAGAACAGGCTCTACAACGGCCCTAAGGGGCAAGTATAAAATTAGCATTAAAGGTGCTGCCCTTGGTCTTTCTCATAAATGGTCTAGAGTTTACATTTACTACAGGGAGGTCGAAAATTTAAAAGTGGGCGAAACTCTAATTATAAATCGACCGCAGCTTGATTTTTCGTTGGCCCTTTGGCTCAATGCCGAGGTTCAGGTCACCTCAAGGCTCCGTGCTTTTGGCCCGTCTGAAATAAACAGCCTCGGGGCCTCTATGGGAGCCTATCAAGCCATCAAGGTCAAAAGGCTTTACTAACCCCTGTTATTTGAAATTCTAATGCCCTTAGGTTTCTACAGATAAAAAACTATTCGATGGCCCCTTAATAACTAAAGAGGTTTTTTTATTTATCTAGGCCCTTAATGTGTACAAAAAACTGATCTGTTGGTGAAGTAAAATGGTTTTCTTGAGCAAAGTCGACTTCTACAAAACCGTCTTTACTTGGAGCACCCTTAAGCATCACATACTGCCGAGATGTTATTGTGAATAAATTTGACGGCCCCATGTAAGGGCTAAATTGTATCTTTTGGCCTTTATTTAGAGCTACAAAACCCTCTGGAGCCTGCGCAAATTGAGCATAAATGCTACCCTGTGCATTCATCAAAGACCCCGTAAGGGCATAATGCTTATAGGCCTTACTATATCCAAATGAAAATACATAAGCTAAGTCTCTTTTTAATAACTCTGGGAGTTTTACTGACACAGGCCCTATGTCCTTTGAGTATTCCGCCATATCGACTTTAGAAACACCATTAGTTTTAATATCTAAAACTAGTTGTGATTTAATTTGAGCTATTGACTCGGCATAATCGGGGTACTGTTTTGAGAGCGATAAAAACAACTGAGTCACCGTGCGTGTTGGGTATCCGAACTCATGGGTGCGTTTAATAACATAGTTAAGCTCGGCAGAAAGCCCTCGGCTCTCACGGTTTGAGAGCATATTTAAAATTATTTCATCAGAGGCCTTCACAAACTCTGGATCTTGTAAAAAATTATTTTCAGGGTTCTCTCTAAAATTCTGTCTAAAATTTTCGGTACCCTTTTGTACGGCCCCTAACATCGTTGAGGTCTCTAGGGTGTACTTACGAATAGAAGCCTTTGAGTCACTACGTAAGACCCCATCATAGCCTAAATACTTAACTCTTTGTTGAAATACATAGTCAGACATTAAAGTTATGGGGACAGAAACTTCAGTACGATCCATAGCCCACTCTTTTATTTTACCCATGTTTGCTGCAGAGGTCGTTGCAATAGCCCCAATAATAAGAGTCGAGGGGCCAAATTTTTTAAATTTTTGCATAACCTTACCCATGAGTTGGCCACGTACTGACATTAACTTATCAGCCTTTGAGACGTCACTAAATCGCTGTAAACGCGGAAGCTCTGTTTCAGTTTGCTTTTCAGTATTAATGCCATACATTAAAGATCTTTCAGCACTTAATTCTTCATTTTGAACATTTTTAATGGCGTTACTTGTGGGGGCCAGGCCTGGCTCTATTAAAGCTAAGTTTATTTTTTTAACAAGCTCTTCTTCGGACAGAGTGAGTTCAACTTCAGACCGGTCTGCTCTTGATAACAGGGCGTGCAAAGCCATTTCTAAACGCCTTCGGTCTCGGGCCTGCTTTATTAACCTCTGCTGAATTTGCCCGTCACCCCTAAAGGCAATGGATGCAATCCATTTAGTTGTGCCAACAGCCAGCCCTCCTATTGCCTTAACACCTTTTAAGCCTGAGCCTACAAAATGTAAGGCCAACCTTGCTGGAGTTAAAACGAGGTGGATTTTGTGGTCCTTGTCCCCCCAATTAAATGGTTTTTTGGAGCTCCATTTGAGTCGTACTATCTCTACAGGGCTTGTTAAAATACCGAATACACTCTCATACTCAGCGCGTGAGTCTTCGCGTGCTGAAACTAACTCATCATAACGGTAAAATTTTACATCCCTATACTCTGTGGAGATTTTACCGGTAGCGCTCTCAATACGGCTATACGGCAACGTAATAGAAACACCATCTTTACGGACCTTAGGTTTTGCAAAATATTTTGATTTATATTTTTTTAAGGCTTTTGCGAGCAGAGTGTTTCTTTCATAGGCCTCAAACCCTCGACTTGTAATGTTCGTAATGTCAGTTGATAAATTTTTATAATCAGAAACCCATAATTTAATATTTTCAATGGCGAATAAGTGATCCTCAGTGGACTCTGTCCCCCTTTTTTTGTACCAAACCTCAGCAATTGTTTTATAAGTGGCCTTTTCAGGCTCTTCAAAGGCCTTATACCAAGAGAGCACATGGGAGTTGCCATTATGGGTTGAAAGGCGCTGCAGGCGAGCCTCTCGGCGCTCATTATACCCCTTAAGAGCAGCATCATGATCTTTCTCTAGTACTGCTTTATTATCAAAGGTACGTTTAACATCTTGAACAAACCCGTTGGGGTCATTTTTATCAATAAACCGCCCATGCGGCGTCAGCAGAGAAAAGTAAGTCCCTCGAGTTTTTTTTATTAAAGCTTGAACTTTGGTTGCCCCCTTAAAAAGGCCCTTACATGAGGGGCTCGCTTGGGCTGCTGGACCTAACATTAAGACTACTGAAATCACTGATATTACTTGTTTTAATTGCATTTAAACTTCTCACACGTAAGGTATTATATATATTTCTAAGTAGTAGGTTATACCCCAACTGACCTTTTATTTCTCTAGAATACTTTACAAAGCCTTGCTAAAAAAATTCATTATTCGGCCCTCGAATGGGCCCTTACACCCCCGGTAAATAGGCGCCTTACTAAAAAAACTACCTGATACTTTTTAAAAAAAATTGCATATTATATGTAACCTTCATAGACTCATACCTAGAGGCTCTTGTTTGTTTAAACGCACCATTTTGTCGGAGGTCTTTTGAAAACTTTTTTTATAGCCCTATTGACCCTTGTAAGCACCCATAGCTTTGCCAGCTGCCCTGATAAGCTCGAGTTATTACACAAAATGAAGGGCGAATGGGTGGCCGAAGGCACTCGTGAATACACCACACAGAAGAAAAAGATCAGTATAAGGGCCTTTACACTCTCAACAATCGAAAGCGGTCAGCTTAAAATTAATGAAACTCAATGGATCTATTATAAAGGCAAAAATAACCCGCCCCAGAAGCATTCATTTAAATATTGGATGAGCTCAAAGATAACACCCTCTTGTAAAGGCTCCTTTAGAAGATATGTGTTTGTAAATCACCCCAATAGCAAAACCCCCTCATTTTATGGTCTGTTTGATGGTTTTGAACTACTCACTGTTGAAAATATATCTAGTGAATTATTATACGTCACCTCAAGTCAGTTTTTTAACGAAACCGTAATGGTTACAGGGCGACTTTTTAAAAATGAGGACCTCGTTATGATACAAACCCTTAATTATAAAAAATCCGGCTCACACTCTCTTTAAACCTAACTTAAAACCCCTTATTAAGTAGGGCTCACAGCTAATATTAAAAGCTCACACTCGATCAAGCGGCTTAGAGGCACTGCACAGTAGCAATCAGTGGTCATTCAGCTTATATGCAGTGCAAAAACAATGCTGATTTCTTCTTTAAATGAGCTGATTTATGGTATTAAAGTTTTATGGGCATTTATTAGATTTACTCTAAAGGTGACCCTCTGTGATTTTAATTTATTAATTAAACTTAAGGACTTGATCGGTGAGACAGGTACCCCCAATTAAATTTACTAAATATGCCGTTGTGGGCTCAGGCCGAGTCGCAACTCACATGCATGAGTACCTTAATCTTTTAAAGATCCCCTTTGAAAATTTTAGTCGAAAACTCACCGCCCCCAACTCATTTAATGAGCCTGACCTCAAAAAACGACTAGCACTTACTCTTAGCAAGTGTTCACATGTTTTAATTTTAATCACTGACTCTAAAATAGACACCTTTATCAAAGAGCACTATGACCTTTTAAATAAAAAGGTGTTGGTTCATTTTTCTGGGGCCCTTAAAAGCCAATATGCCCACTGTACCCACCCACTTATGACTTTTACCCCTAAGCTTTATGACCTTGATGATTACAAAAGGACCCCTTTTATTCTTGAAAGGGGTGGCCCTAAATTTGAAACCCTCTTGCCCCAATGGCCTAATAAAAACTTTATGATTACCCCCGAACAGAGGCCCCTCTACCATGCTCTTTGTGTCGCTAGTGGTAATTTAACCTCTGTTCTTCTTTGCAATGTGCTCAATCAATTTGAAGACAAGTTAAACTTACCAAGCTCTGTGCTCTACCCTTATTTGGAGCGTATATTTATTAACGTTATCACCGATAAAACCACCGCGCTAACGGGCCCCCTACAGCGTAACGATATAAGCACCATTGTGTCTAACCTAAAGGCCTTAGATAAAAACAACTTAAAGCCTATTTATGAAAGCTTTTTAAAGCTCTCTCAAACAAACCATCAAGCTCAAAAATGCACTGAGGACTTATTATGAAAACAATTTTAGATTTTTTTGATTCAAAAAAGAAAAATAAAAAAATCAGCATGATCACCTGTTATGATTATACAAGTGCTGTGCTTGTTAATAAATCTAATGTTGATTGTATACTTGTGGGCGATAGCCTTGCGATGACAATGCTTGGGGCTGACTCTACAATCCCTGCAACGACTGATATAATGGCCCTGCACATTTCAAGTGTAAAAAAGGGGGCCCCTGATAAGTTTATAGTGGGTGACATGCCCTTTTTATCTTATCGTAAAAACCTTACTGAAAACATGAATTGCGTTGAAAAGCTAATGCACGCAGGCAGCCATGCCCTAAAACTTGAAGGCGCTACCGGGAACATTGACTTTATTAAACACGTTGTACAGTCAGGCGTACCAGTGATGGGTCACCTAGGGTTAACTCCTCAGTCTGTGCACCAGCTTGGTGGGTTTAGGGTCCAGGGTCGCGGTTCTGCTGCTAAAAAATTAATTGAGCATGCACTCGAGCTTGAACAGGCCGGTTGCTTTAGCCTTGTCTTAGAGGCCGTCCCTGCGCAGCTAGCAGAGGAGATCACTGAAAAACTACAAATCCCCACCATTGGCATTGGGGCTGGAGCCCATACAGACGGACAGGTGCTCGTATTACAAGACTTACTAGGACTTAACACTGAGTTTAAGCCTAAATTTGTGCGCTCTTTTTTAAACGGTGGTGAGTTATTTATTAATGCTTTTAACCAGTTTGACTCAGAAGTGAAACAACTCACCTTCCCCACCGTCAATGAAAGCTACGAAGCATGACTATATTTAAAGACATGCCTCAGTGGCAAAGTTTTCGTAAATCACTCACCGGTACACTTGGGTTTGTGCCCACAATGGGGGCACTACATGACGGGCATCTTTTACTGGTCAAAGAGTCACTCTTACAAAACGACAAAACGGTTGTGAGCATTTACGTCAACCCCACTCAGTTTAATAACAAGTCTGATTTAAAAACCTATCCAAGCTCACTTGAGAGTGACATTGAAAAACTAAAAGCTATTGGGGTCACTGCTCTTTTAACCCCCACATATGAGCAAATGTATCCAGATAAATACTGTTATAAAGTCACTGAGAGCGATTTTAGTTCAACTCTTTGCGGGTCACATAGGCTGGGGCACTTTGATGGGGTCTTAACTGTAGTCCTCAAGCTTTTATTAATCACCCAAGCTGACAGGGCCTACTTTGGTGAAAAGGACTATCAGCAACTGCAGCTCATCAGGGGCATGGTTGAAGCTTTTTTTATAAAGACTAAAATTATACCTATTAAAACAATTAGGGAGGCTGATGGGCTGGCCATGAGCTCTCGAAATAAAAAACTCACAAAAGAGCAGCGAAAACTCGCAGCTCAATTGTTTGAGCAAATTTCTAAAACCCAAAGCTCTGAGCAAACAAAACTCTCGTTACGAAAACTGGGATTTAAACTAGATTACCTTGAAGAGCATTTTAATCGCCGCTTTGTGGCCGCCAGCTTAGGGGATGTGAGGTTAATAGATAATGTCGAGCTATAAGATACTTTTAAACATCACAGGCTCTATTGCCTGCTATAAAGCCTGCGAGCTGACTTCGCAACTCATACAGTTGGGTCACGAGGTTCAAGTGGTGGCCAGCAACAATGCTTTAAAATTTGCGGGGGAGGCTACTTTTGAGGGGCTGACCGGGCGCCGAGTACTCACCGAAACCTTTAAACCCGGCCAAATGATGGCCCACATAGACTTAGCCAACTGGTGTGACCTGAGCCTTATATACCCGGCCACCGCAAACACCATTAACACATTGGCTTTTGGGGGGGCCTCAAACCTCATCGGCTCCCTTTACCTCGCTCTACCCCAAAATACACCACTGCTTATTGCGCCTGCTATGAATACTAAAATGCTCACACACCATGCGGTGGTAAAAAGCCTTAAGAGTTTAGGTGAACAAGGTGTTTTTATACTACCCACAGAATCTGGAACCCTTGCCTGTGGTGAGATTGGTGAAGGCAAGCTACTCTCACCCCTGATAACGATTAAGCACATACTTTCATTTTTAAAACCAAAGCCTTTAAAAAAAATACTCATTACTTGTGGTGGGACCATTGAGGCCATTGATGGGGTCCGGTCTATTACTAACTTTAGCTCGGGAAATACTGCAAACCTTATCGCCTCAGAATTTATCAAACATGGTCACCAGGTAACTCTTGTAAAGTCTGTGACAGCGGCCATTACCCCGCCCCTTAAGTCCAAGGTTGTTGAGTTTTCAAACTACGAAAGCCTTCAACGAGTTTTGCGCTCTGAGCTTGAAAATACTCATTATGATGGCCTTATACATGCCGCGGCCGTAAGTGATTTTAAAGTCGAATCTCTAAGTATTGACAATAACACTGTTGAGCCTGATGAAAGCGTAAAGCTCTCGTCCCTAAACTCTAGCATGAGCATTAATCTTACGAGAAACCCAAAGCTTATTAATTTATTAAAGTCCTATTCTAAAAATAAAAAACTTATACTTTGTGGCTTTAAACTCACTCAAAATTTAAATAATATTGAAGCAAAAAAAAAGGTGGACGATCTTTTTAAAAATTCCCCTGCAGATTTTGTGGTCCATAATGATTTAAATCATATTAATGGCCCTTTACATGAATTCACCGTTTTTAATAGAAACCTGAACATTGTAAACACAGGCACCACAAAAAATGACCTCTCTTTTTCCCTGTTAGATATTTTTAACAGCACGGCACTTGAGCCCAACCCTTTAAATGAGGTGAATTTATGATTTTGTGTCTTGATGTGGGTAATACACAAATTCACGGAGGGATTTTTGAAGCTGATAATTTAAAGTTTCAGTTTCGTAAAACCTCTAAATCTGGTTCTTCATCAGATGAGTTTGGTTTGTTTTTAAAATCCGTACTTCGAGAGAACGGTTTTTCACCTGAGGGTATTTCAAAAATCGCCATTTGCTCGGTGGTTCCAGAGGCCGTGCACTCAATTACAGGAGCCTGCCAAAAATATTTTAATATCAGTCCCTTTTTTTTACAGGCCGGTGCAAAAACGGGGTTAAAAATTAAGTACCGAAACCCACTTGAGGTGGGTTCAGACCGCATCGCCAATGCCATTGCGGCCACTCACCAACACCCTAACCAAAATATCATTATCATTGATTTTGGCACAGCAACAACATTTTGTGCTCTTAACAAGAATAAGGAGTATTTAGGTGGCATCATTCACGCCGGCATGAGGATTTCAATGGAGGCCCTGGAGTTAAGAACCTCCAACCTCCCATCGGTTGAAATCATAGTGCCTAAAAGAGCCATCGGTCGCTCTACTGTTGAGGGAATACAGTCGGGGCTTTATTATGCAAGCGTCGGAATGGTAAAAGAAATCACCTCCCGCGTAATACTTGAAGAGTTTAACAACGAAAAAACTACTGTTATTGGCACCGGTGGTTTTGCTAAACTATTTAAAGAGGAGAACTTATTTAACTTTGAAGACCCTTACTTAGCACTTAAGGGTCTATTTTTATCTTTAAAGCTTAACACATAATTAGGAGTAAAAAAATGGACCTCACACTGCTTAAATCTAAAATTCATAGAGCGACTGTTACTGATGCGGACCTTAACTACGAAGGGTCCATTAGCATAGACCCATCCCTTTGTGATATTGCAAAAATCATAAAGTTTGAAAAAGTTGAAATTTATAACTGTAACAACGGGGCGAGGTTTAGCACCTATGTCATCTACGGAAAGCCTGGTGAGATTTGCCTCAATGGTGCCGCCGCAAGACATGTTCATAAAGGTGATAAAGTTATTATTGCCTGTTTTGCCCAGTTTAGTGAGGCCGAAGCCACAAGCCATAGCCCTGATTTAGTTTTTGTCGACGACAGCAACAAAGTGAAGTTGCTCAATCACTGAATTATTTTCTGTCCAACGCCAGCTCTTAGGATTAGGCCTTTTTTTTAAAAACTGAATCAATGATTTATCTTTAGGGTTTGGCCACCAAAAATTTGTTTTTCTGGAGCTTACCGCTTGCCCTCCAATATATAGTGAGCTACCAAGTGACTTTGTAAGGCCATAAATTTTAGCCTTACCAGAAGTATAGTGAAAAGATGTGATTTGCTTTGTTTTCTCTAAAAACTTTTCGTTATCAAAAAGAACTTCACTGGCCACAAAAACACACCTCTTCCAGGCCTCTTCACTGTTTGGTTCGGCCTGCTTAGGGCACATTGAGTATTTATAATTAGCATCCTTCTTTTTCCAAGTATCAATTTGCGATGAGTTCACAGCAACGTGGGGTAAATAATCAGCCACACTGCCTTTACCATTTTTTAACTCTTTCACAAGGCTCGCGTTAGCAACAAAACCTTGAGTTTGAATCCACTTCTCTTTATCACTATTATATATTTTAACAAACAGTGCTCTGTTATATAGAGCTCTAGCTACTCCACGCATGTGAGTTATATCTGTACCTCTCATTTCACCGCACAAACTACGAGCAATGGTATCTACAGCCCTTACGTCATCACGAGCAAGGTCTTTTAAAAAGGCTCGTCCCTTTTTGTTTTGTGACTCATATACTTTCCCCTGTTTATCCCAATAACTATTAATGGCTGCAAGGGGTTTTTTACCTCTATTATCCTTAATACAATGACCTAGGAACGGGCCTAATTGTTTATACAAAAAATTAATATTTGCTTGCTCCTTATCACGGAGACTTTCGGTGGTTAGGTTTAATATTTTTTTTAACTCTACTACTGAGGTTTCATCACAAATCTTACCGTTAGATGGAGACTCGGCGTCATACTCTGTGTGCAGCAGTGATGCCTCTTTTAAATCACCCTTCACCCAGTGTTCGTAATCAGAAAAAACTTCACCATCACTTTCAAATTCTGAATTGACCTTATAAATAGCTTCGTAGTCTCGACCATCTGTGCTTACAAGCTTCATACCTAAGGGTCTGAGTACTGGCGGGTGCTTTTTGTCTGACATATTAAAACATTTTTTTTGTCCATCGGCGGGCATATGACATTTTGTTGGACTCACCTTGTGACCATCATTACCAACCGGGGTTACAGTTGAAAGCACTATGTTCATTGGCTTAACGTAGTCATATTCTGAGTGCTTTTCGTGAGACCATTTATTAAAATTTAATTTTTCCAGTGCTCGCTTATCAAAATTAGCCTGTGCGTTGCCTAAAGCCGTTTTTTTTCCATTATTTACGTTAAGTGTGTAAAATGAGAGGCTTATATTATTTGAGTTACCATGTGACGCAGTAAAGTCACACAGAATAATTTCTTGGGGGTCTAGAGTCCCTATTTTTTTACCAACAGAGTTCGTAATGTCACTTGTAGCTTTAACTCGGCAAAGTCGTGGTTCATCATACTCACCTGAAGCTTGTGATTTATCAATACCAATTATAATAATAAAAAAAACCAGTAAAATTATTCTCATAATGTAATATCGGAATTAGACAATCAATTGTTCAACACTTACTTAATAAAAAACAAACCCCGACATTTGTCGAGAATACAAAATCTTGTTTAGCATAGGCAAACATAACAACCTGAGCACTACTAATAGAGTTTAATATTTTATCAAGATTACTGAGGCTCTTTCGTGGCTGCTTTTATAATTATTTATGTCTATGATGGGCATGCTCTTGGGTTTTAATTTAAAGATTATCTGTTAAAAACAAGATGGCCTCTTTATCACAATATTGTACGCCCGGAAGAGAGCCATGAAGGTCATAACTCGGAGTTAGGCCAAGGTCTAGCGTAACCTTTCCACTGGGGAAATCAGAAATTATTCCAGTAATAATGGCCATAGTGGCGTCAATTTCTCCTGAATCATCCCCAGGCTCAGACGAATTATAGATTTCAAGGTCGAACGAACGTGAAGCAGTCAGGTAGTAGCGAGCCTCTTTGTGTATGCTAATATCTCGACGCTTGTTGTGGTATCCAAAGGCTAACTTATGACCAGGGGAATTAAAATATAACTGAAAATCAGTTCCTTTCTCAGGAAAGGGATCTGTTGAGTTGAGTCGTTTATAGGGGATCGATTCAATAATTTTTAGCATGTCTAAATCGTCACCATTTAAATCAAAACTTAAGGTCAAATGAATTCCTACGCATCGACTTAACATTGTTCCTCTGGTTTTTTCTTCGAATACTAATTCTGAAAACATCAAAGGCCACTTGTCTTTTTTATGCTGGTTCAGAGATGCCTTAAATAGATTAATATAATTCATTTATTTATTTAACCATAAGATTTGAAGTTTGTATCTATACGAATTGATATAATTTAAATTGAACCTTCAATGGGGGAACTTCTAAAGACAGTTATGGCATCTATAACACCCTTAGGGCGAATAAGGTTTGTTTTTGGGTCTACGGCTTGACCACCCCAGCCCAAGAGCTGGCTCCAATCATTATCCTTAGGTTTTAGGTCCCCATACTTTAGTGCCACTTTTAAAGAGGGTAAATGAAAGTAATAAAAAATTAAGCCCTTGTTCTCCGCGAAAAAAGCCTCGGGGTTTCGTTTAAAAAGATTGGACCACTTTATGTCTCTCACTTTGTCGCAGCTTTTAATATAAAGTAAACGGCTCGACTGGTAAGCGTATTTAACAACCTCACTAGCTACGGGCTCTAAACAAGAAACAATCACTAAGTTTTTTGCTTTGATTTTATTAAACTCTAAAGATTTTAAAGTACTATTTGAACCATAAATATTTCGGCCCTTAAATAATAAGAAGTTTTTTGATTTATTGTTTTCTGATTCACTAAATAAACTCTTATACTCTGAGGCAAAACTTAATGGATTTAGATCTTTGATTAAAACATCAACTTTGTTTTTTGAAGCCATCAGAAGTGGCTTAAAAGTATGCCTTAGAGAAAGTAAATTTGTCAGTGCCTCTAGGTTTTTATTATAAAAATAATTTACTTGAGCCTGTTTAATCGTTGGAGGCAGAGGCTTATTAAAATAATCTAATAGAGATTTTGATTTAAAAACGCTTAAGGCTTCAGTTTTTTGCTTTAAACTTAACTGCTCAAAGGCCTGCCACATAAATTTTACGAGATAAGCCTTAAGAACATCAGTCGCTACAGAACCCCGCCTAAGTTTATTTAAAATAACTTTTGATAGTATGGGGTTTTTGCATAAAGGCAAAAGTCTCAAACTAACAGTTTGAGACTCACAGTGGTCGCTTAAACCAGTCCCTGTGAGCATGAGATACCCTTTTGAAATGTCCCCTGACGGCACTGTTTTATCAGAGTACTCCCCCCTAATAACAGTAATTAAAAACTCACTAAAAAGGCTTATGTAAAAGGCATCTAGCCCCTTATAGCTTTGACCCATCCACGCCTCAAGGACTGCTTGCTGAATGTTTCTTTCACTGGCGACATCTAACCCCAGTTCAACTTTAGTGGGCGATAGTTCGACTGTGTTTTTTTGATCCTGCCTGATAACAATTTGTATTTTATTTTTCACCGGGATCAAAACCGTTGCTAAATCCTCTAGCTGCTCTAGGGCCCTAGTGTACTTTTGATACTTATACTCTTCGCCTAAAGAGGAGAATTTAAAGTAAGGGTTCACATTACAACTAGGGATTGTTGTTCTTTTTAAGCCTTTGTAGTGACCATTCGCCAAAGAATATTCGAGTTTTGCCTTTGGGGCTATTTGTACAAAATAACTAACTGTATTGGAATTAATACAGTGATGAGGTTGTAAAAAAGTGTCTAATGCCCAGCTGAGGAGCATCAAAGAAAACACAGAGGTTATGGCTAAAAACTTCCACTTCATGCTGTTTTTAAAGCAATTTAAATGCCAATAGTTTTTGGTTCTCCAGCTCGGCCCACATGAGAGGGTAATGAATGATCAAGGCGCTTTTGTATCCACCCATATGTGGCAATTAATTTTGTTAAATTAATGCCTGTCTTAAAACCCATGCCATGAAGCATATATACTAAATCCTCAGTCGCTAAGTTACCGCTACTGGCCCCCCCGGCATAGGGACACCCACCAAGGCCTCCAACACTAGAATCAAAGGCATAAATGCCCTGATCTAAGCTCGCCAACACGTTAGCAAGAGCCGTCCCTCGCGTATCATGAAAGTGCATTGCTAGTTTTGTAAAAGCTACTTTTGAATTTAGTTTATCTAATAGCCCACGAACCTGTTTTGGGGTGGCAACACCGATGGTGTCACCTAGGGATACCTCGTATACACCTAAATCTAACATTTTTTCAACGAGCTGAACCACCTTGGCCTGAGAAACCCGGCCCTCATAGGCACAACCAAAAGCCATACTTAAATAACCGCGAACCTTTATTTTATTTTTTTTAGCCAATATTACGATTTTTTTAAATCGCTCAAAACTCTCATTCATTGAGCAATTAATGTTTTTTTTTGAAAAACTCTCTGTACAGGCACCAAATATTGAGATTTCTTTTAAGCCCGATTTAATAGCGTCTTGCATGCCCCTCTCGTTAGGCACAAGGGCTGAGTAATTAATTTTTTTAGAAGCTCTTTTATTTTTACTTACAGCCTTTTTACCTAAACTCAAGCTCCCATGCATCTGTGGGACCCAGCGGGGAGAAACAAAAGCCCCGACCTCTATGTGTTGCACCCCTGAGGCTGTGAGGCCATTGATCATTTTCCACCGGTCAGAGACCGAGAATATTTTATTCTCGTTTTGTAAGCCATCTCTAATACCTACCTCTACAATTTTAACTTTTCTGCTCACAAGGACTCCCCCTGAACAACTATAAGCTTTTTATTTAAACTCACTTGTTCACCCTCTTTGCAGTACAGGTCAGTAATTGTGCCGTCTACATCAGTTTCTAAACTATACTCCATTTTCATAGCTTCAATAACAACAAGTACGTCACCTTTTTTAACCTTTTCACCCTGACTCACTTTTACTTTTAACACCTTACCGGGCATGGGGGAAAGAACAACCCCTGAGCCTGGCTGAGCAGACGTTGAGTCCGTCCTTAACGCCTGTACTTTGGGTTCAAAACAATGAGTTTGCCCATCTATGTGAAACCAAGTTTTACCGTGTCGCTTTTCAACAGGGATGCGTGTGAGCTTGCCGCCCCACTGAACCTCTAGCCACTTCATAAGTGCTCCCAACCGTGAACCCACGGGCTTGGGTGAAGAGCGGCTCCACCCGGTTGAGACTCAGAAGCTTGAGAAACACTTTGATTTAACAACTCACCCAAACTTTCAAGCTCACTGCTTGTTGGTTTTTTTAATGAGTCTGGATAATTTTTTTCAATAAATTGGGTTGTCATCGTGGCATCTACAAACTCGTTATGAGATAAAATTTCTAATAAATACGGGATGTTTGTTTTTAAACCAAAAATAATAGTTTGTTTAAGTGTGGTTTTCATTTTTTGAATGGCCCGGGGTCTGTTTTCATCCCAAACGATAACTTTAGCAATCATTGAGTCGTAAAAACTCGTTATCTCATCGCCGGGCTCAAAGCCCACCTCAAACCTTCGCCCCCCGCCGTTTGGGAAATAACAATACCCTAGCTTACCTGTACTGGGGACCCCTTTATTGTATGGGTCCTCAGCATAAATACGGCATTCAATGGCATGACCTCTTTGGGATAAAAGTTCTTTCTCCCAAAGAAGGCTCTGCTCACTGGCTGTTAATATTTGTGCTTTAACTAGGTCTACGCCTAAAACCATCTCAGTGACAGGGTGTTCAACTTGCAACCGAGTGTTCATTTCTAAAAAATAAAATTCACCATCTTGATATAAAAACTCAACAGTGCCAGCACCTATGTACTTAGCCTCTTTTGCAATTTTTATGGCGGCGTCGTACATTTGTTGCTTTACCTTAAGTGGCACCTCTTGTGCTGGCGCCTCTTCGATAATTTTTTGATGTCGCCTTTGCACTGAACATTCACGTTCGTATAAGTGAAACCCTTGTGAACTACTGTCTACAAAGACTTGAACTTCTATATGTTTTGCCGAACCTAAGTACTTTTCTAAAAAAACCTCTGAAGAACCAAAGGCACTGAGCCCCTCACGCATTGCAGACTCAATGGCCTCTTTTGCGGACTCTTTATTTGGTATAATACGGAGCCCTCGGCCTCCGCCGCCAGCAGTCGCCTTTACAATGGCCGGGTAGCCAATGGTTTCGACCTGGGCGAGTAAACAGTCTAAGCTCTGGTCTTCACCGTTGTAGCCGGGAAGGACTGGCACTCCTGCTTTTTTGACGAGGTTTTTAGCTGAAATTTTATCTCCAAATAACCTTATTGCATCAGCGCTGGGGCCGATAAATATTAATCTGTTTTTTTCACAAGCCTCAGCGAAGGCTGCATTTTCTGACAAAAACCCAAAGCCAGGGTGTATAGCGTCAGCGCCCAAACTAATGGCCCCATCAATATTGGCCTGAATATTTAAATAACTTTCGTTAGCAGGGGCCGAACCAATGCAGACCGTTTCGTCACTCAACCTAAAGGCAAGTGTGTTTTTATCTACATCAGAGTGAAGAAGTACAGTTTCTATACCCAGCTCTTGGCAGGCGCGTATAATTCTAACGGCCACTTCACCACGGTTTGCAATGGCGATTTTATCAATTCTTCGCATATAATTTAACCTTTACCTAAATCCCAACTCACAGGTTTTTTTTGTAAAAACCCGGCGAGCCCCTCTTGCCCCTCCTTACTCACTCGCCTTTGAGCGATCACTTGAGAGCAGGGCTCTCTGGCCTCTTTTAAGCTTAAATATCTTGAAGTTTTTAAAAGTTTTTTAGTCGCCCTTACAGCCTCAGGCCCATTTTGTAAAAACTGATGCTTAATGTGTTCAATGTACTCATCGATCGAGTCAGTTGTGTTGACGTAATGAACAAGCCCGCACCCTTTTGCCTCTAAAGCCTTAAACCTCTCGCCCGTTAACATATACTGGTACGAATAATTAGAGTGCATTTTTTTTAACACAAAAGGGCTTATAACAGCTGGGGCTAAGCCTAACTTTACCTCTGAAAAGGCAAATTGAGTGCTCTCGTGAGCCGCCACAATATCAGACACGGCCAATAGCCCAAGAGCCCCTCCAAAAACATGACCGTGTACTTTTGTTATTATGGGGACTTCGCAGTTATCTGCAGCAATAAACATATCAAATAATTCTTTAGAGTCGGCTATGTTTTGATCCATTGAGTAATTAACCATCGACTGCATCCAACCTAAGTCAGCCCCAGAGCAAAAACTTTTACCCTCACCTGAGAGCAAAACACCGCGAATATTTTGATCGTTTGCTTTGTTAAAAATATTTTTTAACTCGCTGATCATTTCAGGGTTAAAGGCGTTTCGCATGTCGGGGCGGTTTAGCTTTACTTCTAAAAAATGGTTTTTTATTTCACTGTTTACAACATTCATTTTTTTACCTCTACATCCTATAGACGCCCTTTGAGGGCTTTGGCCAGGCCTTGTTTAAACTAGCACTTATACCAAGAGCTAAGACCTTTCTTGTATCAACGGGGTCGATGACCCCGTCGTCCCAAATCCTGGCCGTTGAGTAGTAACAAGAGCTTTCTTTTTCATACTTATCTAAAATGGGTTGTTTAAAGGTGGCTTGTTCTGCGGTTGAAAGGCTCTCACCTTTTTTGGCCAACTGATCCATTTTAACTGTGAGTAAAACATTTGCGGCCTGCTCGCCGCCCATAACAGAAATTTTAGCATTGGGCCACATCCACATTTGTCTGGGCTGGAAAGCGCGCCCACACATGCCATAATTACCAGCCCCATAAGATCCGCCAATAACAACAGTAAACTTAGGCACTCGAGCATTACTCACAGACATAACCATTTTTGCACCATGCTTGGCAATGCCCTCGTTTTCATAATCTTTACCCACCATAAAGCCTGTGATGTTTTGTAAAAACACAAGGGGTATGCCTCTTTGATCACAAAGCTCTACAAAATGGGTGGCTTTAAGAGCACTTTCACTAAAGAGCACTCCGTTATTGGCAATAATACCTACAGGGTAACCCCAAATATGCGCAAAGCCTGTGACTATGGTTTTGCCGTAATTAGATTTAAATTCATGAAACCGACTGCCATCTACAATGCGGGTGATGATTTCTTTAACATCATAGGGTTGTTTGGTGTCTGAGGGGATCACGCCATAAAGCTCTTCAGCGTCGTAGTGGGGCTCTTCAATGGGTCGAGTTTTTAACGACACTCGGCCCTGTTTATTTAAGTTAAAAACAATATCTCTCGTTATCTCTAAGGCGTGGTTATCATCAAGGGCATAGTGGTCTGTCACCCCGCTTTTTTCGCAATGAACAAGGGCTCCTCCGAGCTCTTGAGATGTGACCTCTTCACCCGTAGCGGCTTTAACTAAGGGGGGGCCACCTAAAAATATAGTGCCCGTCTCTTTAACGATCACATTTTCATCACTCATGGCGGGGACGTAAGCGCCTCCTGCTGTGCAGCTACCCATAACAACTGAAATTTGTGTAATGCCCTCAGCCGACATACGAGCTTGGTTATAAAAAATACGCCCAAAATGCTCTTTATCAGGGAAGACCTCATCTTGCATAGGTAAAAAAGCACCCCCGCTATCAACAAGGTAAATACAGGGTAAACCGTTTTCAAGAGCGATCTCTTGTGAGCGTAAATGTTTTTTAACAGTTAGCGGAAAGTAGGTGCCGCCTTTTACCGTGGCATCATTGGCTACAATCACGCACTCGGCTTCATGTACAACGCCAATGCCCGTGATAACGCCCGCTGCGGGCACCTGGTTGTCGTATACACCATTTGCGGCCATTGAGGAGAATTCTAAAAATTCAGAGCCAGGATCTATAAGCTCCTGAATACGCTGTCGGGCCGTGAGCTTGCCCCTTGATTTATGCCTTTTAGTGGCCTCTTCGCTGCCTCCAAGTTGAATTTTTTTTACAGCCCCTTTGAATTTCTCTAATACTTCAGCATACTGTGTTTTGTTTTTAGTGAATTCTGAGCTCGATGTATTAAGTGATGACTCTAAGATATGCATAAATACTACGCCCCCTTCTGATGGAAGCTAATTTACGTTTTTGCGAGAGAAAACTCAATCATGGTCATAGAAAAACAGCATTAACGCAAAGTTTAATCCTCAGTTTCCTTTAAATATCTCTCCACATAGCTCATTATTAAAACTATAACCCCCCTACGGAGATAAATATGCCTTTAGTTAACTCTATTTTACTCACTCTCGCGCTGTCGTGGTCTTGGTGTGTAATTAGCGAAAAAACCTCTGTTGACCTAGACATTCAAGACACTATCAAAGCGGATGTTCAAAAAATAATCACCACTTATTTTGCCGAAAATGTGCCTCATGCTAAAAACTTATCTATACATAAAATTTTTACCGAAGTCGTACACTCAAGCCAAATTAAAACACACTTTACTTATTCGTTTTTAGATGAGCCCCAAGGCAAGTCTCCGGCCACAATAAGGCTCTCGGGGTTTGCGTTGTTAAATAAAATCCAACCGCTGAGCTCAGATTTAGAGCAATGGAACTTTGACCAATTAACTATTGAAAACGAAACCATTGAGTTTAGTGAACCTCTAAGAATCACTACCGATAATGATGAGTAAACCCATAGAAGAAATTAAAAATTTTGTACAAATAGACCGCGACGGCTACTTCAACGCCCAAGGCGTTCGCGTTGAAGACGATGAGGCCGGACTAGAGCTTTTTGAAAACCTAAAAGGCTTGACCGAAAAACGAAGCCAATGGGTCACGAGCATGGACGACATGGATGCGGTCGTCGAAGCCTACGACGCCCCTTATGTTGTGCAATCACTCAAGGTACTCAATGATGCTGTTTTTCAAATCACCATGCCCTACAGCCACACTGACTCTTTTGATCTCTCAACCTTAACCGTAGATGAGTGGGATCGCTTTCATGGGGTCAGTCAAAAAGGGATCCCTTTTGTTTTATCTGAACCAGCACAAGATAGTTTTTTTAACCTGTTAGATGAGTTTGATGATGACTCCGTCACCTTAAATGGAGTGCGGTTTATATTGCCCCTATGGCTCAACCCACACGATGAGTATGACCACTCTCGCTGGGGAGAGAAGTATAAATCAAAAGACACCCCATGGGACTGCAACGGGCCAAACCAAGCACTCAAAGACACCCTTGCTCAAATTAAAATGTTAAAAAATAGAATTTTAGTTTTAGGCTGCGGTCGTGGTCACGATGCCGCCTATTTGGCCGAATGCGGACATATTGTTACCGCTGTAGACTATAGTGACGAAGCCCTTTTGCAGGCGAAAGATCTTTATAAAAATCAAAAAAACTTAACCTTTCTTAAAGCAGACGCTCTTAACTTACCAAGTGAGTTTAAAGAACAATTTGATATTGTCTTTGAACACACTCTTTATTGCGCCATTAACCCTGAAAAAAGAAACCAGCTTATTAAATCCTGGAAAAGATGCCTTGTCCCTGAGGGCCACCTACTGGCCATACTCTTTGCCTCAGAAACCCCTATGGGCCCACCTTTTGGGGGCAGTGAGTGGGAGATAGATGCACGGCTTAAAGGTGATTTTAAGTTTGTGTACTGGACTCGATGGAAGAGATCTCGACCAAAAAGGGTCGGAACAGAGCTTGTCGTCTATGCTCAAAAAAAACCAGAGCTTTAAGTCCTTATATTATTAAAAATCTTAATCATAAATGGTGCACTCTCTATTGCGGCGAGTGCACTTTTGAAATAAAAAAATGAGAGAGTGGTTTTGCTATAAGCCGGATTCTGTTCAGGAGAGTGGCTCTCAACCCACCTCCTTCGACAGTCATTCATCTAGGAGTGCTATTACTAACACCCTCATGCGATCAACCCGGAGGCTTTGTGCTGGCCGCACTTAAAACGCCTCCCTATTTGTTCTTGCTCCTCGTAGAGTTTAGCTGCTTTCACTCCAGCGGCTCCCCACTAACTTCCCGTTCCCAGAAAATGGATCAATGCCCTGGACATTCTCTCTGTTCCACTGGTCCTCACCTCACGGTGGAGGGGCGTTACCCCTTACGATGCCATACGGAGTCCGGACTTTCCTCCCCGAGCAAGCTCAGAGCGACTGTCCACAAAACCGTCTGTTTTTTAACACAATAGGGCTTTAAAAAACAAGAAATTCCCTCTTAGAGAAAATTCTTTAAACTTTTTTTACAAAATAATTTAATTTTTACATATTTACTGGTCAAAAACCATTTTAGCTAGCTCATTGGCCCTTTGATGGCCCGAGTCCTTCGCCGACTCTAGAAGAACTGTTTTAAAGGTTAAAATAAGTACTTTACAGTCCTCAAAAACACCTCTCAAGCTTTCACTTGTCAGGTCAACGGCCCTGGAGAGCTCTTGAATTAAAGACTCTGACCGGCTAGCAATGGTGAGGTCCTGCACGCCCTTTTCTTGAGCCAGTATAAGTGCTTTTTTAACCCCAAAGTAATGAGCCTCACTTAAGCCCTTCACCTCTAGAGTTTCTGCAAACTCATATATAGTATTACCAGGCGCATCTTGTACAGTGAGACCAAAGCTCACCGGCCCTGAATCACTATAGTTTGCTACATCAACATATATACTGACTGACTGGGGCCAGGATTCCCTGTGTTTAAATTCTAAAGAGCTCATGGGTGAAAAGACTAACCCTGTGCGCGCATAAACGCAATTAACGACCAAGTGGGTAACGGCAAAGTATTTTTATTGGGGGTTTATTTATTTTACCCTCCGACCATAGGCCTCGAACAACGGCCTGGTTGAGCTGACCACGAGGGGCTATTTGCTCCTGAGCGTGCTCGGGGTAAAGCTCCAAGTAATACCTTGAACCCCACTGGCAGCGGTAGGTTTTATCCTCCCAGCGACAACTGACGAGCAGTTCAATTTGCCCCTCTTCCCAGCCAGAATCATTAATAAGCATTTTACGGGCTAAAATGTTTTCTGTCGCATTAAGCTTAAAAGAAGGCGTTGAGAAGTCCTCAGGCCCCTCGGCCGACTTATCCTCTTCACAGCGGATCGACTCATTAACGTCAAAAACCACCTCTAATAGCACCCCTCCGCCTGTATTGGCTGACAAGCTAAAGCTACAAAAAATGATAAATAGGGTTGCACGAAAACGTGTCATCACTCTCCTAAAAAAATTGAATTCGAAAGCTTGTAACACTCCTGATAATGATCACCAAGCAAAAAGCCTATTTTTAATGCATAAACGAGGGACTTTTAATTAAATTATAATAATTTCTGCTGCTCAGCGTTATTTTAGTGGGCCAACACTGTCTGAGCTCGGTCAAAACTTGGAGTTGGACCGACAAGGAGCCTCTTGTTTTTTTTAAAAACTCGGCTCTTAAAGTGATTTTTTAAGAGGCTCTCTTTTGGCCACATTAAAGTGCTGGGCCTAGGGCTTCGACTCGGCGGTCTTGTGAACTAAACAGTACTTTTGGGGTTTAAAACATTTTCTACGAAATTTCTTAACAGCTGGTGGCTTTGAGGCGTTGCCTCAACGGCTGATAGGACTTTCTCTAAATGATTATCGTCGTCCAAATATTTTAACTTATAAAAGGTCAGGCGATCTAAAAGGGTTTCTCTATCGACCTCGGGGTGAAACTGAAAGGCCCAAAAGGGTTTATCATAAACTTTAAATGCATGTACACACTGTACAGTATAGGCCAACAGCTCAGTGTTTGGCGGGCACGAGGTGGTTTTTTGTTGATGCACTGATATCGCCTTAAATTTATCCTCTATACCTTTAAAAACAGGGTCTGCATGAGCGACTGGCTTTAATGAAATCGGCAAGGAGCCCATTTCAAAATTTTTCTCTTCGTGCACAATTTTGCCCCCAAGGGCCTGTACCGCAAGCTGAAAGCCAAAACAAGACGCAAACACAGGAACTGAATCCGCAAGGCATTGAATTAAAAAATCTTGTGCCGGTAAAACAAATTTATATTTTTCAGGCATGAGTACGTTGGCCTCGCTAGCCCCGCCCACAAATATGGCCCTGTAATTTTTAGGGTCTATACCCTCTAAGTTTGGGTTTTCGAACAAATCACAAACTTCGAACTCATCTATAGAAAGCCCGGAGTATTTACTAAAACAGTTAAGCTCTTGAGCTTTAACATTAGGCGTTTGCCTGATCTGTATTAAAAGATGTTTCTTAGTATCCATAGCTGAATCAATGTAACCTACCCCCCTTACAAAGCACAAGGGCATTTATGCTTAAATTTAGTGTCTACGGGGTCTCTCTACCCGTAGGCAAAAAAGCCTTTTTTACTATAGCTCTTATTAATCATAAACTAACGTTTAAGTGATGTGCTTATATTATAATTTCCACTTTAATTAAAAATATGTCAGTATTTTAAAGTCATAATTTTGTTTACACATCTATTATAAACGGAGGCTCCGTGACTGACATAGTGACTGACTTAGACATTTACTCCTTTTGGTTTGAAACACTCACGCCAGACATGTGGTTTAAAAAAAGTTTAGACCTTGATAGTGAAATTAAAATAAAGTTCGAACCCACTCACACCAAGGCTCAAAGTGGCGAACTCTACCCTTGGAGGGCCACCCCTAGAGGCCGCTTAGCCGAAATCATCGTACTGGATCAGTTTTCTAGAAACATCTACCGTGACTCCAAAAAAGCTTTTACAACCGACACTGTTGCCCTTGTGCTGGCACAAGAGGCCGTTTCACTTAAGGTCGATCAAGCACTCTCAGGCACTGAAAAGGGCTTTCTCTACATGCCCTACATGCATAGTGAGTCAGCGCTGATTCATAAAGTGGCTGTGGAGCTATTTTCGACACCCGGCCTTGAAAACAACCTGGCCTTTGAACTTAAGCACAAAAAAATTATTGATCAATTCGGCCGGTACCCACACAGAAACAAAACCCTTGGGAGACACTCCACAAAAGAAGAACTAGAGTTTTTAAAACAGCCGGGCTCTTCTTTTTAACCTCAGCCCACCCATGTAATAAATAAAAAATTTTACTTCAAACGCCTTAACAAAAGCCCTGCGCTTTACTTCAGGTTCATATTTATTTAAGGATTACGACATCTCCGGTGAATGTTACCCCTGACACAACGGCTCCCGCACCACATTCATATACTTTAGAACTATCAATGGTGTTTTTATAATAGAAACTTTTAATATTAATGACCGCGTTTCCGCCTAAGCTTCTGGCTCGATCTTGAAAGCTTAACATTGCTGATAAAAAGGCCCATTCACAAGCTTCTTTGTCAGTTTCATTAAGTGCATAGGTTTTTTTATTCGAAGTAAATTCTCCGAAGTTCTTTTTGATTTTTAATTTATTTTTCGATCCAAAAAAGAACTTAACGTCTCCGCCCAGTTTCTTTTTAGCCGCGACAGCAGACATCGCATCTTTTATTGGGAGCTTTAATTTATCGTTTCTTGCGTGGGTATTACCAGAAAACAGCACACTCAATGCGATTAAAGTTAATGTGAATTTTATCATAACTACTCCTTAACATATAGTTTCGTAAAAGCTTTATCGCTTTCTTTAAAGCTCGTCAACGCTGAAGACTTGTTTTCCAAGCACTTAATAGAATCAATACCACTGCCCATAATGCACGTTGAAAGGCCTACCTTACCACCAGAAAAGGTAAAAAACTGTGGTCGCTTTGTTAAAAGAGGTGCTTTTGTAAAAGAAATGCTGCTCTCTTTAAGGTTAAAATTTAAATTCAGAGTTTCTTTTAATGCCGAACTGCCGTTATTTACTTTATAGTACGACTCCTTTAGTGTCCAAAGTTGTCTAAATAATTTTTTTTGTACAGTCCTCTGAGAGCTCACGCTCTTTAAAGCTGTCACCTCTTGTTCTGAAAAATACATTAAAGTCCTCTCTAGTACGGCAGAACTTAGCTCCTTTGCTTCGACATCAATCCCTACCTCAGTTTCAGGGCCCGAAAACCCATAGGCAAAAAAATTTTGAGAATGACTCAGGCTGATTGATAAATTATTTCCGTCCATGTATGGCTGGCCATTATCTCTTTTTTTAAATAACTTTGGTGATAATTTAAAATACTGAGTTAAGATCGAATTTAAAATTGACCTCGATTTTAAAAATTCAGTTCTCTTTTTGTCAGATGTAATTTTTAATACTCGTCGCTGATCATGCTCACATAACTGGGGACTAGGCTCTAAAACATCGCTATGACCCGAGTCCTCGTATAAAAAAATTATTGGCAGCTTACGCATTCCACTTCTTAAAAATTAAAGATGTATTTATTCCACCAAAAGCAAAATTATTACTCATTATGTGCGTCACTTCAGTCTCAAGCCCTTGTTTCATTATATAGTTTAGAGGAGCACAGTTTTCATCAGGGATTTCTAGATTTATCGTTGGCGCCAGCCATGACTCTTTCATCATCTCTATGCTTAACCATGACTCTAGTGCGCCACACGCACCCAAGGTATGTCCAAAGTAACTCTTTAAAGTACTAAATGGAACCTTCTCACCAAACAGCTCATATGTTGCAATGGATTCAGCTATATCACCGCGATCTGTCGCCGTGCCATGACCATTAATATAACCAATATCATTTGGCTGCAAGCCGGCATCACGGAGCGCCAACTCCATGGTAATTTTCATTGTATCCTTTGACGGGGTCGTTACGTGCTGAGCATCACAGTTTGTGCCAAAACCCACCAGCTCAGCATGTATTGTTGCTCCCCGTGCCTCAGCGTGCTCAAGCTCCTCTAAAATTAAAGTCGAGGCTCCTTCGCCCAAAACCAATCCATCACGATCTTTATCAAACGGAGAGGGGGTTAATTTAGGTGTTGAATTTTTAGTACTTGTTGCAAATAAAGTATCAAATACCGCGGCCTCACTGGGGCATAACTCCTCGGCCCCCCCTGCCAGCATTAATTTTTGGTTGCCATATTTTATGGCTTCATACCCGTACCCTATCCCCTGACTCCCTGAGGTACAAGCCGATGTGGTTGTTACTACTCGACCCTTTATGCCAAATAAAAGCGAAATATTAACGGCGCATGTATGACTCATCATCTTAATATAGGTGGTGGCTGTGATTCCTTTGGTATTATGATTTGTGAGCATATTTACGAAGTCTCTAACAGCATCGGTACTTCCGGTGCAAGAGCCATAAGCAACCCCCATTTGACCATCAGAAACGCACTCAGCCCCCAAGAGCCCCGCACTCCTAAGAGCCTCCTCAGAAGCTAAGCTTGCCATTTTAGCAACGGGCCCCATAGATCGAGTCATCTTTCGAGTAAAATGGCTTGGAAGCTGAAAATCCCTAATCGGCGCCGCTAAAGATGTATGCATGCCCTCAAAGCACTCCCATTCAAACATTTTTTGTACGGCATTTTCATACCCACGAAGTCGTTGACTAATGTCAGAATAATTATTGCCTAGAGCCGTAACTCCTGAATAACCTGTTACAACAACTCTTCGCCTTGTCACACCATGCCTCCATTTACAGAAATCACTTGCCGCGTGATATAACTAGCCTCATCAGACATCAAAAAATTAACCATACTAGATACCTCACGAACCGTTCCCATTCGCTTCAAAGGAACCATTGGCTTTGCATAGTTCCAAATTTCCTCTGAAATCATACCTGTATCGATCAGTCCCGGTGCCACGCAATTTACTGTAATATTTCTTTTTGCTAACTCTAACGACAATGCTTTTGTAGCACCAATAATTGCACTCTTACTTGCACTATAATTAACCTGACCACGGTTACCTACTAAGCCTGATACAGAGGTCATAGCAACTATTCGACCAGGCTCCCGTCTTCGAATCATTGGCATCACACAGGGCCGAACTACATTATAAAATCCATTCAAGTTTGTATCTATAACTTGATCCCACTCTTCATCTGTCATTCCTGGAAAGGGCGCATCCTTAGCAATTCCAGCATTGGTGACTATACCATAGTAAGCACCGTTATTATTCATATCAATCTCTAAAGCTTCTCTAGTCTGCTCACGGTCAGTAACGTCAAACCCTAAAATTCGACCTCGACCGCCAAGCTCCTTAATTTGATCAATAGTACTCACAGCACCTTCTTCATCCTGCCTATAGTGCACAACAACTTCATAGTCTGACTCAGATAAACGACATGCAATTCCTCTTCCGATTCCTTTGCTGGCTCCCGTAACAAGTATTTGTTTTAAATTTTTACCCATAAATATGTTCCTTTAATTCTTTTAACTGTTTTTCATCGGGCCTGAAGGTTGTCATATCGGTCCGAACAATGTGTTTTCCGTCAATGAATATGTCCCCTGAAAAACTACCCAAACTGCCCTCAAAGAACTTAGCCCTTACTTGGGTTGTTAATACCTCTCCTACATTAAAATATGAACGGCTCGATTTATATCCCCTTACTCCCAATAAAAAACCTACTTGAGGCGCTCTTGTTTTTTCATAATTTTGAGCCCCCCCAAAAGCAGCTATGCTTTGGGCTATATACTCAACGCCCAAATAAGATGGGACTCGATTGTTTTCACATAAAAACGAATCTCGACGTATTTTAACTTCGCACCTTATTTTATCCTCTTCAACCGACAACACTTTATCAATTAATATCATAGGGTAGCGATGCGGTATTAGGTTTTGAATATCAATCATTTCTATCATATCCCCTCAAGGATAACAGAGGCATTGCTCCCCCCAAAGGCAAAAGAGTTACTCATCATCACTGAACCGCTAGATCTTGCGCTCCTCGTCACAAAGTTTAGTTTCGGAATACCAGAGTCCCACTCCTCCCCCCCTTGCTGAACAGGGAGTCGGCCCTCATTATTTACATCCGATAAGCATAATAAACAAAAGGCCACCTCAATAGCCCCTGCAGCACCAAGCGTGTGCCCCGCCATCGGCTTTGTGCTGCTTACCGGCACATCGGCACCAAATATTCGATTCACCAACAAGGCCTCCATAGAGTCATTTCTCCTCGTTGCCGTTCCGTGTAAATTTATGTACGAAATATCTTGGGGGCCCTTGTTCGCCTGCTTGAGAGCCTTTCTAATTGCAAGTTCTGCACCCTTACCCTCTGGCTCCGGCGAGGAGATATGAAATGCATCCGAAGACTCACCAACGGCTAAAATTTTATACTCTGAGGGCTCACGACTAATTATAAAAAACGCCGCCCCCTCACCAATATTGATCCCACTTCGGTGCTCAGAAAAGGGAGCGCAAATACTCTCTGATGTCGCCCCTAAGGAGTCAAAACCATTCACTGTCAAATCACAAAAACTATCGCATCCACCAACAACAACCGCATCACAAAAACCTCCAAAGATTAATCGCTGTGCTTCAGCAAACACTTTGGCTCCAGACGAACACGCTGTTGAAATACCATAACTCAATGAATTTAAACCTAAATAGCTTGAAACAAAAGAATTTAAGCTCCCCACCTCTTGCAAGCTCATATTATAATTTTTAATTTCAAGCTCACCGTTGCCTTCTAACAGAGCTCTCTCAAAATAATCAATCCCCGTTGTTGAGGTCGCAGTAACAACGCCTATACGATGACTGCCATATTTGACCTTTAAGCGATCCACATTGGACTTAAGGTTTCGTAATGTCGACAATGCTAACTGATTATTTCTTGAATTAAACTCAGTATGCAGCATTGGCAAATCACTTAACGGCCCCTGTACGCTAAAAAACAGCGTAGTCCGTCCAGAAACCAATTCAACTTTCGTAGGGTGAGCTTCAAAGTTTGGGTTCAATAAATTTTTTTTAACTTCAGCAGCCCCCTCTCCGAGGCTGCAGTTTATTTCAAAGTCATTGATGTAAAGATCATTCATCAAAGCCCTCTTTTTTAACCTGAAGATAAAATTTATAATTTTTCTGAAGGTTATCAAAGTTTATTTGCTTTGTGTTCGTCGCTGTTGGGAGATACTCAATAATAATTATTTTTTTATTCTTTACGTAAATAAACCTTTTGTTTTTCTCCTGCTCTACTCTAACATCATTGCTGACAGATGACTTTAAGCCCACATAATCTGAATAAATCAAGATTATGTCAAATAACACACTATCTGGCCTAAATTTATTGGGTAAAAAACGGGGCGCCTTGTAACTTAATTTTCCATTCTTAAATTCGGCCTCAAACATTGAAAGACCCATAGGCGTATAGGCAAGAAGGTTCAAAGAATCATTTTTAAATTGTAAGACCGAGGCCACAGAAATTTTCTTTTTTTCATAGATCATAGTAAAAACTTGATGCTGTCGAAACTCGCTTAATAAACTTGATATATTTTGAACTGATACTGAAAAATCTTTAGAGTAATGAAGCTCCTTAATTCGCTGCATTTTGAGGCTACTACAAGATATCAAAAGAGCACTCATTATTAGGATGGCCCTCAAAACTTGGCTCCTCGCTGAACTGTAAACAAATAACTCACTGTAATACCAATAAGCACACTCATGCCAAAATGGTGTATAGCCGCTGTCTGACTAAAAATCAAAACTCCGAAAGAAAATATGGTTGTAAAAACAGAAACACCAATCCCAATATCTACCGAGTCATCTTGGCCAGGAAGACTAAAGGAATTAAAAAAACTATAATCTATACTCAGAAAAAACACTAAGACTAGTCCTAAAATATGAAACAAATCTAAATATCCAACTATCCAAAAACACATAAGAGCCGACCAAACTAGGCCCATGCACGGTGCCAAGCAAACCTCTAATGCCATTTTGTAACCCGTAAATAAAGCTATAAGTACAAGTGCCGCCACCACTAAGCATAAAATCATTAACATCACATTGCTTCTTAACTCTTTAAAAAACTTGCTGACCTCTTTAGTTCTAGTAATTATCTTCACACCATTTGGCAGTTCAGATTCCCGCATAAAATTACCGCTCTCAACTCTCACAATACTATAAAAATACTTGCCACTCTTACCCAAATATTGATCAGCAACCGGAAGGTGTCCAAACCTATTCATCCAATCTTTAACATTTAACTTCGGGGTTGAGTTCTCCCTGTAAACCCTTGAGGCCTGCCATTTTGGATTTTCAACCCCCAGTCTTATATAAAAGTCCACAACGAGACCTTGTAAATTATTGTACCCCGTCCGACTTAAACTTTGACGACTATGGCTGGGGATCCAAGACGACAAGCGGCTCAACTCAGCGCGGTTGGGACGCTTATCATTAAGTCGTGAGAGATGCTCCTCGGTTTGCAACAACTGCTGGTCTGACTCCGCCTCAATGAGGTAGTATTGAGATTGCCTCTTTACCCCCGTTAAGTCTTGAATAATTCGTTCTTGTTTTGCTAGTTCTGAATTTGGCTTTTGTAATTTTCTAACATCATCATCAAACCTAATTTTAGGTAATAGGCCCACACCTAAAATAAGGCAAATTACAGCCAGTTTACCGGTAACAGGAGATAATGACATCATTGAAGTTCTAAATCGTGAAAATCCACAAATAAAACTGACGACAACTCCAGTTAATGGCTTTCGATTTTTTGGCAAGCAAGGGTACAAAAAAAACACAGTCAGAGCTGCTGCCAAAAGGCCAAATACAGCAAAAACAGCCAATTGTTGCAAAACAATAACTCCAGTAAAATAAAATCCTGCATAACCAACTATGCTAGTCAATAAGCTCAATAAAAATGGTTTTATAATTGCCCTTAGAGTTGATTTTTGTAATCCATAGTGACCTTCTGTGTTGTGACTAAAGTAATGAATACAATAATCAGAAACAACACCCATAAGGCCAATCCCCATCAACAAGCAGGCAATATGTATACGAGAATACACAAGGTAACAAAATAAAAAACCCACTGAACTACTAAATATAACTGTTAGAAACGTTGCCAACAACGGGAGCGCACTTCTCCAAACCAGCACAATTAATAACATAACAAGACAAAGTGAGAGCAGACCTAGAGTGCTCGCCTCAGTGGTGCTTTGTTTTGCCCCCTCTGAAAAATATAAAAGACCTGAAACAGCATTCATTTTTATTTCAGGCGCTAAGGCGAGCCGTTTTTTTGCCTCAACAACTAAATGGCTGACCTCTTTCTCGATACCTGGCCTATTCATGTCAAATTTCAAAGTGATTAAAGAATGAAAGGCTCCTCCTGAATTTGAAATCAACAAGCCCTCATCGGGCATAAATCCCCCCACAGGGAGCAATGATCTAAAAAAACTACTCATTATACCCAATGGGTCCGAGCTCAACTGGGAGCTTTCAGTCATTGCTAAGGGTGAGTATATTTCTTGCAAACGCTTTTTAATTATTATTTTTTTATCTGTTTTTTCAAAATAATCTAGTTGCCCTGGGCTTATTAAGTATTTTCTATAGGGATAATAAAAAGAGTATAGGTTTGAGCCCCCCTCAGAGCTCCAGTTGCAATAATTAACACTTTTTGACTCACAAAACTTTTTAGCTAAAATGGGAGTAAAGTTAAGAATATTTTTTTTATTTTTTGAACTTAAGGTTATTATCGCATACTGCAGGTTACGACTCTCATACAACTCCTGAGCTCGCTTAGCGCTATCATATTTTTGTGTCTCTGAAATAAAGGTCAAAAAATTTGTATCTAGGTTTATACCTTTGTCATAAAGCTCTAAGCTAAAGTATAGGCTTGATGCAAATGAAAGAACCCAAAAAATAAAGCCAACTTTGCGCAACTCTTATCTCCCTCGAATATTATAAAAGGAAATAACGGAGGTGTTTCCGCTTTTTTCAATGATACTTATTTCACGAACAAACTTTTTCCCACCTTTTATCTTCATCGCCAGCAAAACCCTCTTAATCCATTTATCTTTAGGCTTGAGCGTGAAGGTCCAATTATCACGATCTTTAATTTGAACTTCTGTTGTTGTAAAACTCTTTTCTAAACACTTTGGGTCACCACTTAACGCGCAAGTCATCATATCTGACAACAGAGCCAGCTCTGGAACTTTCTGTCGAGAAACTACCTGCTCAGGCTGCCCCTCAACGGTCTGTCTCATTTCTTGTTGATTGACCTCATATCGACCTTTAATTGGAGCCCTCTGAATCCACACTAATTTACCTGGGGCCATTTCAAATCGACCATAAGACTTTAAGGTTAACTTTAACCTCTTAATCTCCTTTTCTTGTTTAAATTGACCACTTACCGACTTAAACACCGATAATAATGGCCGAGGTGGGCTTGTACTTGAGTTGCTTTTAGCACTAGACACTACGCTCAGAAACATTAAAATAAATACGAACTTTCTCAAAAAATGTTTTATTTTAAGCCTCCATCATTAAATCTACCCATGACGCCCCTTAAATCCATCTCTAAAGCGCGATCCTCTTCTACAGCCGGTGAGCCTTCTCTTATTATATTATAAAAATTTTCAACCTCTGGGCCCCACTGCTCTCTCAAAAGGTCTTGACTTAAATCTCTTAAATAAAGGGCCTGGCACGCCGCCAAGGTATTGGCCGCTACAACCTGATCAGTAAGTTCGAGCACACGCATACAATCTCGTGCTGCAATAGTCCCCATACTGACCTTATCTTGATTATGACATTCTGTTGATCTTGAAAAAACACTCGCTGGCATACATTGCTTAAGCGCCTCAGCGGTCCAAGATGAAGCTGCGATCTGAACGGCCTTGAACCCATGGTTAACTGACCTTGCTCTCCCATTAGCTCCAGATAAATTTGCCGGCAGTCCATTATTAAACTTTGGGTCAACAAGTAAAGCCAACTGTCTGTCCATAAGGTCAGCAATATTTGCCACAAGGGTTTTCATTGAATCCATAACAAAAGCAATGTGTCCGCCGTAAAAATTACCCCCATGCAATATTTTTTCTTTTTCAGCGACAACTAAAGGGTTGTCGTTTGCACTATTAATTTCAACCTCAATCATTTGTCGAAAAGTTGGCAGCATGTCCATCAGCACCCCAATTACATGAGGAGCGCACCTAAGACTATACCGGTCTTGCAAACGCAACGACTCTTCATTTGGTTTATAGAGTGATAAATTCTCGGCTACTATTTTTGCTGCGACTAATTGCCCGGGGTGATGTTTAGCTAAAAATAAGTCTTCATCATAATGAGCTGGGTTCCCCCTCATGGCCATTACGTTCATTGCGGTCAATCGGCAACAAATTTTCGCCATCCGCTCAGCCTTATCAAAAGCAAGGCAGGCTAAAGCTGTCATAACCGCCGTACCGTTCATTAAAGCGAGGCCTTCTTTAGGCTTTAGTACGTATGGCTTAAGCCCCTCTGACTCATAAATTTCACCTGTTGGGCGTAACTCTCCATTAAAATAACTCTCTCCCTCTCCAATCAAACTCGAAGCTAGGTATGCCAGGGGGGTTAAATCACCACTTGCACCCACGCTTCCTTCTTTAGGGATGCGGGGGTAGACGCCTGTATTCATTTGGCAAATCAAAGACTCGAGCAACTCCTCCGTTACAGCAGAGGCACCTGTTACTAAAGAAGCAAGCCTCACTGCCTGTATAGCGCGAGTCTCGGCTTGATTAAAAACATCTCCCAGGCCACACCTGTGATACCTTGTGATATTAATGGGTAACTGGCCCAATAAATCCTTGTCTATATCAACAGTGCACGAGTCTCCAAACCCAGTCGTAACCCCATAAATTTTAGAGCCTGAAGCAAGCATAGAGTCCAAAAAGGCCCTGGAGGACTGGATTTTTGCCCTAAATTTCGGGTCATCGCTGAGAGCGACCTGAGCCCCAAGGGAAATTTTGTTAACATCCTCAATACTTAGTTTTCTATTACCAATTTCAATTTTTTTAATCATACTTCTTCCAAAACATAAAAAAGTTGTACCACTGCAGTGGGGCCTCGATTATTTTTTCTGTTAAATCCTGTCCGTACTGCTTTGCCAATCTATCCATGTATTCACTTCGATTTAAGGCCCCTGTCTCTGTACGGGGGGTTATTTCTTTAAATTTAAGTCTAAATTGACCCCTCTCCTTATAACAAAAAATTGAATAAACTGGTACCTTCAATAAATAAGCCAGTAAAAAGGAGCCAAATGGCAAAAAAGCCTTTCGACCTAAAATTTCAACAGCAATTGAACGTTTAACATTTGTCACAGAGCCCCTGTCACCCATAACAAAGACCCACTCGCCGCGATCGACCCTCTCTTTTAACTCTATAGCCACTTCAGGGGTGAACGATTTAACTGAAATCATATTCATTGACGCCTTGGGATTAATCAAATTAATGCTTTTATTAAATTTCAAAGCATTATCGGTATAAGTAAGTGCAACAAAGTTTTTATCCGGGTTTTCATGACCAAGGGCTCTTGCTATTTCTATATTTCCAAAATGAGCTCCAATAAAAACCCCACCAGGCTTTGTCTTTTTTAGCTGATCAAATTTATCTAAATCTTGTTTATGAAAAATAGTACGATAATAAAGCCCCTGATAAACCATTAGTTTATCTAGCATAGAGTCTGCAAAAGAGTACAGGTGTGAAAAAATAGATATACCTTTCGGAGAGATATTATTTTTATAACAATATGAGAGATACGTCGCTTTAAAATCTTTTGATGCACGCCTGGCTTGAAAGGCAAAAATCTGATAGTAAAAACAAACGAGTTTTAAAAAAAACTGCACCACAGTATGGCCAAATATTTTATGGGTTAAAAATAAAAATCGAATCCCTATGAGCATGCCCTTTTCTTCTGACCTCGACCAATGAGTCACTTTAGTCGCGAATATTTTATTTGCCAATAAAAATGGGAATCTAATAATCATTCCTAAACATAGTTTTGTATGCATTTTTGTAATCAGTAAGTTGTCCTTAATAATATTAAAGTTCGACGACCCGCCCTTAGGGTAAGTTACTTTTACTGGGATAAATTTTATAGCGACCTTTCTCCAAAAAAGTCGCACCAGAATTTCAACATCAAAATCCATACGTCGACCGACACTTTTATTTTTCAGAACATCTGCTGTAGAGTCTAAAGGGTAAACTCTAAATCCACACATGCTATCTTTAATCTGAAAACTGAGTGTCTCTACCCACACCCAAAAATGAGTTAAATAACGACCTAATTTTCGACCCCACGGAACGGATTTATCATATACCGGCTGCCCCGAAATAAGTGCTGTGGGATATTTTTTGGACTCATCAATTAAGGCGTTTATCTTTTTTAAATCATGCTGGCCGTCTGAGTCTATTTGAACGGCATGGGAACACCCTAAAGATTTGGCCTTTGCAAGGCCTGTCATAACAGCCCCGCCTTTACCCTGATTACTCTTATGCTCGACGAGGTGTACCCATGAATACTTTAAGCACAAAGCCCTCAGCCTTTCTGAATGCTCCTTATCGCTGCCATCATTTATAACAGCACAAGGCATTGAATAACTCGAAATCTCTTGAAGAATAAAATCTAATTGCTGTGAATGCTGATACGATGGGATTAAGAAACAATACTCACTCATTGTCTTCTCCAAATTTTAAATCCCCCTTTGCGAAGACTTTTTGTGAAATATAAAATTTAAACAAAACAACTCTTCTTTTAAGGTCCCAGTTTAAATTAAGATTAATTTTAATATCAGGAGAAATTGGTGACATAAATTTCATATTAGGAATCTCTAGCCCACCTTGAATATCAAAAGCCTCTTTTGATATTGTAACTACTGAGTGTATCAATACAACCCCAGGGGTTATTGCAAAACCAGGAAAGTGCCCCTTAAATATTTCCAGATCTGAAGGGAATAATAGCGAAAGCTCCCTGCTAAGCTTTTCTTTTTTCAACACTGTCACCTCAGGACTCCATAAGCTTTGGGTCATAAAAACACCCTTTCAAGCTCCTGAAAATCCCTTTTGGCCTGGGAGTTAATATGAATTTCGCTTACATACCTAAACCTTCTAGGCACCGAAATAAGATCAAAGCTCTCGGCAAGGAATTCACGAAAAAACTGATTAGTCTGATGCCCACTTAACCCTTTGCTCCAAAGAAGACCGGAAGGGCTCAGCACTATAATGGCCCCTGTCTGCTGGCGACCCGAAATTTCTAAAGCCAGCACTGCACAGTCTGATACATACTCATGTCCACATAAATTAATTTCTATCTCAACCAAGGAAACACGCTTATCCTCAATTTTTACAATTCGATCAGATCGACCTAACAATTTAAATTTATTTTTAGAAACAAACTCAACACGATCTCCCATTACAAAGCTCTTTTTCAAAATAAAGGGGCTGATCACTCGCAACTGGTGAGTCTCTGTTGGCTCAGCCTCTACACCGCCGAAAAGCTCCCATAAATCATGCTCATTATCTTGTACTCGATAGGCAACTCCCCCTGTCTCAGTACTGCCTAGCACCTCAATAGGTCGGCTCTTTAATTTTAATAAAACTTGATCTGAAAGCTTCTTTAAAAGAAGTCCTCCTGAACTAAAAACACACTTAAGCCCCTCTGGTGGGCCAATTCGATCATCCAACCTTTTAAAAAAAGCGGGGCTAGAGATAAATATAAATTTATTATTCTTACTATATGCAAAAAGATCCTCTTGATATCGGCAGTTCTCTATAACTATTTTTTTGCCTGACATCAGCGGCCACAGTATTTTAAATAAAAATCCATAGATGTGATTATGTGACACGCTTGCTACAACATCAAAACCAAAGGTTTTTTCTCCAAATTTATTTTCAAGCACCTTGGCCTCTTCAAATAAATTAAAAAAAGTTTTTTCAATTTTTTTAGGTTTTCCAGAGCTGCCGGAGGTATAAAAGAAAACCTTAGCTTTTGAGTTTAAGTAAAGTGTTTTAAATCTAGAATCCCCTGACAAATACCTTTTCCACGTTGCATCTGTTAGCCAAATATCATCCTCAAAACTGTTTTTTTGAATGTGCTTATTGTTTGCAAATAACGTCACCTCTTTGCCGCTCAAAATTGAGGCAAAGAAGCAGACTGAAAACAAGTAAGCATCCTCAATGTATAGATTCACTTTTTTTATCGGCTCAGCCGAAAGCCCTTGTGCCATGGTTAAAACCTGAGAAATAAAATGGTCTCTCGATATCACACGCCCATGAGGCCCTATAAAGCTTTGTTTGTTTTTAAATATGTCCGTAAGACTAAACATTTTGAGACGCCCACTTTTTCTTCACATAAGTTCTCACAATAAACTCTAACGAAAACAAACTCCCTATAAAAATATAACTTAAAAAACCATTATAAAATGCCCAAAACTCAAAGGTCGAAAAGTATATAGTATAAATAACGATCATGGCGTTAATTAAAAAAAATGCTGACCACACCATCGTCACTCTCCTTGTGTACAGTACGGCTCTTTTAGGTAAAAGTGGTTCTTTTATTCGAGCAAATGTTTCAACGATATTTTGTGACTTAAATAGACTTGAGGTAAATAAAACAAAAAAACTTGTGTTGACCACCAAGGGGTAAAGTTGCAGAAATTTTTTATCACCAGAAACAAAAGAAACTGCTGCCAGTAGTATTAAAATAAGTGCACCCAACTTTTGAAGGCGCCCTTTAGACTTATTCGGTTTCGTTAAAAATATTTTTAGCAGCACTAAAACTGTCAATCCAGAAAATATGACTCCAAAGCCAACCCTTTGGACCCCAAAATATATCAAGGCTGGATAAGCGAGACTTATCAAAAAAAATAAAATTTGAATAAAGTTAAAGGGTTGTGTCTTTTTGTTCACTCAAAACATCTTCAGCTGCTTTCACGACATCGCCAACAGTATAAACCGTCTTAAAATCCTCAGGCTTTAGGCGTCGACCTACAAATGACTGTAGTTCACCTATTAAATCAATAGCGTCAATACTATCAAGCCCCAAGTCATCGTATAGTTTACTTTCCATTTTAATATCAGATTTAGGGACCTCGAAAAGCTCCTCCATTAAGTCTGAAATTTTTCTAAAAACTTGTTCTTGAGGTACCATTAATGCCCCCCCCCGTGTCTGAAACATTACTTCGTATAAACTCAGCTAATGATTTTACCGAAGAAAAGTGACTCTGCACCTTACTGTCTTCAGCCTTAATTGAAACATTGTATTTTTTTTTGATCGCAACCCCAAGTTCCAAGGCATCAATCGAGTCAAGGCCTAAGCCATCAACGAACAGGGGGGCGTCTGTTTCAATTTCTTCAACGCCCATGTCCTCTAAATTCAGAGTCTCAATAATAAGAGCTTTAATACTGCTCTCTAAGTTATCCAATGCAACCCCCCTATAGATATTTAATAACTATACCCCGTAAGATTAATAAATCAATATCATAATAAGGGCAATGCCGGGTCAATATTTACCTTGATCTCACTTGTAATTCTTCGCACCGCAATTGAGGGTCTGATTCTTGATTTTATAAATATATTCGTCGACATTAAGTCCTGAACTTGAACTAAAAAAAGTGCTCGCTTTTTAGGTATACCATACCACGGCTTTGATTTTGTCAGCATGGGAGGGGTCACTGTTATTTTAATGGGCCTAAGAGAGGCCCCCGAATGAAAAGCAACGCGCGCCGCGCCGCGCCTTAGAAGCAATGGCTCGCCAGGAACGCTTCTCGTCCCCTCCGGAAAAATGATTAAGTTTTCACCGCGGCTCAGGGACTCTTTGCATAGATTTAAGATGTTTTCAGGCCCATCATTTGGGATATATCCAGCGGCACTTACAACCCCCCCAAGAAAAGGGCTCTTGAGTAGAGCTTTTTTTACAACACAATTCACATTAGGGGCGACGGCCATAAGCACAATTACATCTATTAACGTAGGGTGGTTTGCCACTATAACCACGCCCCGGTCATTCTCTAGCGCCTCTAGACCCACTCCTTTGAACTTTAATATACCACTGTAATGGAGGGCCCATAGAAAACTTCGAAAGCAGCATCGAATAATATAGCGAGCACTTTTTTTTCGCCTAACTTTGTCTCGAACTAATAGCCCTAATGCCGGAAAAACAATTGCACTTAAAATTAGTCCTCCGACGCTAAAAATAAAAAAATAAAGCCCCGTTGCGAGCAGTCTCCAAATATAATTAACTCTATAACAAAGAGATTTGTAATTCATAATGAGAATCCTGCAAATTAATATTTTTTAATTTCTCTGTAAAAAATTGCTTTAAAAATGACCGGGCCTGTGAGCTTTTCTTTAGTAAGCGCGGCTTGTCGGCTTCATACTCTTGGTGAACAGAGGCCTTTAACCCCACACCCTCAGAGGTAAGTAGCATAGCAACCCCAATTTTTTCACGGTCAAAAAAATCAGCGTGTGAAAACAAAGGTTTGGGTACCTGATCATCCGAATATACATATAACACCTTCTGATGCGGGTGAGTAAATATATAACTTAATGCCGAAACTAAACCTGAAGAAAAACTGTTTTCCCCAGAGGACACCGACTCCATTGAGGCCTGAGAGCCCGATAAAATTGAAAACAAACCACTAGAGGTATTATGAACAGATTGTGAAAATTTAGTTGGCGACAGTTCTTCACTACGACAAAGCATTTTTATTAGATCAACAGTGTTAACCAGCTCTCCATACCTTGACGAAAATACGGCATGGTCGAAGCTCTCTTCATTAGTCACTTTCATCGCAAGATCAACGGTCATTTTAGAAAGCTGGCTCATTCTCCTCATGTGGCTCTTGGGGACTTTTTTAGCAATATATTTCTCCGACCTGGACCAATGAAAGTCCTTGTAAATGTCGCCGTCAAGGGCGCCCTCTTCTTCATTTTTAACCGAAGGGGTCCAAGCTATTAATTTTTTAATTCCAAAGTCCTTGCTCATTTATTTCTCTTAGTTGCTTTCGATTAATAGTTTAAAAACCACAACTTTTGACGTTACAATCTATGGGCGTATTTTTTAAAACAAATGGGTCCGTGTATCGCCGTAATTTGGTAATTATAGGCCACCAACAGTCACAAAATCAAACAGCAACTAACGCTCTGCTTGGTTTATTTGAACCCAATCACTTAAGGCTCCAAGTCGCCGCCTTGTGTCTTTTACCATAGGGTTTTCGACATCCCATGCGTAACCCGCCAAAATGGAACAGACCATTTCTCTAATTTTTTTATTCGAATCATTTGCCAAAAAAATCTCCATTAATGTCCCGTCATACCAAAGGTCAACGAAGGCTCGAAACACATCAATACCCACAGCGAGCTTGTCAGAATAATCATTTTTCCAGTTTATTTGTTTACCCTCAAGATGATTTACAATTAATGGCGCAGCTAAACATGCTGATCGGCAAGCAATTGTCACTCCTGATGAAAATACGGGGTCTATAAACTCACCTGCATTACCTAATAATACATAATTTTTACCGAATAAAGCGCTCGACCCACATGAGTAACTTTTAATTTTTCTGACTTTAGTTTTAGTAAAGTCTCTGTAATTAACCCTAAGTAAAAGTTCTGGGCAATCATCTAGTAATTTTAAAAATAGCTCCTCGTCAGAGAGGGCATCATCCAAAAGCTCTTCGCCCCCAACAACCCCTATACTAATCGTGCCGTCTGAAAAGGGAATCACCCAATACCAAATATCCGGTCGTTTTTTGTTCACAACAATTAATATTTTTTCTCTATCTATATTTGCCTTAAAGCCGTCCTCAAGATAAGAAAACAAAGAAAATCGTGCTGGCAAACTCACCCTTTGATCTAACCCTAAAATTTTAGGCAACACTCGACCAAACCCACTCGCATCAGCAACAAACTTAACTTTATATTTTTCACTTGTTTTCAAGCTTAAGTTTTCAACTAAAAGCGTTGCCGAGTCGTCGTCAAAAACGACCTCCTTAACCTTGTGATTATACCGAATGGGAACTCCATTTTTAACACATTGGTCAGCTAAATTTTTATCAAAACCAGCTCTCTTAACCTGATAGGCATACCCTAGGCCCGATGTGAATTTTTCAGAAAAATTAAAATCTATATACTGCTCGCCCCTTAAAAAGGCCGCTCCTCTTTTAAGTTGAAACGTCTCGCTCTCAAGCCCCTCAAGGAGCCCCGCCTCTTCTAAGTCACAGAGGCATTGCGGCAAAAGGCTCTCTCCAATAGAAAAACGAGGGAAGGCCTCGCGCTCAAAGACAATCACCTTCACACCTTGGCTCTGAAGTAAGTTTGCAATGCAGGCCCCTGAAGGCCCCGCCCCGATCACTGCAACCTGAAAATCTGTATTCGTTTGATTCGTCACACTTACCCCAAACTACTTAATATAATAAAAAACTATATCACTTAAGGTCCACTTGTCGATACATAAGAAAAAAAATAATAATTCAACACACTCAATAGGGCTTATTTTTTAAATAATATTTCTTTGCCCATGCGGCCTCTTAGCCTGTCTGTCCCTTGAATTTAAAAATGACCTCCTTCACAAAGCCCCCCTTATGTTGAGGGTACATATCTATACTGTATCAATTAGGGACAGCGGCCTACTCGATTTTTATACTCACAAATATCCATTAAAATAGCCGAGAGGCCTGAATAACCGGTCGCTAATGACCCCGCCTTCTGCAACACTCTTGTCACCTTTTATTTTAGTGAGCTAAAGCATACACGCGACCAAAAGGTGAACAGTTATTTGCCCTGACAACTCAATGAGGAGCCCTTGCCTTAGCATGATTTTTGCATTATTTTTTACTATTATGAGGCCTTTAACATGAAATTTGCTTTTTATATTATATTGTCTTCTCTACTTATTTTACAGTTTCAAAACTGTAAAGAGGTCGATACTTTCACCCCGGTGCCCTTGAAATCACAGGTGGTTCTTTTTGACGAGGCGACCTATGAGCGTGTTGAATTTTTAACCGATCACTTCTCTCAAGATTACTTAGTTATAGACCTTGTTAATATGCAAATAGAAATCACAATAGACGACAACAAAACTACAACGACTTGTAACCCCGAAAACGATGTTCTTTTAGAGCTTAAAAGCATACTTACAAACGCCGAAATATGCGAGCCCGCCCCCCTTGAAGAGGGCGCTGTTTCATGCCTCGCCTATCCAGTACCAAGCATAGGCCTCACAAACACTCAAGGTGAAGAAGCGTGGCTTGCGGGCCCTATTTGCCGCTCAGGCGTGTTTCTTTGCAATGAGGAACACCAAAAAATACTTTTAGAAATCAAACAGCATTTTATAGAAAACCTCAATAACCTTTCTTGCCAATAGCAATAAGGCTATATATGTCTACTCTTTTATTTAAAACTCTGGTGTGTAGTTTAACAAATAACAGATTAAGGGCAAACTCCGACATTGTTAATTTTTATCGAGTAATCTACACCAGTCACATAAGACAGATTAGGCTTAGCATAAACGTCTATCATATAAAAACCACTATCTAGACTATCTAAATCAATTATCTCTGAACTCGAACTCATCGATGCTTCGACTAAGTCTGTCGCTGATAGGCCTGCCATATACCGGTTACTGGCAACAAAAAACCCCTCTCGGTACAGGTAGAGATCTAAATCTATAGGATTATCTGTGTCTTGCTGTGTTGCTTGTAAGTTAATATTGATCGGTCCACCAGGGTGCCAAACAGAGAAAAACTTGTGATCTGAAAAACGATCAGAATTGTATAAGTCTTGTGCACTCTGTGATGGTACAAGCGAAAGTGTACAGGTGCCCGGCCTAAGGGCCTCTCCGTATATGTGCTTGCCTGACGAAATAAAATTGTTACTGGCTTGCTCCATAACTTTCTCCCCATTTACAAGAGAAAGCTTTTCTCGTAAAATTTCAACTGCAGGGCCAACACTTTTAAAGTGGTTATTATTAGTTGTTGAATAATCAATAAGTAGCTTCGATAAAATATCCCTAGCACCCTCATCTCTATTAGCTTGGCCATTATCTGCGCTCAGAGATAAATCAATAAGAAAGGCTATAATCAATCCTGAATAAAAATTACCCTCACCTAGAGTTGCGACCTCTCGATGGTCAGGGGTATCTCTAGGGTAAAAACCTAGATCAAATTCTTCAATATAGTAAATACTCGTCTCGCCCTCAAACGACCCTATAGTATCTATGTACTTAAGTGATGGGCTCAGGTGTATTGATAACCAAAACGAAAGTCCCATTCCCCAAGAACTATGGCCAGCCACAGATTCTCCAAATTGAGGACCTCCGCTGCTACTAGATATAATGCCAAGGGCTTTAAAGCGACCTCTTAAGTATACACCCTTTATAACCGTATTATCATAATGATCTGTGTCGCTATTAGCGGTATCCCCATCCTTTCCACCCAAAATCATAACTCTTAATGGCTTGTTTGCATCATCGTCCTCAATGGTTGTAAAGGAGGATAAAATAGAATCTCCATTACTGTTATAACTTGCCTGTCCAACCTCCCAAAAAAATTGAGTTCGCGGCAGAGGAAGGTCCTGACAGTGAGCTTCATTACATTGCTCAACCAGGCTGCTTAAGTAAACATCTGCATCATAAATTTGCTTTAAAATATTAAATGCGCCCCCTTCTAAAGTGTCTATAGCCGGCGCTAATAAGTCGGGTAAAACTAACTCCGTCTCCCCTCCCGTGACCGTAAATGAAGTGTCAATAAAATGTATACTCTGGTCATTCACGTTATTCATAGCAATGATCTGAGTTAAACTGTTATTAATCAGCGCAAACACCTCTACACTATATATTCCCTTATCAACGGAAAAATTTAAATTACCAGAAGCGCTCGTCGCGCCACAAGTGACGACTTGCCCATCCTCCCTTACGACTCTAAACAAACTATGTCCAATTGGAACAAAGGCCCCTGGTTCACTCAAGCCATTTACCGTGGCCTCGCGGATTTGAAATTTTGCACTAAGCTCAACATGAACCTCTCCAGAGGACCCTGCGGCCCCATCACAGAGAAATGATTACGCTGTTAATGCCGTAGGCACACCGTCTGGAATTTTAAAATCTACTTCTGAACAGTTAGGCTTTCTCAAGTTGGAAAGTCTTGAGGTTTTTTGACTGACACTCTGCCCTTCTTTGCTCTCGCTCAAACTAATGCCTGAGGGTTTAGAGTTAACACAGCTTAGGGGCTGCACAGCTCCCGAAAGCGAAGACAACTGAAACTCACCACCACAGTTGCTATAGAACAGTAGAAGAGTACTTGCTAAAATGAAATAAATTGTACCTTTACCCATAAACACCGACCTCAAAAAAATGATAACGATCCACTTTTATATCGGCTTATAAGGGGTTAAAATCAAGCTGTCTAATTGTGATACAAAACTGTCAGCATCATCAAGAATAACCCTTGAAAAAAACTCCTTAAAGCCACCGCGCATCTCATTTTTAAGATCTACATTTTTAAAAATCTTTTTTTCGAGCGCGAGCTTCGGTCGACTAGTTAACAAAAACAGGGCGTGCACGCTAGGATCTATTAAGCTTTGCGCCAACTAAAGGATTCAGGACAACAAAAAAAAGCCAGCAATAGCTGACTTTTTTTGGTAGGGCGTGGAAGACTCGAACTTCCGATCCTCCGGTTATGAGCCGGATGCTTTAACCAACTAAGCTAACACCCCATAGGTATATATAAATTGAAGGCCCAGATTAAGAGCGCTTTAATTAAGAGTCAACAAAAGTCTTTAGCTTTCCGGATCGGCTCGGGTGTCGTAATTTACGAAGCGCCTTGGCCTCGATTTGACGAATACGCTCACGGGTGACGTTAAAGTCCTGACCCACCTCTTCGAGGGTGTGATCGCTCTCTTCACCAATACCAAAGCGCATTCTTAGCACTTTCTCCTCACGAGGGGTAAGGGTTGAGAGCACACGCCTTGTCTGCTCGGCCAAGTTTAAGTTTACAATGGCCTCAGAGGGGTTAATGACCTTTTTGTCTTCAATGAAATCACCTAAATGAGAGTCTTCTTCTTCGCCCACAGGGGTTTCTAAGCTAATGGGCTCTTTTGCGATTTTAAGGACCTTACGGGCCTTGTCTACCGGCATATCCATGCGCTCAGCGATCTCTTCAGGGGTCGGCTCGCGACCAAGCTCTTGAACCATATAACGAGAGGTACGGACGAGTTTATTGATGGTCTCAATCATATGAACAGGGATACGGATTGTACGCGCTTGATCGGCAATAGCACGGGTAATGGCCTGCCTAATCCACCAAGTG
>JAUVAX010000047.1 GCA_030591685.1 Pseudobdellovibrionaceae bacterium | reverse complement strand
GGCATTCCTCAATTATTTTAACCATTTGCTCGGTTGTGAATCTTGACTTCATTTGATCTCCTTGTCATGAGCTTTTAACTCATTGTGTAAGAAATATCAAACTCTCCAGCTTTTGGGGATACGGTCAAAAGAGCTGGGCCTTTGTGATCTTTTCTGCCGGGATATGAAGTAGAATTTCAGAGTCCCCATCTCTCAAAATGTAATATGATTTACTGATGGCTAAAAGTAAAGCCTGGTTATCTAAGAGGTCCTCAGTGAGCTTTGAAAAATATAGAACGCCTTCGGTCTCTGACCGGCCATCGAACAGTATTTTTAACCAATCATGTTCAATAAGCCATTTTATAAGAAGGATCAATCGTTTCTCGTTTTCTAGTTCCCGACTGAATCTAACTATTTCTTTTTTGCTAAGCCCTTTGATCTTTAATTGTTTCTCCAAATGCTTGATTTGATCATCACCCTCTTTAAGTGAGTTTTCTCCAAGTCGTAGAAACCGATCATGAGCCTCAAATATTAGCTTCATACCCCGTGAATAGCGAAATTCTAATAATAACGGGTTGTATGTTTTGTCCACTGAAACCGTAAAACGAACACTATTAATGCTCTCTAGAGGGTTATATAAACTGTTCTCCTCATGTGTCTTTTTGTTTGCATACCTTTTAGCAACCCCTTTTCTGTAGCTTGAAGAAACGAACGGTGTATTGGTGTTCCAATAACCAACATGCCTACTCAACAATAACATCTGCACCTCTTCAGGGGCTCTTGTTAGATACTTCAGGCGCTCATGGGCCTGTCCCAGTGAAATCCTTTCTCTGACAGCCACTGTATGAACTAAAGGCGAATATAGCCCTTCCTCGTTAATAATAGTTCTAAACTTTTCAGGGCTCCACATTTTGCCTCTGTAGCCAATATATCGAACTTTTTTCTTCAAGAGAGATGACCCAAACGCCCCCCTGAACACATCACTGCAGGTTGCCGCCCAAAGTGGCTGACAAATGGTCATCAAACCTATGGTGAGCATCGCCTTAACTACCGTGATAAAATATTGCTTAGTCATATGAAACTAGTGATTCAATATTCAAGCCAATACAACTTAAAATCCTATGCACCAAACCTCATTAAAACCGACTTGATATGCCTTTAGCTGAGAGCCCCAAGAGAATGTACGGTAAAGTCACCCCCTTGCCAAATTTTGGCATTAGTTGGTGATTTTAAGCCAGTATAAGAGGTCTTTAGCTTTTTTATGGGGGGTTTTAATCAATCTAGCCCCCTATATTCTCCGGACAATTTAAATGAGAAAATAGTCCAGAATACTTTAACTATAGGGATACTGCATTGCCAGCTATAAGGTGAACTTTGAATCTAAGCAGAAGGCTCTAAACTCGCCCACTCTGTCCCGCAATCTATGCCTTGATAAGGTATGTCCAGGCAGGGTACATTCAATCTATACCCAGACCATATTGGCTGTGATGTTAAAGTCATTAATCGTATTACTAACGAGGAGACTTCGGTAACAGCTTTGGAGATATAATCAATGACATTTAGCTTTAATCACCTGGATTTAGTTCAGTGAAAAATCAAGACGACGGAATTAAAAAAAAGTTTCTATCCTTTGAGGGTAAAATTCATCTCATTTGCAGTGATGGAGAGCTCTCGGCAGCTGCGCCTGGCTTAAACTCAGCATCAATTCTGGGTTTTGATACCGAAACAAGACCTAGCTTTGTTAAGGGGCAGATTTATAAAGTAGCATTGTTACAGTTATCCACTGAAAGTGATGCTTACTTAATTAGGCTTCACAGGATTTCTCAGTTTCATATCTTAATTAATATTTTTGAAAACACTCAAATCATCAAAGTCGGCGTAGCTATTCGGGATGATTTAAAAACTTTAAAGAAAGCTTTTAACTTTGAGCAACAAAACTTTATAGAGCTCCAGGCTTTAGCTAAAGCTAAAGGCCTTAATAAATTCGGTCTCAAAGGCATGGCTGAGGAAGTCTTACAGGGGTCTATCACCAAGGGGCCTAAAATGACCAATTGGGAGGCTCAAGTTCTAACAGATCGACAACTTATGTACGCAGCTACAGACGCCTGGATAGGCCTAAAGCTCTTTGAAAAGCTTGCTGCATATCACACTGCTCACACCAAAAAATAGATTTTAGTTTTCAGCCCAGATAGGCGGCGACTACATCATGGTTTTTATTTAGAGTGAGCATTTCTGTGTGGGACCCACCGTTATCCGGGTGAAAAACGCGGGTGAGAATTTTTCGAGCCGTACTTATGTCTTCGACCTGAAGAGGGTGAGAAAACTCAAAGCCGTTGACTGAAAAATAAGTGAGCGCCTCCTCGACTTCGTCGGGGTAGGCAGATGCAGCCATAGACGTAGCTTGTTTTTTGTCACGGCGTATTTTTTTATTACGAGCCTTGTTTTGATCTTTGCGCTGCTGTTTGTACTCAGCCTGTCGTGCTTTAGCAGCCAGACTCGCCGCCGACTCAGGCTTGGCAGGCGCTTTTTCAATCAGGGATTTATACGCTAAAAAATCGGAACCAATAGCTTCTAGTTTCAAGAGGGTCGCCCAAATATGTTTACAGAGCTTTCCTTTTTTGGCAGAGGTACAAGTGCAATCGGCTTGAAAACTCGAACTTGTAATGTCTTTAGCAGCAAATGAGACTCGGGGTGCCCCTGAGGCTTTTACATAAGCGTAGGCCTGGGTGTCAGAAGCACTAGCGATGGATACGGCTTCGTTGCCAAACAGGCCCTCGCCGTGTTTGCGGTCTTCGGGCATAAAAAAATCTGCGAGAGTGTCGATGGTCATATTGAATTTGTATAGGAGTAATCAGTTTAGGGCAAGGTCGTTGAGGTGATTTCAAATACCTAAAAACGGCGGGATGTATTTATAAAAATCGGTAGCGTGGGTACGTGAAGTCAAATAGTAAGAAACATAGGCAAGTACCTGATATTACTAAGTGAACTTCAATCATCTGACTACAAGTAAAAGCTACTTTATAGTCCCCGTCACCCTAACCCGTCCCCGTCACCCTAACCCTAACTATAGATTTGAGTGCCGACTAGGGTACATAAAACTATATTTGATCTCAAAAGAAGAACATATGTAAATCGATGAACTCATAGTCAGGGCAAGCACGATGAACAATTTAACTAACATTACAGGTAAATCCAGATCTGAAACCTCTATAGATACGATGTCAAGACGGACGTATGGTACAGATTTTGAAGGATTACAGAGAGAGCATACAATTTTTACGGGGATCTCTATATGACTATTAAAAAAATATTCTCATTTTTATTCGTTACTGGGGTTTTGGTTATGTATCAAAACTGTGGTTCACAAAATGTATCCTTTGAGACTCTGGATGGTGCTGTGATTTCATCAGGCACCACTGACATCGATGATGCTGATCAATTCAACTCAGGTACATCCGGTGATAACCCTTTTATTGATGATGACTCTGAAAGTAATATTGGAAATGGACAGGCCTCTGGCCCCATTATTAATGACACAAACGATGGAGTTACCTTTGAGGGCTGTGAAAGTTACACAGAGATCACAGGAGCTGACGTCATTATCCCAGCGGGAACACAAGCGGGAGTTTGCTATTATAAGCAGCTTATGAGTGCCATTGAGTCACATAAATCTGGCTCACATGGAGAGACACGTGCTATGGATGTTATTTCTAGAAATCACGATGGATCAGGGGACATTAGTCCCTATATCATAGCCGACACGACCACTCACTTCAATATTCAAGGGGCTCGAAGAGTCGCCCTTTCTAGCAGTTACAGTAATCCCAAAGCTGATATGAAAATTGACAACTATTTTTTAATACAACTCACTGATGGTACCAACTCAGGCGCCTGGGCTTATGGTACAAAAGATGCTTTACCTCAAAACAACGGCGGGATGATTTCAGTTAACGATATAGCGATTGATAACTTCTATGATTTTGCTAATGGTGGAACGGCCACTGTTACCGCACTAGACTTTACAAGCTCTGTTCCTGTAAATGCAAACTTAAGCCTTAGATTTAGAGCTTTAGATTGCGGAGGGGCCGCAGCGGGGTCTGATGTCTTTATTGTCTTTTACTGATGACTCAGTAACTAGGTGACGGAACATAAAAAAAGGGCTGTCTTCAGGCGCCTATTTATTGTTCCAAGGCCGCCTTAATAGCGTCTTCCAAGTGCTCAGGGCTAAACAGCTTTAAAGGCTTAGCATTTATAAAGAATGTGGGGGTTTGCCTAACGCCAAAGGTTTTTACGTCTTTAAGCTCTTGGTCGATCATTTCTAAGATTTTTTTATCCCTCATGTCTTTTTTAATTTTATCGATATCTAGGTTTAATGTTGGCAGGTAGGTCCATATCAGTTCAGGCTGTGGTTGGTGGTGGCTCCCCCATACTGGAAGTTTTTCAAATAACAAATCTAAAGTCTCCCAGTACTTGTTTTGGACCCTGGCAGCTTCAAGAATTTTAATTACAAATTTTGAATTAGGGTGAAAAGGCGCATAACGAACAACGTACCTAATGCGGCCATCGTAGCGAGCAAGAATTTTTTTTACTATGGGGTGAAAACGAGCGCAACTTTCACACTCAGGGTCTAAAAACTCAACCAATGTCACTTTTAGTAAAGAGCTCCCTTTTGAGGGTGAGTAATCTCTAATTAGAGAACTTGGGTTATTGGCAGCGGCCTGTTCAACTTTTTTTAATTCTGAATTTTTAAAAAAATAGGCACCAATAAAAAACAAGCCCACTAATATAATTGAAGATATAGCAAATAACTTTTTTTGATTAGACATCTTATAAGCCTCCGTTTGGTTTTTTATTGAAAAATAATAGTAAAATAAGAATTAAAGAAAAGGCCACAAGTGACAACAGAGGGATTGTAATAAACCCCAACCAATCAATATACACAGTAGAGCAAGCCACCCCTTGCCTACAAGGGGCTGCGCCAACTGGAATTACTTTCCAGTGCAATAAATTATGATAAGCGGCAAAACACCAACCACCTAGGGCCAATGGCATTGAAAACCTGTAAACCTTTTGCTCTAACGGAAAGAGGCCTGCAGCGAGTATTAAGACCAGCGGGTACATAAAGATTCTCTGATACCAGCAAAGAGAGCATGGTGGGTACCCAACAACCTCGCTAAAAAAGAGGCTACCTAGGGTTGAAACAACCGAAATTACCCAGGCCAAAAATAGAAAATTAAAGCTCTTAGATGTCATTAGTTTTTACCTGCTGCTTTGTTTTATGATTAAATATAATATAACACAGGTATCGATTGGGTTTGAAGGAGTCGGCTGTTGTTTCTTTACTTTGACTCAAGGCAGAAAGCTCTGAACTCCCCCACCCCTACATTTATGTCCTGACTCGCTTGCTGATCAAACTAAAGAGCCTTAACTGGGAGGGAGTAACTCTGTGCCGGTATCTGTGAACTTAATTAAGCGTTTTTTATATAAACTACCCAGCGCCATCTTAAATTTTTTGCGACTCACGCCAAATAAATCATAAATTTCTTCTGCCGGGGACTTGGCGTTGACAGGTATAAAGCCTTTACTCTGTTTAAGAGCTTCAAGTATTTGGCCCCCTAACTCTTTTGATCCAAAACTACCAAAGGATTGGAGCAATAGGTCTATGCCGCCGTCTGGGCGTATTTTTTTTATATACCCAGGCAAGGACTCATCAAGTTCTAGGACTTTAAAGATCTCATCATGATAAAGTAAACCCTCGTCAATCCCATTGATCTCGGCCACAAAACCAAGGTCAGTCTCTCTGAGAATGACTAGGTCCACTTTTTCTCCTGGTTTATAAATAGAATCCATCGCCCATCTATAGCATTTTTGAACTGTGACTCAAAGTAAAAGATTTTAATAATTTGCTAGACGGTCACTTTATTATTTCTCTTAGATTTGCAATAATATGCTGAATTCAACCGGTCACCAAACTACTCATTAAATGCAGAGAGTAGTTTAGTGGTCTTGCCGTTAACACTCCCCGGTAGGTCTATAAGCTCTGTTTTGTAGTTGCTAGCACAGTATTTGTGATAAGCAAAAAAATCCGGGCGTCCTGGGTCCACAATGAGAACATGTTTTGTGTTTCCCTTAAAGGCCCGCTGAACGAGTTCTGTAATGTCTTTACCGATTTCATCTGAATAGCAAACCTCAGCCCCTATAATAAGATCAAAACTCTTTAGAAAGCTCTCACTGAGCTCCCCAAAGGAGGCTCTTTTGGTTTTAATAGCTACTGTATTGAGTTCGGCGTGAAGTTGCGCAATGGGCAATACCCGCTCGTCAATATCTGTGCAAGTAACATCACAAGAGTGGACCTTTGCTAAGTATACTCCAAGAAGCCCCCAGCCACAGCCAATTTCAAGAACACGAAGGCCCTTTAAATCAAATGGCATTTTTTGAAGGTAATTAATAAGCACTAGCGAGCTGGCCCAGACTTTATTGCCAAATTCTGTCGGGCGCTTCGTTGATCGAAATTGTGACCGCACCTTAGGGTGAGAGCCCGTATAGTATTTAAAATGACCTATTTCTTTAATGGACTGAGTTTGTGTAATTTGCTACCCCGAGGTGTTATACCTTAAAATCTTGCAAGCAGAGGATATCTTATAGTTTGGTGACCGTCATCTTTTAGTATTGTGAAGCGCTAAAGACTCGTACAGGCTTTGCACGCCGCGCATTGAGTTGTACATTAGTTGGCCCCCATATTGCTTTGTAATGCTGACATGGGACGCTCAAGAGTTATTTATACAAATAAACACCTGCAGGTAGCGAAGCCTTCACAGCAAACAAGCCATTAGGCGGGGTTTTGAGTCACTCACTTAAATTGAAATCGTTCATCGTCCGATAAGGTTGTATGGAGCATTTGTGGCCTATTTCTATTTTAGCTGGAGGTATAGTTTTATTTATACTTTTTCTGACTATAAGAAAACCCAAAGAGGTTATTGAAGACCAGAATGCTTTAAATAAAGCTAGAAATGCAATGGATGATGATGAGATTGCACTAGAGGAGTACTCAAACAGAGAGCTTTCTCCACTAGAGGTTGGTACACGTTACGAGCGGTATATTGGGCATCTGTACGAAATAAAGGGTTACAAAGTTAACTATCACGGCGCTACCAATGCTTTAGAGGATTTAGGGAGAGACCTAATAGTTAAAAAAGGTAAGGATGTACTTATTGTACAAACTAAGTGCTGGGCCAGGAAAAAACACATTCATGAAAAGCATATCTTTCAACTCTACGGTTCAATGGTTCATTTTAGTAGAACCTCGGAGACGAAGGGGCTCGAAAGCAAGGCCGTTATTTACACATCATATGCAAGATATAGTGGGCGAGCCATTGAAATTGCGCAAGACTTAGGGGTGGAGTTGAAGACTGAAAAGCTTGATAATTCTTACCCGAAGGTTAAATGTAAAATCTCAGCTAAAGAAGAAAAGACTTATCATCTTCCGTTTGACCCAGGTTATGATGAACTTAGCGTCGATCTTAGTAAAGGTGAATTCTTTGCTCATTCAGTTCTGGAGGCTTTTGATAAAGGCCATCGTCGACCAGAAAAAAAGGATAGTGCGGCATAATCTATCTAATCACAGTAGTGAGGTGACGGTCTCCAAATTAATTGAAACTAAGCAAACCCTACTTTAAACTTTTTCTTTTTAATTCGGGCACGGCTTAATTTTTGTATGGCTTGCTCGATGCTTTCTGATTTTATGGCTACATAACTAAATGAGTTTTTAATAGCAATGTTGCCGATGTGATTGGCATCTATTTTAGCTTCACCCACAAGGGCTCCGACAATGTCACCAGGTCTGAGCTTGTCTTTTTTACCACCACTGATAAACATGGTTTGCATGGGTGGGACGAGGTCATACTTTTTAGTATATGTGAGCTTACTGGTATCCCTAATGATGCAGTCTTTGAGAGTTAAATGCTCAATTTCTTTAAGCTTGTCCTGCTCTATAGCGTTAAAAAAGCTAAACACCATACCTTTTTTACCAGCACGCCCGGTCCTACCTATACGGTGAACATAAGACTCAGCGTCAGTGGGCATGTTAAAGTTAATAACAGCTGCTAAGTCTTCAATGTCGAGCCCACGTGCCGCCACATCTGTGGCCACTAAAATTGATAAACTTCGGTTAGAGAATTTCTCTAAAACTTCAGTTCTCTCACTTTGCTCTAAGTCCCCGTTTAAACTCTCTGCATAGATATGTCTGTTCGATAAAAACTTAGCAATATCGTTAGTATCTTTTTTAGTTCGGCAAAATACAATGGCCCTATCAGGCCTATGCATACAAAGAAGTTTATAAAGAAAATTATTTTTATCTTCGCTGGGCTGAACTTCAAAAAAAAGCTGCTCAATATTATCGGCTTCATGAGTAATGTCGGTTTTAATTTCAAGGGCGTTATTTTGAATTTCTGAACTCAAGAGTTTAATATGCTCAGGGTATGTGGCCGAAAACAGTAACGTCTGCCTTTTTTTAGGCAGGCAGTCCACAATTTTGATGATATCCTCATAAAAGCCCATATCCAACATACGGTCGGCCTCATCCAGGGTAAAAACCTTTAAAGAGTCTAAAATGAGACTTTTTCGGCTGAGATGGTGCAATACTCGCCCAGGGGTACCCACCACAATATGCGCCCCTGAAGCCAGGGACCTTTGCTGAAGAGACTCTGAGGCCCCCCCACACAGGGTAAGAACCTTGGTATTTTGATAAGTACGAGCTAACATTCTGATTTCTGAGGCCACCTGCTCTGCCAGCTCCCTAGTGGGGCATAAGATCAGTGAGTGAAGGTTATTACTCGGTAGCTCTAAAGAGTTTAAAATACACAGCCCAAAAGCAGCTGTTTTACCTGAGCCCGTTTTGGCTTGAGCTGTAACGTCCCTACCCTCGAGCAGGGCTGGCAGGCTCTGGGCCTGGATAGGCGTCATCAGGGCGAACTCAAGCGCACTTAAGTTAACTAGAAGTTCTTGCTTTAGGGGGAGTATTTCAAATTTTTGGCTCATAAACTATAAATACCAGCATTCATCGTGGTCGCATATGATTTTTAGATATTTGCTTCAATAATGAAATAGTTATCTAGATGGAGGTTAGTTCTGGGTGGAGGGTATCTATTTTTGTGAAACTCAAGTATATAAACTTATGAAAAAATTTACAGATTTTGACCTTATTGAGCCACTTCAACAGTCTTTAAAAAAAGTGGGTTATGAAACACCAACTCCTATACAGCAGCAGGCGATCCCTTTAGTTTTAGAGGGCCATGACTTGCTTGGCATTGCCCAAACAGGGACCGGCAAGACAGCCGCCTTTTGCTTGCCCATTTTAAATTACCTACACTTAAAAAATATTCGTCGTGAACCCAAGCACCCTCGAGCACTTATTTTAACTCCAACTAGAGAGCTGGCCATTCAAATTCACGATAACCTCACTAAATATGGCTTTTTTCTACCGCAAAAATTTGCTGTTATTTTTGGTGGGGTCAGCCAGGGCAAACAGGTTCAAAGCCTGAGGCACGGTACAGATGTGCTTGTGGCAACACCAGGTCGACTTCTTGATTTAATCAACCAAAAGCACCTTCGATTAGGTAAAGTAGAAGTCTTTGTGCTCGATGAAGCTGACCGCATGCTTGATATGGGTTTTTTAAACGACATTAAAAAAGTTTTAGCACTTCTCCCTAGAAAAAGGCACAACCTGTTTTTCTCAGCAACTATGCCTACGGCCATTAAAAAGCTGGCAACAAGCATTTTAGTAAATCCCAAAAAAATTGAAGTCACTCCACCAGCAACCACAGTAGAGTTGATCCACCAAATGGTGATGTATGTGAATAAAAAAGAAAAGCCCAATTTACTTGTGCATTTACTAAAAGATAAGAGCTTTAAAAGAACTTTGGTTTTTGTCGGCATGAAACATATAGCAAACCGATTAGCAGAGAAGCTTGAAAAAAATAATATTTCTTCAAAAACAATACACGGTAACAAATCTCAAGCAGCAAGACAAAAAGCCATTCAAGAGTTTGCAGCCGGGCGTGCGAGGGTGCTGGTCGCTACCGATATCGCCTCTCGCGGGATAGACATTGATGGAATCACACATGTAATAAATTATGACCTTTCAAATGTAGCTGAAAGCTATGTTCATCGAATTGGTCGCACGGCACGTGCCGGCTCTGAGGGCGCAGCCGTTTCTTTTGTAACTGCTGATGAGAAGTCCTACTTAGCCAATATCGAACGCGCCACAAAGCAAAAAATTGAAGTCATCACGGACCATCCATATCACTCTGTAGAGGCTGAAAATGCCAGCGTAGTGAGTGTCGGAAAAGCCAAGGCAAAGATTGATGAGGCTCAGGGTAGAAAAACCAAATCAAGACGTTTTCACAGGGGCCCAAAGCGCCCTGCAAAAGCTCCTAGTGCCTCTAGGTCGTACTGACAAAAACGTGAGCCTCTAGAGTACAATTTTATAACAAACTCAACTGTTCTTAAATAAACAGGCTCAGAGGCACAACTATCACCTAGTACATGTATTATTTAATAACATGTTGCCCAGTCACTGTTGCTGTGATCCTATTATCTTTATCATGATATTTTTTAGATTTAGTTATTAATATAAAGGGCCTATGGCCTATTTTCACATTTCGCTAAGAGCTCCCATAACTTAACGGTGGGAGGGCCTCACTTGCGGCCTTTATTTCTCCGGAACATAGGAGCAGGGCCAATCCCTACAGTATCCAAATCTGACTCTTCTGGCTGTTTACATCCCTTTACTAGCTTAGCAAAACCAGAATTAAAACTACATGTTAAATTTGAAAATTTCATGGGAACCTTCTTTTTTTTCATCGTTATTGGAGAAATATTTTTTTTGCTTTTTATGTCCTTCTGAAAGCTTGTTTTTTCACCTGAATCAACCAAATACTCTATTTCCAAACCATTGCTCAACCTAGCCTGAACATTTTTATTTGGTTTCTGACCATTAAAAGAGGTGGAGATCTTGAACTTTATATCTTTATCTTTTGATATAAAGTTTATTCTACAATTATTTCCTGCACGCATCACTTTTACATTAAGACTTATGCACTCAGTAGCGTTTACAGAACTCAACAAGTAACAGGCTCGGATCCGTCCATCGATGTCTTTAAAAATATTAACTGTAAACTTTTTTTTGTTTTTTTTGTAATTTGAATAACAGCTAACCTGTTGTTCTAGATCTGGCACTGCGTCTGTAAGCTGAATAGCAGTAATTCTGCCAACGGCGTTACCTATATATTTTATATAATCTTTTATGCACTCAAGTTTCGGTACCTTTTTTACTTTACCATTACTTAATTTTCTTACTCTAAGACATTTAGAGGTGATTAGTCTTTTTGGTATCTTTACTGAATAATCTGCAGAGGATACGTTCCTTCCGTAGGCCATGGTGACACCACTAGTAAAATTCAATGTCCAATAATCATTATTTTCTGGGCCTTCATATATAGCCATTGACCCCGTTAATATTGCCAGATCACTATAGTCATCTGCAGAAAGTTCTCGAGCTGTTTTTACTATATTAGCATCTGGAGATAAGCCGTAATCTACTGCTTTTTTTGTGCTCGCGCTCAGTGATGCGGTTTGGTTCAACTGTGAATTAATAGCCTTAAGTGCATGTTGAACCTCTGGCGAGTTAGCTTCATAAGTCCAAGCATTCTCATTGTACTCTCTTGCAAAACTAAAAATACGATACTCATTAGAATTTGAATATGAATATGAAATTGTAGGACATAAAAAAAATATGATTAAAATAGGGTGTTTTATTTTAGATAAGAGCATCTATTTAATATTTTAGTATATTTGCTCTTCACAATCAATAAATTTAGGACCTTAGTGTGTACCTCACTGAGTACTTATCTCTTAATATTCGAGGTGTAAGTAAATAAAATGAAACTTAAATTACAGTAGTGATAATAATGGTCACAGATAGCTCTCACTCGTGAGAATTGACCACTAGAATTAGAGCCAACTGGTACTATTTAAGAGTCTGTATTTATGCAGTTTATCTTACCAGTACTCGCACTGCAGACCTCTTGCTTAAGATTGGGTACCGACTGATTCCATGGCATTTTAGATAATAGCTCGCCCATAAGGCAGGTCCCCGTTGCTCCTGCAAACATTAAACCGGCTCCAACGAACCCAGCCAACGCATAGAACAAAGGGTTTACAAAGAAACCTAGTGCAACAGAGACTGTCACCAGTAAACCTGCTGCTAAGTGTACTTGTCTTATAATTGGGAGATGGTTAGATTTATATGAAATGGTCTCATTCCCAACGAATTTCCATTTTTTTATGCCCCCAGAGTAAACCTCAAATTTATTGTCTTCATCTAAGCCCAATTGATATATTTGTTTTATGGCCAAGCCGGAACGATTACCACTTAAGCACATTAAAATAATTTTTCTCTTATTAAGATTTGTAATAATACCCGGGGCCAGGGCTCCAAATATAGATAGTGGGATGTTAATCGAGCCTTTTACTTGTTCGCTATCAAACTCGTCCCGTTCTCTTACATCAATAATCACTGCGTGCATGCATCATCTCCGTTTTAAATCAGTATATTGTAATATCATAATATTGTCAACCAGAAGTATCGGCCTTTGCCCTCGTAATTTTATAGTTATGTTTATTTTTATTAAGTCTATTTTTGTTTTAAATGCAAAGTTGACATGTCTAAATCTAAAATATAATAATATTTAAACATGGCAAAAACTAAAAAAACCCCTACGATTGAACAGTGCGAGACCGTCGCTCAGACTCTTAAAGCGTTAGCTCATCCACAACGGCTTATGATTCTATGCCAACTATTTGATGGTCCAAAGACTGTCAGTGAATTAGAACTATTAAGTGGCGCAACACAATCAGCAGTATCTCAGTTTTTAAACCGTATGAAATTAGAAAAATTAGTCACCTCTAAAAGGCAGTCTAATTTTGTCCAGTACAGGATTTCGGACCCAAATGTACTAAAATTAATTAAATCTATGAACAAAATATACTGCGTATAGAGATCTAAATTGAATAGGGAAACGTCGAGTTAATTTGCGCCTGCCAAGGCTCAAGACACGAGGACTCGTGGGGTGGAGATTCTAAATTGCATCCGTACTATATAGCGCTGAATGAGGAATTGTTGTATGGTTTCAGGCACTTAAGAGCGCAGTACCAACGCTTTGCTAGCACATTACATTAAAAATATTATGGCTCTGTCAGCTTTTTATGTCACTTTTATTTGTCACCTTTTTAGCTTTTTTTATTCAATTTTTTTTAAAGCCTCTCGGATCCCTTTAAGTTTGCCCTTATACGACTCAGTATCCCCGTAATCCGTAAAGAGATGATACCTGTCATGAGAACCTTGTTGTTTTTTTGCATGACGAATGGGGCAAAAAAATTGCTCAGTTCGTGAAGCGACCTCACGAACATAAGCAATCAGACCATTAACATAAGAGCAGTATAAGCAGTTAAACTTTTCTAATGTATTGAGGTACCCGAGTTTATGGCGATCAAATATGATGTAGTCTTTTCGCCGAACCTTAGATATTTTATAAATGGGGAAGTTCGTCCACTGGTATATAGAAACAAATATATCTAGCATAAAAAAGGGAATGATTTGCATGTAAATAAAAGGTGAGACTATGTAAGAAGAAAACTTAGCATTAACGAGGTATAAAATTAAGTTTTGCTTGAATATGCGTTGCTTCTCAAGGACATCCGCCTCAAACGTGACCTTTCCTCTTTCGATTTTATATTTAAAGTCTCGCTTTTTCTTTTCAAGCTCTTCTGAGATCTCTTTTTTGAGTTCAGTAATGTCATCTAGTATTTTCTCTAAGTTATTACTCATACACACCTACCTTTAAAGACTCTTTCAATTGTTTTATTGTATCTAATTATTAAATATATAACACAATAATTTACATTATAATTACGAGATGGGTATTCGCTCTATTAAACCTTGTCCATAATTTAGAAATACATAAGCCATTTTTTTAAATCAGCATTAAATGCATCTTGCATAGAGTTTTCCTTTAAGAACCTCTCTGCAATTTGATCTCCGTAATAATAACCTCGACGACCATCACATATTTCCTCGGGAGATAATCCAAAAAAAGAAAACAGCTGTGTTTCAAAGTTTTCTAGTGTTTTCATTTTCCTAAGTAGCTCTAAATCATTAGATAATTTCGATTTACAGTTTTCAATCCACCTATGGCACAAACTAGAATTAATAAATCCATACCAGTATTTATCCACAGGGTAGTTTAATGTTTTTTCGCAGAGATGAGTTGCCAACCCTTCTACAATTGTTCGAATTACAAGGCGCTCCTTGGAAGTAACTATTTTTTTAAGATCAAATTCAGGCCGGCAACTATAGTGAATCCCATGAATAAGCTCATGCATTAGATGGGTCTCCCTTTCAAACAGGTCGTTTTTGTAATGATTTTCTATGATTGAAAGGTCAAGAAAGGTGGTTGGTCTTTCATTAAAAATGGTTGCGTGCCCATCTAGCTCCCCTGGCCCAATAAAAAGTATTAAATCAGGGGCGAAAAGGTCATTTCTCTTAAGAGTCTCTGCTGCCGACTTATAAGTTGTGTGAATCCCCTCTTTAAGTACTTTAAGATTATGAGGGCTGAGGGCGCTTAGGTTCTTTTGCTTTGGAGCATATATTCTCGCGGCTCTATGGAAAGCATCGAGGCATAGTGTTCAGAAAACCTCATCAACTGTGCGTTTTCATTTGGGTCTGTAAAATCTAGAATTTTCATATATTAAAGACAACCAAATAGAATTAACATGACGAACTATTTCTAAAATTTGACTCAAAGCAAAGACTCGGGGGATGGAGCTCTAAGTCTTAACATTCTGGTGTTGTACTGAAGGGGCGTTTATTAAGTAAATTCGCGCACTTGGGAGCAAGGATTAAATGCCAAGGAGCACATTACTCTGCCATCAAAACTCGGCAGACGGAGACTCTAAATCGTAACATTCCCGTGTTGTACTGAAGGGTGAGTTTATTAAATAATTACATGCACTTGAGCGAAAAGTTTATGTGCCAGGCGAGGTAGATCACATTAAAAATATTTTTATAACTTCACCCTGTTGCTAGCCCCACTGCACGGACTGTGCATTTTTTTTCAGAAAGACTTTAGCGTCGCTGAATTTTTTTGAAATAAATAAGTTTATGAATTCAACAAGGTGGCTCTTACTATTTAAGGTACAAAAAATTTGAATTCCATTGCCACCAAAAAATAAAAATCGTGGTTTTTTTATTACTATTTCATAGTGGACAATATACAAACGGACCTTAGTATCTAAAATATCGATACTACAAAATGAGCTGTTCTCCATCCCCTTTATTTGAAGCCCGAGAGCTGTATATTTACGATCTTTCTCTGACTTAGTGAGTTTAACCCCTTTTAACCGTTCTTCATAAGTCTGCACGATTTCCATAAATTCATCAGCTGTAGTGATTATTCCTTCAGTTCTGTTTTTATATAAAGTGGGCTCTGAAAACCATAGAAATTCAGCATTAACATAACTGATCATAAAACCACTTCCTCATTAATTTTAATTTTTTTTAAACCTCTAGCCAAGAGGGTAAATGGTATGCCCCATGTTGCACCTACACCAAATGCTACAACCACAACAAGACCCGTCTCCTTGCTGATGCCCACATTAAAGATAGCTCTTATCGAATAAACTAACATTACAATAGCCACAACAACTGCGTAAAAGACAACTAACCAAGAAACTACCCGCAATACTCTGCGGGCCCCGTTAGAGTTTAAAAATATTTCAACTGCAGAAATAAAGGCAACAAGGGCAATGGTAGAAAATATTGTGAGTTGCACATAATAACTTGTCTCAGATTTTACCGTAGAAAACAAAGCCATCAATACAAGGGTTGGCGCTATGAGCAGCCAAAATCCCGCAATCTTTTTATGCTTTATAGTAGTTTTATTCATTAAATCCCCTATTAAATCTGACGAAGTATACAAAATTTGAGAATTAAATTTTAAAATCACTGTTCGTTTAGTTATTAAACATTTTTAGTTTTTTCAATCAAGGGTGTCAAAATACCATTGTCATCTAAATAAACTACAGATTGAGCTGATGTTACTGGTGATGGTGCTTTTAAAACATGTGCAATGGTTGCGGCCATATGGGCCATGTTTAACTGCGAACCCAGCTCCTTTACAGCAGCTCCCTTACCCCAAGACCCGAAATACTTTGCTCCTTTGTCAGAGGTCATGTTTCCTAATACATGTGGTCCGTTAGTAATGCCTCCTGTAAAAAGAGAGACACTCTTTCCCTCCCAACCGTGATCCGAACCATAACCGTCTGCTCTCGCATTTCGATTAAATTCTCCAGATAAATCTATCACTGTTGATTCAAACATATTATTGGCCTTTAATTGGTCAATTAACTCAAGTATACATGCTGATACAGCACGGTGACGAGCTGCATTTAAAATAAGTATTGGCATCGTACCTGAATTATGCTCATCACACTTCAATATAGATCCGGCATAACCACCATTAACATTCATGATACTATCAACAGAAATACCCACTGCGCGGCTCAGGTTATTTACCAAAATTAATTCAGTCATAGCAAAACGAGCCGCTAAGTTTGGTATGTCGGTGCTACTTGTAATT
>JAUVAX010000011.1 GCA_030591685.1 Pseudobdellovibrionaceae bacterium | reverse complement strand
TGCTCTTCATACGAGGTCTCTGGCTTTACAAACTTTACAAGCTCTACTTTATAAAATTGGTGCTGCCTAAAAAGCCCACGAGTGTCTTTACCATGGCTACCCGCCTCGGACCTAAAACACGCTGTGAGTGCGGTAAAATATTTTGGCAAATCGGCTTCTAAAAGTATTTCGCCTGAATAAAAATTTGTGACTGGCACCTCTCCCGTGGGGACTAAAAAATAATCTGTCCCCTTAACTTCAAACTGCTCTTCTTTAAATTTAGGGAACTGGCTGGTGCCGTACATAGAGTTTGAGTTGACCATAAGAGGTGTTGAAATCTCCTCATACCCGTGGTCACGCGAGTGTACGTCCATCATAAATTGCATTAAAGCTCTTTCAAGAGCTGCTCCAGCACCTTTTAAAAATGAAAACCGAGCCCCTGTTGTTTTTGCCGCCCTCTCAAAATCTATTATGGCTAGCGCCTCGCCTATGTCCACATGATCTTTAGGCTTAAAATCAAAACTTCGGGGTTCGCCTTTTTTATAAACCTCAACGTTGTCGTCTTCAGAAGACCCAACAGGCGTCGACGGGTCACACATGTTCGGCAATGAGCTTAATAGCTCACTCACTTGTTTATTAATTATATCGGCCTGGTGGTTAAGGTCTTTCACCTTAGTGCTTTGTGTTTGCATTTCAGTTAAAAGCGCGCTGGCATCTTGTTTTTGTCTTTTTAATTGCGCGATTTCTTTGCCCACTTTATTTTGCGCGGCCTTTGACTCTTCAGCTTCTTTAATTAATACTTTTCGCTTTTTATTTAAATCTAGGGCCTCATCTACCTTTTGAGGATCTGCGTTTCTGTTTTGCAGACTACCCTTGTAGGCCTCAACATAAGAGAGTCCTGTGTTTTTAAAGTCTTCGTTTTTTTCTAATTTTTTTATATCAATCAAAACCTAAGCTCCTGGAGCAATCACTATGTAAACCCTTAACAACATCCCTGCGAGTATTAAAAATACATTAAACACAACAACACCTAAAACTCTCCAGTTTTTGGCTATTCTTAAAAACACACCTAAAACAACCACCATAACAAACATAAATGCCAGGCTTTCGTAACCTATCATTTCTTGACCCACTAACGCAAAGGTTAACCCTAGTACTAACCCCGAGACTAGCTTTAAAAGTATTGTAAAAACACCAAAGGATGAGCTCTTTATCCGGTGCTGCATGTTTCCCATAATTTGATTTACGCCCATTTTTTACCCCGTTCTCTAGTTAAGTGTGTTTATACGCTCTAATATTTTTACCCGGTCCATCGCCATGGGCTCAAGAACCAAATACTGCTCATAAGACTGAACAGCAAGCTCTGACTCCCCCAACGTTTCATAAATAGCGCCCATCTCTTTATATATTTCAGCATTACCGCTTTCAATGGTAGCCGCCTTTTCTAGCATTTTTTTTGCAATACCTAAATTACCAGACATTCTGTAGCACCGAGCTACTCGAACATAATTTCTTGCTCCCTGAGCGCGCAGTCTTATAGCGTGTTGGTACTCACGCGCACAAAGACCGTATTGCTCCATTCGGTAATAAGCCTCTGCGGATAAAACATAGGGTTGATTTAAGTTTGGGTTTTTGCGTTTTTCTTTATTGGCCTGCTCTATGGCCGCTTTATAGTCACGCATTTGCAAAAAAGCCTGCCCTAAATAATAATTAGCTAAAGGGTAGTTGCGATTTATTTTTAAAATTCGCTCAAATTGGTTTTTCGCTAATTTTGGTTTTTTTGTCTGTAGATATAATAAACCTATTTCAAATAATGGGGTCACGTCTGAGGGGTCTGCAACAGCCGCTTTCATAAAAAACTCAAGGGCCGGCTGCCCTTGCCCTAACGCCTTATTGGAGTGCCCTAAACCCATAAGGGCTTTTTTTGAATTACTGTCCACCTGCAGGGCTTGATTAAAAATCTCAATGGCATCGCTATAGCGCTCGTCTGTCATAAATAACTCGGCCAAGACAAGCCTGTAATCCACAACAAACGGAAAGCTTCGAACGAGCTTGCTTACATAGCTTATAGCGGCATCTATGCCCTCAAGCCCTGCCATGGCTTTAATAAACTCCGCTTGGGCTTCGCGGCTGTTGCTATCTATCTCAATAGCAATGCTCGCCTCCCTAAAGGCGTCAGTATATTTATTCATCATAGTATAGGCTTTAGTTAAAATAATTTTGGACTGAACATCGGTATCATATATTTTAAGAGCTTTCTTGGCGTATGAAACCGCCCCCTTGGGGTTGTTTCTGCGTAGCTCTATAAGTGCATAACCCCGGTAAACTTCAAAATTTCTTGGGGCTACCTTCGCCGCTTTTCTTAATACTGTTGCTGCTGAAGAAAAATCATACCTTTGCGCATAGTAGTCAGCCATTAAAACATAAGCTTCTATAAGTTTTTGATCGGCTTTAATCGCAAGGGCTAGCCACTTAATGGCATCGTTTGTAAAACTCAGCTTCCAGGCACATTTACCGGCCTTCATTGCTGCCACTGATGATTTTCTATTTAACTCATAGGCTGTTTTATAAAGAGCGAGGGCCTCTAGGTAATCGTTTTGACGAAAGTAAAAATCACCCTCAGAGATAAGTTGTCTAATGTCTGCCCGTGCATTTTTTGAGGCCTTTTTGCCCCCGATATGCTCAATTAAATTTTTTGCTATTATGTTTGATGGGTTATGGTAATAAGATTTTTTTGCATACTTTAAGGCCTGAGCCGACTCTTTAAACTCTAAAGACACCTTGGCTAATGCCAAGTACGCCTGTGATAGCAACGTGTTGGCCGCCTTAGGGGAGCCCGAAAGGGCCTTTTGTAGCGTTTTATAAGCCTGCTCTACATGATTAAATCGCGCATACTGAATAAGACCCAACTGTAGTTTAGAAACTATGTGCTTTGGGTTTTTTGTGATAATTTTTTTATAAATAGATGCGGCGGCCGTATAGTTCCCCCCCTTCATCGTCAAGCTGGCCTCTAGAGATTGCGCTCTCACCCAGCCTGGCCACAGCTGCTGTGCTGACTGGGCGTACCCAATAGCTGTGGCTGAGTATTGAGGCTCATCCAAAAACAAAGCCCTTAAAAAATAAAGTGCAACTGGCGGGTTGCCGCCCGGCAAGTTCTCAAGAGTCACCTTAACAAGTGACCGAGCCTCCTTGCCCCTCCCACGAATATACAAATCAACGGACTTACATGTTGCTGCATCGGCTCCAATAGGGTCATAACTGGCCGATTTACGAACAGCATTTGAAATTGTTTGTTGGTCTTTAGAGTCCTGGTACGAATACGGCCACAATTCAAGGTAGGTCAAACAAAGTAGCGCCCAGCTAGATGAGGCCTTTTGATTGGCCTCAATAGCCCCCACAATTAAGCTCTGCGCTCTTAAATAGTTTTCGTAAACATCTAATTTATAATGAGCAACGGCTTGAAGGGTTCTTTTTTTAAGTTTTTTTGGCGAGAGGTTCACTTTTTTAGATGGCGCCAACAGACGCACACGCCCAGGAGTTAGTTTTGAGTCTGACTCTATAAAAACCCAAGCCATAAAGATCACCAGCATACCTATAATAGCAAAAAAAGGCTTTCTAAAAGCACTTCGCTTGGCCCCTTTGTTAAGCTCCTTTTCGCTTTTTAACTCTATTACCGTTTGCGGCGGCTCTGAAATCTTAGAGGCAAAACCTGATTTTTTTTTGTTACTGGACTTGGTTTTCTCTTTTGATTTTGCTTTTTCCTCTGAGTCTGCGTCGTTAGTTGTGTCTTTAGTTTTTGTATTTGTTTTAGTCCCGTCTGAGACACTCTCTGTATAGCTCCTGCTTTTAGGGGGCTCAATCTCTACTTCTAATTTTTCACTTTTTGACCTTGAATGACTTTTGTGTTTTTTTGAACTGACCTTTGCTGATTCACTGCCTGACGTGCTGGGTGCCGACTTTTCGTGCCCCTTCTGCCCTTGAGAGAGAACCTCAAGAAGCTGGTCATAAAACTTAGCGTCCTGGCTCATGGGGTACCACTTGTTACCAGGATAAGCCGAGATTAACTCTTCGCCCGAAAAGTCACCTGTTGAGATCTTTCTCATAACCTGAGGTGTGGTGAGGGGGCCAACAACCCTACCACTAGCATCTTTAATGATCCATTTTTGCTGCATACCCATCAAATTAACCTAAAAAATTAAAGGACTTATCTTGAAGTAATTTTCTAATGAATCTGTGCGCTTAGCAAGCTTAGAGCTGTAAAAAAACCTCTGTTTTGAGTGTAAAGTTTATTTTTATTCGCTGACGCGCTTAATATTGGCCCCTAAAGAAGCTAATTTTTTTTCCAAACCCTCATAACCACGGTCTAAGTGATATATTCTACTCACGACCGTCTCTCCTACGGCAACAAGGCCTGCTAAAACTAAACACGCACTGGCCCGCAAGTCTGTAGCCATAACAGGCGCCCCAATAAGCCCACCCTTATTGCCCCTAACAACCGCCACTTTTGTTTTTGGTGTAATGTTAGCACTCATACGAGTGAGCTCTTGAACGTGCATAAATCTATTTTCAAAAACACTTTCATTTATTAAGCTTGTGCCCTGGGCTTGAGTCATTAAAGCCATAAACTGTGCCTGTAAATCTGTGGGAAAGGCCGGGTGAGGGGCTGTCATAATATCTACCCCTCTCCATGAAGCACAGGGCAAGACCCTGACTGAGGATTCCCCCACTTCAATGTCAAATCCCGATTCCTTTAATTTTATGATTAAGGGCTCTATATCTGAAGGGTCACAGTCCAAAACTGTAACATCCCCCCCTGTAATCGCACCGGCCAGTAAAAGCGTGCCCGCTTCAATGCGGTCTGGGATAATAGTATGCTCCGCTGGGTTTAGTTTTTTTACACCCTGAATTGTTATTACCCCAGTGCCGGCACCCTGAACTTTTGCCCCCATTTTTATAAGATAATTCGCTAAGTCTACAATTTCGGGCTCTTTGGCCGCGTTTTCTATTACCGTTGTACCCTCAGCAAGAACAGCAGCCATCATTATATTTTCTGTCCCGCCCACCGTCGGCAGGTCAAATAACACAGTGGCCCCCCGCAAGCCCTCTGGGGTCGAGGCATATATATAGCCCTCTTTAATTTCTACCTGCGCGCCTAGCCCCTGCATGCCTTCAATGTGCATGTTTACGGGCCTCGATCCTATAGCACAACCTCCAGGCAAGCTCACCTGAGCCTTTTTATAGCGCGCTAAAAGAGGGCCTAAACACAAAATACTCGCACGCATTTTTCGAACATAATCATAGTGTGCAAGTGGCTCATTTAAATAAGACACCTCAACTGTCAGTGTTGAATTTTCATATTTAGTTTTACAATTTAAACTCTCAAGTAAATTTCGGGTTGAGCTTATATCTAATAGATCGGGGACATTAAAAAATACATGTTTACCCTCTGCCAATAGCGAAGAAAAGATAATCGGCAAGGCTGAGTTTTTAGCCCCACTTGTTTTAACTTGACCGTTTAAGATGGCCCCGCCTTTTACCCACATTTTATCCATGCTAATACCCCTTAGCTGTTTTTTGATACAATAAATACTCGGTCAAGGCCCGAGTAATCTTTTACAAACCTCGCCCCTAGGTTGCTAAACTTATTTTTTGCAAACTCTGTCAGCTTTTCCCTGTGCTCGTCACCTATTTCGAAGGCCATAAAAAAATTGTTTCTACCCTTGGCCTCGTTTATAGCCCTTTGCGACCAATCATAAATAAGCCTTAACCCCTCGTCTTCAGCAAAGAGTGCGATGTGGGGCTCATGGGCTTTTACTCCGGCCTCTATATAGTCTGAGGCCCCAACGTACGGTGGGTTCGAAACTACAATACAGGCCCCTTTAAAAACCTCAGGGTCCAATTTTAAAACATCACTGCGTAAAAAAGTCACCTGCGAACTCACCTGATTAATCTCTGCATTTTTTTTTGCAACGACTAAAGCCTCTTCGCTTATGTCTACAGCGACAACTTCACAGTTCTTAATTTTCTTAGCCAATGAAATGGCTAAACATCCGCTCCCTGTGCCGAGATCTATTATTTTTACTTTTTCACCCTCAATACAATTATTTTTGACCCACAGTAATGTTTCATCAACAATGTGCTCGGTTTCTGGTCGCGGTATTAATACGTCTTTATTGACCTTAAACGAAAGCCCATAAAATTCTTTTTCTCCAAGTATATAGGCCACGGGTTCGCCAGTAGAGCGCCTTTTAACAAGCTCTCTGCACTGTGATAAATCACCTTCTGACATAGGGCGGTCAAAGTTTAAATACAACTGCATGCGCTCCATTGAAAGCGCATGACCTAATAAAAGTTCAGCATCAAGCCTTGGAGATTCGATTTTTTTTTGTTTAAAAAACTGTGTTGATTTGTCTAAGACATCTTTAAGAGTCATTGCTCTGCCTCTTTAAGGCCTCAACCTGATAGTGTGCAATTAACGCATCAATTATTTCAGAAAATTCACCCGACATAACGGCTGTAAGGTTATGAGTCGTTAAGCCAATTCGGTGGTCTGTTAACCTTGATTGGGGGAAGTTATAGGTCCTGACCCTCTCTGACCGATCACCCGTGCCTATTTGTGATAACCGGGCGCTAGAGGCCTCTTGGCGTTTTTTATCTTCCTCCATGGCCACTAACCTTGAGTATAAAACCTTTAACGCCTGCTCTTTATTTGAAAGCTGTGATTTGCCATCTTGGCAGGTGACAACTATGCCTGTCGGCAGGTGCGTGACTCGCACCGCAGAGTCTGTCGTATTTACAGACTGTCCCCCGTGCCCGCTTGATCGGTACACATCAACGCGAAGGTCGTTTGGGTTTACCTTAACGGCCACCTCTTCGGCCTCAGGTATTACAGCGACTGTTACCGTTGAGGTGTGCACTCTGCCCTGAGACTCTGTCTTTGGCACCCTTTGCACACGGTGAACTCCGCTTTCATATTTAAGTGTACTGTAAACCTGATCCCCAGAAATTAAAGCAATCACCTCTTTAAAGCCCCCGACGTTACCAGAAGACGTTGAAATCAACTGTGTCTTCCAACCCTTTGAGTTTGCAAACACAGAGTAGGCCCTAAACAGCTCTTCAGAAAACAAACCCGCCTCGTCACCACCGGCGCCCGCTCGGATTTCTAAAATAATGTTTTTGTCATCGTTAGGGTCTGTGGGCAAAAGCATAACTTTTAAGTTTTGCTCTTCCTCTTTTTTAACTTGTTCTAATTCGCCCAGCTCATCCTTTGCCATTTGACGTATTTCTTCGTCTTTTTCTGACTCCAGCAGCTCTTTGTTAGATTTAATTTCTTTGATTGTTTTTTTATAACCTCGGTAGACAACAACAAGTTTTTCAAGGTCAGAGAGCTCCTTCATCATGGAGCGAAACTCTTTTTTATTATCTGCCACCCCTGGCCTTTGAAGCTGCTGTTGAACCTGTTCGTATCGCCGCTCAACTTCTTCTAATTTTTTAAACATTGAACCACTCTTTTTATGCTTAGCGAAAAAATTGTATTTTTTTCACGATTGCCTTTACTTGATGTTTTTGCAGTGCTAACTTTTTCTTCCTTGCTTAGAGAAACACTCTTTCTTTAATCAAAAATCACATTTCAAACGAATTTTCCACAAGGTTATCCACAGGGCTTTTGTGCGTCGCGTAGTGTCGCCTTGTGCTTGGCGGCCTGCTTTTGAAATCGTATTTTTATTAGTAATTTCAGTGGGTTACTTTGCCCCCATGCTCGATAAAAATTCAGCATTTGTTTTTGTACGCTTTAATTTGTCCGCAATAAACTCCATACTATCCACAACGTTCATTGGAGCTAACACCTTTCTAAGAATCCAAATTCTTTGCAAATCGCCGGCGTCTAAAAGCAGGTCTTCCTTTCTTGTGCCGGATCTATTTATGTCCATACACGGGAATATGCGCTTTTCCATAAGTTTTCGATCAAGATGTATCTCGCTATTACCGGTGCCTTTAAACTCCTCAAAAATGACCTCGTCCATACGAGATCCCGTGTCTACAAGTGCTGTGGCAATGATCGTTAAGCTACCGCCCTCTTCAACGTTCCTAGCGGCCCCAAAAAACCTTTTTGGCTTATGAAGGGCGTTCGAATCAACACCACCAGAGAGTATTTTGCCCGAAGGGGGCACAACTGTATTATAAGCTCTCGCTAAACGGGTGATCGAGTCTAATAAAATCACAACATCATGTTTATGCTCCACCAACCGCTTTGCTTTTGAGATCACCATTTCAGCCACCTGAACATGTCGCGTGGGGGGCTCATCAAAAGTAGAGCTTATCACCTCGCCCTTAACATGCCTTAACATGTCTGTAACTTCTTCGGGGCGCTCATCAATGAGTAAAACGATTAAGGTCACGTCCGGGTAATTAATTGAAATAGACTCTGCTATGTTCTGTAATAAAACTGTTTTACCCGTTCTTGGTGGCGCCACAATTAAGGCTCTTTGCCCTTTACCAAGTGGGCTCATTAGGTCCACCACACGAGAGGTCAATACCTTTGGGTCATGCTCTAGCTTAAAGCGCTCCTCAGGGTACAGGGGTGTTAAGTTATCAAATAAAATTTTATCTTTACCCTTTTCTGTGGGCTCATAATTTAATGTGTCCACCTTTAAGAGGGCAAAATACCTCTCTTGATCCTTGGGGGGGCGAACAGTGCCGGTGATCGTGTCCCCTGTTCTCAAGCCAAACCTTCTTATTTGCGATGGGCTTACATAAATATCATCGGGGCCCGGTAAATAGTTGTAATCTGGTGACCTTAGAAACCCGTACCCATCGGGTAAAATTTCTAGCACACCATCGCCATAAACATCTTCACCTAGTTTGGAGGCTCTTTTTAAAATGTTAAACACTAAGTCTTGTCGCCTTAAGCCGGCGGCGTTTTCAATTTTTAGTTTTGTGGCCAAATCCACCAAATGCTTGATGTCTTTTGATTTTAAACTCTTTGAGTTCAGGTCGCCCTTTTCCTCTTCAGACAAGGTGACGTCAGAAAGGTCCACCTCTGGCTCCACCACAATATCATCTTGGTGAGAGTACGAGGACTGCTGGTTGTTTCTGTTGTGATGGGACTTGTTGCCTCTGTTTTGGTTATTATTATTATTGTTGTTGTTGTTGCTGTTGCTGTTTTGAGACTGCTTTCTAGATCTATAGTCTGAACTTGATCGCCCCCCGCTTCGCTTACGGGTTTTTTGACCCGACGAAGGCTCTCTGGGCCTTTCTTCAGGTCGTGACTCTGCTGGCGTAGATTTTGTTGTGGCTTGTTTTTTTTCTTCTGCTGGGGCCGCCTTTGTAGAGGCTGATTTTGATTCCTCGCTAGGGGTGGCCTTGGTCGCCCTGGGCTTCTTTTTTTCGGGCTCAGTCTCTTTCTTGATGTCTGTCGACTCTGACATTATTTCTCCTACTATAATATTTTAAATGAATGTGTTTTGAATGGGTTAAAAAATAGACCTCTGATTTTATATCTCTAAGATAAATGAGAATATTTTAATTTAGAGTGGTGTTTTCTTTAGATTTGGTTTTTGTGCTACTTCAGTAGACTTTTTTTGACCCATTTTGTCAATAACCTCTGCCTAATTTTTACTCCTAGCATTAATTTTAGCGCTGTAGGCTGAAATAATTACATCTCACGAGCTCCAAATTGATACAACAACTCTTACGTGTCTCCATATGACCCAGGGTCAGTAAAAAGTCGATCTTAACTCTTATATTTTCGCCCCATAAGGCCGATAGAGCTTAGAATCATTAGGAGGTTTTATGATACCTGAAAATGAAAAGCCTGCCCCTAGAGTTCTCCTCGAAATCCCTGTGGAATTTCGCCGTAGCTATGCTCGCCAAAATGCAGGGGCTATTTTGCAAAACATCAGCCTTACGGGGGCTTTTTTAAAAGTCGCAGATCAGTGCGGGCTCGTTGTTAACGATAAGCTTAACGTTAAATTTAGCGTCAGCGGACGTGAACGTAAAATTGTTGCTAAGGTGGTTTGGAAAAACGCATCCGGCTGTGGCGTTCAATTTGTGCCGCAAAACAACAGAGACATACAAATCGTTGATGACCTTATTTATTTTGTAAAAACAAAAAAAGAGAGCAGCAAGGTCGTTTTAGACTCAATTTTTGATAAGGTTTCATAACAGTTATTTTTAGTTTCTTTAACGCAAAAAAAAAGCGCCCTTAAACTAGGCGCTTTTTTTGTTTCCAACCACCAGCGGTGGACTTACTCTATTTGCGTATGAGTACTTGTATTAAAATCCATATCCTGACGACCCTTTTTCTTTTTTAGTATAAAGAGTAGGGCTCCGCAAATTAGTACTACTGCGGCAAGTATCATCATCATAGTGTCGTCCTCGGCCCCGGCCTCACCAACTTCTGCCGGCTCAACATCCATGCTTGGAGGTGGCGGCGGTGGCTCAATACTTGCTGCCGGAGGAGGCGCGAGCTCTGTCTCATCCCCCGTGGGGAGTGGATCTTGAGAGGGGTCTTCAGCGACCATTGGGTTTTCTGGTGGCAGCTCATTGGCCGCTACTTCAACCGGAGGAGAAATCTCTTCAGGTGCCGGAATCTCTTCTGGAGCTGGAGGAGGCGCATTTAAATCACTCGCAGAAGGGGCCTCGTCAATACTTGCAATCGCTGGAGCCGCCCCAGAGCTGGCCCAGTATCTTAGCTGAGTTCCTTCAGCCAGTTCGCCCTTGGACTCTATGTCCATATTGGTCGCCCATATTTCTTTCCAACTTTTGTGGTGACCTAAAAGAGTTTTTGAAACAGCCCTAATGTTATCGCCCGGCTTAGAGTAATAAACCTCTGGCGAAAGACCCTGGTCTTCGTAGTAAGTAAGAATTCTTTCGCTATCATTAGGTCTTTTTGGTGAGCTGTAATAGACTTTCGTCCCAACATGGATGCCATTGCTCAACCATGGACTCGCCTCTAACAATTCAGAACTTCTGTCAGAACCATATATTTTTTGAGCAATTGAGTTTAAATCATCCCCTGCCCTAGCAATATATATGGTGTTTATAAGAACACCCTTTTTTGAGTAAGGCTTCGCGAGCATCTTATTTAACGGTATAATGGTCTTTTCAGCAACCTCTTCACTAAAAGAGTCAAACCCATCATTATCAGCATCAGCAACCTGTTGTGGCTCTTCTACAGCCTCAGGCTCGCTGACCTCTTGGGGTTCGTCGTTCTCGGCAACCTCTTCTGCGTCTTCATCGTCGCCGTAGTCGTCATCGCCCTCTTCCTCTTCGTCAGTCGAAGCGACCTCTTCCTCTTCTGCATCTTCTTCAGAGGATTCCTCGTCGTCGCTGCCATAGTCTTGGCCCTCAACATACGCCGCCTGCTCCTTAGGTTCGGCACTCTCACCGGGCTCTTCGCCTTCAGCCTCATCGTCATCTTCAAATTCGCTGTCATCACCAGGCTCTTGATACGCCACCTGATCCGAATCTTCATCGTCAGATTCCACTAAATCTTCTTGTTCAAACTCATCATCTTCAAACTCATTCGTCTCATAAGGCGCTTGATCTGTTCCCTTTGCGCCGTCTGTGTCGTCTGAAGAACACGCCACCATAAACAGTGACCCAACAATAGTAAATGTAAGTATTAATCGTTTTATCATAGACGCATCCTCTTAAGTTGCTATAGACCTAGAGAATATTACAACATATATACTTCTAATTTTATATACGCAAAAACCAGAACTCACCAAAAGTCATAGGATTACTAAACTAGACCAAAGTGCCTCTCATTATTTTACATAAAAAAACCGGCTTCCAACGGGTATAGAGTTTTTTTTAAACCAGCCTAAGGTCATCTCTAGCGCATACCGGGCTGGTTTTTTGCTCCGAAAAAGTGATGGGGATTTTTGTACTAGACTTGCGGGGCGCATCTGCCGAACCTCAAGGAGTCGTCTTTTTTTATCAAAAAAACCTATGCTCAGGGGCATGAATGTGTTTTTCATCCAAAAGGTTCTTATTAAAGATCCCTCAAAAACAAACAGCATTCCATGATTGAGCTTTAATGATTTGCGAAACATAAGCCCCTTTTGCCGAAGGCGTGAGGTATCAGCAACCTCTACCGTAAGTACTTTGTTTTTTATTTTTATTTTTTTCTTTAAAAAAACCTCGGCAGGTAACGACAGCGGTAATAGTAGCAGCAGCAGTACCGCTAAAGCCCTTCTTTGTTTAAGCCTCAAAAGCCACGCCATACCGGACACCTTTTGTTGAAACCGTGAGTTCGCCTTTTTTATAGTACCTGAGTGTTTCAATTAAAATAATCATTCCAGCAACAATAACATCCGCTCGTCCCTTTGGCATGCCTATTAGCCCTTCGCGCTCTTTTACTGACATTTGAGATAACCTTTCAAGCCAAGTCTCAATAACGGATAAGGGCAAAACCTGACCATGAATCTTTAAACTAAAAGGCTCATTATTAATAAGACAGGCCAGCGTCGTTGGCGTCCCTGCTGTGGCGACAAGGTGGTTTATTTTTTTAGGTAACTTTGGACTAATAGCCTGAAGCTGAGCCTTTACATGGGTTTGCACCGCCAACAACTCTTTATCTGAAACCGGGTGTTTTGTAATAAACTGCTCTGTTAGCCTCACGCTGCCAATGTCTAAACTAAAACCAACAATCTGATTGTCTTTATCTTTAGATATAATTTCTGTAGAACCTCCGCCCACATCAACAACGCCAAGGCCTGGTAAGCTCTCCAAATCGTAAGTTGCACCTAAAAAGGTGAGTTCGGCCTCTTTTTGCCCCTCAATAATACGGATTGGTATTTTGTACTTTTCGCCTAAACTTATAAGGTCTCCGCCATTTTTAACGTCCCTCGCGGCACTTGTTGAAACCGCTGTTGTTTTTTCAACATTAAAGCGTGCTATGGTTTTTGAAAACCCCTTAAAGGCTTCTTCTGCCCTTATTAGGGCGTCTGGGTGAAACCCTCGAGACTCATGAACCCCCTGACCAAGCCTTGTAATAACGCTCTCGTCATGCAAAACCGTCAGACCACTCTCTTTAACATCACAAATCATTAGTAAAAAACTATTCGACCCCAGGTCCAAAGCGGCGACTCTCACTTTGCACCAAGCTTCGTTTTTAACAATGAGTTCACAACCTCCGGGCTGGCTTGACCATTTGTAGCCTTCATAACTTGACCAACAAAAAAACCAAACACCTTTAACTTTCCAGACCGGTACTGCTCTGCCTGCTTGGGGTTATTATTAATCACCTCATTGATCACCTTTTCAATAGCTGATGAGTCTGTTATTTGCACAAGCCCCAGTTGTTCCACCACCACCTCAGGGTCTTTGTTTTCAGACCAAAGTACTTGAAAAACTTTTTTTGCACTATTTCTTGAAAGAGTGCCCTTTTCAACAAGCTTAATAAGTTTTGCTAAGTTTTCAGGCCTAAGCTTTATAGCTTCAAATTCAAGCTCAGCAGCGTTGAGCTCTCTTAAAAGCTCTGTCATAATCCAGCTGCTTGCCGCTTTAGGGCTGGCTCCGTTTTGAACGACCGCTTCAAAATAATCAGCCTGTGCCCTTTCTTGAGTTAAGCTCACAGCCTCTTTTTGAGTTAATAAAAATTCGTTTTGAAATCTTTCAGCCCTTGGCCTTGGCAGCTCGGGTATTTGTTTTTTTATGTGCTCAATGGTTTCTGGGGCAACAACCAAAGGCAACAAGTCCGGGTCAGGAAAATACCGGTAATCATTGGCGTCTTCTTTGGCGCGCATAGACACTGTTTTGTTTGCGGATGAATCCCAAAGGCGCGTTTCTTGAACCACCTGCCCCCCCGACTCCACAAGGTCAATTTGCCTTTGCACCTCATACTCTATTGATTTTTGTACAAACCTAAAAGAGTTTACGTTTTTAATCTCTGTGCGAGTTCCTAGTTTTTTGTCCCCTTTTTTTCGAATACTCACATTACAATCACAGCGCATGGACCCCTCTTCAAGGTTTCCATCGCACACGCCTATATAGCGTAATATTTGTCGAATAGTTCGGGCATACTCTGCCGCCTCAGAGGGCGAGCTAATATCTGGCTGAGACACAATCTCAAGCAAGGGCACTCCAACACGATTTAAATTAATCAACGTTGAGTCCCCGAGGTGTGAGGATTTACCTGCGTCCTCCTCCATGTGAGCCCGCTCTATTCTGACTTTCTTTATATAGTCTTCTACTTGAAACTCAATTTCACCGGGGCCACAAATGGGCTGCTCAAACTGTGAGATTTGATAACCCTTTGGCGAGTCCGGATAAAAATAATTTTTACGCGCAAACCGTGAAACTTCATTAATTTCACAGCCCAGGGCCAACCCCGTTTTAATGGCTAGCTCAACGGCTTTTTCGTTTAATAGCGGCAAGCATCCTGGCATACCTAAAGTTATAGGATGAACATTTTGATTGTCGGCGCCACCAAAAAGAGCGCTCTCCGGACTAAATATTTTTGAGCTCGTGTTAAGTTGAGCATGTATCTCTAGGCCACAGACCATTTCCCAGTCATTATACAACATTTGCGTGCTCCTTTATTTTGAGCCCCTCTTCAATGGCCTGGCCAACATTAAGTATACTTTGTTCATCATAGGCCCTTCCCATTAACTGCACGCCAATGGGCATTTTATTTTCGCCAAACCCTATGGGCACGCTCAGCGCAGGGGCGCCCACTAAATTCGCTGCCGTCGTGAAAAGATCGTTATTGTATGTATTTAATGGGTTTTCGTCTTTAACCCCTAACTTAAAAGCCGTGCTAGATACCACTGGCGAGAGCAAAACATCGCACTCACTGAGTGCCTTTACGTATTCGTCTTGCAGTACCCGGCGTACACGACAAGCTTTTAAGTAGTAAGCCTCATAGTACCCGCTCGAAAGAGCAAAGGTTCCTGTAATGATCCGCCTCTTGACCTCTTCGCCAAAAGCCTCGCCACGAGTTCTAGAGTAAAACTCAAGTATGTTCTCGGCTTTTCTTTTTGAAAAATTAGCCCGATGCCCATACCGTACACCATCATACCGCGAAAGGTTCGACGAGGCTTCGCTTGTACAAATTAAATAATAAACAGATATTGAAGTCGAAAGCGACGGCAAGCTTACGTCTTTAAATCGAGCGCCCTTTGATTTTAAAAGCACTATGGTTTCGTTGATTCGGCTCCTGACGTCATTATCTATCATGTCCGAGTTAAAGTATTCTTTAGGGAGTCCAATGACCACCTTTGACATGTCTGAGTTTAAACCTTCTAGCCAGTTCGGTACTTCGTTGTAACTCGTCGTAGAGTCCATTTTGTCACGACCGCAAAGAACCTTTGCTAAAAGGGCTGCATCTTTTACGTTTTTAGTGATCGGTCCGGCTTGGTCTAAAGACGAAGCAAAGGCAACAATCCCGTAACGACTCACCCGACCGTATGTCGGCTTTAACCCCACAACCCCGCAAAAACTCGCCGGCTGCCGGATAGAACCACCAGTATCTGTCCCCACTGAGGCTGGAGCCATAAAACCAGCAACGGCCGCTGCGGATCCTCCACTAGATCCCCCCGGTACATAGTCTTTGTTCCATGGGTTTTTACACGGACCATAAAAACTAGTTTCATTGCTTGAGCCCATTGCAAACTCATCTAAGTTCGTTTTGCCAATATTAATAGCATCCGCCTCGTCAAGCTTTCTAAAAACAGTGCTTGAGTAGGGCGGGATAAAATTACTCAGGGCCTTAGAGGCCGCTGTTGTCTTTAGACCGCGGGTACAAATTAAATCTTTAATTGCAATGGGTAAGCCTGAAAGCTCACCAAGTGTTTCGCCTTTTTTATGTCTCCGGTCTAACTCGTGAGCCTTTTCTAAAGCCCCATCATTTATTGTGATAAACGCATTTATCCCGGGGTTTAATTTTTTTGTTTGCTGTAAAAACTGAGAGGTCACGGCCTCGCAAGAAATTTCGCCTTTTGAAATGTGAACTTTTAATTGTGTTAATGATTTTTTTAGTATTTCCATTGTGCCCTCAAACAACTGGCGGAACTTTAAATAAGTTTCCGCTTTTTTCAGCTGCATTACTCACTGCCGTTTCTGGGTTTTCCCAGGTTTCAGCTTCGTCTTTGCGCAAAATATGTTTTATTTCAATAGGGGTAATTAATGGCTCCACGCCTTCTGTGTTAATCACTGATATTTTTTTAAAGTGATTTAAAATATTTGGCAGCTGAGCGGCAAATAACTGCTCCTGCTCTTTTGACAGTTCAATCGCCGAGAGGCGTGCGGTTTTTTTTATATCTATACCCATTAAAAAAGGCTCCTCAAAATAAAACTTAAAACTGCCTAGAGATTTAATCTAAGCCTTAAGGATAAGCAATCTTATGGGGGACAAATGGCTGTTTCTCGCCGCGTCACACCGCCCCCGCTTCTCTTTTCTTTATGCTATAAGTAGGCTTGTTAGTATTTATTACATCAATGGCTTTTTTGTTTGAGATAATCGGGCTTAAACCCTTGAGGAGGCGATTAATTTTGCCCCCCTTTGGACGGCGATTAATGGCCTTAGTGAATTTTTTAACTTACTATTATTTGAGAGAATCATGGGTCGAAAAAAATTAAAAACAGCTAAGAGCACCAAGGACGTCGTCATTAAAAAAACGATTGAGGATCTAGTTGAAAAAATCAGGAGTCATGATCAAAACTACTACGTTAATGATGCTCCTGTTATTTCTGACTATGTTTACGACAAACTTTATTCTGAGCTGGTTAAGCTTGAAACTGATCATCCCGGCTTAGCCCTTAAAGACTCCCCAACTCAACGAGTGGGAGGGTCTGCCCTTGAGCACTTTACTAAACAAGCCCATCGCACACCCATGCTTTCATTGCAAAACTCCTACTCCCCCGAAGACCTTGTTAGCTTTGACCAGAGGGTTAAAAAGTTTCTTAACCTCCCTGACGACGAAACCCTGGAGTACTTTTGCGAGCCTAAACTAGATGGCCTTGCGGTTGAGCTTATATACGAAAAGGGCCTATTGGTGGCCGCCCTCACTCGAGGTGATGGACATGTTGGTGAGAATGTATTTTCAAACGTAAAAACAATCCGCTCTATCCCCCTAAAGCTAAACCATAAAAGCCCCCCCTCTTTACTTGAAGTGCGTGGGGAGGTGGTTATGTTAAAAGCTGATTTTAAAAACATTAATGAAGCCCATGAAGAGCTGGGTCTTGCCACTTTTGCTAACCCTCGAAATGCAGCGGCGGGGACTTTAAGACAGCTTGACCCTCGAGTAACAGCAAAAAGACCACTAAAAATGTTTTGCTATGGATTGGGGGCGACTGAAGGCATTCCGTTTACCTCTCAATGGGACCTAGAGCACACCTTGGATCAACTCGGACTCCCCACCCTTGGGCTTAAAAATGGCCCTGTCTTAAATGTGATACAAAAAAATTTAAAGTCAGCGAAGGCCCTTAAGCCTGAAGAGTACTTTAACCCTTCTTTGGGGTGTGTTTGTAAAACCTCCCATGAAATCACTGAGTACTATCATTATATTGAACAATTGCGCCACCACCTACCCTACGATATTGATGGCATTGTTGTTAAGGTTAATAATTTTGACCTGCAAGAGAGGCTCGGTTTTATTGCTCGCTCCCCTCGCTGGGCCAGCGCCGCTAAATATAAACCCGAACAAGCCGTAACCATAATCAAAAACATCATTGTTCAAGTCGGTCGCACAGGTGCCCTGACCCCTGTTGCCATTATGGACCCTGTTCAAGTGGGCGGCGTCACAGTGACCCATGCCACCTTACACAACCAAGACGAAGTTAATCGAAAAGGTGTTTATAAGGGCGCCCAAGTCCTTGTGCAAAGGGCCGGGGATGTTATCCCTGAAATTGTGAAGGTCATTCAAGATGAGCCTGAAGGTGTCAAATCACAAAAAGAAAGCTCAGCCATTACAAGCATTAAGGGCTCGGACCTTAATGTTAAAACTTCAAACCATCCCCCTGCCTTTAAAATGCCAACACGTTGCCCTGTTTGTGCTGAACCGGTAGAAAGGCTTGAGGGTGAGGCAAAGTCCCGCTGTGTAAATAGCTTTTGCCCCGCCATTATCCAAGAAAACCTTAAGCACTTTGTCTCAAGAAGGGCGATGAACATTGATAAGCTCGGCGTAAAAATTCTAGAACAGCTTAACAACAAAGGCCTTGTTAAAAAGTTTTCAGATTTATACCTTCTAACAAAAGAAGACTTACTCACTTTAGAGCGACAGGGCGAAAAGTCCTCTCAAAATATCCTTGAGAGCATTAACAACAGCAAGCCCGTAGACTTTGGACGTTTTATTTTTGCCCTTGGTATTCGTTTTGTTGGCGAGCAAACAGCTATTAGCCTTGCTCAGCACTACAAATCATTACCGGCTTTTTTAAACACCACAGAGGAGGAACTCCTTGAAATCAATGACATTGGCCCAAAGGTCACCGAGTCTATCTTATATGCACTAAAAAAGACGGCCTTCACTAATGAGCTTAAAAAGTTAATAAAGCTTGGTATTAAAATTAGTGACGTTAAAAGCCAAAATAAGAGCACTGCCACCCTTTCTGGTTTAAACATTGTTGTTACGGGGGCCTTTTCTTTGGGGCGTAATGAAATAAAAGACTTTATTAAACAGCTCGGCGGTAAATCTTCGTCGAGCGTCAGTAAGGCAACAGACTATGTGCTGGCCGGAGAATCGGCCGGGTCAAAACTTGAAAAAGCACAAAGCTTAAACGTAAAAATAATAAGTTGGCCTGAACTTGAGAAGTTAGCCCTCACGGGACCAAAAAAAAAGAAGCCCTAAGGCCTCTTTTTTAAATATTGCTTATAAATGATCAAAGTTAACGTCTCGAGCCATCACTGTTTTACGGCCGTCAGCTCTTGCATTTTCAATGCCGCGCTTACAAAGGGCCGCTACAGCGTCAGATAAAACCTGGATGGTCTCGCCAGAAGTATTGCAGTCCCCCTGCTCTTTAATCATTTTTTTTATTTTACTTGTTACAACTAATACTTCAGCCATGGGCCCTCCAATAATTATAAGTTTCTATCTGTCAGATATATTTAAAGCATAGTTCTAATGAGGTTAAAAGCTCAATCATTAAATGATTGAAGTTGAGCTTTGCTTTTTGCTGCGCGTTAATACTTAGGCTGGCTCCACCTGTGTGTGAATTTTTTTATTTTTAATGAAAGCCTTTTGCTCCCCACCGTCGATAAAATGTAGGACTTGTGCCTTTCGTCCAGGGCCCGGGTCGTCCGGTTCGATCCAAATAAAGGTCTTATCATCAATGGCCTTTTCGCACTCAACGTCCAGAAAAGCCGGGGACCACGTCCCTGAATTTAAATGCTCAATGGGGCCAATGAGCTCGTGTTTTATATCATGAGTGTGTCCATATATGATTCGACTCACACCACAGATCATACTTGCAATTGTTAACACCTTTTCGCGAGGCTCTTTATATTCATGCACATCTGATCGTACCGATTTTGAGTAAAACATAAAAAAGGGTAAAAACAATAAAAACGGGATCAAAACCCAAGCGTATGAAATTGTATACATGTTGTTAATAAATAAAAAAGCTTGCGAGAAAATCCCAAAAGCCAACATAATTAAAAAAGCACGGTCCAGCCACAACTCTCTAGCAATTATTAACGGATAACTCGACGCCGGAGCTACAAACAACTCCCTTAGCTCTCGCACCATACGCGGGCTTGCGTTTGCCTTTACTGCAATTTTCTCTATTCGCTCTTCGACGTTTAAAGGGTTTTTAAACGACGGCCGTAAACGATCAAAAAACGATTGAAACAAAACCACTGTTGACCAAAAAAGCCATGTAAAAAGAAGTTGCGGCTGAGCTCTGACTACATATTTTAAAAAAAACTGTGCATACTCTTTTGCTGACATAATAAAATTATCGTCTACGTGCGGGTTAAAAAACCCCATTCTGTTGATCAAGTAACGAGTGGCGAGGTTACCAAAAGGAACCTTCACCTCAATTTGATTAAATCTTAAAATATAGGGATTTACAGGGTCCTCGGCCAAACAATAGGGGTCATATTGATTGCCGTGCTCAATTAGGGTGTCCTTGTTGCTAATATAAAACCATTCGTTAAATCGAACCTGCTGTTTTTGGCCTTTTGTTAACTTTAACTCTTCTAGTATCTGTTTTTGAACCGCTTGCCAGTGCAGCTCTAGATCATGGTTCCCAATTATAAACACGACTCGGTGGCCTTGATTTATAAACCAGCTTAAAGCCTCAACCCACACAGAATGGTTGTTTAAAATTTTTTTGATCTTAAAGACTGATTTTTCCTCTTGAGGTTTTAATCCTGTTTTTTTTTCAAACCAAGAAACTCTGTAAGGGGGGGACTCAGGCTTTTGAGTGACCGAATCGAAATCAAAAATATCTCCATTAAGAACTAACTCTACTGTCTCGCCACACGATTTATTATTAAGGTGCCTTACAAATTCAAAAAACAAATCATCAAAAAAGTATTGCCGCGTTTTATATTTTTTCCAAAGGGGGTGTTTATGGTTAATCGGCTCTTCTTCACAAAGATGGAGGTCACTAACTACAGCGGTGTATTTGGCTTCAAAAAAATTTAGTTCACCGTCCACAATAACCCTTTTTTAAGGCGGCTCTCTTTGCTCGCCTACCTTTGCAATAAATGGCCCTACTAATAAAAATTACACTGTATCTGGGCCCTCGTAAAGTGATTTCAACAGGTTACAGCCCCCATTCTGCGGCATTTATTTTGCTTTAAACATAAGTGCATGAAAAATTTAATCCGCTCCATGAGGGCCTTAAAATTTAGAGATCTTTCCTTATTCAGCCGCAGCGAGGTTAGAATTGGCATGATTATAGTCCCGCCATTTTGTTTTGCTATAATTGCCACTTTACTTATTAACTCAAAAACAAGCTCAGAGGTCCCTCTCCCGCTGAGCCTTCAGTGTCAATCACAACTCGACAACCCCACGCCACTTCAGCTTAAAGACCAGGCCTCTAAAGCAAAACCCTGCTCACACAAAGAGGCTTTAACAAAAAATGAGGTCTTAAGTGATGTTTTTAAGAAAATATCACCTCAATTTAGGGTCCCCGTTGATTTAGTAAAAAGAACCTCCTTTTGGTTCGATTTCTACACTAAATACGATTCGGACACCTATGTGTTTCACCATAGTAAATACCCTTGGGTTATTTTTGACATTGTAACCACTCATAATATTCAAAATTCTAATCTGCATAAGTGGACGAAGTATCATAAAATCAGACGGCTCTTGCGAAAAAAGAAATTTGTGCTTTTAAAGACCCTTCGCCGCCTTTCTAGAAAAAAGAGTTTTAAAAAACTCACTGCCTATGAGGAGCAACTTTTAAGTGCCCTGAGCCCCCTTAAGGGGTCCATAAAATCCCGACTCCGGTTCTCAGTAAAGCGTGTCCGAATGCAAAGGGGGCAAAAGGATTTTTTTCAGGCAGCCCTTAGGCGCTCTAATGACTTTCTCCCATTTATGGAAAACGAATTTAAACGCTTAGGCTTGCCCCACGAACTCACCCGTATCCCTTTTGTAGAAAGCAGCTTTGATATAAACGCCTTTAGCAAGGTCGGTGCCGCGGGCATATGGCAAATTATGCCCAAAACAGCTCAAAATAAATTAAAAATGACTCGGTCTATAGATGAGCGAATGTCTCCTTTTAAAGCCACGACCATGGCGGCAAAACATTTAAAGCGAGACCGCAGACTTCTTAAAAGCTGGGGGCTAGCCATTACCTCTTATAACAACGGGATTGGCAACACGAGACGGGCTTTAAAGCATCATCGTGTTAAGACTGTCGCTGGTCTTATTAACAGGGCTAACACGCACGGCTTTGGCTTTGCTTCTAAAAACTTTTACGCTTGTTTTTTAGCGGCCCTCCATGCGCAAAAATACCGTGTTGAGTTTTTAAATCAACCCTTAGAGCATCGCCCAGCCCCTTCAGACGTCGCCCGCCTACGACTTAAAAAAGCAATTAAAATTTCAACCTTGCTAAAGAAGTTAAATATCAGCGCTGAGCTTTTTTTTAAATTTAATCTTGATATCAGGCGCCCAAAAAAGAACCACCTCAGGCTGTCTCGAGGTTTTGTCTTGTTTTTACCAAGGACGCACCTCAAGTTTGGCATGTACCCCGCCCTGTCAGAGTATTTTTATGCCCTCAAAACTAAGGGTCAAGTCGAGCCCTCAAAAGGCTAACAACACCCTCTTCATTTAAAAAGACGTCTGAAAAAACTTTTTCCCCGTGCTGCTCTTCAATGATAATTTGCTGCTCGCCAGGAGTCATGTTTACAACAACAAATCCTCCGTTTGCTTGAGGGGTTTTTGAAAGCGCTCCTGCTTTGTTAAAGTAAACCACCTTTGCTCCCCGGCCAGCACTCGGCAGAGTTAGCTTAAATTTCTCACCCTCTACAAAACCAACAGCTGAGACTAACTCATCACTAATGTTTATTTTTGCTTCTATTAATAGTTTTTTCTTCCATGATTTTTTAATCCCTGGTATGTCTATTTGCTTTAGCTTTGCTGTTCGCTGTCTTGTGAAAATATACTCTTTGCCCGGGTCTGTATCTATTTCAATCTTCTCTCTATCGGAACTTAGTAAAACCTCGCCTCTGCCTTGGGGTAAGCTTAGCTCGATTTCCTCTCCAACAACTTGAAGCTGCGAAGCGAGATACTCGCCAGTAAAAGCGTCATAAATGTTTATCTTTGATTTCGAGCTTTGCTTTATATCAATATTAACTTCTGTTACTGATCCTCTTTGTGTTTCTACAAGTTGAGCCGCATAGTATTTATCGCCCACCTTAACTCGAACCCTGTGTCGCCCAGGCTCAACAAACAGCATTGCATATTTTCCGTTATCTGTTGTTTGAAGAGTTTTTGAATTTGGAACGAATCCACTAAAATAAATAGGCACCGCCGCCTGAGAGCTAATCTCAACTGTTGCTGCTCTTACTGGCTCGCCTCCAAGGGTAACTCTCCCCCACACTGCCGACATTTTTTTTGCTTCATCATAAAATCGGTCTCCCACTGTAAGGCCTATTAGAGCCTTCATTGTTTTTTCTGGGTACATTTTAACTCTCTGCCCCCGTGTAGACATTAACGATGCCACAGATCCCCAGTGACCTTCTGCTATTACCTGTATGGGTACGGTTGAGTTTTTATGAAACCCTGTGAGCTTTATCGTTGATTTCTCTAGGCTTATTTCCCCCGTACTTTTTCCTAAAATTCTCGCCTCTACGCTTTGACCTTTAAATGGTCTTGGCTCCGTACCTAAAGTCACTAATGCTGCTGTTAGTTCTTCTGAAACGGGATATACGCTTATTTTTAAAGTCTCTTTTAAGCTTTTTGTGTCCGCTAAGTTTAACTCTCCAAGCCCCACAAGAAAGCCCTCATGGCTCCATAGCTCTACAAAAACAACCCCTGCCTTCTCTGTCACAGGCAGAGTAAACGTTGCCAACTCGCTATTAACCTCACCATATTGAACGTCTACATTGTTCCGACTCCAGACGACTTTAAAATACATCTCGCTGGGCACAAAGGGGAGTCCCTCTTCTATTTGTACCTCTCCTGAGAGGACCACTTCTGTATCTGTTGCCCCTGAAGCTATAAAATCTGAAGAGGCTATAGTTACCGGCAAAGAGTCCTGCTCAATTTCTGGGGCACCTGATCCTTTATCCTCTTGATTGTTTTGAGGTCCTCTTCTCCCTATAGGGTCTCTGGGGGGCGGCCCTGGGTAGCGGCCTCTCGCTAGCGTGGGCTCAACAACGTTATGACTTGCAATAATTATTGGGGCTCCCATTTGAGTATAAATTTTTCTAATGTTTTGTTTTTGAACTTTTGCTGTGCTCTCCTCTAAATAATTAGTGCTTTTGTCGTCCTTAATTAAATTATCCGCTAACCATTGATCCTCGGATGCGCGAGAGTATTCAACCCTTGAAGGCACCCTAACGCCTCTTAACATTTTATACTTCGAGGCGTTAGCTACTTTAAAAAAGTTTCTATTATCTTCAATTTTTTTAGCTACTATTTTTTTAAACGCATTTGATCTAAGTCCTGAAATTAAAATTATCTTTTCTTGCTTAATTGGCACCATCTCTTTGTCTGATTGAACAACATCATAGAGGTCTTCAAACGCTGAAAACGCCGGGCTCACTCGTTTAGATTTAATTTTAATAACCGAGGCCACTCCCGAATAGGAGCTTTTTGAAATTTTCGCAGGATACACGCCTGTTGCTAACAACAGCCCAAAAACACTTAAAAAAAACAATCCCTGTTTTATGCGTTTTCTCAAAACCCGTGATCCTTCATGGTTTTTGTTTTTGACGATTTTTCATAAAAAGCTAGTCTTATCGCCTATATTATAAAGCTTATTTAAATGGCTCAAAGGCGTCAACGGAGTTTGCCCCATTGCGACGTTTGGAGAGGATTTTCATGATTTTTCGGCCCATGACCGCTGCCATGGGCTTGTTGAGTCCTGTGCGCGCATAGGTTGGAACAACGCTCCCTTTGCTGCTTGTGCGCTTTTCCCTAATTATATCTATTTTTACCTTATAAGGTCGCTTATCACCCAGGACTAATACTCGCGCAAACTCTCTGCGAGAAAACGTTTTCGCGTTTTGTAGCCGCTTGCCTATTTTAAGAAAATAATTAGAGCGATACTCTCTGCCGTTTTCACTGACAAAGCGAACCCCTTTAGGCATTGCTCTCTCAACAGCAGCTTTAATTCTGCCTAAGTTTAAATTAAGATCAACTAAGGCCACCGAACCTGTCGCGCAGCCAACGAGAGCAAATAATAGAAATAAATAAATCGTTCTTTTCATACCACCTATTGTGGCAGCTTCTCAGCATCTTTCAAGAATTGAGCGATTCCGCTGTCTGTTAAGGGATGTTTGGCTAGCTGTTTAATTACTTTTAACGGCACCGTCACTATGTCTGCCCCGACTAATGCCGAGTCTAGCACATGCAATGGATGTCTAATACTAGCCACAAGGGTTTTGGTTGAAAAACCATAGGTTTGAGTGATCTGGTTAATTTGTGCAATTAACCCCATCCCGTCTGTACTTATATCATCAAGCCGACCTACAAAAGGTGACATCAGTGTGGCTCCAGCTTTTGCTACCAGCAAGGCCTGAAGTGGTGAAAAAATAAGGGTTACGTTTGTTTTAACACCCTCTGCTGTGAACATTTTAACCGCCTTGAGGGCTTCTTCACACATGGGGACTTTTACAACAACATTGTCTGCTATTTTCGCAAGCTCTAGGCCCTCTTTAAACATTTTATCGGCTTCTAAGCTAATCACCTCAGCTGAAACCAGCCCTGGGATTTCTGCGCATATTTCTTTAATTACGTCTTTGTTTGATTTTCCTGTTTTTGCTACCAATGTGGGATTTGTAGTCACACCATCAAGTATTCCCATTTGGTTAGCTTCGCGTATTTCGTTAATGTCCGCAGTATCAATATAAAATTGCATTTAGTCTCTCCTTCAATAGATGCTCTCTTGTTTATTCCCCTTAATTCGAAAAATCAAGTACGCTTTTTGCTGGGGCATAAAACTCTCCCCAACCCACGGTTTGGACCCCTTTTAGCAGCCCTATTAGGCTTTGTTTTAAAACTGGATGGTAATATTCCGGCCAAACATCCGCTGCAGGCACTAAAAGCTCTGGCTGCAGGTGCAATGAGGGGTGAGGGAGCACAAGGCGAGGTGTCATTTTTGTATTATCATCAAAAGCGAGCAAATTTAAGCTCACAGTCCTTTTTTGCGCAGGGTTTTTAAACAATAACTCTATGTTTTCTAGAAATTTTAATGCCAGCTCCGGCTCAAGTACAGTTCTGGCAGCAAAACTCATGCTCAGCCCAATATAACTGTCTTCGGTCACTATATCATGTAGGGTCTCGCTTTTGCTGTGTTTTCCTTTAACCAAATACACATCTGAGCACTTTATCAGGTCAAAATCACTTTTAAATTGTTTGCAAATTTCTTTTAATATTTTTTCACCATCTCTTGAAAAAACCATCACAGAAATTAAACATTTATGCTCTTCCATAGCTTTTCTTACCTAAAAACATCCGACATAGAGTAATACCCCTTGCTCTGAGCGCTCAGCCATTTGGCGGCAAACAAGGCTCCTTTGGCAAAAACAGTACGATTAAGTGCTGTGTGCTTAATTGTAATGACCTCTTCGTCAGACATAATCAACACCTCGTGTTCCCCAAAAACGCCCCCTCCTCGAATAGACAACGGCTCTGGGATATCCTTTTTAAGCACTTCATTTAAAGTTTTTTGTAATAATTTAGCCGTACCGCTCGGCGCATCGAGTTTTTTATTATGATGAGTTTCTACAATTTGAAAGTCGAACTCCTTTAATGCCCCTGAGCTTTTTAACAGCTTGTTAACAAAATTTACGCCCAAGCTTGTATTGGCCGAAAGCAAAACTGGTATTTTCTCAGCAGCCTCTTGGAGCAATCCCTCTTGTTTTTTTGAAAGGCCCGTTGTGCCGCTCAAAAAGGGCTTATTGTTTGAAACAGCCCAGTTAAGTGAAGTCTCAAAACCCTCGGGGGAGCTAAAATCAATGACGATGTTTGATTCTTTGGCCTCACTGTCTAAAATTTTAGTGGCCTCGTTTTTTTCTTTAGGTTCTCGTGATAAACCAAAAGAATACGTCCACTCTTCAGGGGTGGCCTTAATAAGAGCTTTTATTTGCTCTCCCATTCGACCACTACAACCAGATAAAAATACATTTATTGCCATGTTCTAATCCTCTAAATTAATTCGAGTTGCTGCATGTTTTGCTTTAATAAGCTCGTGCCCTCTGCGCTCATTTGAACCATTGGCAAGCGCAAGTCTGGAGTCTTAATAATATTCATTAAATAAAGTGCCATTTTTACCGGAATAGGGTTCGGCTCGCAGTAGAGGGCCTCGACGAGGCTTCTATAGGCCTCGAAGTCCCCTGTCACAGAAGGGTCCCCCTCGCGAGATCGCTGCATCCACTCGACTGTTTCAGAGGGTAGTATATGGCTCATTACCGAAATAACCCCGCTGCCGCCTTTGCTGGCTAACTCAAAGCACGTTCCGTCATCCCCACTTGTGACAATAAAATCTTTACCACAGGCCTTTATAAGACCCTCGCCTCTTGCGATGTTTCCGCTGGCCTCTTTAACACCAACAATATTTTTATGTGAAGAGAGCTCAACGATCAGTTGGCTCGGTATTTTTGTAATTGTTCTCCCCGGAACATTATAAAGAACTATCGGCAAATCAGAGCTATTAGCCGCGGCTAGAAAATGCTGCCTTAGCCCCTCCACTGTGGGCTTATTGTAGTAAGGGCATACAACGAGCGCTCCATCAGCCCCTAAATCTCTGGCCCTGAGTGTTGCCTCTACTGTGTTTTTTGTATTATTTGAACCTGTGCCGACAATTAAAACGCCCTCGTCTCCGACTTCGTCTCTGGCCGCTTCAAAGATTCGCACCACCTCGCTCCATGTTAATGTGGGGCTCTCTGCCGTTGTGCCATTAATAACAAACTTTTGTGTTCCTGCGTTCACTTGGTGGCGAACGAGCCTTCTAAATGAATCTAAATCAACCTCGCCATGCTCAAATGGCGTTATCAGGGCTGTAAAGACTCCGTCAAAGCTTTTCATTTTGCTCCTCTTTTTGCTTTTTGCTTTTTTTAACCTTAATATTTAACTCTTCTCCCACTTTTCTAAAGGTGGCCTTTCCTCGGCCTATTTGGGGTGAACGAAACGGCGGTCGAGGATCACCTCGAACCCCACACCCTATTATCTGACAAGCTATTGCTAATAAAAAAAATTCTTTACTTAAGTTTCGTAGTTTCATCTAGACTCTCTTTTTTAATCACACCCTTAAGGTCAGCCTCAATAGACCCAACATACTCGCAAACGTAAACATTTAATATTTTATTTTTCACATCTTTTTCGCTTTCACATGATTTTAGTAAAAACCGGGCCCTCTGGGCTTTTTTAAGTTCCTTCTCCTGAGACAACCAAGCCAAGGCCTCTGTTAAAATGAGATCTTTACTGCCGCCAAACCGCTGTATGTACTGCTTCGCATCTTTTTTGCTCTGGGCCTTTAGGGCCATTAGAGCCCTTAGGTGATTTCGATCGGATCGCGCAAACGAAGACCTCTTGACCTTCAATAACCTGTTGATTTCACTAAAATTTTCCAAGCAAATATTCGCGTATTGGGCGTACAGGAGGACCTTTTTTGCAAAAGGGTTCGTTGACAACACCTCGCTTGAAACCATTTTTGCCTTTCGGCACTCTCTGCTGATAAGGTGTTGTTTTATCATTAACTGCTCAATACTTAAATTATTGGGCTCCAAAAGAAGGGCCTCTTTTAAAATAAGTTTTGCAAGTTGAGTATCTGAAGCTAAAACAGACTTTGCCAGACTGTGCTTCTTCATTGCTTTTTCGGTATAAAACATTAATGAGCTTCGGCTTAGAGCCTCCAAAAGTGCTTTTGAGTCTGCTTTGTTAAAGACTTGGTTTTTAAGGGCTTTGACTATGACTTCAATAGAGGCTTTTCGCTGACCCTTGCTAAAGAACTCTTGTGAACTCTTTATGATTCTATTTTTTTTACTTGCTTGGGCTATGGGTAGTAATAAAAAAAAGGCAACTCCAATAAGAGCTGCCTTTTTAATTGTTAACAGAAATTGTGTTTTATTTTTTATCATAGCCCGTCAGTTCTACAACAACTTCACCAAACGGTCCAGGGGCAACCTGCTTTAATAGCCCCATTACAGGTATCTCAGAAGGGTTGATCCAAGCTTCAGAGTCTTTATTTTCTTTAGTGTCTCGAATTTTCACATAAACACAGTCAAAAGTCCCTGCGGGCACAGTCACCTGAGCCTCTTCCATTTCTATAACCTCTTGGTTTCCACCGTCTGGGATTTCTTTTTTCTCGCCATTAACTAGTAGTTGTAAAATTTCTCCTGAGTTTTTATCTATTAAAATTTCTACTTTTTGCTTTCCAGCAATGCCTAAATCCATGTCTTGCTGAAACCAGAGCCCCTCATAAACCTCTTCGCGAATAAACGAATGCATAGAGCCTTTTATAAAACCCATATTAATAGAGTAGTCAGCCTCGTCCCCCACTTTCCAATTGGGCGCCAAAACTATCGGCTGTGATCCCACCATATCAACCAAGGGCTGAGTCATTTGCATGTCATGAGCAAACACAGATAAGCTAAATAAAACCGTTGTCAGTGCAGAAATTAATCTCATATAAATTCTCCTGTTGTTGAGTTACACGTAAGCTCATCACAAATGCCGCCCCCTCATCAAGTCCAGGTTTTTCGGGGTCTCGCATCATGTTGCGCCCTGTGCAGGTTCGTCATCATTGTGAATTAATATTTGATTTTTTAACTCTCAGGGCTCTTAAGCCTCTTGATAACTTGAAATTAACACCTCGCGGGGTTTAGACCCGTTAGATGGCCCCACGACACCCTCTGTCTCCATAACCTCAATCAACCTTGCCGCCCGAGGATATCCTAATCTAAATTTTCTCTGAATTAATGAGGCACTTACCGTTTTTTGCTCTGACGCCCACGATAAAATTTCATCATAACGCTCGTCGTACTCTTCGTCTTCTTCTGTCGACTCAGGGCTTAAATCAAAGCCCCCTCCTGATCCCTCAAGAGCCCTCATGGCTAGGGGGTCATACTCTGGCTCCCCCTGACTAGACCACTTTTGAACGACCTCAGTAATTTCACTCTCACTCAGCCACGCACCATGGTGCCGACCCGGTTTTGAAACCCCTGGAGCTAGAAAAAGCATGTCTCCTCGAGCCAAAAGCCTCTCCGCTCCAGACTCATCTAAAATCACTCGACTATCCAGCTTGCTTGCGACCTTAAAACTAATTCGTCCCGGAATGTTTGTTTTTATAAGGCCTGTCACAACGTCTTTTCTCGGGGACTGCATGGCTAAAATTAAATGTATACCACTTGCTCTTGCCATCTGAGCCAACCTCACAACACCATGTTCAACATTTTGTTTATCAACGGCCATTAAATCACCAAACTCTTCTATAACTAAAACTATAAGGGGCTGATATTCATAGTAGTAGGTTTGATTGCTTTTGTTTTCTTCCTCAAATTGCTCGTTGATTAACCGGTGTTCTTCTTTTTGAGCCTTATCTAAAACCATAATCTTTTCGTTATAAGACTCCAAATCACGCGCCCCAAATTTTGCCATTGATCTGTATCGCTTTTCCATTTCGCGGATAGACCACCTTAAGGCCACGACTGCTTTTTTGGGCTCACAAATGGGAGGCATAAGCAGATGAGGGACACTATTGAACACCGCTAAATCTACCTGCTTTGGGTCTATAAGTATTAACCTTAATGTTTTAGGAGAGTGCTTAAATAAAAGAGCAACAAGAGTAGACACCACAAATACTGACTTACCCGACCCTGTTGTCCCGGCAACTAACAAATGAGGCATTTTTCTTAAATCAACAACCTTTGGGTCGCCGTCGGCTTGACGACCAAGGGGTATGGGGATTCTACAGTCTTCATCCCAAAAGGACTCCTCTGCGATAATGTCCTTAAGGTAAACCGTTTCTTGGTGAGAGTTAGAGGTCTCTATTCCGACAACATCTCTTCCCGGTATTGGAGCTATGATTCTCACCGATTCACTGCTTAGAGCTAAGCATAAATCATCGGCCAGCTCTGTTATTTTAGAAATTTTTACGTCTATATTTGGTTTAAACTCAAACATGGTAACGGCGGGCCCTGGTTTTATACCCACGACCTTGCCCCCCACATTAAATTGCGCCAACTTATCAACAAGTAGTTCTGACTTTATACGGATTTCTTTTTCATCAACCCGCTTTCTTTCTAGAGGCGGGTCCTCAAGAGTTGACAGCTTCGGTAACTCCCAGTTTTCTACATGGCGAGAAACCTTAGCCTTAAGGTGAACTTTTCTTTTTTGTGATTTTCTTTGCTCCTCGCTCTCTTTTTTCTCCAAATCAAAATCTATGCTATATTGCGCTTCACTTTCTGGAGAGCTTGCGGCTTCATTTTTTAAATCTAAATCTTCCTCTTTTTTGATTTTAAAAAAAGTGGCTCCTTCTGACAAAGCTTCCGATTTTTGTGTGTTTTTTAAGCCCCCCGCTGTCACCTGATGGGCCAATCGTCTAATGGGAATTTTTCTAAACAATTCTCCACACCCCCTGATGGCCTCTTTGATCCATTCCCCTGCATATGTGTCTTGATAGAGATAATAAATACTTTTAACCACATCATAAGGCATCAATATGAGTTCTTTTATCGGCCTCTCTGTGTAAAAGACTAAAAGTATAAGGGCCGAGGACCATAATATAACCGACACGCCATAAACATTAAACATCTGAACCAAAAGCTTGCTGACAACAACGCCTATTAACCCTCCTGTTGTTATTTGCCCACTAAAAAATTTTGTTTCAGGAAAGTGAAGCTCTAGCAAACTGGACACTGTTAAAATAAGCAGTGATGCCCATAAAACTCTTAAGCCCTTTAGTTTAAGCCTGGCTCCTAAAAAGCTACGGTGCGACACCCTAAACAGAGCGATTACCAAGACCCAAGAGGTCAGACCCATAAATTGATATAGGGCATCAGAAATAAACGACCCCACATAGCCGCAAAAATTTGTAACCGATAAGGACCGACCAATAGAATTAAATGACGGGTCTAATGGGTCAAAGCTATAAAGCGCAAGAGCTAAAAACAATCCCATAGACAACCAGGCCACGCCTGAGATATCTCTTTTAAATCTTGTAATAAAAAGGTTCATCGCTTTAGTTTATTTTTAAATGAACAAAAGAGAAAGCTCTGACTTATAAGCTTGACCTAAGTGGAGCTGACGTTAAGGCCGACCCTTGCATTAATAAGACCTTTGTCAATATTCTTTTTTATTTTGCACGCAGCAGTGAGCCTCGGCCCCCCTTTTAGTTTTTTCGCAGCTCATTAAGTCCATATATCACGCTTAGACTTATGAATTATACAGCACGACAATGCCGAAAGTTTTTTTAAAATGTCTCTCAATATTTTTTTAAAAAAAACACAAAACCATGGTTGCAATTGCTGCCGCAAAAGTATACACACTCTTTCATCGCTTGGGGGAATTAGAATTTTTGGTTCAGTTCTTTCTTTACAATCAAACTTAATAAAAGGGGTTTTACTTCATGGATTCAAGCTTAAATAATTCCAATCATTTGTTCGTAGCTAATCTTCAAAACGTTTCGTTGGAAAAGCTTGTTAAAAGCAAACTTGAAGTTTTTTTTGATCAAAAAAATGAAACCCAAGTCAGCATTGATGGTTTTTATAAAGTCTTTATGGAGCAGGTTGAAAAACCGCTTATTGAGCTTTCTCTTTTGGCCAACCGCGGAAACCAAGTAAAAACGGCCACTATGCTTGGCATTAATAGAAACACTTTAAAAAAGAAAATTGATTCTTACGAAATTAAGGTTCGCAACTTAAAGTCGTAATAATTTTTATGCTTTAGCTTCAAGTATTTGCATCGGCAGGCTAATTTTAAGACTCTTCTGGCAACAGGCCCGCATTCGTTTTTGAATATTAATTTTTTACGAGGGCCCTATGGAACGCGTACCACCAAGTAATATAGAAATTGAACAGTCTGTTCTCGGCGGCTTAATGCTTGAGCAAGAGGCTTGGGATGAAATTAGCGACATCATTAACGTTGAGGATTTTTACAAGCCCGCTCACAGAAAAATTTTTAATGTCATTAGAGAGCTTAATCACAAAAACCAAGCCTCAGACCTTCTTACCGTTTCGAATTTACTCATAAAAGCGGGTGAGCTTGAACAGGTTGGCGGCCCTTCTTACCTTGCGGAACTTGTCAGCCAAACCCCCTCAGCCGCTAATATTATTAGTCATGCTAAAATTATTGCTGATAAATCAACGACAAGAAAACTCATCTCTGTGGGCCAAACTATTGCCGACACTGGATACTCTGAGGACTTCGAAGACATACAGTCGTACATTGACACTGCTGAATCAAATATTTTTAACGTGGCTCAGGACAACCTTTCTGGCGGGCTTGTCGGGGCCGGAGACCTTGTTAAATCAAGCCTCAAAAAGCTCGAAGAGCTCTATGGCAGCCAAGATGAGGTCACAGGGGTGCCCTCGGGCTTTGCTGAGCTAGACAACCTCACGGCAGGGTTTCAGCCTGGCGAAATGACCATCATTGCCGCCCGGCCCTCCATGGGTAAAACAGCCTTTTCGTTAAACCTTATCTTAAATGCCTGTTTGAAGGAAAAAAAGAAAGTCGCCTACTTTTCTGTTGAAATGGCTAAAGAGCAAGTTATGACTCGTCTTCTTGCTATTGCTGCTAAAATTCAACTCTCAGACTTACGCGTCGGCTCTATTGATGAAAGAGCCTGGCCTAGGCTTATTAATACAGCCGCAGCCCTTAGTGAAACTCAAATTTTTATAGATGACACCTCAGGCATAAGTCCCTTTGATATTCGCTCAAAATTACGGCGTATGAGCTCTAAGGTGGGTGTTGACATGGTCATCATTGATTACTTGCAGCTTATGAGCTTAAAACAAAAAGTCGACAGCCGAGAGCGAGAGGTAGCTGAGATTTCAAAGACCCTTAAAGCTATCGCTAAAGAATTTAAAGTCCCTGTTATTGCCCTGGCTCAGTTAAACCGAGGTGTAGAGGGCCGTACTGACCGCAGACCAATGCTTTCAGATTTACGTGAATCCGGATCTATAGAGCAAGATGCTGATATTATAATGATGCTTTACAGGGAAGACTATTACGACCGCGATAATCCTGACATAAAAGGAATCGCCGAAATTATTGTTGGTAAACAGCGAAACGGGCCCACGGGAAATGTTCGGCTCAAGTGGATACCTGAGTATGGTATTTTTGACAACCTTACTGAACGAAACCTCGGCCCAACCCCGCCGCCGCCTGAAAACCAGTACCCCTCAAAAAAAGCCGGTGCTAAGCCCTCATTTAACCCTTCGGCTCAAAAATACTCTCCTGGACCCAAGGGGCCAAAAAACTTTGCCCCTGGCAGCTAAGACCCCTGTTTTTTGACCTAAAAACCCATGCTTAAGGCGCTTCTAGCAAAAAAATAAGTGCCTGTTACCTTATAAACGTCTAGATTTTTATGTTTGCCCCCTTCTTTCTTGAGTCAGCACTAACCCACTGATCCAATGTGCTTGTCACACTATTAAGCACCTACGTCTAAGGAGGGACAAATGGGAACAGATTTAATAACAAAGGTTTGCGAGGCCACCGGGCTCCCCAAAGAGCTCATTCAAAACAAGTTAGTTGAGCGGTTAGAGCAGGAGGGCTTTCAGGCCGACACCCTAACCATAGAGGAGTTGCGCACGGTAATCGCTAGCTACCTTCAAGAAGTTCTTCTTGAAGCTCGAGAGATTTACTAAAAAAGCCATCACTCATAAAAACGCGTGGCTTTTTTTAAAGATGACTTACTACTGCTGTCTTTCAACCGAAATTGTAAGCTCAGTTTCTGCACCATCACCTAAATTAATTACAGCCTTAAACTGACCGATCATTTTAATAGGCTCAATTGAGATATCTTTTTTATCTACTTCATACCCCATTTGATATAATTTTTCTGCGATATCATAATTTGTTACTGATCCAAAAAGCTTGTCAGCATCGCCGGCAGCAACACAAAAAGTTACCGTAACGCCCTCGAGCTTGGCTACAAGCTCTTTTCGTTCAGAAACGGCCTTTTTCTTTCGGCTTTCGGCCAACTTACCTAAATGTAAAATTTGTTTTTCATTTTTTTCACTCGCCTCAGTTGCCAAGTTACGCGAAAATAAAAAGTTTCTCGCAAAGCCTTGCTTAACGTTCACTATATCCCCGGCTTTGCCCAAGTCTTTTACGTCTTTTTTTAAAATAACTTTCATCTTTCTCTCCTGTTTTTACTATTGGCTTCTTCGAACTTGAGCCTCGTGCCTAGCAAAACGCCCACGAAAATTAAGCCAGTAGTCCATTAAACCTATAAAACCTAAAACAATGGGCAGCTGTAACGCCAGCATAAAAACCCATAACACACGCCAAATCTTTGAAACTCTATATGTTGCGAAAAAATGTCCTAGCACCGCTAGCCCTTGAAAAAATAAAAGCACAATGCATACATTAAAAATATTTACTGAAATGACCTTAACATAGGGGAGGCTCGTCTCAAAAAAGCTGCCCAAAAAGGTAAATATAAAGGTCCAAATAACAGCACTGTTCAGCTGAAACAGTACCAAAGAGTGCTGTGTTCTTTTATTCTTAAGACCAACTAAGTTAAAAAAGTACCGATCTAAAACCAACCCCAAAAACAAAGACACAATCAATGCCGTTATAATTATAGAGGGCGACTGTATGGTTATTATTTTTTTTAATTCTGGAGTTAATAATTCAGACCCATTATATTTAATATATAGTGCATTTACCGGTTCAAAAGACTTAAAAACGAGGCTTTGCAGAAGGGCCAAAGAGCCCTTACCCTTTACTAAAATCCATACCATTAAGGTTATTAACAAAAAAGTTGTTGTTGTTAATAGCGAACAAATGCTGGCCTTGTAGAGGTGGTCTCCGTTTTTTTCAAACTCAGCAAAACTCCCCATTAAAACAGCCAGGGTCCCAAGGGTGATCGCCAGACTATAATGTTCAAAGATGGCAAATATTGAAACTAAAAAAAATAACAGGGACCAAAAAAATTTCTGGCCAAAAAACAACCTAAGTACTCGAACCGGTGCCGCTGCAACCACGCCAAAAAGCGAGGCCATAAAAACAGTTACTAATACTAAAATTATAGACGGCAAAGTCTTAGAACGCACGGTGCTCAAGGGTCCCTCTTCTTTCAAGTTTATAGTTTATCAACGAGATGGTTTTCTAAATTTTTTGTTACCCGCAGCCTTACGCGCCTGCATTTTAGCTTCGCGTTCTTCTGCTCTTTTTTTAGACTCTAAGACGATGTCCTTATATCTGTCTAAATGCTTTTCAATAGACATGCGGTTATCAAGACGGACATGCACGTAGCGAAGGACCTTGTCGTTAATTTTCATCGTACGCTCGAGCTCTTTTACACACTCACCATTGGCGGTAAAGGTTGTATGAAAATAAGCTCCTCGGCTTAGTTTATTTATTTTGTTGGCAAGATACCTTTGCCCCCAAGTATCAATGTGATTTATTTGGCCCTCGAAGCTCTCAACTATAGCTTTGTTTTTCGTAAAAAACGCTTTTTGATCTTCTTCTGTGAGGGTTGGGTCAAGAATGACGACACTTTCATAATTATTAATATTTGTTGTCTCAACAGCCATTTTTTATCCTTATGGTTTTGTAGCCCTTCTAGGCAAAAATGAAGAGCAAGGTGATTTTTATTGTTCAATTTAATGTTAAGGATCTAGCATGACCCTGTTCGTCAGACAAGGGATTTGTGTCCTGAGACGATGAATAATCAGGCACACAAAACACTGCGTAATTCGGGCCTCTTGAGCCTCGCCCCTTAGGCCAGAAAGCCCCCATAAACATAGTATTTACCTTTGGTTAGAGTATTATTAATGTATGAGTAAATGGGTTATAAAAGTCTCTGAGGGGCCCCTTAAGGGCCAAATTATACGCCTTGTCGACAAGCTTAGCTTCGGGCGAAGAAAGGCCCTTATTAACCTTAAAGACCCCAACGTCTCCAGTGTTCATGCTAAAGTTTCAAAACTACCGTCTGGAAAGTGGGTACTTGAAGATAATGACTCTAGAAACGGAACTAAGGTTTTTGGTAAAAAAATCGACAAAATCGCCCTCTCTCCAGGGGTGCGCTTTCAAATTGGCAGTACACATTTTGAAGTCTTAGCTCAAAAGCCCAAAAGTAGCCTCTCGCCGACGCCCCCACCCGTAGGCGACCCGCCCGCCCATAAAAATGAAGAGACCTTCCATACGGGGACACTTCCCCCCACTCCTCCCTTTAATGAGGACTTTGAGACTTCTGTAACCAAAAATCCCTACTCGGACTCAAGCGAGAAGACATCCTCCGCTATTGTAAATGCCCCTGCATTAGACGAAACAAACCCTGATCTTAAGCGCATCAACTTTGAACCCAAATATGAGACGGCCATTAACCTTACCCCCCTAAAGTGGCCTGAGGCGCTCGCAGAACTCATTCAAAATACGTTTTTTCCAAAAACCTCACCCCGCCCCGTTTTTGCTTTTGATGATGTCATTGAACTCATTTTTTTTCGCGGGGTACAAACAGGAACCCACTGGACTCTTGGCTATGGTCCAAGGGTCGCTGGCTCAGAAGTCCTGCAATTGAGCCTTTTTGAACCTGATGCCCCCAAAAAGAGCTTTTCAATCGCGCCAACAAAAAATGGGGCACAAATTCAAACCGACCACCCTGAAAAAGTTTTTCTAAATGAAAAGCCCCTGTCCTCCGAAATATTAAACACAGGGGATATTATAAGAATTGGTGAAACAGAGATTGAGGTTCAAATACAGTCATGAATAGAATTATAAAAAAAACGGGTGCCTTTAAAAGTTTTGATGACACCCGTATATATTATGAGGTTCGAGGACATGGCGAACCACTTATCTTTGTCTATGGGATTGGGTGTTTATTTAATCACTGGACCTATCAAACAAAGTTTTTTTCAAAAAAATATCAGGTTATACTCGTTGATTACCGCGCCCACAATCAATCTGATGTTCCCGTTAATTACAGAAATTTAAATATCCGCTCCATTGCAAGGGACCTACATGAGCTTTTAAAACACCTCAATATTGAAAAGGCTCATTTTATTGCGCACAGCTACGGTGCGCAGGTCCTTACTCAAGCCTATCAACTTAATCCAAATGATTTCAAATCCATAACTTTTATTAACGGCTTTGTTAAAAACCCTTTGCAAGACATGTTTGGCAGCCGTTTGCCTGAAAAAGCCTTTACTACACTTAAGAGAAGCTTTGATCTTCTTCCTGAAACGACGTCGCATTTATGGAAAATGATTATTAACAACCCCCTGTCGGGAACACTCAGTGCTTTAGCTGGGGGGTTTAACCTCTCTCTTACTTCTTATAAGGACATTGAAATTTACTTAAAATCTATCTCTGAAATGGATCTAAAGGCCTTCTTGCGCCTCTTTGATGACATGATGAACTTTAATGGAGAGCCCTTACTAGAGGCTATCGAAGTGCCTTGTTTAATTATTAGTGGACAAAAAGATGGTATCACTCCAAGGCAGCACCAAGAGGATATTCACCATAAACTACCCCACTCACAGATAAGCTTTATGCCCTATGGTTCACACTGCACGCAGCTTGATTTGCCCGAGTATGTAAACCTTCGCCTTGAGAAATTTTTCAAAGAGGTTCAAGCCTCTGACTAAAAACAAAAAAGGCCGCTAAGTCAGCGGCCTTTTTTTATTTTTTCACTCAAAAACTAAAGTTCTATTATTTTTACTTTTAATTCCGACTCATTGCCTTCGGCATCTACAGCAATTTGATCAATATCAAAACCATATCGCGTCGTTGTTTTATCTGTAGCGAACTCTATAATCATTGTATTGCCAATTACGACCGGTGAAAATGAATCGTCTTTCTTCCCACTCATTACACCAAGTATGTTCCCCTCTACATCTTTAAACGTTACTTTGTCATAACCACTCTCTGTATCAAACTTTGAAAAGTGAAGGGCTAGTCTTTTCGCTCCCTCTACGGTGATTTCCCATTTTCTGCTTATGCTATCAGAGTAAGGATGCTCTGTAGAGATTGAGCGGCCTTCCCTGGCCCAATAAAAGGGGTCATTTGGATCAATGGGAGCTTGCGTGTTCGTTAGTGCGTGGTAGGCGTTTACAATTCCGCCCGTAAATACTTTATTTCTTAGCCCAGCAATTGGTCGTGCTGTTCTGATCAGTCGCTCTTTAATTTCAAGCATCGATAAACCGGGTTCGTTTCCTAAAACAAGCGCTGCAACTCCAGAAACATGCGGGGTCGCCATAGATGTACCAGACCATGACTTAAACCCATCAGGCGTTGTGCTTAGCACTTCAACCCCAGGAGCAGCAAGATGTACCGTTTCTTTTCCGTAGCAAGAGAAGCTTGCTAGCTTACCACTATTATCAATCGCCGCCACACTCATTACGTTTGGCACTTCATAGTTTGCAGGGTAAGTGGGCCGAGCATCATTGTTGGCTTTATGGTTTCCCGCCGCTGCAATAAATAAAATACCCTTGTCGTTAGCTCTTATGATCGCATCCTCAAGGGTTTTTGAAAATCCGCCGCCACCCCAACTGTTACTCATAATATGAGCGCCATTTTCTGTGGCGTAGTCTATTGATTTAATCGCGCCCTCAAGTGTCCCGCTCCCTGAAGCCGTTAAAAACTTCAGAGCCATTATGCTAACATTCCAGTTTACACCAACAACACCATTAGCATCATTACCATTGGCCCCTATTGTTCCTGAACAATGTGAGCCGTGACCATGATCATCACGCGGGTCTGCGTCGCTATTTGCAAAATCATATCCATAAATGTCATCGACAAAACCGTTGCCATCATCGTCAACACCCTCTTCTCCATTGAGTTCAGCTTGATTTTGCCACATGTTAGGAGCTAAATCTGGAATCGTATAATCAACCCCCGTGTCTATGACGGCAACAACTACGTTTTTACTTCCCGTAGCTATTTGCCAAGCTCGTTCGGCGTCTATATCAACACCTCTGACGCCTGTTCCAGAATTTGAAACCGCCTGACCTCGATTAATTAAACCCCAAAGCTGATCTAAAAGTGGATCGTTTGGTAAATCAGAGGCTCTATATATATAGTTTGGCTCAGCATACTCAATGTATGAACTTTCGTTCAGCGCTGAAAGCGAATAGGTGTGAGTTTCTAAAAAATTTCTCTTTACTAAAAGGATTCCCTTTTCTTTGTTAATGACCCTCATTCCATTTTCGCCCATGTTTTGAGTCATCACTTTTTGATTGAGCATTGATGGGTCCTTTAGCTGAACCACATACTCACCGGGTACAAACTCAGGGGTAAGCTCTTTAGCCATCACACTTAATGATAATGTGAGCCCAAGTATTGCTGCTGCTGAAATTATTACTGCTTTCATTCTCTCTCCAATCCTTCGGTATACATTTTTTCACCGTCCTGGTGATTTGCTTAATCTAGTTCCAAAATGGTACCAATGAATTGGGATGTTAGTAATATATAATGACTTATGCTTGCTATAATTAGACCTTATTACGAGGTCTTCTTTAAATCCAACAGGGGCTTGTCGGGATCTAAGTCAAAACTCAACTGCTGATTTAGGTCTTTTTTTCTTTTAAAAGCTAGACCTTTAGATAGAACAGGCTTTAGTGGCTGAGGTTTTGAATTTTCCTTCGCCGCCTTAGTGAGGTTTTTTATAAAAGCCTTTGCTACTGATTTATTAGCCTTTTCATTCCACCCTAGCTCTTTCATTAAATCATTAATAGACTTCATTAACTCTCCACATGGTTTGTAGAAACTTTTCGGGCTTTTATGAGTTAGACTTTAGTTGGTATCAGGATGCGATCGTCAAAAAGATGGGTGCCTACAAATGTGCGCACTATTAATGCACAACCTGTATGACTATGATCCACAGCTAAGCTTCAATGGTTAAAATAAAGTTTTTCTTACATGAGAGTGTGGATAAGCCTGTGAGCTAATGTTTATAACTAACTACCTGTTGAGTCATAATTCCGCTACAACCTATATCTAGGTCCAGCGTTACAGTGCTTAAAATTTAGCGTTCTTTGACAGATGATTTCAGATATTCACGGTTCATAAGGGCAATACTGTCTAAGCTAATTTCTTTCGGGCAGGCTAATGAACAGGCTCCTGTGTTTGTACAGGCTCCAAAGCCCTCTTTGTCCATTTGGTCCACCATGTTTAAAGCCCTTTGCCGATGCTCCAGTTGCCCTTGTGGCAATAACGATAAATGCGTAATTTTTGCAGCCACAAAAAGTGAAGCCGAAGCGTTTTTACAAGCGGCCACACAGGCTCCACAGCCAATGCACGCTGCTGCTGAAAAAGACCTATCAGAGTCTGGCTTTGATATGGGGATATTGTTTGCATCCTGCGCATTGCCTGTATTAACAGAAACAAATCCGCCTTTTTGTATAATTCGATCAAACGAGCTTCTATCAACGACTAAGTCACGCACAACTCGAAAGGTTTTAGCTCTAAACGGCTCAACAGTAATCGTATCGCCATCACAAAAAGACCTCATATGTAACTGACATGTTGTGGTCGCCTTTTGAGGGCCATGTGCTTCGCCATTAATCACCATAGAGCATGTTCCGCAAATCCCCTCTCTACAGTCGTGATCAAACTCGACTGGGCGCTTGTCCTTTTTTATAAATTCAGAGTTCACAACGTCTATTAACTCTAAAAAAGACATATCCGGTGAAACGTCTTTAACTGTATGGCTTACAAACGCCCCCTTGCTCTTCGGGCCATCTTGCTTCCAAAGCTTTAAGTGTATTGTCATATTTTTCGAGTTTTCAGACATAGTAAATCCTATTTATAACTTCTAGTTACAAGTTTTACGCTTTCAAAATCTAACTTCTCTGTATGGCGAGACCAAGAGGGGTTGTTTTTGCTCCCTGTGTATTCCCAGGCAGCGACATGGCAAAAGTTTTCATCATCTCTTTTGGCCTCATTGTCCTGACTTTGGTGCTCTTCTCTAAAGTGCCCACCGCAAGACTCTTTTCTTTCAAGAGCGTCTCGAGCCATCAGCTCTCCTAACTCTAAAAAGTCAGCCACTCGCGCCGCCTTCTCTAGCTCCGCGTTCAAATGGGTTCCCTCGCCAGAAATCTTAACATTTTTCCAAAAATCTTCTCGTAAAGCAGAAATTTCAGTAATGGCTTTTTTTAAACCTTCTTCGTTTCGAGACATCCCCACTCGCTCCCACATAATGGCCCCTAAATCTCTGTGGTATTCATCAACTAATTTTTCACCCTTTATGTTAAGTAGTTTACTTAAACTCTCTTCAACCTCTTTGCGACTCAACTTAAAGGCCTCATGGTCCGTTGAAATTTCTGGTAAATCACTACTGCCGATATAATTACCGAGGGTATAGGGTATTACAAAGTATCCATCAGCCAAACCCTGCATAAGGGCTGAGGCCCCTAACCGGTTAGCTCCGTGGTCTGAAAAGTTAGCCTCTCCCAACACATGAAGCCCTGGCACTGTAGACTGCAAGTTATAATCAACCCAAAGGCCCCCCATAGTATAGTGAACGGCCGGGTATATTTTCATCGGAACAGTATAAGGGTCTTCTCCCGTTATTTTTTCATACATTTCAAATAAATTACTATACTTAGCGCTCACAGCTTTTTTACCTAATCGGGCGATGGCATCAGAAAAATCTAAATACACAGCAATGCCTGTTTTACCAACGCCGCGGCCTTCGTCTACTCTGAACTTAGCTTGTCTTGAAGCCACGTCTCTCGGCACGAGGTTTCCAAAGCTTGGGTAAATTCTTTCTAAGTAATAGTCCCGTTCTTCTTCGGGGATTTCAAGTGGCGGCCGATTGTCACCCTTGTTTTTTGGCACCCATATGCGCCCATCATTTCTTAATGACTCAGACATGAGGGTTAACTTTGATTGATACTCCCCAGAGACGGGGATACATGTCGGGTGTATTTGCGTATAACAGGGGTTCGCAAAGTAAGCCCCCTTTTTTGTACACCTATAAGCCGCGGTGGCATTTGAATTCATTGCGTTTGTTGATAAATAAAACACGTTGCCGTATCCGCCTGTGCAAAGCAAAACAGCGTGACCTGAATGGCTTTCTATTTCACCATTCACTAAGTTTCTTGTCGTAATTCCGCGGGCTACTCCGTCAACGGTAACAAGGTCTAACATTTCTCTTCGATGAAACATCTCGACATTGCCCTTACCAATTTGACGTGACAACGCTTGGTAAGCACCAATAAGTAGTTGCTGCCCGGTTTGCCCTTTCGCATAAAATGTTCTTGAAACTTGGGCGCCGCCAAAAGATCGGTTATCGAGCATGCCCCCATACTCCCGGGCAAAGGGGACGCCTTGGGCTACACACTGATCAATTATATTATTTGAAACCTCTGATAGTCGATAAACGTTTGACTCTCGAGATCTGTAATCACCACCTTTAACGGTGTCATAAAAAAGGTTCCAAACCGAGTCTCCATCATTGGGGTAATTTTTAGCTGCATTGATCCCCCCTTGCGCCGCTATGGAATGGGCCCGTCGAGCAGAGTCTTGAATACAAAAAGACTTTACCTTGTAACCCATTTCGGCCAAAGACGCTGCCGCTGAGGCTCCCGCCAGCCCTGTGCCCACAACTAAAATATCATATTTTCTTCGATTCGCTGGATTTACCCTTTTGCAATTAAATCGATGCTGCTCCCACTTACTTTTAATCGGACCGTTTGGTATTTTTGCATCCAACATACTTTTAGAACCTCTCTTAATGAAATAAATAAATATAAACAGGTTGAACCATAAAGCCTAGGGCCACATAAGCGGCAAAGCTATGCCCCATGAGTTTTAATTTTGGTTCGTACTTTGGGTGGTTAAAACCCATTGTTTTAAATGTCGACTGAAATCCATGGCTTAAGTGCAACCCCAGAACTAAAAGTGCGAGCAGGTACCCTGCCAAATAAATTGGGCTTTGAAAAACTTGAACAACAAGCCCAAAAAGGTCACGAACCTGCACCCCGTCGTACTCAGCATATATGACCTCTCCATACTTAAACGTCCACAAGTGAAGAGCTATAAACACTAATATTATGACGCCCTGTTGCCACATGTAGGTGCTCACCAAAGAGGTCGCCTTTTCCCCTTTAGCCTTAATGGCGTACTTCACAGGCCTTGCCTCTTTATTCATGCGAGTTAAAACAAAGGCCTGCACCATATGAATGAGTATAAATAAAACTAAACCTAGCTCAGCTAAAACCAAAAATGGGTTTGAAATAAGCGCATGACTATACATGTTATATTCTTTTGCGCCCACAAATAATAAAAAATTTCCAGAAACATGTGCAAATAAAAACCCACAAAGTGCAAGCCCTGTAATGCCCATGAGCTGTTTTTTACCGACGCTCGATGAAAAATAATTATTTTTTGACATAGTTTCCTCGACTCAACATTTAGACCTATTCCGCTAGGGGGCCATAAATAACTTTAATTAGCCACCTTGTCTAACTAATTTGATGCCCTCTTCTTTTGGAGACGCTTAAATTAATAAGGCTTTCTTCTCGACCCTGGTTTTTGGTGCCTGCGTTATGTTTATATTTTCTTTCGATTTTAAGCATATCATTGCCAACTCTCAAGGCTTTTAATATAAGAAGGTGTTTAAAATTGGAGCCTCAAAATATGAATATTTTTGTATGTATAAAGCCAGTCCCCGATACTGAATCTAAAATTAATATTTCTGAAGACGGGTCAAGTATTCGCGATAATGACATTAAATGGATTATGAACCCTTATGATGAATTAGCGGTTGAAGAGGCCCTGCAGTTAAAAACCTCTCAAGGGGGTCAGGTTAAAGTTCTAAGCCTTGGTCCTAAAAAACGGTCTACTGACGTGCTTCGGACGGCTCTAGCAATGGGGGCCGATGAAGGCATACTCATCAATGCTCCTGATAATTTAGATGCCTTTGCCACGGCAAAAGCCTTATCAAAAGCTATCAAGCTTGAGGGTGAATACGATCAAATTTTTACTGGTAAAATGGCGATTGATAATAATAATTCGAGTGTTACCCAAATGCTTGCTGAGTTTTTAAATATCCCCCATGCCGTGCCCATATCTAAATTTCAATATGACAATGCCAGCGTTACTGTTGAGCGCGAAACTGAAGGCGGCACAAAAGAAATCATCCAACTTAATGGAGCAAATGTCATAGGCGCCAACAAGGGCCTTAACAAGCCTAGATATGCAAGCCTCCCGGGCATCATGAAGGCCAAAAAAAAGCCCCTAAAAGAGTTAGAGCTTGAAGCGCTTGAGCATTCACCTGAGGACATTAAAATAATTTTCAAAGGGCTTCAGTTGCCCCCGCCAAAGCCGCCCATAAAAATGATTGATGGCGACGCTGCCGAGCAAGCCAACAAACTCGCTTTACTTCTCCGAGAAGAAGCAAAGGTTATTTAACCCTGACAGGAGGAACTCTTAATGCCAAACGTACTCGTATTTTGTGAATTTACTGGTGATCAACTCAAAAACGGTAGCCTGGAGCTTTTAACATTAGCTAAAAACTCTGGAAACCCCGTGACCGCCTTGCTCATCGGCGATGACTGTAGTTTAGCAGCAAAGAAGGCGGCACACTATGGAGCCCACAAGGTCATTGTTTCTAGTGACGATTCTTTAAAAAACTACAATTCAGAGGTTTTCTCTGACCTTGTCTCAAGGGCTATCATTGAGGCCTCCTCAAATATTGTTCTCGCCTCATCAACCACGTTGGCTAAAGACCTTTTCCCAAGAGTGGCGGCTCGGCTTAATGCCGGCCTTGCTAGTGATTGTGTTTCTATTGACTTACAAGATGAAAAATTGACTGTTAAAAAGCCCCTTTATTCTGATAAATGCACTGCTGAAGTGACGTTTCAAAATAGTGAGCAAAAAATTGTTCTTATGCGAGCTAATCAATTGCCCATAGGAGAGCCCGACTCTACGGCCTCCGCCGAAACCTCAAGCCTTGCTGTTGAATCAACAAACTTAAGCACAATTATAAAAGATATTGTAAAAGGGACCTCTGAAACCCTTGACCTTACGGAGGCAAATATAATTGTTGCTGGGGGCCGAGGCCTGCGCGATAAAGAGGGGTATAAAATTCTTGAACCCCTTGCTAAAACCCTTGGCGCTACTCTGGGTGCCTCTCGCGCCATTGTTGATGCCGAATGGGTGCCCCATAGTTATCAAGTTGGTCAAACGGGTAAAACTGTTGCGCCCTCTTTGTACATAGCCTGCGGAATATCAGGCGCCATACAACATCTTGCTGGCATGACAGGTTCAAAAGTTATTGTGGCCATAAACAAAGACCCTGAGGCTCCTATCTTCAAAAAAGCAACTTACGGTATTGTTGGTGATGTTTTTGAGGTTGTCCCAAAGCTAACAGAAGAGTTTAAAAATCTTCTTTAAAAACTAAGGGGTCCACGTAAGTGAAAACAAAGGTCTTGTCATTTTTAATTTGGGGCCTATATCGCCTTTTTTATTTCACCTGGCGTGTTCGCGTTGTTGAGTCTGAAGAGTTCAAAAGATCCATAAAAGCTGGCCAGCCCATTATTTTAGCTCACTGGCATGGCGATGAATTAGCTCTGCTGCACATAGTCACCCGCTATGGTTTAAGCACTATGGCCTCTACATCAAAAGACGGCAACCTCATGAATCAAGTTCTTTTACGACTTGGTGGGACGACCTCAAGAGGGTCATCAACTCGTGGAGGGGCTCAGGCCTTAAGGGGGCTTATTCGCCTTATAAAGAGTGGAAACCCTGCGAGCATTGCTGTGGACGGGCCAAAGGGGCCGATTTATAAGGTCAAGCCCGGCGTTTTTGAGCTTTCAAAAATTTCTGGAGCCAAGATATACCCTCTTTCTGCAACATGTACTGAGGCTTTTCATTTTAAAAAATCATGGAATAAAACGTATTTGCCAAGGCCTTTTGCAAAGGTTCTTGTTCTTATTGATAAAGACCCTTTGTTTATCAACAAGACAGACCCGGCTAAATCACCCGAATTTGCTGAAAATCTTGAGGCTCGCCTCACTAACGCAAAACATAAAGTCTGCAAACTCATTGCTCAAACGTAACCCCAGAGCTATCATTTATGCAACGCATTTTAACCTTTGGAGAATTTACATGATAAAAATCTTTGCGTTTTTCTTATGCTTATTTGTTTTTCACCCAGCAATGGCTAAAAAAAATGACCCCATTGTTGCGAAGATTGGAAACAAAACCATCCGCCTAAGTGAGTTCAAAAAACAATACAAAACAACAACCAGTGCTTTTAATCGTCCCAGCACTAAGGTCTTCTTAGAAGATTTAATTCGCTATGAAATGGGCGTTCTTGAGGCGAAAAAAAGAAAATATAACAATGACCCCCTCATTAAAGAGCGAATGAAACAAGAAATTTACAAGTTCTTACTTGAGCGTGAGCTCGGAAAAAAGGTTCAACGAATTAAAGTCTCTGAAAAAGAAATGAGGGCTGAATATAAACGGAGCCCCGAGTTAAGCACAAGTCACATCCTTATTGAGTTCAAGCCCGGAGCGAGCAAGAGTGAAAAACTAAAAGCAAAAAAAGCAGCCCTTGAGGTCTTAAAAAAGGTTAAAACCTCTAAAAAATCTTTTGAAGAGTTAGTGCAAATCTATTCAAACGATTCTTTATCTAAGGCCTCTGGTGGAGACATTGGGTATCAATCCAGAGTCACCGCCGTCCCTACTTATTATAACGCAGCAAGAACACTTAAGAAAAACAAGGTCTATTCGGGCCTCGTTGAAACACGGTTTGGCTATCATATTATAAAACTAACCGGGATCAATCGATACAAAGATGCGGACAAGCGACAACTGCGACAAGTTGTTTTCGAAGAAAAACGAAAACGAATATTCAATGCTTTTTTTAAGGCCCTTAAAAAAAGCTATACTATTTCTGTTAACCGCGGAGCTTTAAAGGGTGTTAAATTTTAGCCAGTATTATAAACTAAACATTGTTCCAATTTCTCAAAAAGTGGTCATTAATGGGCTGCTTTTTTTGACTGCAATGCTCTTAACATCATGCTTTTCTAAGAAAAACGATTTAACTACTATAAAGGTACTTAAGGTCAATCAATCTACGTTAAGCACCAAAGAGTTTGCGGACCGTTTAGCAAGACAACTTAAGCACCTTACTCCCACAACTGTTCGAAATGAATACCTTGTTAAGCGCGCAAAACAAAAAGTAATAAACAACTTCATGCTTCAAGTTATAACTCGAGACTGGGCAAAGAAAAACAAAATCCGCATTCATAAAGACGGTGATGATGGATGGCTCGCTGAGATTAACAGTATACGCTCCTCTTATCCTGATGACATAACCTTTAGGAGGGCCCTAAGCCTTGAGGGACTTTCACTTAAGGAGTGGCAGTCAAAAATTCGATTTAGCTTACTTCATAAGCTTGTCATTAAAAAAATAAATGCCTCTGTGACCTTGCCAACAGAACATGAAATGAAAATTTTTTTTGGAAACCACAGGTCTGATTTTTCTAAGCCTGGAAGCGTTAAATTAATACAAATTGTTTTGTCCAGTGAATCTGAGGCAAAGACAATTCTAGGGCACCTTAAGAAAAAGAAATCTCTTTCTTCTTTAGCCAAAAAGTTTTCAATAACCCCGGAGGCTAAGCTAGGCGGTCATTTAGGTTGGATCGAGCGGGGAACATCTGAGGTCTTTGACAAGGCTTTTAGTATGCGCGTCGGAGAAAGGTCTCATATTATAAAAAGCCCCTACGGTTATCATATATTTAAGGTTTTAAAGAAGAAATCGCCGGTTCAGGTTAAATACAGGCAGGTTAGGGCAAAAATTAGCTCGCAGCTTATTGAAAAACGTGAGCAAGGTGTATATACAGCATGGTTAGAGAAGCAAATTCAGAAAACTCGTGTTTTCAAAAATGCTGAAGTTATTGATAATATTCATATAAAAACAAAGGCTCGTAAATGAAACTTTTAGCTCTTTTATTTTTCTTAACCCCCCAGCTCACTTACGCAAAGGTTGTTGACCGTATTCTTGTTATTGTAAACAGTGAGATCCTCACCGAATCTGACGTCACTGAGTACCACCATAAGCTTAAGTCTGGCGGGCTAATAGACAACGCCCTGCTTACACTCCGTGACCCTCAAAAACTATTAAAAAACAGAACATACCTTTTAGACCACCTTATTGACGAAAAGCTTTTAGATGTCGAAATTAAACGACAAAACTTACAGGCAACCATCGAACAAGTTGAAAAGGAAATTAGAAATGTCACTCGATCCGCTAATAATGGTCGCGGGATTACTAGAAAGCAGCTTAAGCAAACTTTAAAACAAAAAAATATTAAATTTTCTGACTATCAAGACTATATTAAAAAAACTATTGAGCGGCGCTCGCTCATTCAAAAGGAAATACAGTCGCAGGTAAAAGTCACTGATGATGACATAACTACTTTTTATATTTCAAAGTTTGGAAACAAAAACACACAATTGTTCGAATACCATTTAGCTCACATTTTATTTTTAAACGCAAATGGCGGCGCAAAAGAGGCCCTTGCCAAAGCAACCGTCGCACATAATAAACTGTCCACGGCCCCTTTTGATGAGGTAGCGGAACAGCACAGTGAAGACCCTAATTTTACAGCCGGAGGCTTTATGGGTGCTGTTAAAGATGGTGACATGAGGCCTGAAGTTGAAAAGGAAATACACAATATTAAAACCGGGTCCTATACAAAAATCATTAAAACTTCTTTTGGATTTCAAATTGTTAAGCTTATAAAAAAATCCCTTGTTGAAAACCCTGAGCTTTCAAAAGTGAAGCGAAACATTCGTGGTCAGCTTATGGCTCAGGCGATTAGTCATCAATTAAAGATGTGGATTGAAAACAAAAGAGCCCAGGCCTTTATTAGAAAAAATGGTAAATAAAAGTATATTTATCACCTCCGGTGACCCCCGGGGTATCGGAGCTGAGGTTTCTGTAAAAGCTCTTCAGACTCTTTCAAATGAAATTCAAGACGTTAACATTTTTCTTTTTATTCCTAAGTCCGAAGAGACCCTTGTCTTAGACGCTCTTCCGAATTCGATAATTTCTAAGAATATTGCTTCAGAAATTTCTTCAGATCACTCCGGGGGCCTGTTTTTAGTCTCTAGGACTGACAACTCCGCCTTGTGGGTCAATGAGTGTATTGACCTCTGTCTTGAAAATAAGAATTGTGCCTTAGTTACAGGCCCTCTTTCAAAAAGAACGTCTATGTCCAGCGAACTAGAGGTTCTCGGGCACACAGACTTATTTAGAAAGAGGTTTCCAGAGAATGATATTTTTATGGGATTTGTTGGGGGTCATTTTAATATTTTGCTTCTTACCGATCATATTCCTGTATCAGAGGTCACGAGTCGCCTTTCTGAAGACCTTATATATAAGGGACTACAAGCTGCTGCAGCACTAAGAGAGCAACTTTCTATGGCCTTGAAAAAAAAGCCCTTGGCTCTCCTTGGCCTTAACCCTCATGCTGGTGAGGAAGGCCTCATCGGCCAGGACGAGGTCCGTTTTAGTAATGTAGTCAGTGCCTGCCCTGTAGATGTTTTTGGGCCCCTCGTGCCAGACGCCGCCTTTTTACCATCTAACATTGATAAATATAGTGTGATTATATGTGCTTACCATGACCAGGGGCTCATACCGTTTAAAATGGCGCACGGCCAAGATGACGGACTGCAAGTAACCCTTGGGTTGCCTTTTTTGAGAACAAGTGTTGATCATGGCACTGCAGAGAATATTTATGGACAAAATATGGCCAATCCAAAATCCATGATTTCTGCTATAAATTTCACTTTAAACAGTTCTTTTAGGTGATTTTTAACATCTAAGACGATAATAGTTATGCTTAAGAGTTTGGAGTTTGAAAATGATTATGAATAGTTCCATTTTTAGAGAATACGATATCCGTGGAGTCTACGAAAAAGACTACGACCTTGAGTTTGCTGAAAATTTAGGGAAGGCTTTTATTAGTTATATCATTAAAAAAACAAACAATAAAACCCCACTTGTAAGCCTTGGGCACGATGCTCGGCTCTCTAGCCCTTCAATAAATGAAGCCCTCACAAGAGGCATGGTCAACTCTGGAGCGCAGGTCATTCAACTGGGGCTAATAACTACCCCTATCAGTTATTACTCAACCTTCACTGTTGATAACATTGAGGGTGGCATTATCATAACCGGGAGCCACAACCCTCCCGAGTACAATGGCTTTAAAATATCGGTGGGTAACTCAACAATTCATGGTTCCGAAATAAAATCACTTGAGTCACTGATCAAGGATCAGGATTTCGTGTCCGGAAATGGATCAAGTGACGATTATAAAATTTTTGATCAATATGTTGCTCGTTATAAAGAGGAGTTTAAAAATCTAAAGCCAATCCCTTTTGTTTTAGATTGTGGCAATGGGGCCGCTGGATGCATTGCTCGTAAGTTATACGAGGCTATAGGTCTCAGCCCTACAATACTCTTTGAAAAGCCCGATGGAACCTTTCCAAACCATCACCCTGACCCAACAGTTGAAAAAAACCTAGGGGACCTTAAGTTGGCTGTAAAGGAGACCTCCTCACTTGTGGGCATTGGCTTTGATGGTGATGCGGACCGAATCGGCGTTGTCGATAATAATGGTAAAATGATTTTTGGCGATGAGCTTATGTTGATTTTTTCAAGAGCAATTTTAGCCAATAATCCGGATGCAAAAATTATTGGGGACGTAAAGTGTTCAGATCGCCTTTACTTAGATATTAAAAAAATGGGCGGCAACCCTATTATGTGGAAAACGGGGCATAGTCTAATTAAGGACAAAATCAAAACTGAAAAAGCTCCTTTTGGTGGAGAGCTCAGTGGACATATCTTTTTTGCTGACCGAAACTACGGATACGATGATGCTCTATATGCAGGCTTAAGACTTATAGAGATAATTTCTAATACCGGAAAGACCATCTCAGAGCTTCTAGAGGGCCTTCCCCCTGCCGTCAACACCCCTGAAATAAGAATCGACACCACTGAAGACAAAAAACATCTTATCGTTGAAAAGCTCAAGCAGAAGTTTTCATGTGATACAGATGAGTACAAAATAAACACTTTAGATGGCCTCAGGGTTTCTTATAAATATGGGTGGGCGCTGGCTCGAGCCTCTAACACTCAACCCGTATTAGTTATACGGTTTGAAGCTGAAACTGCGGAGCAACTAAAATATATAAAAAATGGCTTTGAGCAGGTTATAAAGCCCTTATTATAAACTTACTTTTGGCAGGGGCTAGGCGACGTCTTTTTTTAATTTCTCTTCTTTTATTATTTTTTGTAAGTACGTGTTTATCGAATTAATAACAAAAAACTTTGAGCTACATTTTTTGAATTTTTCTTGATCTTCGCCGTCTATATATAAATGCTTTATATTGTTCTTAATTAACTTTTCCTTTTGCTTTTGTTGAAGGCTGCTGCCTTCGTTTAAATAAAGGTAAAATTTTTCATTTTTTTCAAGGTACATATATACAGAGCACTGGCACGGAACGTTTACTGAAAAATCAGAAAGTTCGATTTTTAATTTTCCTTTATCTTGCTCATATATTTTAGGTTCTATCTTCTCCATTTCAAAAAATGAAATCATAACCTCATTGCCCTTGTGTCTAGATTTAATGCTAAATTCTGAGGTCTCACTAGCATAGCTGCTGAAATCAACGGCATCAATTTTAATAACCTGTTCTGTTTCTATAACGTACTCATCATTTAATTCTAAAAGTCTTTTTTCAATGTCAACTCTTAAGCTTTTGGCCAACTCCATGTCCACTTCTGCGCCAGAACTTGCAATCATTAAATACCCCATGTTGTTTTTTGAGGTTATAAACAAACAACTTGTTTTATCTACTATTTCTAAAGAAACTAGCTTTTCGCTGTTTTGATCGCAAAGTTTTAAGAAACTTTCATTTACAATTTCATGAAATAAACCTGTTTGCTTGTTCCCCATCGCTTTTTTCAAGTTCTTTAGTATTTTATTGTCTTCTACTGTTTCACTTTCTGGATTTGCATTTTTTAGACCCTTAACATCTGTGCTTATTTTTTCTGAGCCTACGGTCTTGGCAGCTATTTTAACAGCATCTACTGAGTCCTCTGAAGCTTTGTCTCCTGTGTCCTCTGGTTTTTCTAAATCCAACGGTTCTGGGTTTACTTCCTCTTTCATTGCGACAGACGGCTCTGTTAGACTCTCTGCTTTAATATCATTTAATTTTTCAATTTTCTGCGGCTCATCTTGCTCTGAACTTTTTATTTCTGTGGCTTCATTTTCAGCCTGGATTTGGCTGGCTCTGCTTTCTGTTTTGCTGCTCTCTAAAGGGATGTACTCTTCTGCTCCTTCGCCGTTCACACCTTCAATGTTTGCACTTTCAGCATTCGCAGTCGATAGAACTTCAGAATTAGCCTCTTTATCTTTGTTTTCTATATTTATATCTTCTGGGGTTGCTTGTTTGATGACGGGCTTTATATCCTCTGATTCTCCGTCATAGTCCATTGAATCAAAAAAACCACCGTCATCAAATGGGTCTTCGTACTCATCTTGATTCTTATCGGTTAGGTTCAAGTCCTCTGTGTTTTCGGCTTTACCTACCACCGCGTTCTCTTGGCTGTCGTCTGAGGTCTCACTTGCAAAAGCACTGCCCCTTTCCTTTTCTTCAGCCTCGTTGGAATTACTTTTCGATGAGCTTAAGTTTTGTGACTGACTTTTAATGACTACATTGCCTTCAACGATTACTCTTTCATTATTAGTGCTTACTTCTGCCTGCTTTGACTCTTCCATTTTAATTGGATTTTTATTTGTTTTTTTGGATTGAGCTAATTTCTTTTTGTTCGCTTTTTCTAAGTTTTGCTCTGATTTAATTATTTCAATAATATTTCTATGTATGCTTGGTCCACTTATATTTGTTTTTATTACTTTATGTTGTTTAATCCTATCCAGTGATTGCATAGTCTTGGCACTCATATCCTCACCAATAAAAATACAACGCGAATTAAATGTTTGTACTATAATATCTGGAAGAGTTAATATTTTTTTACTTGGATGATTTATGCTTAGTATCACATAGTGCGGTACGAACTCGCTCACAAGACCAACAAGCTCCGTAAAACTCCCCACTGTTTTTGAGGGCCAACCTCTTCGAGTTAAGTATTTTGTGATTTGCTGCACTTTATTTGGATGCTTAACTAAAAATAAAAGCCGAAGCTCCTGTTTATCAGGAGGTACACCGTCAATAAGCTCAGTTGTTTTTACATTTTTATCATCTGCCATGTTTTGCCCTATACAATGTATTTTCGGCAAAAAACATGAATGACTTAAGCCACTTAGCTTGTTTCTTTTCTCAAAGGAGCAAGACTTTAGTCGCTACAAACGAAAAAATATTTAAAAATTAATTTTAAATGTAAATAAGGCCCTAAACGCGGGCACTTCATACTTTTTAAATTAAAAAAGCAGGACATAAGGCCTGCTTTTTTAATTTTCTTTTATTAGAGTTTTTTAAAGAATAAAGGCTAAAACTAAAGCATAAATAACTAGAGACTCAATAAACACTAAGCCTAAAATCATTGGTATGAACATTTCTTTATAAGCCTGTGGATTTCTAGCAATTCCATCCATTGCTGAGGCTCCAATTTTACCTTGCCCTAATGCTCCACCGAGAGCAGCAATGCCCACTGCAAAACCAATGGCGATAAAACGTAATCCGCCAGATCCTGTGGCCGCCTCTGCTGTTGCCTGTGCAACCTCTTCAGCTAGTGCAGGAATAGATCCTAATAGTAACATCGTCGTAATAATAGCTTTTTTCATTTTGCTTTTCTCCCTTAGTGGTCGTGCGATATTGCCATAGATACGTAAATCATGGTCAATAAGGTAAATACAAATGCCTGCATAAAACAGACAAAAAGACCTAAACAATAAAATGCGACCGGCACTACTATGGGTACGAGATCTAAAAAGGCACTTAAAACAGCATGGTCGCCTGTCATGTTCCCTCTTAGTCGCAGTGCTAAACTAAACGGCCTAACAGTGTGTGAAATAAGCTCAATACAAAGCATCATAATTGGAATAAAAAATAAATACCAAGGTAAACTCGGCCCTAAAAAGTGCTTTAAATAGGCAATTCCGTGCTCTTTTAGTCCAAATAAATTATAAATTATAAATGAAAACAGACCCACTGCTATAGTTGTATTCATATTATCCGTGGCTGGTGTCATGCCCGGTAGTAAGCCTGTAATATTATTAATGAAAATAAAAAGGAAGATGGCGGCAAACATCGGCGTATAATGACGCCCCTTTTCACCAATAACCATAACTGTTAAACTAACGATAAATTCCGTTATGAGCTCAAAAACACCTTTTATTGAAAGCTTCCCTGAGGGCCCTATCGCCGCTTCACCTGTACCTAAAGCAACTCGTCCAAGTACAGCAAAAACAATCAAAAAAAGGCTCACAATCAAGGCTGTGGCGACATGAATGTACTCATGGCCAACCCCAGGTATTAATTGTGTCCAGTTAAAATGTACCATTTTGCTCTTTCGTTACTAAACTCATTGTTACCAAAAATAAAGTGCTTACTATTAATGTGGATAACCCTACAAAAATCCCTAAGCCACTGACGTTAAAATATTTAAACATTAAATAAATTATTAAACCTAAAATCGCCCACTTAAATACAATGAGACTAAGACTCAAGGCAATTGATTTTTTTAAAAAAATTCGTTTTAACAACCAGCATAGAATGAAAAGATCTACAGTTATGATAAGTGCACCAAAGAAAACGCCCATAAAGAGCGCTTTATCCTCGCTAATGCTTAGCGTTATCGCCAGGGCCACAAATGACCCAATTATTTGAAAGTACACCGGGCGAAAATAATTAAAGGTATTAATATTAGGTCCCGATTTTGAGCTCATTTTTCGGGGCCATTATTTTCGTTACTAAATTTTTTTATTAAAACAATAAAGTGTATCGCCCATGCCAATAGTCCCATAATCATAAGTAGAATTGTAAATACACCTTTTGTGCTCATATATTTATCTATTTTTTGACCTACAAATAATCCTCCTAAAACAGCCACCATAAGCTCAAATCCAATACCAATAAAAATTATACCTTTACCCTTTTTCATTATCTAACAAGCCCCCTTGCTCCTGGTAAATTTTTTCGTCTTTGCTGCAATCTTCGTATTTTATGATCTAAAAAATCGGTGTCGGGATACTTACCCTTTTGACCATCAATGATTTTTATTGCACTTTTAAAATCGCTCATTTCCTCAAAACAAACAGAAACATTTAAAAAAACTTTCTCTTTTAACGAACGGTCTGGGTAGTCAATAATGAGTTTTTTAAATACACTTATGGCCTGCTTATGTTTTTTTATTGTTACAAGCGTGTTTCCTTTAAATAAAAGTATTTCAAACTTTTTTTCTTCCGAAATGTCCTCTTTAAGTAATTCTTTTATTTCAACATTGGCTTGATAGAAATTATTTAAATGGTACTGAGATTTAGCAATATTCGTTTTAATTATTATTTTATTTTTTGTTGAATTTTTTAGTTGTAGAAGTTTGCTGTACTCAATTATAGCTTTTTTATAATTAAGAGTTTTTGAATAATATAGATTTGCCAGTTCAAACTGAGCTTCATAGACCACACTAAGTTTGTCAGAGTAAATAATAATAAATTTATACAGTTCGATCGCCGAGTTATAGTCTTGCACATCAAAATGAGCTAGCCTAGCTCCTTGAATAGCTGACTCTAATGCTAAACTTGTTTCCGGTTTTCTTTTAGCAACTCTTTTAAAATATTTAAGTGAAACCTCATAGTCCTGGTTTTTTTTTGCCCTTATGGCTCTGTTGTACTCAAGTCTTGCTGTTGAAAGTTCGCACGAACTTAAGAGCAACACACACCATGAAAATAAAAATATCTTAATTATTATCTTCATCTGCATCTAGCACAGCTAAACCAGTAATTCTTTCACCTGATTTAATGTTTATCAAACGAACGCCTTGAGTGTTTCTGCCAAACTTAGAAATATCAGAACACTTCATTCGTATGGCCTGACCCTCATTTGTTGTTATCATTATATGCTCATCGTTACTTACTAATTTAGCCGCAACAACCTTGCCCACTTTATCAGTCGTCTTTTGAGTAATAATTCCAACGCCACCTCGACTTTGTACCCTGTACTCATTAAGCGGTGTTCTTTTGCCGTAACCACCCTCTGTAACAATTAAAATCGTATGTTCACAGTTTTTAGGTATCACTTCCATGCCTATCACAGTGTCTTCTTTGCCTAACGTAATTCCTTTTACCCCACGGGCCGAGCGCCCCATACCTCGAACATCATTTTCGTTAAACCGAATCGACATTCCTTGACGAGTGGCTATAAAAATATCACAGCCTCCGGTACTTGTATGAGCCGCTGTTAAATTATCTTCAAGATCCGTAGTTAAAGCTATCAAACCTGATGGCCTTGGCTTCGAATATAAATCAAGCGCAGTTTTTTTAATAATCCCTTTTTCTGTTAGTAAAACAACAAATCCTGGCTCACCAAAATTTTTAATAGGCAACACGGCTCTTACATTTTCACCACCAGATAAATTAATCACATTTCGTATTGATTTACCGCGACTCGTGCGGCTCCCCTGAGGGACCTTATAAACCTTTGTCCAATATGCTTTTCCGCGATCAGAGAATGAAAGTAATGTTGTATGAGTATCTGTGCCAAAAATTTTCCACACATAATCCTCATCTTTTGTTTGGGCCCCCTTAAGGCCCTTGCCACCCCTTTTTTGTAATCTGTAGTCTTCAACGGGGATTCTTTTTATATTTCCAGAGAACGTTAGTAAAACAATAACCTCTTCATTAGCTATTAAGTCTTCTACCTCTGTTTCAGATTCATTAACTTCAATTTTTGTTCTACGTTTATTAGCAAACTTCTTTTTTATATCTACTAATTCTTCAATGATAATTTTATACACTTCATTAACGTCTGCTAACACCTTCGTCAGCCAGTTAATTTTTTCCTTCAGGTCTTCAAGTTCATTTAATATTTTTTGTCGCTCTAGACCTGTTAACCTTTGCAGACGCATTTCTAATATGGCTTGCGATTGCTCCTCAGTGAAGGAAAATCTTTCCATTAAATTAGACTTTGCTACGGCAGCCTCTTTTGAAGCTCTTATCGTTTCTATAACGGCATCTATTTGATCCAAGGCCTTTTTTAAGCCCTCTAAAATATGGGCTCTTGCTTGAGCCTTTTTAAGCTCAAAAATACACCTTCTAGTAACAACATCTTTTCGATGCTCAACGAAAGAGTCTAACATTCCCTTTAAATCAAAAGTTTTTGGTCGTTTTTTTGAATCAATAGCGAGCATTATGATTCCATAACTCACTTGCATCTGTGTAAATTTATATAAACGATTTAAAATGACCTGGGCGTTTTCGTTTCGTTTACAAAAAATTACAATTCTCATGCCCTCTCTAGAGGACTCATCTCGAATATCTGAGATACCCTCAACGCGTTTTTCTCTTACCAAAGAGGCCATGCTTTCAATAAGCTTAGCTTTATTTACCTGATATGGGATTTCTGTAACAATAATCTGCTCTCGATCTTTAACCGAAATAATTTCTGCAACAGCCTTAATAGTAATAATGCCGCGACCTTTTTTATAGGCCTGGTGAATACCTGTAGTTCCAGAAATAATACCAGAGGTTGGAAAGTCCGGCCCCTTAATATCTTTCATAAGGTCATCTATTGTAATTTCAGGGTTATTAATTAAGTTAATACACCCGTCGATCAACTCACCTAAGTTATGTGGCGGTATATTTGTAGCCATACCCACAGCAATCCCTGAACTACCATTAGCTAAAAGATTCGGAAACTTTGCCGGCAGCACTGTAGGTATCATTAGTGAATCATCATAGTTTGGTTGAAAAGGTACTGTGTCTTTTTCAATGTCCTCTAAAAGTTCCTCTGCTAATTTTGTCATTCTAACTTCGGTATAACGTTGGGCTGCCGGTGAATCTCCATCGACAGAACCAAAGTTACCTTGCCCGTCGACGAGGGGGTGTCTTAAAGAAAACTCCTGAGCCATTCTTACCATGGTATCATAAACCGCCGTATCTCCGTGCGGATGGTACTTACCGATGACATCCCCAACAATACGAGCTGATTTTTTATAAGGTTTGTTATGATAGTTACCTAAATCATTCATCGCAAATAAGATTCTTCGGTGAACAGGCTTTAACCCATCTCTAACGTCAGGTAAAGCTCGTCCAACAATTACACTCATAGAGTATTGTAAATAGGCCTCACGCATTTCTTTGTTAATATCAACGGGCTGTATGTTTGTGTTTTCAGTAGTATCCATTATTTTTCCTTAAAACTTTTATACATCAAGTTCATTTACTAGTAATGCATTGTCTTGTATGAACTTTCTTCGGGGCTCAACTTGGTCGCCCATTAAAATTGAAAATATCTCATCAGCCTCCATGGCATCCCCAATAGTAACTTTTAAAAGAGTTCTGTTTTCAGGGTTCAATGTGGTTTCCCATAATTGTTCTGGGTTCATCTCACCGAGTCCTTTATACCGCTGCACATACATGCCTTTTTTGCTGGCTTCAAATACATACTCTGAAAAATTAAAATAATCAGAAAACTCTTTTACTTCGTCGTTTTGTTTTACCTTAATTGGAAAGCCTACGACTTTATCAAAACTTGCCCAAAGTAACTCTAGCTCTTTCCATTCCGATGAGTCAGCTGTGTCTTTATCTAAAACGGTCACAGATTTATGGCCAAATTTAGTCATCTCTATAGAAAGCTTTAGGGTTTTATATTCTGGGCTTTCCTCTACTTCAAATTTTATGTTTGAAATACCCTTTAAAGGGTTTTTAGTTGCCCATTGCTTTAAAGTACTTTGTTTTTTTTCTATATCGGACTTTGAGTTTAGTAGCTTCCCAAAATCTGTTTTTGTTTCTAAAAAAAATGTTAACAAATCCCTGTCATATTTATTATTTAAAACTTTTAGTAAATTATCACATTTTTGAATATTTAAAATTAAGCTCTTAAGGTCATCTTCAGTCGTTCCATCTTTTAAATTTAAAATTTCTACGTTTGTAAGCCCCGTATTTAACAAATATTGTGTTAACGCCTTTTCGTCTTTTAAGTAAACTTCAGATTTACTTTTCTTAGCTCTATAAAGTGGCGGTTGGGCTATATAAACATAGCCTCTTTCTATAATTTCACGGAGTTGCCTGTAAAAAAACGTAAGTAGAAGCGTTCGTATATGTGACCCATCCACATCCGCATCAGTCATAATAATTATTTTATGATACCTTACCTTATCAACATTAACATTGTCCTTGCCGATCCCTGTACCAAATGCAGAAATCATCATTTTAATTTCATTATTTGAAAGCATTTTATCAAAGCGCGCTTTTTCTACATTTAATATTTTACCTCTTAGTGGCAAAACAGCTTGTGTTTTTCTATCACGGGCTTGCTTTGCGCTTCCGCCCGCAGAATCTCCCTCAACAAGGTAAATTTCACATAAAGCGGGGTCTCTTTCTTGACAGTCTGCCATTTTACCCGGCAAGGATCCGCTATCTAAAGCGGTCTTTCTTCTTGCTAAATCGCGTGCATTTCTTGCTGCGACCCGAGCACGAGCCGAATCCACACATTTTGTCACAATGTTTTTAGCTGACTTTGGGTTACGGTCAAACCAATCTGCTAATTTTTCGTTTACAAGAGATTCAACGATACCTTTAACCTCAGTGTTTCCGAGCTTAGTTTTAGTTTGTCCCTCAAACTGAGGCTCCATAACCTTTACACTAATCACCGCGGCCAGGCCTTCTCTAATGTCATCACCGTCCAAGTTATTTTTTAAATTTTTGAGTAAGTTTTTACTTGCAGCATATGAGTTTGTAGTACGCGTAAGAGCCCCTCTAAAACCAATGAGGTGTGTTCCGCCTTCGATAGTGTTAATATTATTGCAGTATGTGTATATTGATTCTGAATACGAGTCATTCCACTGCATAGCCACTTCTATTTCGACTTCATCTTTTTCGCCTTTAAAATAAATAATATCATTATGAAGTGATTTTTTAGATTCATTCATATTTGCTACAAATGCCGATAGACCCTCAGAGTATTGAAAGTCTTGTTTTTTTTCAGTTCTTTCATCTAATAAAATAAAATGAAGTCCTGCGTTTAAAAAAGCGAGCTCTCGAAATCTTTTTGCTAAAGTCTGAAAATCAAAGGTGAGCTCTTCGTCTTTAAAAATTTCACTATCTGGTTTAAATGTGATTTTTGTACCAGCTTTTTCAGTTTCTCCAACAACTTCTACATCTGTTTGTGGGATACCTTTTTCATATTTTTGAGAATGAACTTTTCCGCCCCTTCTCACTTCAACGACACACCGACTTGACAGGGCATTTACAACAGAAGCTCCAACACCATGTAGACCGCCTGATACCTTGTAGGAGTCAGAGTCAAACTTTCCTCCAGCATGCAACACCGTCATCACAACCTCTAAGGCAGAACGACCGTCTTTGTGTTTATCTACAGGTATACCTCTTCCGTCGTCTTCAACTGTAATGGACTCATCAGCATGTATAATTATGCTAATGACTTTACAAAAACCAGCTAACGCTTCATCAACAGAGTTGTCAGTCACCTCGTAGACTAGATGGTGAAGACCCCTGGTAGAAGTGTCGCCTATGTACATACCTGGTCTTTTACGAACGGCCTCTAGACCTTCAAGAACCTGAATAGAACTTGCATCATATTTCTTTTTGTTTTCAACCTCAACTTGCTGACCTTCTGACACTCATTGCCCTTTCAAAATCTAGACTGACTTTATTTGACCTTTTTCAATATTAAACACCGCAAGGTCTTTATTTAACTCATTTAACTTAAATGCCAAATCTGTTGTTGTTAAAAAAATTTGAGCATTTATTCCCTTCAAAAATAAAATTAATTGGTTTCTTTTTGTTTTATCAAGCTCGGACAGAACATCATCCAACAATAATAACGGATAGTCATTATAAACTCTTTGGTGACAGATTATTTGTGCCATTTTAAACGATAAAATCAGGGCTCTTTGTTGACCTTGCGAGCAATAATACCTTGAATCCTCACCAGACATTAAAAACTGTACATCATGCCTGTGCGGACCCACTAAAGTGAGCCCAGAATTAAGCTCAGAGCTTTGTAATTCTTTGGCCCTCAGCATCATTTGATCTTTCGTTTTCTCGTAGCCCCATGTCATAGCTGACACTGATGACACTAGGTAATCCACAGAAATATCCACAAATTCGTCTTTTGTAATAAATCTCATGGTTTTATTAAAATCATTTAATATTAATTTTAATGACTGCACTCTTGCTTGCATTAAATTTACAGAGGCGCTTAAAAAATTTTGATTTATGGCCTCTAATAAGCTTTGAGTTTGTATTAAGGTTGAAAACCCTTTTTTAAAATCTCTAAGTATTTTATTTCTAACTTTAAGAACTTTTTTAAAATCTGAAAGTATTTTTTCATTTTTTATATCACAAATAACTAGCCACTCGTCAATGAGATCTCTTCTTTGTTCAGGGCCGTCTTTAATAGCTGTTAAACTCTCTGGACTAAATAAAATTACTGGAAATTTTTGAATTATTTTTCTAGAGCTTGTTTTTTTATCATTTAAAAAAAAAGTTTTTTTTTCTTCTGAGAGTTGTACTTTTATTTCTTCTGAACATTCTATTTTTTTTATCTTAACTTTTGCCAACGCTAGTTTGGAAGTATTGTTGATATCTTTGTTGATTAATGTGGATACTTGACTAGGTCGAAAACTCTTACCTTTAACGGCTAGATAAATAGATTCAAGTAAGTTTGTTTTACCTTGACCATTTTCACCTAAAAAAATATTAAGCCCCGGTGATAATGGTAGTTTCAGTTTAGAAAAGTTTCTAAAATTATATAAATT
>JAUVAX010000036.1 GCA_030591685.1 Pseudobdellovibrionaceae bacterium | reverse complement strand
CCATCACCCATCACCCATCACCCATCACCCATCACCCATCACCCATCACCCATCACCCATCACCCATCACCCATCACCCATCACCCATCACCCATCACCCATCACCCATCACTGGTCGGGCAAATCATCCCTCGAAGCAGATTCTAAAAGTAAATATTTAAATGCCGCCGAGCGCCTTTCAGCCAGCTCACTATTACATCTCCAAAAATTAATGCTATAATTACTATTCTATATATGGGGGCGGTATTTTGAGACATGAGGGACCTGGTGTTAGTCCGAAATCACTTAATTTATTTAAATATATTTTAACGTCAACAGCTGGTATCAAGCCCCATTGTTGGCGTACCATAGCTTACAGTTGCCTTATACTTGTTGCCCTGGTGTTGCATCCTAGTAAAAATATTGTTCATATCACTGCGTATCGATCTCACATTAAGCTCCCCACAGAAATTGTAGCTGGAGAAATTGTGAACATAACCCTTCGTACACCTTTAAAAAGTCTACAGTTGGGCTCTAAAAAAATGGTTAAGGTGCTCGGCTTAAAAAAATACTGGGCTTCAGTTAGTCTGTATTCGGGGTCTACTGTAGAGCTCACCGGTGAGTATTTTGTGAAAAAGCCCTCTTTTTTAGAAAGTTTTTTTAAACACTCCCGGCAAAAAATATTTAAGCATGTAATTTTAGTTAAAAGACCCCCTTTAAACTCTGGCAATGACCTCAGAATACCCGCTAATACGTGGAACAAAATGAATAATAAATTTACAGCACAAAAATTAAAGCAAAAAAAGACAATGAGTAATCTACTCTCTAAAAATAACGGGCACATTAGTAACTATTGTTTTTCACCACCTCTGTTATCTAAAATTGTATCTAAATTTTCGGCCCCAAGAAATTTACCAAATGGTCGCTCATATTACCACACGGGGGTAGACATGAGGGCTTCATCGGGCACTGCGATTCGATCCATGGGCGTGGGCCATGTTGTTTTTGCCTCAAACATGATTGTGCCAGGTAATATTATTGTTGTTAATCATGGCGGTGGACTGTACTCAAGGTACATGCACTTGAGTCGATTCAACGTTAAAGTCAGTGATTACGTCCAACCAGGACAGATTATTGGTTTTTCAGGCGCTACAGGACGAGTTGAGGGCCCTCATCTTCACTGGGAAGTTTTGTGGAAGAGCGCTCATCTTAACCCCCACAACTTTATTAAGTCTTTATCTCACTTATGCCCCCAAAAAAATATGGCCCGCCTTTAAAGCTTAGATCTTTTTAATTAAAACCTCTTTGAATTCGATTAAGACCCTTTTATGACAAACTCTCACTAAAGCGTTTGGACACTTAAGGGCATCAATAAATTAATTAATATTTTTTGTGTGTTTTGAAAGTTATTTGTTTATTTTTTTTATAAACTCTCTAAAGGATTTGTTAGCGTCCTCAGGCTGAGGGACTGCATGTTGATCTAACGTGTAATGAACTCCTTTAATCCATTCCACTCCCATAAAGGCATTAATTTTATCTTTAACAGCCTCTCTGACAAAAATAAACTCCTGCATCATCGCTGAAGATTTTACCCATATATAAAGTACTTTTTTATCATAAGCTACTGGGAGGGTGTGCTTACCAATAGAGGGGCCCACCACCTCTGACCAATTTTGCCAAAGCTTCCACCTTTTAAACTGATTCGCCAATGGAGACTTGCCATTTTGTAACAGAGAATGTAGGACCTCTGGTGTAGATAAAAGCTTTGATTTACGAGCTTTTCTTTTAGGCTTGGAGTCTCTCATAGAAAAAGAAGCTAGCACAACTCCCAACTCAATGACAATCTCTATCGTCGGCGCTGGACTTGCCGGCTCAGAATGCGCTTATCAACTAGCTGAAATGGGCCATAAGGTCGTTTTATACGAAATGAGGGTCAAAAGTAAGCCTGAATCCTTTACCCCTGCGCATAAATCAGCTGATTTTGCAGAGCTTGTTTGCTCGAACTCCTTTGGCTCAATGACTGATTATTCAGCCCCTGGGCAGCTTAAGTGGGAGGCCTCACAGATGGGCTCGTTAATACTTGAGGCCAGTATGAAGGCATCTGTCCCTGCGGGCATGGCTCTTGGTGTGGATAGAAAAATCTTTGCTGAGTTTATTACTCAAGCCGTTCTCTCTCACCCTAATATTGAGGTCAAACGAGAGAGGGTTATCGACCTCAGCTCTATCCCCCGCCCTACCGTTATTGCCACAGGCCCACTCACTGATTCAGCTTTGGCTAAATCTATTCACGAACATTTTAATAATGAATTTTTATATTTCTTCGATGCCATTGCCCCTATTATTGATGCCGATTCTATTAATATGGACATTGCCTACTTAGGTAACCGTTTTGATTTAGAAAATGGGGACTACATTAACTGCCCCCTAACTAAAAATGAATACTATGCCTTTATTAATGAAGTAAAAAAAGCCCGCGTTATTGAAGCTAAAAATTTTGAGCACCCCACTGATGACACCCCTTATTTTGACGGCTGCATGCCCATTGAAGAGATCGTACGCCGAGGTGATGAAACTCTCCGCTTTGGGCCCATGTCACCAAAGGGCTTAAGAGACTCTAGTATTGACCGCGAAATTTACGCCGTCGTACAACTCAGAAAAGAAAACAAGCAAGGCAGTGCCTATAATATGGTTGGCTTTCAAACCAAAATGGCCTACTCCGAACAAAAGCGGATCTTCTCGATGATCCCAGGGCTTGAGGAGGCTGAATTTTTAAAACTCGGCAGCATTCATAGAAACATGTACCTACATACCCCTAAAAGTTTAGCTAAAAATCTCTCAAGCCTCACTGACCCTGACTTATTTTTTGCCGGTCAAATCACAGGTGTTGAGGGGTACTTTGAATCCACATGCATAGGGCTTTTAGTGGCACAGTTTGTAAACTCAAAAATTAAGGGGCTTGAGCCCTCTATGCCGCCAATAAAAACAGCTCTAGGCTCTTTACTCAGTGCGATCACAGAACCTAAAGAGCACTTTCAACCCACAAATATTAATTTTGGACTTATGCCACCCCCCGAAGGTGTCACCTTAAAAGGTCGGCGCCATCGACTACAAAAAAGGGACGCCATGATTAAACAAGCGAAGGAGTCCTTTTCTCAGTGGCAAAATAGTAGCGAATCTACAAAAGCACGATATAGCTTTGAGTTATTAAGTAAACCTATAACCCAACAGCCACTCAAATAGAATTATATTTATAAATCTTTTAATAGTGATCTTTTACACAAATTTTGTTCAAAAAAAACGAGCCTAAAAGAGCCTTCAGGCTGACACTTGAAAGTGTCAATGACATCTTAACTCATTATTTTTTTTTAAAGTGAAGGGCTTTTATTCAACAGTGACTGATTTTGCTAAGTTTCGTGGTTGATCCACATCGTTACCTAATGATTTTGCAACGTAGTAGGCGAGCAGCTGTAAGGGGATGACCTCTAAAAGAGGGTTTACATACCAGGCCGTCTCTGGCAGCGAGAGGTAGTGGTCACTAATACTTTTTAGCCTCTCATCATCACCAGTGCCGATAGATATTATCATCCCACCACGAGCCTTAGCCTCTTCTAAATTACTAATTGTTTTTTCGTACAGTTCATCTTTAGGGCATAATACAATGATGGCCATAGTTTCATCAATTAAAGCTAGGGGGCCATGCTTCATCTCACCAGAGGCGTAACCCTCGGCATGCATATAGGCGAGCTCTTTTAACTTTAAAGCTCCCTCAAGAGCAATGGGGTAACTGACCCCACGGCCTAAGTATAAAAACCCGCGCTTTTTCTTTAGATCATCGGCGGCTTGAGCAAAAAATTTATCATATGCTAAAACGCCCTCCATTAAGCTTGGGGCAGCTACGATTTCGTCGACACACTTTTTTTCTAAGTCCTCATTTAAAAGCCCTTTTGCTTTGGCTAAACTTAAAGATAAAATATTCATTAATGCTAATGAGCTCACAAAAGCCTTTGTGCTGGCCACTCCGATCTCTACCCCAGCGTTCATATAAAGGTGGCCATGGGCTTCACGGTCAATGCTTGACCTGGGCACATTGCATATACTTAACGTTAAGGCCCCTTGTTTTTTTGCCTGTCTTAATGCGGCCAAAGTATCTGCTGTTTCACCACTTTGAGAAACAACAATTAATAATGAGTTTTTTGGTATAACAGGGTAACGGTAGCGAAACTCACTGGCTAAATCGATTTCAACAGGGACTTCAGCGGCACGTTCAATTAAATACTCCCCCAACATACCAGCATAATAACTAGTGCCACAGGCAACAATAAATACCCTTTCGATGGTTTGCAAAATTTCATTGGTATTTAATAAATCATTTTTTAAGTCCAGTGCCTCCGGCCCTTCAAAGTTATCCACGTTAAAACCCACCCCTGAGAGGTTTATTTTTCGGGTCGATAAATCAATATGCGGGTCTATGGCTTGGGCCACGGCCCTTGGTTGCTCAAAGATTTCTTTTAACATGTAATGAGGGTAGCCTTGCTTTTCAATTTGAGAGGCATCCCAGTTTACAGTCACTGGTGATTTTTCTATTCGCTGGCCTTTAAAATTATAAATTTCTACTTTACCCGGGCTGATTAACGCAATTTCGTCGTCTTCGAGGTAAATAATTTTTTTAGTGTAGCTGATAATTGCCTGTATATCACTGGCTACAATGATTTCGTCTTCACCTAAACCAATAAGCAAAGGGGGGCCATTTTTAAAAGCAACACACTGGTCGGGTGTTTTTTCACTCACTGCTAATACTGAGTAAGCGCCTCTTAACCCAGGTATAATATTAATGGTGGCATTTAAAAGTGAAGCATTAAAGTTCATTTCACGTTCAATTAAATGCGCCACTAACTCAGAGTCTGTTTCTGATTCAAATTGCGATCCGTTTTTTATTAATTTTTCTTTTATTTCAGCATAGTTTTCTATAATGCCATTATGTACAATATTAACATGGTTAAGCTGATGAGGGTGTGCATTACGCTCACTGGGCTTACCATGAGTGGCCCAACGGGTGTGGCCAATACCTAAATGCCCGTCAAAGTCTTCGTTTTGTAATTTTTCACAAAGCTGCGAGAGCTTACCTTGAGCGCGTACTCTTTTAAATTTACCTTTATTTAAAATAGAAACCCCAGAACTATCATACCCTCGGTACTCAAGAGTTTTAAGCCCCTTTAGTATTACCTCTTTAGGGTCTCTTGCCCCTAAGTAGCCCACTATTCCGCACATTTATGAATCCTTTGTATCATCAGGAGATTTAGGTTTATAGTTCTCCTTAACAAACTGCTTACTACGGGCCACCGCTAAGGACCCATCGGGGACATCTTTAGTAATTGTCGACCCCGACCCAATAACAACATTTTTACCCACACTTATGGGGGCCACAAACTGCGAATCACTGCCCACAAAGGTGTTGTCACCAATAATGGTTTTGTATTTCTTTTTATCGGCCGCGTAGTTACAGGTAATTGTTCCGCAACCAATATTTACATTTTCTCCGATTTCAGCATCACCTAAGTAAGACAAATGCCCCGCCTTAGAGCCTTTACCAAATTTTACATTTTTTAATTCTACAAAATTGCCAATGCGAGCCTCTTCACCCACTTGTGACCCTGGTCGCAACCGGGCATAAGGGCCCACTTGAGCTTTTAGTAAAACCACTGAGTCTTCGAGGTGGCTCATGGCCTTTATAACCACACCGGGTGCTATTTGAGAGTTATAAATAAAACAATTCGGCTCAATCACACTATAAGACCCTACCTGAGTATTGCCCCTTAAATAAACCCCAGGGTATAAAACGGCACCCATCCCTACCTTCACCGAATCTTCAATGTATATATTGTTAGGGTCTAAAACAATGACCCCTTCATCCATTAAATCTTTTGCCTTTTTTAAAAACGTCAACTGTGTGGCCTTAGCCAGCTCTGCTTGTGTATTTACTCCAAATGAAACCCTTGATGGGGCCTCGATGCAGCCCACACTTTTACCCTCATCACTTAAAACAGAAACTATGTCTGTTAAGTAGTATTCATTTTGTGCATTATTAGGCTCTATTTTACTCAAGTTTTTATTCAATATTTCAGCATGGGTGATATATATACCGGTATTCACCTCGTTTATTTTTAAAGTTTCATGAGAGGCATCCTTAGCCTCTACAATAGCTTTTAAAAAACCATTGTGTCGAACTATGCGACCAAAACTTTTAGGTTTTTTTAACTTAGAGGTCACGACACATAAGTCATGAGAATTGTTTTCAAATTCAGAAACAATTTTTTTTATATCCTCTTCACGCAACAAGGGGTGGTCCCCATTTAAAATAATAACAACCCCTTCGATGGTTTCAGGCTGGGCTGACTTTACAGCATCGGCGGTACCCTTTTGAGCTTCTTGTTTAAAACAAATACCCTCCATGGGTTTAACTACATTTTGGACAAGGTCGGAGCCGAACCCAACAACCACACGGACCTCATTAGCTCCGGCATTTTTAACAGCCTCCATTGTCCTCGAAATCATAGGCACCCCAGCCACAGGGTGGAGTACTTTAGGGAGGTTTGTGTTCATTCTTGTCCCCTTGCCAGCAGCGAGGAGTATTGCAGTTAATCTATCTTTGGAGCTTTTATTTGACTGTGCCATAATGACAATTAGTAGTGAGTGGCACTCAAAAGGTCAAGGAGTGTCTTAAGGATAATATATGGATATTAAGCATTTGCCCCAATGGGCCCTGTCTGCGGGGCAACGCCCCATCGAACTTTATCATAACCCTAATTGCCATGGGGCAAACCTTAAGAGCCCCCTAGTTTTTATTGGCGGTGTTCACGGCGATGAACCCGAAGGAGTACGCTTGGCCTTGGACCTTATTGAATACCTTAAACTGCCCGAAAATTCAGCTTTAAATAGGCCCTGGGCGGTTATCCCCTGCTTAAACCCTGATGGCTTTAAACATAACTCTCGGGTCAACAAAAACGGTGTCGATTTAAATCGCAACTTTCCGGCAAGTAACTGGAGTGCTGAGTATTCAAAAAAAAGATACTTTCCTGGCCCCTCACCCGGCAGTGAGCCCGAAGTTAAGGCTCTCGTTGAACTAATACTCAACCTTAAACCCCAGGTTATATTTCATTTTCATTCGTGGGAGCCCTGCGTAGTACTCACTGGCGAACCCGCACTTAAGCACGCCCAGTGCCTGTCTCAAAGCTCTGGGTACGAACTTAAAAATAATATTGGCTACCCCACCCCCGGGAGCCTTAGCCATTATGCATGGGTTGACCACAAAATCCCCGTTATATGTACAGAAGAGCAAGAGCACAGTGATTTAAATAAAACTTGGTCTAATTTTGGCCCAGGTCTTATTAAAATTTTGAAATACTAATTTTTAAAAATGCAAAAAAACACGACTTATAATAACGATGCAGTTACTAATTATTCTAACTCCATACTTTTATAGTACTATCTTGGCTTACTTTTTTCCCAGCTTTTGTCTTTTAGCCCGATTAAGCTCATTAGTTGACAAAAGTTCACTTTCATTAAAAATTGGGTCTGTGGCTTTCTCATAAACATCCAAGGGCTCACCATCTTTGTGTCTCCTAGAGAACAGCTCCTTGGTTGAGGTTTTTAAAACTAAATCTCCGATAAAAAAAAATTGCTCACCAACGAGCATAACTTTTGTAATTTTTTTACCTTCAAACATTGTCCCGTTGAAACTGTTTTGATCTACAAGGTAAGCTCGGCCACTAATAGTGTTAATTTTAGCATGGCAACCAGATACCTGAGCAAAGCTCTCTAAACAGACACTGCACTCGTTGCTTCGCCCTATAGTGACAGGAAAGGTTACAAACTGGTCACACATAACCTTGTCTGATCCGCTATAAATATCAATCTGCACTTTATATTTTCTGTTCATTTTGTGATTCACTTAACCCCTTAATATAATTGCATAAATATTATCGGAAGGCCGGTTATAAGACTTTAATTGTCTCACTTCCTAATGCTGCAGGATAAGCCTTTACTGCTAAATCATTAGACCTTAGCCCTGCATATATAGATTTATTAAAGCATTAATTAAACCGACGAACACCTCTTGCCATATACACCTCTAGATACGCGCAGCATCCATAAAACCTATTGATTTTAAAGAGGGTATTTTTATACAATAATTAGCATCATGATTGAGTTTAACCCTGTACCAAAATCAAGTGTGCTTATTATTGGTCACCCTCAAAAAGAGCGTGTTCAATTAGGGGCTGATTGTGTTGATAACTTATCTTTGGCTGAACAGCATATAATTCAAAACCCATACTCAACTGTGGTAATACCTATAAAAAAGTTTTCACTTGTTGAGCTCTCTACGTTTACAAAAAATATTAACGACCACTCAATAGACACCCATGTAATTTTAATTAACGACAGTGACGATTACGAGAAGGTTTGTTTTTTAGTTAACAATTTAAATGTTTTTCAAATCGTTGATTCCTTTAACGTAAATGATTTTGAAAAGCATGTTTTCTCTTCTACGGAGAGTTATGCTCAAACCAAACAAGCCAAACAACTTTACGAATTATTTGACGATCAAAACTTAAAGTTAAAACATTTAAAACTCGACCTTGAGGAACGAATCGAAAAACGAAAGGCAAGGATTAAAAAATCACAACATCGGTTTGAAAGTTTAAGTAAAACCCTTCAGGCTCTGCATAAGTCTTTATTTATAATCCATAACTCTGTGACCCTTGCTGAACTCGAGTCTGAATTGAGCAAAATTATAAAAGCCCACCTTAGTGCTCAGTGGGTTAAAGTGCTTTTTAATGCCCAAAATACAACTAAAGAACAAATTTTAAAGGCTAATAAGTCATTAAATATTTTATCTCTGCCTTTAATGATACAAAATAAAAGCATAGGGTTTTCTTTATTTGCCTTTGATAAAAGTATAAATTTACTAAAAGATGACCTCTCTTTTTTAACACAAATTTCAGAGGCCACGGCCCTCTCGGCTGATCGAATTTCTAAAAGGGGCCAAGCAGAAAGCTTAAAGCGACAGTGGGAGGCGGCGTTTAATGCTATTTCGTCACCCATTTGCTTAACAAACTCTAACTTTCAGATTATCAGAACAAACAAAGGGTTCATTGAAAAAAAACAAACCCCCTTAGAAGAGGTTTCGGGTCACGATTGTTTTGATATTTTTTTTCAAGACCCAAAGGCTCTCGAAAATCAAACCCCAGTTGAGGGTAAATATTTTTTTCAAAAAAACCAGACCTTTCTCACTGAAGAGCAAAGTATCACCTATGAGGTTTCTGTACAAAAAGTGCCCTACATTGAGCATGAGCACGATTTGTGGATGGTCCACTTTAGGGATATTTCTGAGGACATAAAACTTGAGCGGCAAATACTTGAGCTTTCAAAAATGGCCGAGCTTGGCACAATTTCAAGCAGTATCGCTCATGAGCTCAATAACCCCCTCGGAGGTATGATTTCATTTTTGCAACTCATTAAAATGGACCTGACTGAGGGTCATAAAAATTATTCTGATATTGAGGCCATGTACACCTCTGCTTTAAGGTGCAAAGGTATTATTGAAAACCTTTTAGGCTTTGCTCGACGAAGCCAAGGGGAGATGGATCAAAAAATCAATCTCCGCGAAATTATGCAACAATCTATCAACATATTTGAACTACAAACGCGCTCTACAAATATTAATATTGAAATGCACGCTCCTAAGGAGCCCCTATATATTACGGGTAATTATAATTTACTTACCCAGGCTCTTTGTAATATTTTACAAAACTCTGTAGAGGCCATAAAAGAGAAGTTTAAAAATAGCCCTAGGTATGACGGGCAGATCCGCTTGGAGTTATCGGCCACAGATGGGGGCATAAGCCTTGTTATTTCTGATAATGGCACCGGGATAGAGCCTCAAAACCAAAGCCAGGTATTTAACCCTCTATTTACGACAAAAAACCCAGACACTAACTCAGGACTGGGGCTTACTGTATCATTTCAGATAATAAGTGATCATGGTGGCAGTTTGGATATATTTTCCCAGCCTATGGCCGGGACTTCGGCAAAAATCTCCTTTTCTTCGTCTAGATTTAATAGACAAGAGCCAAGTAATTGACGCATAAATTTGACACATTTACTTTAAAATCGGACTATTAACCTTTGTAGAGAGCTGAGTTATTATATTTTCTTCTAACCTTTGACATGTCAATTATATGTCTATTTAGAGAGGATATAAAACCAACCTAGGAAGGGGCGGTAAATGAAAAAAGAAAAGATACTAATCGTTGATGATGACACGAGCTTAAGAACAGCACTCTTCAGGGCCCTCGACAGAAAAGGCTACCAAGTTGTTACCTCTTCAACTAAAGGTGACGCTGAGGCTCTTTCTAAGTCTAATGCAAAAATTGACTTGGCACTCATTGACCTTCGGTTGCCTGATGGGGATGGCATACAGCTCATGGAAACCATTAAGGCTCACCAACCCAGTGCTCAGTGCATAATACTCACGGGCTTTGGATCTATTGAAAACGCTGTTGAGGCCACTCAAAAAGGGGCTTACCATTTTATAACTAAGCCCTTTAATTTAGATGAAATTTTAAGCCTCGTAGAGAAGGCCCTTACACACGGCCAGCTGGAGAAAGAAAACAAACAACTACGAACCGAGCTACATAAAAAATATAAATTTGAAAATATCATCGGCAAAAGCCAAGGCATCACCGATGTACTTGATTTAGTCGAAAAGGTGGCCGACTCAGAGTCTACGATATTAGTGACCGGGGCCAGTGGGACGGGCAAGGAGCTCGTAGCCAAGGCCCTGCATTATAACTCCCCTAGAGCCAATAAACCTTTTGTGCCGATTAACTGCGGGGCCATACCCAGTGAGTTACTTGAGTCTGAGCTATTTGGCCATATTAAGGGAGCCTTTACTGGCGCCATCAGTAATCGCATGGGCCGATTTGAAATGGCTGAGGGGGGGACAATATTTTTAGATGAAATCGGCGATATGTCGCCCACCCTACAGGTAAAACTTTTAAGAGTTTTGCAAGAGCGACAGTTTGAACCCGTAGGAAGCCCTAAAACTATTTTGGCTGATGTACGCATTATCGCAGCTACAAATATTGACCTCGAAAAGGCTGTTGACGAGGGTCGATTTCGTGAGGATCTTTTTTACCGCCTTAACGTGATCCCCATACACATACCATCACTTAAAGACCGTAAAGCGGATATCCCTATTTTATTTCACCACTTTATGGAGCATTTTAATAAAGAGCGAAATAAAAATATAGAGGGGGTCACTGCTGAAGCCATGGACTACCTCTATTGCCACTCGTGGCCGGGCAACATAAGAGAGCTTGAAAACCTTGTTGAGCGTATGACAATTTTAAAATCGGAAGGTGTGATTGATATTTCAGATCTACCTGAAAAATATAAAAAACGGTCCTACCCCTCAACTCCAGAGACTGTGCTTATACCCGAAACCGGCATGGACTTTAACTCTGCTGTAGACCAATATGAAAACTCACTTATTTTAAAAGCTCTTGAAAAAACCGGCTGGAACCGTAATCAAGCGGCCATCCTACTTAAACTCAACCGAACCACCTTGGTTGAAAAAATCAAGAAGAAGGGCCTTAAACCCCTCCAAGAACTTGATTTTTAAACATGTAAACTTTGCTTTAAAAAAAAGCCCCACTCATTGAGCGGGGCTTTTTTTATTTAAACTCTCAAAGGGGCTTTAAACTCAGAAGGCCCTTTAGTTAAAACCACTAAAGAGAGTGTTTGTGGGTTTACCTATGAAACTTTTGAAAAATAATTAAATGTTTTTTAATTGGCATGAGCTTGTTGCTTGATTGATAATTTCAGCACTCACATCCCCAGCTCTTAATATTTTCACCGTACCGCCTGAAACTTTTATAACCGTGCTCCCTAGACTGTTGTTTTCAAACTCACTGTCAGAGCTAGACTGTGCATTGCCATTGGGGCTTTCGTTGTTACTGACTACGTATATATCTTTTGAAAACCCTTTAAGCTCCGAGGCTAATGTCACCGGGCGATCCCCGCTGATATTTATACTGGTTGTAGTAATAGGCCCTTGATAGTCATTAAATAAACTTTGGCACCAGGGGTGGCTTGAGTTTCTAAGCCCCACAAACCCTGTGTTTCTATGTATCCCTTCAGGTACAGTGTCTTTTTTAGGTAAAACAAAAGTTACTGGCCCTGGCCAAAGTACATACATTAAATCTTCAACGTTTTTAGAAATTTCGGCGAGGTCTTTTGCCATGTCTATATCTCTCACCAAAACACTGATGGCCTTACTTGCATCTCTTTTTTTAAGGTCAAAAATTTTACCCACAGCTGTTTTATTGTAAACATCAGCACCCAGACCCCAATAGGTCTCTGTTGGGTAGGCTATAACAGCCCCTAGTTTTAATTGTTCAATAGCCTTTTTCATTTATATCTCTTTATGAACTTTATTAGTCTTATTAGTCTTATTATTTTTTATAAAATCTTTTTACCAATATCTGTTCGTATTTGCATACCATCCCAGTACGAATACTTGGCCTGCTTGTAGGCATTGCTAAGGGCCTCTTTCATCGTACTGCCAATACCTATGGCGTTTAACACGCGCCCGCCGTCAGTGCACCAATCAGAGTTTTTATTTTTAACCGTACCTGAGTGTAAAAAATAACTTGAGGTTGTTTCGTGCAGTATATCTCCCTTTATGACCACCCCTCTTTTGGGGCTCTCTGGGTAGTTCTCGGCAGCAATAACAACACAGGCCACACAAAGTGGCTTCCATGAAACCTCGGGCAGAATACCCTTGGAGATTTGATAAAAAACCTCCCCCCACTCACCATCAAGTAGTGGCATAATAATTTGAGCCTCTGGGTCGCCAAACCTCGCGTTATACTCTATAACCCTAGGCCCCTCTTTTGTAATCATAAGCCCTACGTACAATGTACCCCTATAAAGCAGGTTTCTTTTTTTAAGCCCCTGCATGGTTTTATCTAATATTTCAGTTTTTATTTGCTTTAATAGCTCAGGGTCAACATTGAGTGGGCCGACGGCCCCCATGCCACCTGTATTAGGGCCAAGGTCATTGTCTTTTAAACGTTTATGGTCTTGCGATAAAGGCATTGTTTCGTAGTCGTCACCATTAGTTAAAACTAAATAACTCATCTCCCAACCTTCTTGAAACTCTTCAAGTAGGGCTGTAAGACCTGCGTCTTTAAACTTATGATCCTCAAAAACCTCAATGCTGGCTTTTTTAAGCTCTTCAAGTGTTTGGCATATGTAAACGCCCTTGCCTGCCGCTAGCCCATCTACTTTAAAAACATAGGGGGCTTTGTAGTTTTTAGCGGCGACAAGTGTTTGCTCAACAGACTGAACAATATCGTAGCTTGAAGTGGGTATATCAAACTCAGTCATAAATTTTTTAGAATATATTTTAGACGACTCTAATTGTGCGGCCCCTTGAGAGGGGGCAACAACCAATACATCTTTTTCACGCAAAAAATCAGAGAGGCCTAAAGCTAACGGGTCCTCGGGACCAATAATGACATAGCTAATATTACACTGCTCAACAGTTCGATATATGCCCTCAAAATCAGTCACTGAAATGGGGTGGCAAATCGCCTCATCTAATGAAAACCCCTCTCGACCGGGCAGGGCATGAACCTCTGTAATAGAGGGCGAGAGTTTTAAGCCCCTAATAATGGCGTGCTCTCTGCCCCCTTGACCAATTACTAAAACTCTCATCCATAACTCCTTTAACCTTTAACCTTTAACCTTTAACCTTTAACCTTTAACCTTTAACCTTTAAAAGTAACTTACCTAAGTCATTACTGAAGGGCAATGAGTGGGGTGGGAATCTTCTTTTAACGCAGAGTTGCCGCTTACGCTTAAACCCTGAATATTAATAACAACACGATCGCCCCTCTCGCCCCCCCTTGTCTCGGCCAATATACTCGCCTCTGCCCTTGTAAGTTTAAGTTAAAAGAGCGTAAAATAACTTTTTATTAATCTCTTTTTTTTACACGAGGCTCACATGAATACCTATACACCCCCTGATTTTTATAATCTTGATGCCCTGTTAACTGATGAAGAAAAACTCATCCGAAGCTCCGTAAGGCAGTACGTCACTGAAAACATAATGCCTATTATTGCTGACTGTCACGAACAGGGCGTCTTCCCAAAGCAAATCATCCCAGGGTTGGGGGCTTTGGGGGTTTTTGGTTCGACCCTTAAAGGGTACAACTGCCCAGGGCTCAGTTACACCGCCTACGGACTTATCATGCAAGAGATCGAAAGGGCCGACAGCGGAATACGTAGTTTTGTAAGCGTTCAGGGGGGTCTTTGTATGTACCCCATTTATAAATATGCCTCAGAGACACTCAAGAAAAAGTTTTTACCTAAGATGTCCACAGGCGAGCTGATTGGATGCTTTGGACTTACCGAGCCTGATTTTGGATCAAATCCTGGGGGCCTGCTCACAAAGGCCACCAAAGATGGCAGTGATTACATATTAAACGGTACTAAAATGTGGATCACAAACGGGTGCATAGCGGATTTAGCTATTATTTGGGCTAAAACTGAAGACGGTAAAATTTCAGGGTTTATTGTAGAAAAAGATTTTTCAGGGTTTAAAACTCAAGAAATCAAAAAAAAATACAGCCTCAGAGCCAGCATTACTAGTGAGCTAATACTAGACAACTGCCGCGTCCCCTCGACTCACAAACTAGAGGTGTCTGGGTTAAAGGGCCCGTTTTCATGTTTAAATTTAGCACGCTATGGGATCTCTTGGGGGAGCTTAGGTGCGGCCATGGCCTGTTACCATGAAGCCCTGGAGTACTCAAAGACCCGTATTCAGTTTAACAAACCCCTGGCCAGTTTTCAGCTGGTGCAAAGTAAACTTGTTTACATGTTTACCGAAATCACAAAAGGTCAATTACTTGCCTACCATTTAGGCAAAGGTATGGATGGCGGCCAGTGGAGCCCTCAGCAAATCTCTATGGCTAAAATGAATAATGTCTCTAAAGCACTCAAAATTGCCCGTATGGCGCGAGATATTTTAGGGGCCAACGGGATTACCTATGAGTATCAGTGCGGCCGTCATATGCAAAACCTCGAAAGCGTTAACACCTACGAGGGGACCGAAGACATTCACAAACTTATTTTAGGCCAACACATCACCGACATCCCAAGTTTTTTTTAAACACCCATGGTCATAAAGTTTTGCCCCCTAAATGACCTCGCTGAGTACGTATTTACCCTGATTTTGTTTTAGCAAAGCCTAATGGTTTAAATACCTTACGGTCCATAGGCCCCTTTCCCCACCGGCTCCCTTGCGCGCTGCTTCTGGCCTCTGAGTGTATAAAACTGTAGGTTGCGTGCATGAGGTTTTTTGTAAGTTCTATATTGATGATTTTTTCACTCCAAGTGTGGAGTTTTGAGCCCAAATCGGGACCATATGAAACCATACTCTTTAACCATATATACTGTAAAAGGCTCTCACCCCTTGGGGTCCCCACCGAAGAGAGCTTTAGTATCTACTTTGATAACATAAACTCCCAAGCTGTTTGGCATAAAAAGAATAAGGTTTACGAAAGCTATACCGGTCATATTATCACCGCTTCTACCGACAGCATTGCTAAAAAAATAAAAGCCATCGCCGAAAAAAACATCCTGGGTTTTAAATTTAGTCCACCTAAAAATAATCAAAATTCTTTTTTAAGAATCATCATTTTAAATGACGAAAAAAAATGGCTTACAGGGTTCTTAATTTTAACCACAAAACCCAATGCTGACGACTCCGACGAGACCGTGATCACAAATGATGAGCTCAGTTGCTCTTTTACTAATTAGTTTTTTTGATTTTAATCGAAAAAATGAGTTAAACTACAGCCCCTTATCTACAACAATTTCTTGCGCCTCTTTAAGGTCTTCAGGTGGCACGTACAGCCGTTCAATACGACGTATCTCTTCGTATTTTTGAAAAATCTCAGTGCTCTCTTCAATGGGGTAGGGCTTTGAAAGACTGTCGTACTGATCGACAACATATATATGCATGGCACGGTCTTGCTCTGAAGAGGTATGGTACTTACTTAAACGTGTTGTAGAATTAGCAAGTATGCAACTCATACCCTCGTTAGTTAAATACTCTTTCATTTTTTCAACCCTCTGAGTTGGCTTAACCGAATGAAACTCAAAGACAACTTTATAAGGGTTTCGGTTGGCTATTCGACGCGCCCATGGGTTTTGAACTTTAGACAAATGCTCATAAAGGGCATAGTCAGTACACCTTAAATACTCATCAATATCACTTGGTAAATAAAAACTACACTCATCACTGGTTAGGTAACGATATAATAACTCTTCATAAATAATGCACTTATGGTGAAAGTACACCATAAGGTGCATATGATGACGAGCTAATAAAAAATCATCAAACGTATATAGGGCTCGACGGTTAATCGCTAAATGTAAATTACCCTCTTTGTTATAATAAGTTGTGTTTGCGAGTAGCCAGCTCAATTCTACCTTGCCGTAATTGGTACCACAAAAATAAGCATCACGGAGTAAGTAGTCCATGCGGTCCACATCCATCTCTGAGCTTACAACTTGGCTTAAGATGGTTCTAAAGTTTATGCCATTATCTATAAAAAAATCATCATCAACATCTAGTGATTTATCTATTAAACAAGCTATATGAACGGCTGTAATACCGGCCTCATTGCTATCTACTATAGAGGTCAACCCAGAGTCAGTGATAAATTTAATCCCGTAATCCTCGTGATTGGCTTTTTTATCAGGGTTTACTTTGTGATTTTTAGAGTTTTTATAAACTGAAACATTTAGGTCAGCTAACCGAGGCATCACCTCTTCGGTTGTATGGCTTAAAGGGCCATGACCAATATCGTGTAAAAGTGCGGCCACCCTTAGAGTTTGCCTCATACGCGATTTAAACTCTGTTGATGAAAAAGTGTAACCTTTAAAAATGCTGTCAAACGCCTGCCCCGCGATATGGCAAACCCCAATAGAGTGAAGGTAACGATTATGAGTCGCCCCCGGGAAGGAAAACTCCGAAAACCCCAGCTGCTTAATGGACCGAAGTCTCTGAAAGGCGACACTATCAATTATAGAGGTCTCATAACTGTTTAATTCTATTGAACCATGTATGGGATCACGTATTTCCAAACTAAAAGCCCCCTTGCCTATTAAAGGAGCTAAGCTAACATTAGACCCCACGACGGGTCATCATTTAGCTTAAAATAAACATCATATTCTTAAGGCCACTCGGCCCTCTATAAGCTCTAGGCTTATAAGTTATGCATCTTTAGCTTCACTTCAGTGGCTGAAGCCTATAGTGTCGAATTAAATTTTTGTATAACAATCTGTATTAGGACTAGGCTGAAACACAAAAAAAAGCTAGCCTACCACTAAATACAGCGTCCGAGGTGACCAATGAAGCAATATACAGAGCTTATGAGCCGAGTTCTTACTACCGGGGCCGACAAAGAGGACCGCACAGGCACAGGCACTTTAAGTGTTTTTGGCCATCAAATGCGCTTTGACCTGGCTGATGGCTTCCCCTTGGTGACGACAAAAAAACTACATTTAAGATCCATTATCCATGAGCTTCTTTGGTTTTTAAGTGGCGATACAAACATTAATTACCTCAAAAAAAACAAGGTCAAAATCTGGGACGATTGGGCCGACGATGAGGGCCGTTTGGGCCGTGTCTACGGGGCACAGTGGAGGGATTGGCGTAACTCCGAGGGCCGATCCTTCGATCAAATTTCAAATGTGATTGAGCAAATTAAATCGAACCCCGACTCTAGAAGGCATTTAGTTGTGGCCTTTAACCCTGGTGAAATTGAGGGGATGGCTCTGCCGCCCTGCCATGCGTTTTTTCAATTTTACGTTGCTAAAGGGCGACTCTCTTGCCAAATGTACCAGCGCTCAGCTGATATTTTTTTAGGCGTCCCCTTTAACATTGCCAGCTATGCACTTTTAACTCTAATGGTCGCGCAGGTGTGTGATTTAAAGCCTGGTGAGTTTATACACACAATAGGGGATGCTCATTTGTACTCAAACCATCTGGACCAAACTAAGCTTCAACTCAGTCGAGACTTAAAGCCCCTGCCTCAAATGAACATCAACCCAGAAGTTAAAAATATTTTTGACTTCAAGTTTGAAGACTTCGAACTTGTTAACTACAACCCACACCCTCATATAAAAGCAGAGGTGGCGGTGTGATTTTATCCCACATTGTTGCGGCTTCTGAAAATAATGTTATTGGTATTAACAATACCCTGCCCTGGCACATCCCTGAGGACTTAAAGTTTTTTAAAGACAAAACTAATAATCACATAATGATCATGGGTCGTAAAACTTTTGAATCTTTACCTGGCGGTAAGCCCCTCCCAAATAGGCTACATATAGTCATCACTAGAAACCCTGGCTACTCCAAACCTGGGGCCATTACAGTGACCTCACTTAACCAAGCCCTTGAAGAGAGCAAAAAACACACCTCAAAATATGGCGACGAGGTCTTTATCATTGGTGGGGGTGAGATTTTTAAGCAATCACTCGATTTAGTGAATAAAATCTACTTAACTCGAATTTACAAAAATATAGATGGTGATACCTTTTACCCTGAGCTTAACGAGGACTCGTTTAAACAAACCGAAAAAATAGATAAAACTGACCCGCTAGAGTACTCTTTTTTAACATACTTAAACCTCGGCACTCATCAGTATTAAAATTTTATAACTAGGGCCCTCTTAGTCCTTAAAGCTCCGGGCGACATTTCATAAAAATACTTTCTATATGAACTCTATAACGTGCACCGCTTAAAAACTTAAAGTCATGTAGCTTTGCGTGAGCACATGAACTTTAAGTTCATCGCAAACCCCTTAATGTAACAGAGGTGAGCACCGAGGGGCATGAAGTAGAGGATTAGGGTGTATATCTTTTAGTCGCGACGGTGTAAAGATTTTTATTTAGCGTTGAGTTATTGAAATTAATAAAAACTATACTATGTTAAAGGGGATTTATTAATATTAAAAAAATAAAATGGAGTTACAAAAATGAAACAATTATTAGTTTTACTTGTCGTCACTGGTTTTTTTAACTTTAATGCTTACTCTTTATCTCTTGATTTTTTAGGGTCATATAGCGGCAAGCGACAAAAGGACCCTGCCGGGCAGATTTACGTAGACACCTTCATCTACAAAACCACATGGATCTCAGAGCACTCACTCGAATATCCAATTGCACTCCATGTTGGAGCTCAGAGGATAGACAGTGACAAGCCCGAAAGCAACAACCCCGCCGATGTTAATATTATAGAGGCAAGGCTTAGCTTAGACACATACATCAAGCTCTTTGAAACTCAAGGAAACCCCTTTAATGAAAAGTACACAGTTCGCCTAAACACAAAGGCCAACAAAATTGACGAAGGTATTTACACTCACGTAATAGAGAAAGTAAAAATAAATGAAATCACTGATCTCGTTAAAATCACTGTAACAGACAAAACTTATGAGCCTTTTTCGGACACCGACCTTATGGATATAAGTGTAGTCATCACCACCTTTACTTTTGTTAACGGGAAAGTCTCAAAAATAACCTATAAAAACCCCGGCAAAAAAAGAAACTGGTGGTCGCCTTTTTATAAAAAGGTTCTGTTTTATGACGCTGAATCAACAAATATAAAAAGAATAGACAAGGGCATACTTCTCCCCGAAACCGAGAATACAAGAGTTGAAATTAAAAACCTAACCCTAGATGAAATTAAAAAGCTCATTAATAAACTCATTCAAAGATAGGCCTTGGCTAGGCTGTAAGGTTCTGGTTTAGTTTGTACAAAGAAAATGCCGAGTCTCTGTCGCAGAATCAACAGAGGCGTATCATTAGGTCCTTACCCCTGCTGATTTTTTCGAGTTACCTTAGACCTTTAATACTACAATCATCCTTTAACCTATTAGTTCCCACTGTTTGCTACACTTAAATTTTCTCAAATTATTTTTGGCATTAGTGCTCAATAATAAATAGGTGAGGGACTTTTTGAGACAACATAGCCTTTCTGTTTACGGGTTCTAACCTTCACATGATATTATTATAAGTACTAACATTGTACGTCTGCGGCAAATAAACTTATATATTTTAACAACCCAGAAAAGGTATGTATTAATGTTATCTATTATTCGTTCACTGTATGCGACCACAACGTATTTAGCATCATTTTATTCTCATGATAAGATCAGCTTAATAATAAAAGGCAGGGGGCTTATATGAAACGTCTAGCCCTCTCTTTTTCTCTATTGCTTGTTTTGTTTCTTTACCAAAATTGCGCTCAACCAGAAGGTTCAGAGGCAACTGCCAGCCCTGCTGCCTCCACAAACTCTAACCTAAGTGATAGCGCAATAGCCTTTAAAACAACACTCTACCCTTTGGTCAGAGACTCTTGCGGCAATTGCCATGATGAAAGATTACCATTTTTTGCCGTCGCCTCGGTACAGTCAGCACATGACACCCTTATAAATAGCAACCTTGTGGATCTTTCAAATGTAAGTAATTCTCGCATAGTTATAAAAATCAATGGTGGTCACCAAAGCTACTCAAGTAATATGGGGTACCAGCTTGAAACTGCTATAACAAACTGGGTCAATCAACTTTAACTCTAAAATTTAACGGTTAAAATACGTCTTGCAATCAAAGCACCTTTTTTAACTAAAAGTCCCCCAAAGCTCGACTTTCAGACCTAATTTTATTACGACCTCCGTATTTTTTATTATTAATACTCGCCTGTAAATAGGCTAGAGATCCTTTTAAACGCCGGCAGGAGGTTAATCACCTCGACTTTTGTATAAAAGATCTAAGAATGAGACTAAAACTCTAAATGTTCAAAACGAGACACCGAAGAGGTTTGTAAGGGATGTAGTCCCCTTATGAAGGCGGAAGCTTTCACGGCGTCAAAGGAATGATACCAAAAATTCTTCAAGGAGGAGGAACCATGGGATTACGAATAAACACAAACACCGCTTCGCTGAATGCACAGAGAAATTTGCATTCAACAAAGTACGCACTCGATAAGAGCTTAGAACGCTTATCATCGGGTTTAAGGATTAACAGAGCCGGCGACGATGCTGCCGGTCTCGCAATATCAGAAAACCTAAAGGCCCAAATTAGAGGTCTTAAGCAAGCTTCCAGAAACGCACAAGATGGTGTTTCACTGATTCAGGTGGCTGAAGGTGGACTTAACGAAATCAGTTCTATTCTAATAAGACTTAGAGAACTGTCCGTACAGGCCGCTTCTGACACTATCGGACCAGTAGAACGTCAATTCTTGAATGTGGAGTATGACCAGCTTGTTTCGGAGATCGATCGTATTGCTGATTCAACAGAGTTTAACGGAACTCAGTTGTTAAGTGGTACTGGATCCATCTTGGATTTCCAAGTAGGAACCAGAAACGATCCGAACATAGATAGGCTGTCTTTTGACGCCTCTAAAGCAGATGCTAACTCAGCCTCACTAGGTGTAAACCTAACAAGTGTTGCCGACAAGGCCTCTGCACAGAATGCTCTATCTGCAATTGATTCGTCAATTGTATCGGTTTCAGCAATGAGAGCCGACTTTGGTGCCATTCAAAACAGACTGCAATCAACGATCAGTAACTTAGCTGTATCGATTGAAAACATGTCTGCAGCCAACTCTCGAATTCGAGATGTGGATGTTGCCGAAGAAACAGCAGAGCTAACAAAGAATAGTATATTAACACAAGCCGGCATATCCGTGCTTTCACAAGCCAATCAGTCGGCGAAGTCAGCGCTTCAATTACTGAATAATTCGTTTAGTTAATTTATAACTAACCGTTTTTTGGCGAACGCTATTTAGCTCACCAATCCTGGTCACATGATGACGTGACCAGAAGACCACGGACAGTAAAGTCAGTGGAACAACTGAACAAGAGCACCGTTTCCTGCGATTTAAGGGTTATCGTAGCTTAAAAAACTACGATAACTCCATTTTTAAAGAAGCAGTAGTAAGAGTAGTAAGAGTAGTAAGAGTAGTAAGAGTAGTAAGAGTAGTAAGAGTAGT
>JAUVAX010000014.1 GCA_030591685.1 Pseudobdellovibrionaceae bacterium | reverse complement strand
TGGAGCGGGTGATGGGACTTCCCTTTCAGTTGCTCCCATACTGGTCGCTCCTTGCGGGATGCCGGTTCGGTCACTAAGTCAGCCATCGTGGCTGACTTACTACGCTGAAAGAGCCACGGGCTCTTTCAGCGTAGCCGTTCGCTCACTTCGAGTCCCATCATTTACAACGGGAATCAATTGCCTTTGACGGTGGGCACTTGTTTACGTTTTATTATGTTTTAATGGAGCGGGTGATGGGACTCGAACCCACGGCCTCGACCTTGGCAAGGTCGCGCTCTAGCCAACTGAGCTACACCCGCGATAGGAAGGTAAAGTTTTAACTATAATATGGGGGTGGTGTCAAACAGGCAGTGAGCATAAGGGGTAAGACATTCAATCATGTCTCGGCGCAACATTTAAAAAAGATCATTTATTACTCATAATTGGCGACAGGTCAGTCTTTACGGTTTGCATAGTAAGCCCACGTGTATTGCACCCCAGAGATGAGGCTCAGTGCAAGGCTGAACCATAGGGCATAGAGCCCCAAGCTCTCTAAAGGAAGGGGCTTGAGGTCGACCTCAGGGCTAAGTAATAAGCAGGGGATCCCGATCATTTGAAAACCAGTTTTCCATTTACCAAAGGGCTTTGCGGCGATAATAACTTGGTTGGCGGCGGCCACAGAGCGTAAGCCACCAATATAAATATCACGCGAGATGAGCAGTATTACAAGAATACTCGGTAAAAGTCCGAGCTCGAGTAACATAATAAGAGCAGCAAGAACGAGGATTTTGTCCGCAATAGGGTCCATAAACTTACCCATTGCGCTTTCGCAGTTATACTTTCTGGCCCAGTAGCCATCGAGCCAATCTGTTAAAGAGGCTAAAATAAAGAGGATTGCAGCGGGCCAAATAGACCACGGGCTACCTAGCTTAATAAGTATAATCAGAGGTATGGCTAAAACCATACGTCCGTAGGTGGCAATCATTGGTAGTTGTTTTGTTAAGCTCTGCATAAAGACAACCCTCTTAATTATTACTATCATGTCACAGGGTTATTGGGTGGGCAAATGATGAAATGTGTTTTTATAGTAATTTTGATTTTTCAATTATCGGCACTGGCCTCTGTTAAGACAGGGGCTGAAAAGCTTATTTCAACGTACAAAAGGAAATCTATTTTTTTAAACTGGGATAAAAAATCGCCCTTTATCACAGGTAAAAACTTGGCAAAGCCCTTTTGGCTTACAAAACCGTCGGTGTTCAAAAGGGTTAAAAATGATCGGCTCATACCAGTTATGGTGGCCGTAGAGCCCTTAGTCAAAAAAGGTAATAAAAAGCGATTAAAAATGGTCGCTGGGGCATGGATTAACGTACCCTTAAAAGAGACATTTAATTTTGCCTCAAAATTTAATAACTACAAACGATTAAGTAAGTATGTCAAAGAGATCAAAGTTTATGAAAAAGATAAGCTGCTGTACTCTAATACAAGTGCTTATAAATATTTTGCTGAATTTTTGATTCAGACCTATGTTAAAAAGCCTGAAAACTCAAAAGCACAGATTCAGTGGTTAATTGTAGGTGGGTTATTTGAGGGGATGGTGGTTGTTTTTGATTTTAAAGATGTGGGGCATCGAAAAACTCAAATTGCTATGTCGGCTTATTATGAATTTAGTAAACTCCCTTTGGCTAAAATTTTTATTGAGTTTGGCTTAGAGGTTATTATGCAAAAGGCCGGTGCTCAACTCAGGAGCTTGGTTGAGGCCGACTTTAATAAACCCCGAGCCCTTTAATGCCTAAATCAAGGGGGTGAGGGCTTTTTATAAACCCGACGCCTTAGATGACCCTGTTTTTTGAGGGTATTTATTACGCTAATTTAAGTGTGGACGGTAATAATAGGGGGTTTTAAGCAAACTTTTGGGGGCCTCCAGCAATTAACCCTTTTTTTTGCGACTAAGTAAGTGACATCTATGATGGATTTGAATTAAAGATATATAAAATTCTAGGTGTTTATTGTGGTTTTAATTAAACATGTAATGCCTTTTAAAAATGATATTTTAGGCTAAAAAATTTTAAGGAGTTAATTGTGGATAGAAACCTCGCATTAGAGTTTGTAAGAGTGACTGAGTTTGCATCCCTTGCCTGCGCGCAATTCACAGGGTTGGGCGATGCTGATGGTGCCGATCAGGCCGCAGTAGATGCTATGAGAAAGGCCTTTGACTCTATAGATATCGACGGCACCGTGGTGATCGGTGAGGGCGAGCGTGATGAGGCCCCCATGCTTTATATTGGCGAAAAGGTCGGGCAAAAAAATGAACACTCACCAAAGGTTGATATCGCTCTCGACCCTTTAGAGGGCACAAACCTTTGTGCTTATGGTGGAGTGGGGGCCATAAGTGTTATTGCCATTGCCGAGCAGGGTAAGTTTTTACATGCGCCAGATACATACATGGATAAAATTGCCGTAGGCCCTAAAGCAAAAGGTGTGATTTGCTTAAAGCTTTCAGTTGAAGATAACATTAGCGCCATCAGTAAGGCTTTAAATAAGCCCGTGGGGGACATAACAGTCGTAATACTAGAGAGAGACCGCCATAAGGACTTGATTGCTAGAGTACGAAAAATGGGGGCGAGGATTCACCTCATCGGTGATGGTGATGTTTCTTCTGCTATAGCGACATGTTGGGAGAACTCGGGCATAGACGTAATGATGGGTACTGGCGGAGCCCCAGAGGGTGTTATTACCGCAGCCGCTTTAAAATGCCTAGGTGGAGACTTTCAGGGGCGATTAAATTTTAGAAATGAAGACGAAAAAATAAGAGCTCAAAAAATGGGAGTCACTGACTTAGATAAAATTTACGAGCGTGATGAGTTAGCCCAAGGGGATGTTATGTTTTGTGCAACGGGTGTAACAGATGGACCTTTTTTAAAGGGTGTTAAAACTTTACCTGGCAGAAGGGCTAGCACTCAGTCTGTAGTGATGCGTTCAAAAACTAAAACTATCCGTCATATTGATGCTGAGCATGATTTAGAGTTTAAGCCCATTCATAAGTAAGTAAAAGGGTAATAAATGGCAGACATACAATTGAACTGTTTTAAGTGCAGCAAAATGCTTGAGCTGATCAAGGGCTTTAGCCGCCGAGAAGACTGCCCACACTGTGGAGCCGACGTGCATGCGTGTAAGAACTGCCGCTTTTATGATCAAAAGGCCTATAATGAATGTAAAGAGCCCACTGCGGACGTAGTTCAAGAAAAAGAGAGAGCTAATTTTTGTGATTTCTTTGAGCCCAGCACTGATGGGTGCTCAACGGGGCCCACTTCTTCGGATTTACTCTCCGAAGCTGAGGCTTTGTTTAAAAAGTAGGACCTTCGTAAGGGTCAGTGTTTTTTATTTACCCAAAATTCTGGTAATATTTACTTATGAAACTAATAACAGTGAATTTAATTATTTTAATAGTCTTTAAGGCTTCGCTTTCAATGGCCTCTGTATGCCCAAACGCTTTTGAAAAGTTTGAAGAGAAGCAAAAGAACCTTAATGAGCTCTCCTTTCAGCTTGAAGCCTCAGCCCTCCAGTCGTCACAGGTCATATTAAACTGGTATGAGGGGTTAAAAACCTGGGAGGGGAGTCGTGTTCACGTACCCGCAGGGGCCTTTAAAGTTATGCAAAATTATGCAGTTGAAAATAGACTCTCTACTAAAGAAATCATGAAAAAATATGACCAACTAACTATAGAGGCCCAAGAGATTTGGGCCGAAATAAAAAAACAATGTAATTAAATGAGAGGTACACTTTGGCAAGCGCATCAACAACAGAGGTTTTTAATTGTAGCTGTGAGGATTTTTTTAAAATCATATCAGACTACGAGCATTACCCTGAATTTTTATCTGAAGTAAAACATTGCGAAATCATTGAAGAGCAAGAGGGGCGAAAACTCGTTGAGTTTACCGTAAACGTCCTTAAAACTTTTAAATACAAGCTATGGATGACTGAGGACCGCCCTAATAAAGTCAGTTGGGAGATACACTCTGGTGATGTATTTAAAGTCTCAACAGGGTCCTGGGTTTTAGAGAATGAAGCGGGCAAAGTTCGCGCTACATATAATGTTGAAGCACAGTTTAAGGGCTTTGTGCCGGGGCCCATTGCTAAAGGTCTTGTAAATGTTAACTTACCAAACATGATAAGCTCTTATCACAAGAGGGTAGAAGAACTCTATGGATAAAAAACAGTCAAAAACCACAGTAAACCCTGCTGATGATAAGCTCACAATTACAGATTTTGTTAAAAAACTTGTAACGGCCGGTGTGGGGGCTGCCTTTATGACAGAAGAGGGCGTTCGCTCCTATGTCAGCGGTATGAAGCTACCTAAAGATGTTTTAAACATGATCCTTCAAGGGGCTAATAAGTCTAAAGAAGAGATGATCACACGGGTCTCCAATGAGGTTATAAAAATCGTTAAGCAAATTGACTTTGTGCAAGAAGCTTCAAAATTTGTTGAAGAGCATAAGTTTAAAGTCAGTGCCGAAATTGAAGTGATAAAAAAAGACACCTAGAGTCCAGGTGCAAAATAGATTTTAATGTATATAGGCCTTAAACTTGATAAAATAAACCTGCTATGAATAGATATTTTGGCCTTATCGGCAGTATTTTACTATTAATCGTGACCTACGTTACATTAACATTAATGGCTTTAGAGACCTGTGAGTTTGGCAATGCCGACAAGCTATATATGGCAATAACTAAGGTGGCGTATTTTAATTTATTTGCTCTGTTTTTTCTATGGATTGGTTATAAAAATAAGGGTAATTTAACAACCGCATTTGTTTCAATGTCTATGCTAGGCATGAGTTGGATTATTGTTGATGGGTTTTTAATTTTTGAGCAGGTGAACCTACGTGCTCTTGCCCCATGCTATGGTTCGTACTTAGAAGATGGCAATTATGGTAGTATTGTTTATTTTTATGGCCCTTATTTTTTATTTTTCTATGCCATTTTAATTTGTGCACTTATGTTTTTTTACATTATCCGTTTAGATTTGTCGTACCGTATGAAGAGGTTTTCGAAGTAGGTCTCTCGACGTTTACCCAGGCTTAACATTACGCTTTGTTAAGCTCTCAAAAAAAATGTAGGTCTAGAAGCAAAAAAATGTCTCAATTTTAGTCAATGGCCTCCGATAAGAAGCTATGGCCGCACAATTATTAGGATTTATAACATTACTTATTTTTTGTATATCCTGTCAGGGGCTCATACGGTCATTGTCTGCAAACTCTAAATGGGCCGGAGTAAAAGAGTATTCCCAAGTCGCCTTAAAAGTTGAGCGTAAGTACAAAATTTTTGCGTGGGGACTTTTAACTTTTGTTATATTTATTCACCTAGTTGTGAGTTTTCTCGAAGTGCTGAGTGCTCACTTTTAGTTTAAAGCCCTTTTAGCACGAGCTATTCGGAGCTGCTCTTCAATGACATCAATAGATTTAAGCTCGGCATCAATGTTATCACCGAGCTTTGCTTTTTTATGATCATAGGCAGTGGTGCTTTCGGCACCATTTGTGTATTCTCTGAGTATTAAATACTTTTGTGGAGGCATGGGGTTTAGGATATGTGATCTTGTTACATATCCTTCAATAAAGGCGATGAGGTTTTCTCCAGGCTCGGGGATGGTTTGTAGGGCTTCCTTGAGGTAACTTAAAAATTTAATATACACAATTTCAGGCTGACTACTAAGGGCTTCGAGCTCAATAATGTTATCTATTGTTAGGGATAAAAAATCTCTAAAAATTTGACCCTTATAGTTTTGGTGTAATTTGGTATTGAGGCTATAGTAGAGCCTCTGTCGGAGCAGTAGCTCCTTTCTCTCGCGAGTTAAATACTTAACTCGCCCTTCTATAAGGGGCTTTTCGTGTACGGCTTTTTTTATAAGAGACTCCGTAGATTTTATCTCTCGTTGATTTTGCTCAATTAACCCCTCTAGAGATTTTGAGTAGTTAGCTCGTATTCTTACATAGTTCTCTCCAGTGGTTTTAGCCACCGACACATTAGATAGAGCCATAAGGCTACTTATCACAACTGACAATTTAATATAAAAAGTCCTCATACTAATGATAGAGCAAACTCTATGCCGAGGGTTTTGCCTGTGCCCTTGCTGTATTAGATCTCATCTCAAACAGGGCTTGTATGACAATTAAAGGCAACAAATGGTCAGTCTCTAGTGTTATCGAGCGATATTTATCCCCTATTTGTGGGGCACTAAACGACTCGTCTGTTCAAAATTATATAGGTGTCTAAATTTTAGGTATTGATATTAATTAATTCAACCAGTGATGATGCGCTTTATGAAATACATGCATCTACGATGCGGCAGCTGATCATTATTAGGATTAAGGAGGCGAGGAGGCTGTAGTAAGGTAAGACAGTGATTATTTATCTCGTTCTTCCTTCAGGTTTTTGAATAACTGCCCCTGCTTGTAAACAATAAGTGGAACCAACAGCGCTTTACCAGCATCCGTTATATACCAAGTTCCTTGGGCAACCTTCTCCATATTAGAGAGAGGCACTGGATCTAGTCGGGCCTTAGTAACAACTACAGAGTTACCAACTCGTTTATATTCTTCAATTATTACCTTACCCGGCTTAGTGACCTCTACTCCAGCTATCCTTTTTGCGAGGCTATCCAGGCCAGTGACTTTATGGAGTTTAAAAAGTTCAGATGCCTCGCCTTGAAAAAACAGAGCTCCGTCAGAAACATTTTTGTTTCCTAATAAAAATCGACTCACTGTTGTTTTATTTAATGGCTGTCCGAACGCAAAAATCATTTTTGTTTTGTGGCTTGGCGTAAGGCCTTTTGTAATGATTGAATCTAAAAATTCAGGCCGTGTCGCGTGAGTGGTAATTAAACCCTTTGCCTTAGATCGAGAAAGTAGTTGGGATATTGATAATGCCTCAGCTGGAGTGAGAGCCTTGTTTTGTACTATTTTTTCAAGCGCTAATATATGTTTATCTAAATTACCACCAGCAGCTTGTACAATGCGTCGAAGCTTTAAATCAGGTATCACAAGGTCTTTTGCAATTTTTTTGAGCTTAGATTGTTGAAGAGGTTTAAGGGATTTTAGTACTCGACTTACTCTGGCCATACCAGCAAGTTTTGTAAGTTTATCAACGCCTATTCCTGGCATTGCTATAGAGTAGAAGCCATAGCAAGTAAGGCGCATCTGGTGAATAGTATTGTAACAATCAAGCTTTAATCCAATGTCTTTAAAGTATTCTTTAACTCCGTTTAAAATAGATGATTCAGAGTCCTTCAAATATGCAGGATTTGTTTTCTCTAACATTTCTTTGTAAAGTTTAATCATTGTGGACCCTTTAATGGACATCACCTCATTATTTGTCCAATGTTCACTTGCTACGGGGTGAAAGGAGAGAACCTCTCTTCGACAATTAACATCCTTAAGGCAGTTGTTTCGCTCAACACGAGAGCCTCTGACGCCCTTTATTATATCGTAGACCATGAAGGCTGTATCTTTTAACACAACCCCAGCTTGGAGGTAGCATCGCCCTAAGGCCTCTCCCATTCGAAGGTTCAAATCTTCTGAGTTTTTACACATTTGCTCAGGGGTACAAATCCGCATATATTTACTCGCTTCGGGATTATTTTTTGCAAACTCATTACACCCTAACTCCTGAAACTCCATTTTACATATATTAGAGGAGAGGACGTAGGGGCTAGGCGGGGAGCGCCCATCACAAAAATTACATGAGTTTGAGCCAGCTAATGAGAAGCTTGAAGAGAGGTGTAGTAAAATTATAAACGTAATATTTAATTTCACCTTTATTTATCGGAGTATTTTAGGACTTATTTGATCTTTAAATCCTTTTAGCCAAAGAGTCTTCAATGTTAAAATAAGCTGGCCTTTAGTTTCGCGGATACTGTGAGGTGTTAGGTCACTTTACAGTGCTAGGGCTCTACTTAAGCCATGTTAAAAAAGTAGTTACCGAGCGGCTACTTGGAGGGTGAGGGCCCATTCAGGGAAGGCGACATAATTGGGGGTTTGGTTTAGGATTTCGTAGTATATAAAATTTCGCATCACTAAGCGCACATAGCTCTTGGTTTCTTTGTAGGGGATATCCTCGATGAACTCAAGTGAGTCCCCACGGTAACGAGTGCGCATCCAATTTCTTATGGCCTTTTCACTTGCATTATATGAGGCCACCGCCAATATAAACTGCCCCTCATGTCTATTAAAAAGCTCTTTTAAAAAAGCAGCACCAAGGGGTATATTTACGAAAGGTTTATAAAGGTCTGAGGGTTTTTGATAACTCAATCGATAGCGGTTGGCTGTATATTTTGCCACCGGAGGGAGCATCTGCATCAGACCAAAAGCGTCAGCATGGCTACGGGCATTAGGGTTAAAAGCAGATTCTTGCCGCATAATTGCGTAGAGCATGGAGGGGGTCACCCCAAATTTCTTGGCCGCTGACTGGATAGTTTTACCATAAGGTTTAGGGAAAAATATTTCCGGGTTGCGATCTAATATTTGGTGCCGCAGTTTTTTCTTTAATAGTCCTAGGCTTGAAAACATAGATTGATACTGTTTGGACTGTAAGTAGTAGTTAAAAACATTAAGCCAATCACTGAGCTCTTCGTTATTATTTCTACGCATTGTTTTAGATATATTTTTTAAGTAATGGCCAGCAACAGCGGGCTCATCAACAGCTAAGAGCCATTTTATATAGTCATTTTTAATGAGGCCTGATTGATTGAGGTTAACTCGAACAGCCGTCAGTGGGCCCTGTTGTAAGAGCGTGGTTAAGTTATTGCCCAGCTCACGAGCGGCAAGAAGCCCATAAAACCCAACCGAATCGGTCAGGGTTAAAGATTGAAATATCTCGCGAGCCTCTGTGCTGTTTTCTGTTAATGTGTAGGTTTTAGCGAGCCAATACTGGGCTCTATGTTTTGTAGAGCTGTCTTTAGTGATGTTAAGAAGGGTATTAAAGTCACGTATTGCTTTTTTGTACTCGCTGAGCTTACGGTGGTTCCAGGCTTTAAGCCACAAGGTTGATTCGTATAAACTTTGGCTCATTTTTTTTTGCTTCAAAGATTCCTTAAGCCACCAAGTTGAGGCGGCGAATTTTTGCTTCTCCTCAGCAATCCGTGCTTGAATAAACATAATCTTAGCTAAGCTAAATCGATTTTTTAATAATTGTTGAGTTGTCTTGAGTGTTCGTTTGGCCTTTTTGATTTTATTCTTAGTCCAGTAAGTTCTGGCTAAAGTAATTTGTGTATTATGAAATCGTTGTATAAGGGATTTAGAGGGCGATTTATATCTTAAATACTCGCGCCTTACAAACCGTGCTAGTTCTTCAGTGGCTTTTATATATTTGTCGGTCTTGAGTTGTAGTTTAGCACTTTTTCTTAACCCCCAGTAGGCCTTATAGCGGGTCATAAAGCTGGAGCGTTTATTTTTAATAATTTTTTTATACTGCTTTTCAGCTAAGTTAAACTTTCTACTTTTAAGTAAAAATCGAGCCCTCTCTAGGGGCGTTTTTACGCCAGGTTTTGAGCCCGACTGTAGCCTGAGCAATCGATCTGCCATTTTTTTTGCAAAAGTGTGTTGGTATAATTTTTTAGCTAACTCAAGAGCATCAGAGGTAAGTTGAATTTTTTTGTTTTTTGGCAAACCTTGTTTTGATTTCTCGTAACTGAGTTGCATGATTTCATAATCATCATTTTTAGCCACTGCATGCTGTAAGTAGATGTCTACAGCATTGTTTTTAAGCCACGGGCTTACTTGGTTTAGATTTACTTTTTGTATGAGCCCATATGACTTTGAATAATGAGTACAACTCTCTAGAGCCCTAATTGAGGCTAATTTATTAAGCGGAAACTTTGACTGAACACTTAAGCTTGAAAACAGCGGGCAGGCCTTTTTGGGGTGATTTTTATTCAAATATATTTGAGCGAGCTTGTACTGACCCCACCATTTTTCGTTTAGCTCAGTAGAGCTTTTTATTTTAACTTTCAGTGCTGTTGGTGAAAACGTAGACTCTTTCCACTGTTTAAGCTCAAGTTTTGTTGGGGCTGTAGATATGAAACTTTCTTGAGTTATATCACCTGTAGGGATAGCTAAAAAAATAAAAAAACTTAATAAAACAAGGGCCTCTAATATCACGTACATCTTTAAATTATAGGCCTTTCACAAAAGGTTCTCAATGAACTTAAGTGGAACGCAATATTAGTCTAGCTAATAAAACAGATCACTCATGAGAGAGGGGTGCCCCGTAAGTTTTTTTTGTTGAGAGCGAAATCGCAGCGCATCATTTAGTGTCTTACACTTTTTGTAACCCATTTAAAAATGTTGGCCTTGGTTTTGCTATACAAAGGTCCAAAGAGTCAAAATGACTAATTTATTTTAAAGGGGGAGAGATGAAACCACTTATAAAGAGCATAATGCCTTTTAAGCGAGCATTAGTGATGCTTTTACTGGTGCAATTAGGGGTGCCAGTAGATTTTTCTGGTGTCACTGTGGCCAATGCCGCGCCTAACCGTTCAGAGGAGATGAAGCAGCGGGATAGAAATAAAAAGCAAAATAAAGGAAAGCAAAAAACAAAGCGTTCAAAGAAGGCCCGTAAGGCTGAAAAAAAACAGCCGCGTCCAAAAAAGAAAGCTAAGCATCGCACTGAAAAAAGAGATAAGCGTCGCAGTGAACGAAAACGAACTGAGCGCCGCACTGAAAAAAGAGATAAGCGTCGCAGTGAACGAAAACGAACTGAGCGCCGTACTGAAAAAAGAGATAAACATCGCAGTGAACGAAAACGAACTGAGCGCCGGACTGAGAAAAGACATGAGCGTCGCCATGATCGCAGACGAACTGAGCGTCGTACTGAAAAAAGACATGAGCGTCGCCATGATCGCAGACGAACTGAGCGCCGTACTGAAAAAAGACATGAACGTCGCCATGATCGCAGGCGAACTGAGCGTCGTACTGAAAAAAGGCATGATCGCCGCCACGAGAGAAGGAACTACAAAAGAAGACACCATGTAGAGCACAGAAAGCTACGCCATGACTGGCAAAGGTATCAAAGACGTTCAGCTCGAAGAGGCTATAGAAGGCCCATACACGATAATGTTCGTTGGCAACATCGTCATAACCGCTGGTGGGACCATTACCTTTACTATACACCTGTTAGGCCAAGGTTTTCGTTTAGAATTATATTACCCATCCCCTATCCTATTTATTATGATAGATATTGGAGCTGGGCTGAAATCAACCAAGCCGCAGGGGCCTTAGAAAATCACTCACAAAACTTTTACGAGCAAGCAGAGCGTGAACTGTGGCAAAACAGCCCCTGGAACAATGAAGCACTTAATGCTTTTTACGACATGGTTGAGGCAGCACAAATTTATAATGATGCTCTAGACCGCTATAGCTATAATTACAGAGACACTCTATATGAGTTGTTTAATTTAGAAGAAAAAATGAACGAAGCTAAAGTTTATGTAAACTCGGGTTACTTAAACAGAGACCTCGTTAATAGCTTTTCTTGGATAGAGTACCATGTGCAACAGTTGCTTTGGAACTATCGCAATAAGTACTAGTATTATTAAGTATTAACAGAAGTAAAAAAGCCTAAGACTGAGATCTTAGGCTTTTTTTTTTAACGACCTGTTTGTAAACGCTTAATTCGGTCTTCAAGCGGGGGGTGTGTGCTAAATAACATAGCCATTAAGCCTCCCGGTTTATTAGAGATTTTTAAAGAAGCCATAGACTCGTGAGAAGAGTCAATGAGGTCTGTATTTTGCTGTAACCTTTGAAGGGCTTTAATCATTTTGTCTCGACCGGCAATTTTAGCACTCCCAGCGTCGGCGCGAAACTCTCTCCAACGAGAAAAATAATTAACTACTATTGATCCCAATAAACTTAAAACTATTTGTAAACCCATAATGACCATAAAATAAGTCCCAAAGCCTCTGCTGTTAGAGTCTTGTAGGATCACTCGTGCAATAATGCGTGCAATAAAAAATACCAGAGTATTAATAATCCCTTGGATTAAGGTCATTGTTACCATGTCACCATTTGCAATGTGCGAAACTTCATGAGCGAGGACTCCGTCGAGCTCATCGTTATCTAAAGCGGTTAAAATACCCGAAGACACAGCAACTAAAGAGTTATTTTTACTTGGCCCAGTGGCAAAGGCATTAATTTCAGGGCTATCGTAAACCCCTACTTCAGGCATTTTTCTTAATCCGGCCTGTCGGGCAAATTGATGGATTCGTTCAGTGAGTCTTCGTTCGTTGGAGTCCATAGATTGTGGGTCAATAATTTTAACCCCCATGCTCATTTTTGCTAAAAACTTAGAGGCAAATAATGAAAACATAGACCCGCCCATGCCAATGACAACAGCCCAAATTAAAAGCCCTTGGTATTCGCTAGCGGCCTCATAACCAAAAAATTGTGTGATAATCACAAATGAGATGTTTAAGGTAGTGAATACTAAAAAGTTCACAAGTAAAAAGAAAAATATTCGCTTAGGCGCTGCACTCATAATAAGTCCTCCATCGAGACTGTCTTTTAGTCGAGCTAAGGCGTGTTTAAGTAGTTAACTTTAAAGAAAAAACTTAAAAGCGCAAAGCTAAACTCCGATTTATATCTTGTGTACTTAGATTTTAATGTCAAGAGGGTCTTAGTGCTATATATAAAAAACAAGGTGATTTAATGCGTTATCAATTTTATGCCATTTCAATTGTTGTTTTTATAATGACTGCATTTGTAGGCCACTTTTGGCCGGCCTTTTATGTAACAACCTGGGTTTCAGCGCCTATATTTTTAATCGGTGTACTGGATATAATACAAAAAAAAGAGGCATCCGTAGGAACTTCCCAGTTATTGGTAATTTTAGGTATCTTTTTGAAAAAATAAGGCCAGAGCTTCAACAGTACTTTGTAGAGTCAGATTTAAACGGCCGCCCCATCCCAAGAGAGTTCAGAAGTGTCGTGTATCAGAGGGCTAAAGGGCAAATGAATACAAAAGCCTTTGGCACCATGAAAGATGTAGAGGCTGCTGATCACGAGTGGGTGACTCACTCAATGCACCCAAAAACAGTTGAAGATAAAGATATGCGGGTGACCATCGGGGGCTCCGCCTGCTCTCAACCTTACAGTGCAAGTCTTTTAAATATATCAGCTATGAGCTATGGATCTTTAGGTAAAAACGCCATTAAAGCTTTAAATAAAGGGGCCCTCGAAGGGGGCTTTTACCATAATACCGGTGAGGGGGGCATTAGTGAGTACCACTTACAAGGGGCCGACTTAGTTTGGCAAATCGGTACGGCTTACTTTGGTTGCCGTACTCAAGCAGGGGACTTTTGCCCCGACGCCTTTAAAGAAAGCGCTCGGTTAAAAGAAGTAAAAATGATCGAGATAAAACTGTCTCAAGGCGCTAAGCCTGGTAAGGGAGGCATCTTGCCAGGGGAGAAGGTTACCCCACAGATTGCCAAAATTCGCGGCGTGAAGGCGGGAGAAACAATAGTTTCACCCCCAGGGTATACGGCTTTTAAAACAAACAAAGAGATGCTCTTATTTATTGATCAGTTAAGGCAGCTTAGTGGTGCTAAACCCATAGGTATAAAATTCTGCATTGGCCGTAAAAGTGAGTTTGTCGCACTATGCACAACAATGGTGGAGATGGGTATAACCCCAGATTTTATCACCGTAGACGGAGGCGAGGGCGGCACCGGAGCCGCCCCTTTAGAGTTTATAAACTCTGTCGGTATGCCCTTAGTGGACGGCCTCACTTTTGTGCGAGACTGTTTAGTGGGGTTTAATTTAAAAAAAGAAATTAAAATCATTGCTGCCGGTAAAATATTTACGGCCTTTCATGTGTTAAGGACTCTCTCCTTAGGGGCTGATGTTGTTAATTCAGCTCGGGGGATGATGTTGGCTCTTGGCTGTATCCATGCCTTAACGTGTAACACGAACAAGTGTCCCGCCGGGGTGGCGACAACGGACCCTGAATTAAATAGAGGGCTTGTTGTGCAAGATAAATATATAAGAGTCTCAAGGTATCATAAGGCCACTATCCATGCCTTTGCTCAGATTTTAGGGGCGATGGGGTATGATAAGCCTGAACAAGTTAAACGAGCCGACGTTTATAGGCGCTTAACAGACAGTAAAGTAAAGACCTTCGCGCAAGTCTATCCTAAAGTGGCCACAGGGGCACTCTTAGAAGATCAAACAACACCAGAGCACTTTAAGCCCTACCTGCTAGAGGCAGGCCAACTCGCCTCTTAAAGTTATCTCTTAAGCTTGCCTTAGACGGCTTTAGTTTTGAAAAATAAACCGAGATGAGGCGGGCCTAAAGTGTCACTCATATTATAGAATTTACCCTCCTAACTACCTAAAAACACTGCTAAGTCAGCTCTGGCTTTTGCTGAGGCTTGGTATGTTGATTGTAATAGGAGTTGTAGCATTAACTCTTCGGGAGCGTTTACTGTATGCGAGTATTTTTAACATTAACTGTGTTTTTAATGGGTGTGACAACATTTAATATGCTGCCCGCTGATTACCCTGTGTCAGAGTTAGGGGTGTGTCATGAGCTTGAGGGCTTTTACCTTAACCTGCAAAGCAAGCACGTCAGTACACTTTTGGAGGATAATAAACCCTCTATTGATAAGCTCTATAATAAAGCCTTTGATGTGTTTGTATATGAGCTTGACCCTATGAGAGTTGTATTTTTGCAATCAGAGGTCGATGAGCTAAAAAAATCAAATTTTATAAACCAGTGGTTAAACATCAAACCACAGCAAACATGTTATTCATTTTACAAAGCTATAGCTAAATTTAATAAGGCCATGGTTCGGCTAAGAAAGCTGACCTCTGAAATTAAAGACACTGAGCTAGAGATCATTGCTAAAACGGATAAGTCTTTAAAGATTTTTATTAAAAAACATAAGGACAAAAATAATTGGGCTAAAAATACAAACTCTTTAAAAGAAAACATAATGTGGGCTATTTTAACTGGCTATAAAGATATTAAAAAATACACAGAGACCAAAAAAGAAGCCCTTATAGTCGCAAAGCGCGTATTTAAAAGACAAATAAAGGTCAATGAGTTAAATAATTTAGAGAAAACTAAAAGTGAAATCTCTAAATCAGTGCTTTATGTTTTAGATGCTCACAGTCAGTTTTATAGTGGAGACGAGTTTAAAGAGGTGATTCAATCCCTGACTTCGTCCTTTGTAGGGGTCGGTATAGTAGTGACTGAAGTGGGCGTTGGGTTTAAAGTTGTAGAGCTCGTTGAGGGTGGCCCGGCAAAAACTCAAAATAAGCTTAATGTTGGGGATGTCATTGTTGAAGTGAATGGGATAAACATAATGGGCGCACGCAGGCCCTTATTGGCAAGGTTGCTTTCAGGCCCTCAAGGTACCCCTGTTTTTTTAAAGGTATTAGACTCAAATAAAACTTCAAGACAAGTGAGCATTGTTAGAGAGTACGTAAAAACTAAGCAGGCTGAAATAAAAAGCGAGCTCATTAGTTATCGTGGTCAAAAAATGGGCTACATTAAACTCAATCATTTTTATACCGGTAATTCCGGATCTCCTGGGGTTTCAGGAGAGGTCGTTTCTTTACTTCGTAAGTTTAAGGCCAGAAATTTAGAGGGTTTGATCATTGATATCAGAGGCAATGGAGGTGGGGTATTAAGCGAAGTTGTTAAAATCGCCGGCTTATTTTTAACCTCTGCCCCAATTACAATAGAGGTGGGCACTGTAGGTAACGGGGTGCAGATCCATGCAGATAGGGATGGGGTGAGTTTGTTTGATGGCCCGTTAGTGATTTTAGTAGATGAGCTCTCGGCAAGTGCCTCAGAAATATTAGCCGGTAGTTTAAAAACATTTAATCGAGCGGTCATCGTAGGGAGTCAGCAAACCTACGGCAAGGGGACCATTCAAGAAATCGGCACTGTAGAGTCTGTTTTAAATAAGAGAATACAGATAAAAGGGGCCATGAAATTAACAGTAGGCTTTTATTATTTACCTGACGGCAGCTCAGTGCAGTTTGATGGCGTTAAGTCACACTTAGTTTTACCTGAACTTAAAACTCAAACTAAGAGGTTATTAGAAAAGGCCCTTCCTTTTGCATTAAAAAAACCAGACAAAATAGATTTCGAGTATGATGCTAACTACAAATGGATGCGTGATGTACGGTTTAAAGACATGGTTCAGTACCTTAAAGCCCAAATGCGAGTTCGCAACGTGTTACCGGTAGATTTAAATGGCAAAACCAAAGTGGCAAAAATTAAAAACAAAGCCTACAATATATTATCTGATATTATTGAATACAGCTCTGGGCCACTGAGAAGCTCAATTGCTACGCGCTTTGAGAAATAACAAAAAAATGGATTCGCACACTCATTAGCTTAAGGCTTTTTTATTTTAAACTTAAGTTGCTTTTTGTCGCCACTGTCATCAAAAGTAACTTCGCCGCCTTTTGATAGGGCTCCAAAAAGAATATCATCAACAAGTGGCTTTTTTAGATACTCAGTCACTGTTCGCTCAAAGGGACGGGCCCCGTAGGCGGGGTTATGACCTTTGTTATAAAGCCATTCAATAGCTTTACTTGTAACTGTTAAATGAATTTTCTTTTTTTCTAGCTGAGTTTTTAGTTGTATAATAAATTTTTCGATAACACTGACGAGTTGAGGTTTTTTTAAAGATTTAAACTCAACAATGGCATCTAAACGGTTTAAAAACTCGGGTCTAAAACTTTTTTTAATAGCCTCCATTGATTTACCTGAAGACTCTTGCTCTTGAATGCCGATAGAGCCTTTACTGACCTCAAAGGCTCCCGCATTGCTGGTCATAATTAAAATAACATTTTTAAAGTCAGCGATGTTTCCGTTAGAGTCTGTTAATGTGCCACTATCCATAACCTGTAAAAGAAGGTTTAATAAATCTTGGTGGGCCTTTTCAATTTCATCGAGTAAAACTACAGAGTAGGGGTGTTTGATGACCGCTTCAGTAAGTAAGCCCCCTTCGTCAAACCCCACATATCCTGGGGGGGCCCCTACAAGCCTTGAAACGGTGTGCTTTTCCATGTACTCACTCATATCAAAGCGCAAAAATTTAACCCCTAACTGTAAAGCTAACTGCTTGGCTAACTCTGTTTTACCCACCCCTGTGGGGCCGGCAAAAAAGTAGCTTCCTGTGGGTTTTTGTTCGTTACCAATACCTGTTCGGTTGAGTTTTATAGAGGTAGTGAGCCTTTCAACGGCATCATCTTGGCCAAAAATAACTCGTTTTAAATCACCATCCATGTTCATGAGGTTTTTTTTGTCAGAGGTGGAAACTGTTTTAGTGGGTATTTGAGCCATCGAAGAGATTATTTTTTCAATATCAGTGACTCCAATATTTTTTACTTTAGTATCTTTTGAGGCCAGTCTTACCCGAGCGCCTGCTTCATCAATTACATCTATGGCCTTATCGGGTAGAAACCGGCCATGCAGGTGCTTCACACTAAGGTCTACAGCCGCCTTAAGTGCTGGGGCTGAGTATTTAACCTTGTGAAAGTCTTCATAATATTTTTTTAAACCACTTAAAATTTTAATGGCCTGGTTTTTTGTGGGCTCTAAAACATCTATTTTTTGAAACCGTCTTGAAAGCGCCGGGTCCTTTTCAAAGTGGTTTCGAAACTCTTTATATGTCGTAGACCCAATACAGCTTAAGGCTCCATCAGCAAGGATGGGTTTTAATAGGTTAGAGGCGTCCATAGACCCTCCCGAGGTGCTTCCTGCCCCTACAACCGTGTGTATTTCATCGATAAATAAAATACTATTTTTTTGACTCTTTAAAGCTTTTATTACAGCTTTAAAGCGCCCCTCAAAGTCACCACGATATTTTGTCCCCGCAAGTAGGGCCCCTAAATCAAGTGAATACACCACGGATTGACTGAGGTTTTCAGGGACATCCCCATTAACAATAGAAGCGGCGAGCCCCTCGGCGATGGCCGTTTTACCAACGCCCGGTTCACCCACAAGTAGGGGGTTGTTTTTAGTGCGCCTGGCTAAAATTTGTAAAGTTCTTTCAATGACGTTTTCTCGCCCAATGAGAGGGTCAACAAGGCCCTGCTTGGCTTTTAAATTTAAGTTTTCAGTATAGGCCTCAAGGGGGTCTTTTTGGGGGTTTGCCTGTGACTCTTTAGGGAGTCCGTCGATGGCGAGGGTTTCTTCGTCGTCAGGGGTTTCTTCGTCGTACTTTTCTATGCCGTGAGAGATGTATTGGATGACATCAAATTGGCTCAACCCCTGCTGATTAAGGTAATAAATAGCATGTGATTGGGCCTCATAGTAGAGCGCAATTAAAACATGCTCAGGCTCAACAAGGTCATTGCCACTGCTTTGTACCTGTATAGCCGAGCGCTGTAAGAGCCTTTGAAAGGCAAGGGTGAGCTCTGGTCGCCAGTCTATTTGTGTGCCCGACTCAGTAGAGGGCAACGAGTTTGAGTAACTTTTTGTTAAGTAAGTGGTGAGATTTTTTTTTAACTCATCTCTTTTAACGCCTGTGGCAATAAAAATATCTTCAATGGTTTTGTCGTCACATAGGCTTAAAAGTATATGCTCAAGGCTGACATACTCATGCCCCCAAATCTTGGCCTGCTCAACAGCTGAATTTAAAATGGTCTCAAGAGATTTGCTTAACAAAAATGACCCCTTTAGCAAAAAGCACATAAACATTAAGTGCCTAGTTAAAAGTTTGTGTCTTTTTATTGTACAGTCAATATGCTTTTTTTTATATATTTTTTGCCTCAGGCAGTGCTCTTCAGGCCCTTTGTATCAGCTCTTGAATAGAAAATTAAAAAATATTTTTAATTATTCTTCTTCAAGGGTGCATTTAAGGGGGTACTTGCTTTCTTTGGCAAAGCTATTAACCTGAAAAACCTTAGTTTCGGCAATTTCAAAGGAGAACACGCCACAAAGCCCCGCGCCCGTTTGATGCACGCTTAACATTATACTGTTGGCCTCTGAGTTATTTTTTTTAAAAAATTTTACAAGCACATGAGTCACAAAATCCATAGGCGTGTAGTCATCGTTTAACAATAACACCTTATACATTGGGGGTTTTTTAAACTGAGTTTTGGGCCGAGTGAGGGTCTTGGTACCACCCTCATCATCGTCAGTGTGCTCATGGCCCATTAGTGTATCATAATAGTTCGTTAATGTTTTTTCTGAATTCATCACGTTTAATATACCGACAGTTTGCTTTCTGCGGCAAGTAAAAATGAGGGGCTTAGTACTTAGGGGCTCTCTGTACTTAGAGGTGTTCTCGGTGATTAATATAACCTCAGGCTCGTCACTAGAGGTAAAGTTTATGCTCACCGAGCTTATTACTATTTAGTAAAGGGGCTCCTTTTATGGTCCTAGTTTTAGTGAGGTAAAAGTGAGCTCAGACATATTGTGCTTTATAATGAGTCAAAAGTTAATTGAGAGTGACAGTTAACGGCACTTTTGAGGTGTTCACATTTATAAAACATTAAGTTTTGCTAAATTTATAAGTCGTTTATGCCGTTTAACTAGTGTTGAACTTTTATACTAAAGTGATTGGGCTTAAAATAAAAGGGCAAAGTGTTTCGACTTAAGGCTAGTCAGTAAAGAGTTTGTTTTATCGTGAGGCAAACATTGTATCAACTTTAGTCGTAAATTTGGCACTTTCGTTGCACTTAGTTTAGGGTAGACAACATAATTGTAAGGGAAATTAAAATTTATAAATAAACCAGTACGTTCAAGGGGGCGTTTTATGAAATTACTAAAATCAAAAAAAGGGTTCTCACTGATTGAGCTCATGGTGGTGGTGGCCATTATTGGTATTTTGGCATCTGTTGCAGTACCAAATTTTCAAAAATTCCAAGCGAAAGCTAGGCAAGGTGAGGCCAAAGCTCAGTTGGCAGCTTTATATTCAGCTGAAGAGGCCTTTTTTCAAGAGTGGAATACTTACTATGGGTCTTGGGCGGATATAGGTTATGATCCTCGGGGTAATTTGAGATATCTCGTTGGGTTTACAGCTGCAGGGAGCATTAGCCTCGGGGCTGCTTTTGTTGCCTCTGCGGCTGGAAATGCAGGTACATTCAACTCTGCCGGTTACTGTGATGCTACGACGACCTGTACAGATGAAAGTGCAATTTATAATGGCGGTAATGACTTGACCTTGCCAACATCCGAGACCACGTCCACAGCATTTACAGCAACGGCAATTGGACAAATCGACTCGGATGCGACAAGTGACACGTGGACAATTGACAATGCAAGAGCTCTTTTAAATACAGTCAATGATGTTGTTAATTAACTTTTTATTTAATATATATTAATATACCCCAAGGTATTACTGCCTTGGGGTTTTTTATTGAGACGTAGGTAATTTTTTGATATATTTTAAAAATGTATAAATATGTATTTTTTTTAGTTAGTTTTTTTTTCATTATACAGGCCTCAAATAAGCACAACTCTGAGGGTAAGACTTATAAAGCTTTTGTGCCACCACCTTTAGAAATTAAGCACTTTAGCTTTGGCTACAAAGAGTCTATCGCAGATAGTTTATGGATTCGCTTTATCCAGGACATGGATGAGTGCGGTGAGTTTGAAAACCAAAAAAACACAAATAAAAAAAAATCTTGTAACATGGGCTGGGGTTATCGAATGTTAGATGCCATCTCTGAACTCGCCCCTCGATTTGAAAGCGTGTACCTCACCGGGGCGACAGTGCTCAGTGTCGTGGGCAACGATGCCAAAGGGGCCGAGGCTATTTTTGATAAAGGTATAAAGGTGTTCCCGGGGGATTGGTCTATTTCTTATAGGGCCGGGTATCATTATTTAGTCGAGATGAAAGACTACAAAAAAGCCGCGGAGGCTTTAAAATTAGCCGCTGAAAACGGGGCCCCCAGTTGGGTGTACTCATTAGCCGGCAGGCTTTACACCCAAACAGGGCAGGCCCTTTTAACTAAAACCATGCTGGAGTCTTTTTTAAAGCGAAACCCTAAAGTTAAGTACTCAAATCGTATCAGGCAGCGGCTGATTGAGGCCAATAGGGCTCTGGGGCTTTCAAGTAAAAAGGGTGATTTTTCAAAACCTTTTTTAAAAGAGCGCGAAATAAACTAAACCCTACAAACAACCGCATGTTGATATTTATGGCATAAAAGCAGGGGCCGGATTGATCCATTTAATGTAAACATTTTAGTGAGTTATAAAATATACTTAAGGGACCTTGACCCCCCTTGTAAAGTGCACAAATTAGTTGATGTGACCATGTGTTACGCGGTAACAAATATACTTTAAAATTTAACCTCATTAAGTGTTTAAGGCCCAAAAATATGAAGGCAGATTATTACGAAGTTTTAGGTGTTGACCGGGCTTCTGACTCAGATGTGATAAAAAAAGCTTACCGAAAGCTTGCAATGCAGCACCACCCCGATAAAAACCCAGGGGATAAAACTTCAGAAAATAAGTTCAAACAAGCTGCTGAGGCTTACGAGGTGCTTAGTAACCCCGACAAAAAGGCTAATTATGACCGCTTTGGCCATGCCGGCGCTGGTATGGGTGGGTTTAGCTCGGGCTTTCAAGACGTGGGTGATATATTTGATAGCTTTGGCGATATATTTGGTGATTTTTTTGGTGGCGGGGGCCGCCGTCGAACTCGCGACAAAAATGCTCCGCGTCGAGGCAGTGATTTAAAATATTATTTAGAAATTGATTTAATTGATGTGCTTAACGGCGTCACCACCGAAATTACATACGATACAGAAGACGACTGTAATAAATGTTCAGGTAGTGGAGCCAAAGAGGGCTCTCAGCCTACAACATGTTCGACCTGTGGGGGTTCAGGGCAGGTGATTCGTTCTCAGGGCTTTTTTCAAGTGGCGGCCACGTGTTCAAGTTGTGCTGGTGCGGGTACTATTATTAAAGATAAATGTAGCTCTTGTCATGGCAAGGGTCGAGGCAGTGAGAGTCGGGTTAAGTCTGTGACTGTGCCTGCAGGGGTCGATTCGGGCACTCAGCTGCGAGTCACCGGAGAGGGTGATAGTGGCTATAAAGGTGGTCCAAAAGGGGACTTATACGTAGAGCTAGGGGTTAAGCCTGATAAATGCTTTCAGCGTCAAGGGCAGCACTTGGTGAGCCCACTAAGTATCTCATACCTTCAAGCGCTTTTAGGCTCTGAAGTCAGCGTTGAGGGTCTTGAAGGGGCCGAAGAGCTGTGTATAAAAAAAGGCACTAAAGACGGAGAGTTAATACACTTAAAAGAAAAGGGCTTGCCGTCTTTGCGTAATTCACGCCGCGGGGACCATATATTTGAAGTCACTATTGATATACCAAAAAAATTAGCAAAAAAAGAAGAAGAGCTGCTGCGCGAAATTGCTCAGCTTAAGGGCGATCAGGTGAGCGAAAAAAAAGGTTTTTTCAGTTAAAACCTTGACCAATTAAAAACACTGAACAAGTTGTAAATAGTAGTTAATTTAATAAAAACTTTAAAGGGAGCAAGGTTAATATGGGAAAAATAATAGGAATCGACTTAGGTACGACCAACTCGTGTGTTGCAGTTATGGAAGGCGGCGAAGCAAAAATTATTGTTAACGAAGAGGGCGGGCGAACAACCCCTTCTGTGGTGGCATTTACTAAAGATGGCACTAAGCTCGTCGGTCAGGTGGCTAAGCGGCAATCGGTCACTAACCCTGAAAAAACAATTTACTCAGCCAAAAGGTTCATTGGTCGTCAATTTAAAGAAATCAAACAAGAAACGAGCCGTGTTCCTTACACTGTCGTTGATAAAGGCAGCGGAGACTGTGCTTTTGATATAGATGGCGAAAAGGTGTCTCCTGAAGAAATTTCGGCAATGATTTTACAAAAACTTAAAAAAGTGGCCGAGGATTATTTAGGCCATGAAGTCACCGAAGCGGTTATTACCGTACCGGCTTATTTTAATGACACCCAAAGGCAGGCCACTAAAGATGCCGGTAAAATTGCAGGGCTAGAGGTAAAGCGTATTATTAACGAACCCACTGCTGCTGCACTGGCTTACGGATTAGATAAAAAAGCCGACGAGAAAATAGCCATTTTTGATTTTGGTGGGGGTACTTTTGATATCTCAATCTTAGAAGTGGGCGATAATGTTGTAGAGGTAAAGGCCACAAATGGCGACACTCACTTAGGTGGGGACGATTTTGATGATGTTGTTTTAAACTGGATGATTGATGAGTTTAAAAAAGACCAGGGCATTGATTTAAGTAAAGATAAAATGGCCTTACAGCGTTTAAAAGAAGCTGCCGAAAAAGCAAAAATCGAGCTTTCTTCAGTACAAGAAACCGAAATCAATTTACCCTTTGTGACCGCTGACCAAACAGGACCAAAGCATTTAAATTTAAAACTTAACCGCGCTAAGTTTGAGCAAATGATTGAAGGACTTGTTAAAAGGTCTCTTGATCCGTGTAAAAAGGCATTAAAAGACGCTAGCCTTTCAAGCTCTCAAATCGATGAAATTGTTTTAGTTGGGGGGACCACTCGTATCCCAGCTATACAAGAGGCTGTAAAAAAGTTTTTTGGTAAAGAGTTAAATCGTTCCGTCAACCCTGATGAGGTTGTGGCCATCGGTGCTGCCATTCAAGGGGGAGTGCTTGCTGGGGACGTAAAAGATGTTTTACTCTTAGATGTTACACCTCTTTCTTTAGGTATTGAAACTTTAGGTGGCGTGATGACTCGCTTAATTGAGAGAAACACGACTATACCCACAAGAAAGTCACAGGTGTTTTCAACGGCCGCTGACAACCAAACAAGTGTTGATGTTCATGTTGTACAAGGTGAGCGTGAGATGTCGACTGATAACAAATCTCTAGGGCGTTTTGAACTGGTTAATATACCGTCGGCCTCAAGAGGGGTGCCTCAAATCGAAGTGACCTTTGATATTGATGCCAATGGCATTATTGATGTCTCGGCAAAAGACTTGGGGACTGGCAAAGAACAGGCCATTAAAATTACCTCTAAATCAGGTTTAAGTGATGACGAGATCGAAAGCATGGTTAAAGATGCTGAGCTTCACTCTGAAGAAGACAAAAAGCGTAAAGAAGGCGTGACCACTAAAAACGAACTGGACAATATGGTTTATCAAACTGAAAGTCTTATAAAAGAAAACGGAGATAAATTACCAGAGGAGGCTAAAACCAAAGCCACTGAAGCTATGGAGCAGGCTAAAAAAGACCTTGAAGGTGAAGATATTGAAGCCATGAAGCAGACTTTACAAAAGTTAACTGAGGCGAATCATGCACTGAGTGCTGAATTGTACAAAAACCAAAGCAGCGCAGCCTCAGAAGAAAAGGGCGCTGAAGAGCCTTCAGATGGTGACGAATCTACAACTAACAAGAATGATGATGATGTGATCGATGCTGATTTTAGTGATGTGAAGCAAGACAACTAAATACAGTTTTTATATTTGATCAAAAAAGGCTAAGCTTTAACGCTTAGCTTTTTTTTTACGACTAAAAGTAATTAAAAGACTTTAATGAAGTTTAATTTACTTTTTTTATTTTAATTCCATCTGATTTATTAAAGTTAAGCGTCATGCCTAGTGAGATATAGTTAAAGCTCTTAGTTAGGCCAACTCCTATTTCGGCTGTAAAGTGTAAGTTTTCATAATCATCGAGTTTAAAAAAAGTGCCCCCAATGAGTTGAATGGGCACGTTGGTGGCTCCGTCGTAAAACTGTACCGAAACGGGCAGGGAGGCATAAAAATTATTTACTCCAATGTTAGTGTCATAACGTTTACTTAAAAGTGGCGAGGCGGTAAGTGTAAACTCAGTTTGTGAAGAGGGCATAGCCACCTGAGCACTAAAGATACCCCCCATTGAGGGTTGATTTTCGTAATCGGGGATTGGGACCCATTTATATTTTATGGCCGCGCTGAGTGAATGCCCCAGTCCAATTTGAGCCCTATACTGTGCCGAGGGGTTTTGATTGGACGGCCAGTCATACCCGGCCATTATGTTTGTTTTAAGGCCTTCGGAGGTAAAAAATTGGATATGACTAAAAACTTCTCGCTGATCCTTTGGTAAAATATCACCTGTATCATGAGTGGTATAATACGAAAGCGCCTGGTTAGAAGTAAAAAAAATGAATAAAAGAAGTGTTTTGAAATAGGTCATTTTTTTGTGTCCTTAGTTGTAAACTTATGAAATTGATACATATAGCTTTAATCACTCAAGGTCAACTTAAGACAAAGAGAGGCAAAAGGGTAAAATTCCACATTTCATTTATAAAGACATCATACTTTAGTCCAGGCGAGCCGATATGAGTAAACGGTGGTAAAACGTACTTAGCCGCCTTAGGGGTAAAGGCCATGAAGCTTACAAGCTTTATTTTTAGTGCTTTATATTTAGTGGGGTATAGTGCCTTTGCAGGTAGTAGTTGTCTTTGTGAGACCCTGTCGTGTGGCCCTTGCCAAGAGCAAGAGAGTTTAGAGTTTTACACTAAAAAATGTGATAATGGGCAACGTTTAAAATCATGCTCAAAGCCTGCATGTGTGAAGGCAGATCCTTTGCCTGACAATTGCGAAACACTTGCCTTGGACAGTAAAGCTAAAAGGGGTTTGGCTTCTGTTGTCGGAGAGGTGTCTTATAATAAAATAGCACTTAAAAAAATTGAAATAGGTAAAATCACTCAGTTATCGGGCAAGGCCTTTGTTGTTAACGAAGGCGAAAAAAAGCCTATTTTATTAGGCGACATTATTTATCACTCCGACATATTAAGTACAAAAAATGCTTCTCAGGTAAAGGTTAAATTTAATGATGAAAACACAATTCTTATTTCAGAAAACTCTATACTCTCAATAGAGGAGTATATAGTGAGTGAAAAAAAGAAAAAGCGTAGAGCTTTAATAAAGCTTATTAAGGGTCGAGTGAGAAACTCAGTTAAAAAGAAATATAATGATGACAGCTCTTCATATTACAGGGTCAAAACAAAATCGGCTGTGGCCGGTATTCGAGGGACCGATTTTGTTGTAGAGTACATAGAGGGTCAAAAAATAATCACTAGAGTTTCGACCCTAAAGGGGAGTGTTAATTTAGTGGGGGTTAAAAACAAGTATCAGAGTGCGTCGATTTCTGCGGGGCACACGGCAAGCTTTGTTATAGAGGCCGTAGGTCTTGATAAAAGAGATGTGGCTGAGTTTATAGAGCAGGGTTTTTTAACCCCAGTGTATAAGCTCTCGGCAAAGCAAATTGGCCGACTGATGAGTAAGAATACAGTATTTAAAAGCCACAAAAAAATAAAAAAGAGCGAATACATTTGTAAATCTCCACTGGCTGATTTTAACAAGTGCTCTTGGCACTGTGTAAAAAACCCTAAGGGCGAAAAAGCCTGTCGTACAGACTTGCCTCATGTTAAATGCGTGAGAAAGCGCTGCAATGCCAATGGCCTTTGGGTCGAGGAGCAGCGCATCCCCTCGAGCCTGGGTCACGCTTGTCCCCCTGCTGGCCACAAAGTAAACGCCTGCGACTATTGACCCACACAGTGACGGAGCCATTTTTAAGTCATCCCCACCCCTTACGCCTCCCCACCTCTAACCCCCACTCAAATTCACCCCGCAACTCCGCGTTCCCTACGTAAATCAGGCCCATAACACTGAGTCCTTTGAGATAAACCCCGAAAGCACGCATTTTTTTTCTTCAAAGCTGTTGTCATGTAAATTTTAAATATTTTAGACAAACCCCTCCATTGAGGTAACTCAAAGACACCTTTTTAAAGAACGTTAACTTGTGAAAAAATATTTACTAGGTCGTATTGGGGCTAGTGATTGTTAATAGGACCTGGTCTAATAAATTCTTTGCCCGACCAATCATTTGATCCTGCCACATGGGGCTACCGATGTACTTTGCATACATCCACTTTGAGCCAAAAAGCTCACTCGTTAAATACTTTAAAAATAACTTACGGTACTTAGACTGTCTTGAGCGGGGTGTTTTACCTAAAGTCACATACCACTCAGGCAAGGTTAATAATTTTGACCAGCTGTCTTTAATACCATGAGCAAAAAATTTGTAACACGAATATTTGTAAAATTTTAATTTCTCTAAACTCACCATATTGGCTCTTACGGGGTTGGCTTCGATATAAAAGTGAACCCTCATGCAGTGCTCTGAATTTTCAATTAAAGGAGTTTTAGGACGCTCATTAGCGACCTTGCCACTGCGGCCAAAGATTTTATTAAAGGTCTGACCAAAGCGTGCATGAGAGACCCTCATAAAGCTTGAGAGATAGCTGGAGTCATCATCATAGCTCATCTGCATATGGGCATGGTTGTCCATGAGGCAGTAAGTGTGGAGCTTTACTTTAGAAGAAACGCTCATGTGTTTAAGGGCGTATTCAGTGCATTTCATGTAGAGATCTTTTGTTGAGGCGGCTTTTAATAAAAACTCACGGTTCTGGCAGCGCCAGAACTTATGGATAAAGCCGTGATCGGGATGGAGTTGGGTGGATCTAGGGATGCGCATGGGGTTAGCTTATGCAAGATGGGGGGCCAGTGCGAGGGGGCAGCTGAAGGAAGTAGGGATGTGGGGGTGTCCGTAGATGGGATGGGGGTTCGGGAGCCGGACTCCGTCACTGTAGGGGTGTTGAACTCCTTTACAGGGGGCTGCAAAAAATACATTTACTTAACTATTACAGTAAGTTGTCAGGCTTTAATGATATTATCCCTGAAGTTGATTATTTAATATTTTTGAAAGGATTAATTCATGAGGTTTTTTTTAGGACTTGCCATTTTACTTACGTCATCTCTCGCCCTTTCATCGTCTCTGAAAGTGAGCGCCTGTAACTTAGAAGGGCCTCTGGAGCAGTCACTGGGGTGTCAAATGGTTGAAGCCTGTGTTGGCAGTGAAACCTCCGAAGTACTCTGTAGTGCTTTTATGGGCCATATTTATTCAGAATCCAGACAACTTGAGATTAGTGATTTTAAAAACGCATTTTTTAATTATAAAGATCAAGTTAATAATCAAACGAGCAGAAAGTCCATAGTATGCTTACCAGGTGAGAAAACAAAAGATCAGTTAAGTTGTGTTATTCTTGAGGCCTGTGTAAGCCATGACTTTATGAAGTCCCTATGCTCTGAGTTAATGGCTAAGGACCAAATCAATAAGGGCAGCAACACCGGCTCCTCTAAAGGGTCCATAGAGGACCTATTTACTCAGTATGAGAATATTAAAGTTGAAAGGCTCATTGCTATTAAGACATACTCCTCTCAATATAGATCTAAAGAGTCTGAAGAGTAATCAGTAAATAGTAAAAAAAAAGCCACCTCGTAATGAAGTGGCTTTTGTGGCTTAAGCGGGGCCGTGGCAATCTTTGCCTATGCAGTATTTATATACAATAAGGATGCCAGCTGATAGTTCAAAAAACGCACACTACAAGGTTCATAGGTGTAAAACTCAAAAAAAGTGACAAGATCTTTGCCACCGGAAGTCCTGATTCAAGACGATATAATTTTATATTCTCCTTACAAGACATTATAATAAAGTAGGCCAAGGAGCCTTGCAGGGCTCGCTTATTAAGATGAAAAGCAGTAAATAGTAGAGTCCTTAGAGGACTCAAAACAGAGCCTTCAGGACCTTTGAAGGGGCCCTCTAAAGCTATAGGGTGTATGTTTGTTAAAAAATTTCTACAATATTTGCATGGCCAATAAAAACATAAAAAAAAATACAAATTATATAAGCTTTTCTAATATGGTTTTAGTAGCCGTTATAGGCGTTACGGGCTTAGTGGCTATTAATTTTTTTTGGCAATTAGTCAAAAAGCCGGGCGAGGTGATGAGTTTACTGACCCCTCGGCAAGTTAAAACAGTAGCCGTGACTTGGAGTACTTACAAAAGTGAATTTTATAAACATTCTACCCCCGTGATGGCCCCTGAATTCTTAGCGGCCCTCGCCCAAGTAGAGAGTGCGGGGAGCCCTGTGGGCACCCCTGCATGGCAGTTAAACTTTAAAAAACCGCTATTTAAAATATATGCACCAGCCTCTACAAGCGTGGGGCTCATGCAGTTTACTAACGGGACTTTTGAGAGAGCTAAAAAATACTGTATACATAATGGTAAGGTTAAAAAGCAAGGTCGTTGGTATGAATTAAACACCTGTTGGTTTAATGGGCTTTATTCAAGAGTTTTTGCCTCAGACTCTATAGAGGTCACTTCGGCGTTTTTACATACACAAGTGATGAAGTTAAAAAATAAGTTAAATTTAAAATTAACTAAAAAAGGGCTTCAAACCTTGGCCGCGGCTATACATTTGTGTGGGGAGAACAGAGTGAGGAGATTTTTAAAAAGCTCCAGCCTTTTTAAACTTAAAAAATGTGGCAGTCATTCTTTTAGAAATTACATAAAAAAAATTAAACGTTATCAGAAGAGATTTAAAAATTTAAAGGGTGAGTAAGTATAGCTCTGTAGGCAGGGGTGAAGTGAGTACCTATGGTGCTTGTTCGATACGAGTTCATTTAAAATTATACTGTTTAAATAAAAATAACATATTGATGTTGAAGCGAGTATGGGGAGACCCTCTAAACCTCTGTCGCTTTTTTTTGATAGAGCTTGAGAGTTAATTAATTTGCAGGATTAATTAGGGTTTAATCAAAGAGAATTTGTGGGGGTTGAGGGCGGCAACAGAGTTTATGAATAAAATTCAAAAAAAGCCTTGCTTAACTTGAATTATCAGAACACTATTTAAAAATAACGTTTTCGCACGATAAATAAGAAAGGAGGCGAACGATGATTTTATTAACACAAAATATATATGGAACAGAAGATAATTTAATAATGTCCATGGTCTACGCCTCCGATTGTCAATCTACTCACTTTGTTCATTCGATAATCAGAGGCTGAGCGCAGAGCTTATAAGTCGTCTAAAAATAACTAAAATCAAGAGTACTATATACGCTAACAAAAAAAATAGTGTCCTGTTGTGAGCTTTTTTTATAAAAGAGCCCCTTTTTGAATACTATGAATGATGGCTAAGTGTGTTCTTTTTATGTTTGAGGTATAAAAATGAAAAATTTAAGATTTTTTTTAAAACTAATTAATTTAGTAGTAACAAGTTTATGGGGGTTTTTGTGGTGGGCTCTAATGGGTCCAGATGAGTATGGGGCCCGAGGTGATGAAGTCCACCGTGTAAGGCCCGAACATGACTTTTTAAATAACTGGTGGTAACACCTAATGAGTTCAAAGAGGAATATTTGAAATGAATTTAAATAATGAAAGTAAAGTAAGTGAACGACTAAAACAGTCAGATCGTTTGCCAGAGAGTCTTCGCCTTATGGTGGGCCAAGGTATAATTGCCTACAGTATGGTGGATTTAAGCTCTCGATTTAATTTAGTAGAGTCTTGGGTTGTGTTAACAAAAAATACAATTGAATACTTTTTGCAATTCGAAAGCACGTGGGAGAGAAAGACTATAAATATCTCACACGTGTGTTCGGCTAAAGAAATTGAAAACCTGAGTAATAAGAGACTTGAAATTTCTGATAAATCAGGAGAGTTACTTTTGACCTTAAGGTACTCTTTAAGGCAACAGCGACCAATGTCATTAGTTGTTTTTTTAATTAATGAAGGTATTAAGTTAGGGTTTATAGGTCAGGTTAATAAATCACCAGATTGTATCTACCAAGAAGAGCTACTAAAGCCGTTAGCTGAGAGTGCAGCGTCTGAAAATAAATCGAGTAAAGATGTCATATGGAGGCTTCTTACGTACTTAAAGCCCTACAGGGGTCAGGTCGCCTTAGGGGGCCTGGGCGCTGCTTGCATGACAGTTTTGAGTTTAGTGCCTGGGCTACTTACGGGGTACTTAATTGATGATGTCATTAAGCCCTTTCAATCAGGCGTTATTACTCATAAAGAGGGGCTGTATATTTTCACCCTTTGTATCGCCGCACTTTTTGGGACTCATATATTAAGAGAGTTCTTTGCATGGGTGCGTTTAAAGACAATGTCTATTATGGGTGAGTTCGTAGCTAGAGATTTACGTGATGAAGTGTATGAACACATGCATGGGCTTTCTTTGAGCTTTTTTGACAAGCGTCAAACAGGGTCACTGATAAGCCGCGTGAGCTCAGACACCGACAGAATTTGGGACTTTGTAGCCTTTGGTATTGTTGAGGTCAGTACTTCAATTTTATTGCTCTTTACGCTATCAGGGGTACTTATATATTTAGATGCCCCGTTGGGTTTAATGGTCAGTGCCCCTGTGCCTGTTTTACTTTGGTTGATTTATAGACATGGCCAAAAAATGCAACTTCTTTTTTTAAGGGCTTGGAGAAAGTGGTCGGATTTAACTGATTGTTTGTCCGACACCATCCCCGGGATAAAGGTGGTGAAAGCTTTTAATAAGGGCCAAGAAGAGGTTTCAAAGTTTAATCAGCGAAATGCTGTACTTCTTGATGAGTTTAATAGCATTCATAAAGCATGGACAAGTTTTTGGCCTGTTTTGATGCTTCTTATTCGTGGGCTTGTTGTGGCAGTATGGTTTTTTGGGGTTCCACGTGTGTTAGAGCACGTTGCTGCTTTTAATGAGGGGGCTCAAAACGCAGCCAGTATTGGGCTGACCCCTGGGGTATTTATTTCGTTTGTAGTTTTTATGACTATGTTTGTTCAGCCGATTGAGGTTATTGGCCAAATGGCTCGTATGATTAATCGAGCGACAAGCTCAGCGCATAGAGTATTTGAGGTTTTAGATCGATCAGCTGAAGTGGTAGACACAAAAAAAGCTATTGAATTAAAAACTTTAAAAGGCGAGATCGAGTTTAAAAATGTGACCTTTACCTATGATGGTGTGCGACCAGTTTTAAAAAACCTGAGTTTTAAAATAAACCCCGGCGAAGTTATTGGCCTTGTGGGCCCCTCAGGTAGTGGTAAAACAACGATCACAAACCTTATTAGTCGTTTTTACGATGTGACCTCTGGTGAAATAACTGTAGATGGTTATAACTTAAAAGAACTAGACACCGCTTCTTTTAAGTCTCACCTAGGCGTAGTTTTACAGGACCCCTTTTTGTTTCATGGTAATATCCTTGAAAATATTAGGTATGCAAAACCGGATGCAGACCTTTTGGACGTTATTGCAGCGGCTAAAGTAGCAAATGCCCATGAGTTTATAATGAAGCTCACTAATGGGTATGAGACCATTGTGGGTGAGAGGGGGCAAAGTCTCTCTGGTGGAGAGAGGCAGCGAGTCTCTATTGCACGGGCTGTTTTGCGTAACCCAAAGATATTAATTTTAGATGAGGCTACAAGTTCAGTAGATACTGAGACTGAAAAAAAGATCCAAGAAGCACTCGATCGACTGGTCAAGGGGCGAACGGTATTTGCTATTGCTCATCGATTGTCAACGATAGCAAGTGCAGACCGCATTTTGGTAATTAAAGATGGCGAGCTTGTTGAGTCAGGGACTCACCAAGAACTTATAGATAACCCTAAGGGGACTTACACAAAGTTTGTCACCTTACAAACAAACCTAAATAAAATAGGGGGGTAACAATGACTTTATCAATGACCGAAAAGCCGACAAAAGGTTCTAAAACTAATTTTAAAGACATTTTATTTAAATGGAGTGAAGCCCAGGGCCTCGAGGTTAAAGTTAAGGGTCAATGGGGCAGGGCTCGGGTTCGTCCTTGCTTTCCTCATCTTTCGCCGATGGAGTACCTAAGCATTGTAGACATAGAGAGTAAAGAGTTAGTGCTTGTAGAGCGTATGAGTGATCTTGACAAGTGCTCCTCAGAGGCCTTAAACCGAGCTCTTGAGGAGTCTAAATTTATGTTTAAAATCATTGAAATCCTTGAAATCAAGGACTCCTTTGATTTACGAACATGGAGAGTCAAAACTACTAGTGGGCCAAGGCAGTTTTTTACAAAACTCAGTGATTGGCCGGTGGTTTTAAGTGACAATGTCATTTATATCCGTGACCTCTATGAGGACCAGTACGTCATAGATGACCTTAATAAAGTCATTGGAGATGGGGTTAAAATGCTAAAAGCACTGATTTAAGTTTCTCTTGTTTGTATCCAAATTTTAAATATAACCTTTAGTGGAGTTTATAAAAATAGTAATTTAAACTCTGCCCTCATGTGGCCACTTAGTTGAGTTGCTTTTGAAATTATTTCATAAAACTATTTTGTGTCTAAACTTTAGACGATTTGTATGGTCTTTTTACTTCTTTTTAGGAGCCCTGATTAAGGTTATGAATATCCTCTCAATTTTGAGATTTTATGATATATTGTCACATCGTTAAATACGTTTATTACTTAATGAGTAACAAAAGCCACAAGTAAAGCAGGGCTTTTTTTGTTAATTAAACTTCAAACGAAACTTGCTTTTATAATATTACTAATTAAAAAATATTTCGCTTAAAGGATGCTATAAAAATGAGAATAAAATTTTTAATTTTTGCAATACTTTGTTTCTCTCAAATAAGTTCGGCAGGCCCTAGTTGTGAGTCCTTATTTTTAAAAACATTTTCAGAGCAAGGCGAAGCCTTATCCAGCTTTCGAGACTATATGGAAGAATATCCCGATAAAGCTATTAGCGATGCTGAAGCTCATAAAATATTAAGTGCTTTAGATGAAAAAATAGAGGCCGAAAGACGAAACGTCTTTAAAGAGGTTAAAGTTGTCATCGCTGGAGGTAGACAAAAAATAACCTTTAAAAGGGTAGATGCAAAGCTTTCTGACAAGGCCTTTCATAAGGTTATAAAGAGAGTTTTAAAGCTATATGAAACTATTGATGATATTGTTGACCCAAATTACCTGCCTTCAGAGGTTACAATTGAAGTGGTTGCTAACTATGACAACGCCTATCATTTAGTAGATATTATACACATACCGAATCAAATTAATTTTAATGGGTTTACAAAGCACCCACGAAAATCAAGAGCTGTTATTGTTCACGAGAGTGGACATGATGTGGTTGATAAGTATCTTGAGTATGTTTTAAAAAGCCATCCTGTGGCTTCGCATCTTTTTAATTATTTCAAGGTTATTGAAGAAGGGTATGTAACCACAAAAAGATCTCAGCGGTTGACCGAATTTTATTATGAAAAAATTGAGAGTTATGAAAAAAGAGACACTGCCGACCTTACAGTAGATGAAATCCTTTTAGGTTTATATGCTTGGTCAAAAATTGAAGGGTTGAGAGAGTCAGTAGAGTTAGAAGGTGAGAGGTTAGAGAAGAAAAGTGAATATTTAGAGGAGAAAATCTCACAAGAGCTAGGTGGTGAATTTACCGGCAGTACAGCAGTGTCTGGGTTTAGGGCGATGACCGCCCCTACGCATGAGTTTTTAGCAGACGTTTTGACTGTTCTTGCAATTAGAGATAAAAGTGGTGACTACAAGCCAGATGCAGTACATAAGTCCCTTCATCATACGGGGGATATTGATTACCAAACTCGTCAAGATATAGAGATTTATAACAGGTTTCGCGACTTTTCTAAAAAGATGAAACTTAAGGGTTGGGAGCACAGCGAGGTGCATGTGCTGTTTAACCCCGCAAGAAGCTATGTATGGGAGCATTACATTTCGCGCTCTAAATACCGTCGCCACCCGGACTACCTATTTGCGCGTATTGCACAGGGAGCGATTAATGAACTTTTAAATCGTATTGAAAATCAAATGAAGGATATAGACGCTATGGTTAGGGATACTCCAGAGGCCGTTAATGCCCGACTCATAAAATATATTGATGAAGAGTTCACAAAAAAACCTTTGTAGGCCTGCTTATTTATAGCGCATAACTTTACACATTAGGTTGCAATATAAAGGGGGGACGCAGAATAATGCACGGGGTCTAGACGATATGATGGCGGCGGTAGTTACTCTCTAGATACGCTGAAATCGTGACCCATAGGCCTTCTGCCAGCATTGACTTTGGGGTCTGATTAACAAAAGGTTAAAGTGCCTAGACCAAGATGTTTAGGGTTTAGATTAAACTGTGTTAAGCTGCTTTTGTTATTAAAAGGGAGTATTGAGTCCAGTGGGTACAGAAAAAGCAGCAACAAAACCTCTCGTATTTCAAAAAGTTGGGGTTTTTGTAGATGCTGAAAATATTGAGATGTCGTCATTAAATATATATGGCGGTCGCGTAGATTATAAAAAAATAATCGAGCATGTGGGTGACCGTGAGATCACGCGTATTTTATACTACAAGCCCAGTTATAAAGATGTCTCTCCAACATTTGAAACCTTCTGGAAAAGCCTAGGGGGCGAGCTTCGCCGCCCTGAAAAAAACGCAGACAGTTTTTTAATAGTTGATGCCGTGACCATGGCCGAAAAGCTAGATGTCGCAATTATACTTGGGGGTGATAAAGATTACCTGCCCCTAGTTTGGTATTTAAAATCAAGAGGTTGCCGGGTAGAGGTTTGGTCCATCCCCGAGACCACGAGTGATCAATTCAAAGAGGCGGCAGATATTTATGTCCCATTAACTGAGACTTTTTTAATACCGAGTGAAAAAAATAAATCAAAACCCACTCACAGGCGAACAAAATCAACAAAGTCTGGAGCGAGTAAAAAGACAACAAAAAAAGAGAGCCCTAAGCCCTCTCAGTCGTATAAAAGAGATACCAAAAAATAATACTTTTTATAAAAAACAAATAAGCATCTGATCTTTATAATAGGAGTCGATAAGGCTTTAACTATGATGCTCTTTCTATAGAGTACGGTGAGCGCCATCACAAAAAGGAGGGTTCTTTGTGTGTTTACACTGGCATAGGGCAACGGTCTCTTTTTTATCAACTTTGAACACTTCTGGGGTAAACTCAGTTCCCTTATGGGCGCCATCACAGAAGGGTTGCTTTTTTGACTCCCCACATGAGCACCAGTAGTATGTGCCTGGTTCTAGGTCTTCCATTGCAGGTACCTTGTCTACTATTTTTGGGTTTGCCATTTGTCGCCTCCAGTGAGTCATTAATTTATTATAATCTAAACGATCTTTAATTAAGTGTACTCGCGCATAAGTAGTTCGTAAACGACAAACTAATCTATACAACAAAATATTAAATAGTTTTTATAAGGTAAGAGCTTCAAATGATCTCATAATATAAATACAAAATAGTAAGTATTTAGTTGAAGGCTAAAAAAATATTTACTCTTCTTTATTAAGTGTTCCATGCAATGTTCTTAATAGGTTGTCAGAATCGACAACTCTTGAAACGGTTATAGTGCCGACATTTTTACCGTAGTGGTCTTTTAATGAGTTAGAGGCCATGTCTACCCTAAGCTTGCCCCCTGATTGAGTGACCATTGTTGTGTAAGACGAGGCGGGTTTGCCTGTTTTTATTATGGACTGGAGGCTTTGTATGGCCTCATGACGTACAGACTTAGGGTAGATTAAACTCATAGGCTTATTAATGAGCTCACTTTCATCATAACCTAAAACATCATGTATTTTTTTATTAGCCATTATTATAACAGCCTTTTCATTTACAGAATGCATCATCACAGGGGCGTCATCATAAAGTTCTTTATAGGTTTCTGTCGCGGTGGTGAGTGATTTAATGGTGGAGGTCATTTTAACGATTTTTTCATGAGCACTTTTGAGATCATTTTTTAAAACCTGTGAGCGTTTTTCTTCACCATTGAGTAAAAAGAGGATATCAACAGGTGAAATAATCCCAATAATATTACCCATATTATTTTGCACGTAGATTCGATGATTAGGCGCATTTAGCATACTGTTAACTACTTCAATTATTGAGGCATCAGAATCAATTAAGTAAGGGGGCTCAAGAAGTTCGTTGTGGTGGTGGACAAGGTCTAGCTCGCTGTCCCCAGTGTGTACCCTTAAAAGGGCCCTTGTGAGTGAAAGTTCAGTAAGGACCCCCATGACTTGCCCCAAGGGGTTTTCAACAGGTGCTGTTGAAATTTGATTGTCCATAAAAACTTTAGCAACAGAATTAAGGCTATCACTTGAGAGCACTGAAATGGGCTTTCTTGTCATCATGTCTTTTGCAACTTTCATACTTTAATTATGATTATTTTATGAAAACCGGTCAATACAATGAAAAAGTTTATAGAAGATTTATAGACGAAATTCTTGGCACTAGACTTTTGGCGCAATGATAAAATTAAAAATACAAATTATTTTTTTTACCATTCATATAATGACTTAAGGCCAAGCTTAGGGGTGTTTTATATTGTCCTTACTTATAAGTAAGGGATAGACTGAGTTTTATATGAAACACTACAGTACACTGCTAATGTTATTACTTTTAAGCTCATGCGTAAGGGCTCCTTTAAAGAGTGTTTACGACTCAATGAGGCTCTCCGAGCAAACGCCAGTACTCTCAGATGACCTGAGCTATAAAAGTTTAAGAAGTTCCTTACAAGAAAACATAGATTTTTTAACAAAAAATAACACAAAAAAGGTTCTACAATTTGGGCCTAAGACAGTAACAGTTAATGAATACGTGTTAGAACTTCAAAAATTATTAAAAAAAACTGAGGGTATGGACTTTGACGGTTTTCAAAGAGTATTAAAGCAAAATTTTAATTTCTACGAGGCCTATGGTGGTGATGATTGGGGCGAAGTTATGATCACATCTTATTATGAACCCGTCATTCGTGGGTCATTAAAGCCAACTAAAAAACATTCGCACCCAATTTACACAGTCCCAAAAGATCTAGTTTTTGTGGATTTAAATGATTTTTCTCAAAAGTTCCCACAGTTAGAGGCTATAAAAAAAATAATAGTCGAAAATAACTTAAAAACACATAAATTAAAGGGTCGCTTAGTTAAAGGTGCAAACTCAACGAAAATACTACCCTATTATAACAGAGAGGGCATTATAGATAACAACGGCCCTATGGCTAGTACCTCAGAGGTATTGGCATGGGTAGACCCGGTCGATGCTTTTTTTATACAAATACAAGGGTCGGGGACCGTTGTGTTTTCTAAAAATAAATTTAAGGGTAAAAGTAAACACATTAGAGTCGGATATGCGGGGCAAAACGGTCATCCTTATGTGGCCATAGGTAAGTTTTTATTGGACATCATACCTAAAGAGCAAATGAGTATGCAAAAAATTGAGCGACACTTACGTAGTTTACCTAAAGATGAAATGTTGAAACTGTTAAATAAAAATCCCTCTTATGTATTTTTCAGAAAATTAAATACAAAGCCTATTACAGCCATGGGGGCTGAGGTTATTAAGGGGCGAACCATTGCCACAGATAAGTCGATGTTTCCAAAAGGGGCAATAGCTTACCTTGAATTTGAAAAACCCCAATTTGAAAACAAAAAATCAATTGAACCTAAGTTTTGGGTTAAATCCTCTCGATTTGTAATCGATCAAGATACAGGTGGGGCTATCAGAGGGGGTGGGCGAGTGGACTTGTTTTCTGGTCGCGGCCGAAGAGCAAAGCAGTTTGCAGGTGTTATGAAAAACCAAGGACGTCTTTATTATTTAGTCCCCAAAAATTCGGGTGTATTTGCTGTCAATTGGGATCAATAAATTGCAACTTTAAAAATATGGGTCTTAAAAAAACAAAGCAAGGAGTGTAGCTCCTTGCTTTGCCCTCTATAAAAGAGGATTTACTCCCACCCCTTGGCGACTCACTGATGCTTTATTGAGTGAGCAACATATTTTTTTTGTAATGGCTTGAAGGCTTTAACCCCCTCAATTTTTTTAAAAACTTTCAAGGTGATTTTTGTTAGTTTTGTGAACTAAAAATAATCAGCTTTTGCTTATAATCTACCAGTTACAAAAAACTTAAATTCATTTAAATAACTCGGCACAAAGGCGAGTTTTAACCCCTACAACATCACTATACTTTTTTTCTTTAGCCGGTGTGCTTAACTTTTTAGTCTCAGCAAAAGGTATGCCCTCTAGTATAGGTACGGACCTTCTTATGTCATTGATTTCTTGAGCAATAATTTTGTCTACATCAGCCAACTTTTTTGGCATCAAATGATGACTTAAAAGTTCAACTTTTCGGCTCTTAATGTCTGCTGCTGTTATTTTGCTTGAGACCTTAACGTTCCCAAACAATGTTTGTGCCATTTCTTTAATCTTATGACTAAGGCGATTAACAAAGGTATCTAAAAAAGTCACTTTGCCTGTTGAGGACCTAAAGTAATCATTGTTACGAATATGAACTTGTTTTTGAATATATTTATCTTCATCGTGATTTAAAAATTTAGGCTTTTGGTTTTTATAAAATTCTTTTATGGCATCCTCTTTGAGTTCTAAATTTTCAGCAACTGTAAGCCCAAGTTTTCTAAAAATATCCCAGTTAATGAGTATGGCTTCAACGGCCATTTGTCGCGACTCTTTTAACATAAGTGTGAGCTCTTGTTGGTACATCTCAGCTTTGGGGCTTACCAATATTCGAGCTTCCATTTGCTCTATAGTTTCGTCGGGCGATTTGGCTTCACGGCCAAAGACCTCTGAAAGACCGAGCATTAAAATAGATTTTCTAGCAATGTGTGTGGCTCTTTCGGTATCATTGTGCTTGCCGTCTGTATGACGCCCATTTTTAGTCACAAGGGTTTCAGCAACCTCGCCGCCTAAAAGTCCGGCCATAATTGACAGGGCCATTTCGCGAGTCGTCTGAGCATTTACGAGTTTTTCATGCCCTCTGACTCCCCCATAGTAAATGTACTTACCGTCAATCTCTGCGACTCCGGGGCGAATAGATATAAGGGTAGACTCCGTTAGGTCGCCAGTAAGGGCTTTGCCTACGATTTCGTGACCAGCTTCATGGTAGGCCGTTTTAACCCTTTCAACATCTAATGGCTTGAGGGGACGATCATACGGTTTGCCCGGTAAAAATAAACCGAGGGTTTTACTTTCACTGGGGATCTCAAGTTTTAAATAAATCCCTTTTTTATTTTTACCGTCTTCATCAGGTCTTTGATCTGAATATTTAAGCGTTTGCTTTTCGTCCAGAGACACAATCACTTCAACTCCATGTTTTACATGATTTGTATCGAGCAAAGATTTGATATTCTTACCAAAATGAAAATTTGCATAGCGATTAATGCTATCACCCTGACCACTTTGTCTAAATCCCTCGTCGGCTAATTTATCTAATAAGATTTTAAAATTTTCAGTATCTTTAAATTTTACATTCCACCAGGGTCGCTCTTGATGGGGCGAAAATGTCACATCAAGTGCTTGAATAATTTTAATTTGAAAAAGCTCTCGGATGGCTTTATGACTTAACGGTGGGAAGAAAAACGCCCTCTCAAGTCCAATACGCTTTACAAGAGGCTCAGGGAAGTCCCTGTTAAGGATTTGCTCCTGCAGTCGTTCGTTATTTATGAATTTTTTAAATATCTGTTGCTCGGCCTCAAATCGCTCTTGCTCTGGGACCCCTTCAGGGATACCCCTTAGAACCTCTTGGCCAGAATTACCGGTGATAATAAAAGTAATATTAGACATCTTTCGCCCTGCAACTTCAGTCTCCCTTAAATAAGGGTAAAGCTTTTGAAGTAGGCTTTTATCTTTCACATTTGTTAACTCATCTAATATGACAACCATCTTTCCGTTTCTACGGTCATATTCTTTTTGAAATTTAGATCTATGGTTAGGGTCTTCACTTTCAGTGCCAAAGAACTCTTCCCATTTGTGCTCAGTCTGAAGGTGGTTGGCTTCGACCTCCCAGACATTCTCTCGGGCCCCGGTAAGAACCTCAGCTATAACTTTACCGAGCTCTGTTTTACCTGTTGAAGACAGCCCAAAAAACCCAAAAACAGGGGCCGGGCGGGGTTTTTCGCCCACTCGATCTAGGTTTATATTTCGATCAAGCTCGGTAGCAATAATAGCATCGACCACTTTATCAAGTATTTGATCTAGTCCAACAACATGTTTTTCAATTTCAGCACGGAGGTTTGATAATTTATCCACCTCTTCATTTGTTAATGGGGCATTGTACTTAGTTACACCAGTGCCTTCAATGGGTACAGTGATGGTTTGCTTTTCATTTTGTGTATTTTCGGCATCAAGAGTCATACTAAAAGTACCATCTTTATTTTCAGTCACATCAATATGTATTTTTTGACCCTCAATACTTGTTTTAATTTTTTGCTCAAAAATAACCTCATCAATAGTGGCCTGAATGAGCTCTGTGATTTTATTTTTAATCGGCCGTGCGTTGTCTTCAGCGCTGTACTGATATTGTTGTATAAATAAGGGTACGTTTTCAGACCAAGTGAGCTCTATAGGCCCTATAGAGGGCTTAATTTTTAAATACGACTGAGCTAATTTCTGAAGAGCTATTTGAGAAATTCTTTGAACACCCTCTGGTGATAATGGTCTAAGCATAAAAATATTTTGTATACGGTTCGTGACCTCTTCACTGGTTCCTGTGTTGCTTGAACCCCCTGCTGAAGAGACGCCTACAGCCCCAGAGCCACCGCCATTATTAGAACCTTTCATTAAAAGGCTCTTTAAAAGGCGCTTGTTTTTATAAACAGTTTTCCATCTGGAGAAGAGTTCAGTAAATGTTTGGCTTTTACCTCGAGGTCGACCATCCATATAACGATCAGCGATAGCTTCAATCCCGTTATTAGAGGCAATTTGTACAGTTAAGGGGATTTCAAGAGTCTTTTCTCCGCCATTGGCGTTATTTACATTAATAACTCCCTTTTCGATAAATTGCTTTAAAAATTCATCTTTAACCTGATAACTCCAGTTATGAAACTCGTTAATAAAAACAAGCGCTTTATCTGGCGGTGTTGTCCCGGGCAGTGGCACGCCCTTCCAAAGAGGGTTTTTAACATACTTAAAAGAAGGCCCAGACATAGTCCGAACTTCTTGTTGAAGGTACTTACCACCTGACCTGCTTACAGCCCACGCGATAAATTTAGCTTCCTCGTCAGAGCCCACAAAGCCCGTTGAAGACCCTAGCTCGCTCCAAAGGTCACTCTTGTCTTTTGCAATTGTAAATCGGTAGAGATATTTATCAACAGCTTCTTCTTTTTCTGTCGGGTGCATAGCCTGCACATAAGACTCAGCAATGGTGTCTTTGCCGTTGCCTGGCAACCCAATCGTAGCATAAACAAAGGGTTCACTTGTCAGCCTAAGAGCTTTGGATCTTTCTACACTGACTAGGTAGTCAACAACTTCGGGTTGCTCAATCACTGTTTTTTCTAAGTACTCCCGAATTCTTTGAATATTCTGAGTGTCTTGACTAAAACTACTAGAGTTTAAATAAGAGGATTGATCAAATGTAGATTTTAATGTTTTAAGGTCTGGTTTTTCAAAATCAGGAGTTGCTGAAACAAGCTTATATGGGACTTCAGGGACTTTGAGGTCTTTATTAGCCTCCTCAACAACAGAGGGGTAGGCTTCATTTTGAGTTAAAACCAAGTTTCTTGCTAATATTAAAATATTTAACACCGCATTATTCATGGGGATGTATTTGTGTTTGTTTATAAACTCAATATATACAGCCTCTAAATGGTCTGCAATTTTTTGGTTTTTAGGGTTCAGGGCGTTTTCTGGGGCTTCCATGAGCAGTAAATTCATAAAATTTTCAGGAGTGATCGGTTTTCCGTCTTCGATGGAGAGTGAGAGAAGGCTTAGCGAGAGGTTAAAGACAAATATAAATCGCTTTTCACTAAGTTCTTTAGGTTCAATTTGAATTTCATAATGTAATCTTTTCGTGAGTTCTAAAAAAACCTCACTGTACCTAGAGTCTTTTAAATTAAAAGAAATAAATGCATCTCGAGTAAGATCATTAGAGTTAATAAAGGGTAAACCTTTAATGATCTCCTCCTTCGCTAACTTCATATTTGACTTTTGAAGAGTTAATATATCTGTATACGTATCACCTTTTGGGATGAGGTTTTCGCCTTCATTCTCTTCGGCAGCAAAGGACGGGTTTAAATTTATAAATGACATTAAAAAAATCATGAGAATGAGTGAGGAGATACCCTTAGTGATTTTTTGATTTTTTAAAAATGATAGCATCAACTTACTGCCCCTTGTCATAACTTCGTGTTAATTTTTTGTTTTATAATGCAACTGGAGTGCCAAACTGGAACTTGATTGTTTTGTGAGCATAAAAAAAATCTTCAAAAAAATAATTTTTATTAAATTTTGAAAACCCGAAATACTCTAGTTAATTAAGGTAGATAGAGGCATTCATTAACGTTATCTTAACTATAAGGGGATGTTATTTTAAGTGAAAAGTGAAATTTAAAATTTTATATAGGTGGTCATTTACAATGCCATTGAAATAATTTTAGGAATTTTTTTATATTTAATTTTTTAAAATAAGCATATTTTTTTAAAAAAAATATTATCAATTTTGTTGACGAGGTGTTTTTTTAAAAAAAATAATGTGTATTTAGGTTATTTTTTTTTAAAACAATATTGTTTAAAAAATTGATTTCATGAGTTATTTTACTTGAGCACTCAACAAATCTGGCGAATCCAACTATTATAAAAAAAGGTAAAGTATTTAATAAAAAAACAATAACTCGGGGCTTTAATGAAAACCATACTAACAGGTATTAAACCAACTGGAGATGTGCACTTAGGCAACTACCTAGGGGCGATTAGGCCTGGCCTTAAACTGGCCCATTCTACGAAGGCTCAAAGCTTGTTGTTTATAGCCGACTACCATTGTTTAACATCTATGCATAAGGCCAGTGAGCTGTCACAGGCGACTCGCCATGTGGCGGCCAGCTGGTTGGCCTGTGGTTTAAATACTCAAAAAACTATTATATATAAGCAGTCTGATGTGCCTGAAATTTTTGAGCTCTCTTGGATACTGTCCTGTTTTACCCCCAAGGGGTTTATGAACCGAGCTCATGCTTATAAGGCCAAGCAGAGTACAAACAAAGAAGACGGCAAGGCTGATTTAGACTCTGGGGTTAATATGGGGCTATTTAATTACCCGGTATTAATGTCGGCTGATATTTTGATGTTTAATGCTACAGATGTCCCCGTGGGCGAAGACCAAGCGCAGCATGTGGAATTTGCTCGGGATATTGCTCAAAAATTTAATAACAACTATGGAGACACCCTTGTATTGCCTAAGCCTATTTTAAGTGGTCAAAAATTGATCCCCGGACTTGATGGTCGAAAAATGAGTAAGAGTTATAAAAATACAATCCCTCTTTTTTGTGAAGATAAAAAATTTAGAAAATTAATAATGAAAATCAAAACAGACTCACTACCCCCTGAGGCCCCTAAAGACATAAAAAACTCAACTATTTTTGATTTGTATAAAGAGTTTGCCACAGACAGCGAAGTTTTAAAACTCAAAGCCCATTTTGAATCAGGCATCGGGTGGGGCGAAGCTAAACAGGTTTTGTTTGAAAAGTTACAAGAGTACTTTTTGCCTCATAGGCAAAAATATAATGAGTTAATGAGTCACCCGGACGAGTTAGATAAAATACTTCTGTCTGGCGCCGAAAAAGCGCGCCAACTGGCAAAGCCTTTATTAAAAAATATAAAAAAAGTTATTGGTGTAGGTTAAATATATATGAGTAGTTAATTAACTGACACTATATAAAGGCGACCGTTAAACCCACTGAGTATAAGGTTGCCGCTTTTAAAAAAGGGATAAACGCTCCATACGCCATCAAATTTAGCTCGATCTTCATTGGGGTTGGTGTCAAAGAAAGCCACTTCATTAAGCTGGCCACGGCTGATATTTTTTGTGCTCAAAACCCTTAGCCCGGCTAAGTAATTGGCTTGGTATATTAAGCCATTGTGCACATACATGTTGTGGTCAATGGATTTAGTGTTGGCCGTGTAGGTGCCAATAAGCGTAGGGTTTTTTAAATCTGAAACATCCCAAATATGGGTTCTCGTATTATGACCAAAGCGCTGCTCATCAAGCTCATCGCCGAGAACAAAAAATCTATGGTCCTCTGTAAGCCAACCTTGGTGTACATAGCCTAAATTTGCATAGTTTTTTACAGACAACTGGGTGGGGTGCATTTTATCAGTCACATCAACTATATTAACAGTGTCTGCATTAGAGGCTATGCAGATCTCTTGGCCAGTGTATCGTGTGTCTGGGCCCTTGTAGATGACGCATTGAACGTCATGAGTGTAATCCTCGCCGTGCAAAATTTTAGGGGCTCTGTTTCTATCAACGTCTTCAAATATAGATTTGTCCACACAGCCAATAAACTCTGGACTAGTGGGGTTCGAGAGATCCACCATATGCATGCCCGCATCACAGTTATTAGCGCCGACAACATAAGCCGTAGAGGAGTGCTCGTTTATAAAAATATTATGCGCACTGCCAAATAAATTGTAATGAGCTGTTTCTTGAAACACAGCAGGGGTAGAGGATTGATTGCGTAACAGTGTGAGGTCAAAAATCTGCAGCCCATGCTTGTAAGCTTCACTCACGATGTAGGCGTGGTTATTATAAACTTTAATATCTCTCCAAAGGCTAGAGTAAGTATGAGTAGTTAGATCACCAATATGAACAGGGTTTTGAGGGTCTGTGACGTCAACAAAGGAGGTTTTGTTGTTCAGCCCCATAATGGCGTACTCTTTATTGGTCAGTGGATCTGTCCACCCCCATATGTCGTTGCCCGTTTTTGATGTGATCCCTGAGGACTTTAAACTCATCTGACTTTGTAGCCCAATATTATTGCACTCGTAATAAGAGTAACTTTGGTTATTGATGCAAGGGGCGTTTTGAACAAAATCAGGCTCTTGAATAGGTTGGCCTGTGCCCTGCATAGACGTAGAGTTGAGAAAGGAAATAACGAGTAAAACGGTGAGGTACTTATAGTATTTAGTCATACTAAAAATGTTACGTGCAGTCGATATATGGGGCAAAGGTTTTTTAAAAAAAAATAGAGCTGAGTATTTTAAAGTTTTCACACTCTTAAAAACGCTAGCCTTTAGTCGCGCTCGCTTATGGTAGAAATGCTTTTTTTTTGCTTTAAGTTTGAGCATGTTTATCTATGATTCTTTTCGTTGAGCCCGAGGGCAATGTATGGTGAAATTATTTTTTAAAAGCTAGACCATAAAAAATGAGATAAATAAAAAAGAGAGGTTAAAAATGCGCTTACTATATATATTGGTGATTTGTTTTTACTCGTATCGTGTTTTTTCAGCCCCCTTAGAGGGGGTTATGTATGTTAATGGTAAAGAATCCAGGACAGTGACTATTAATGCCGGGGAGCCGGTAGTTTTAGATTTTCTATTTTTTGCTCAAAACGAAGACACGCAAATTTTAGAGCCCGTTAAAGACTTTCAGGCGATGCATGAAAAGGTGAGTCACCTGGTATTTTTAAAGAGAGGCTTACAGCACTTTTCTCATGTACACCCCTTTTATGATGAAGGTCTTGGGGCCTTTCAAGTGGCGGTCAATTTACCCACTCAATACCCCGATAATTTTGATTCGATAAACAGCCTATCTGAACCAGGGTTTTATGACATTAACATAGAGGTAAAATCACGTTTCCATGGTATGCAAACGGTCCACTTTGAGTTACAGGTTTTGGGCGAAAAAAATGATTTACCAGTTCTTGTAGATGAAACTAAAAACGGGGTTATAACCAAGTACTTTAGTAAAAATATGCAACCTGAAATAAAAGGGGCTTTTTATAAAATTGAATTTAACTACACTACCACCCCAGGGCAGGGTGGTGATTTATTTAACTTTTATTTAAAAGTTTTTATGATCAATAAAGAGGGTCATTACATAGTGGGTAAGGATTTACAAAAGTGGATGATGATGGGGGGGCATGCTATTATTGCCAAACTATCAGATGTAAAGACCCCAACTGAGTACCTGCACCTGCATGCCGAAATGCCCTTTGAGGGGAGTACTTACTATTACAGCCATTTTAATAGAGGTAAAATAACTGCCGATATATATAGAGCCTGGTTTCAAATCAAACACGGCTCAAAAGTATTAACTTTACCTGTGACCTTTCGGGTCACAGAGTCAATAAACCCTTAAAAAAGTTTTATTTATTAAATTAAACGGGGCGCTTACATTTGTCGAGCGCGCTTGTCTACGGCCAAGGCCGCCTCTCGCAAAGTTTCAGTCAGTGTCGGGTGGGCGTGAAAGCTGCGCGCAATATCTTCGCTGCTGGCGCCAAACTCCATAGCCATCACAGCCTCAGCAATAAGGTCAGAGGCCCACGGGCCTACAATGTGTACTCCTAAAACTTTATCGCTCACTTTGTCGGCTAAAATTTTAACTTGCCCCTCTGTGGCGCCCATGGCTTTAGCGCGGCCATTGGCCGAAAAGGGGAAGGTCCCTACATTGTATTTTATATCGAGTTCTTTTAATTGCTCTTCTGTTTGGCCTACACTGGCAAACTCAGGCCATGTGTAAATAACCCCAGGTACTGTGAGGTAATTAACGTGACCGGCTTGCCCTGAAAGGATTTCAGCAACAGCAACGCCCTCTTCTTCGGCCTTATGGGCCAGCATGGGGCCACGGACTAAATCCCCGATGGCATATATATTGGGGTGAGAAGTTCTAAAATGATCGTCGATTTCAACGCAACCTTTTTTGTCACGAGTGATGCCAATGTTATCTAAACCTAACCCCTCAGAGTAGGGGCGGCGACCGGTGGCTACAAGTACAACATCACCCTCAATGGTTTGTTGATCGCCTGAGAGGCGATTTTCAAAGGTGAGTGCCGTGCCACTGCGCTTGATATCCGCAGAGGTCACCATGGAGTTTAATATAAAATTCATACCGTCTTTTTTAAGTATGTTTAAAAGTCGTTTTGAAAGTTTTGTATCCATACCGCCACAAATTTTAGAGTCATACTCGATGATTGTGACCTTGGCCCCGAGGCGGCTCCACACAGACCCTAGCTCAAGACCAATAACACCGCCGCCAATGACGATTAAGTGTTGAGGGACCTTTTCTAATTTTAGAGCCCCCGTTGAAGAGACAACTGACTTTTCGTTATAAGGCAAAAAGGGCAGCTCGTTAGGTACACTTCCTGTGGCGAGCATGATGTTTTTGGCTCTTAGTATTTCTTTAGAGCCTGAGTTTAACGTCACCTCAACTTCGTGAGCTGATTTTAAACACCCAAGGCCAAAAAATTTTGTGATTTTATTTTTAGTCATTAAGTAATCGACGCCATCAGTGAGCTCTTTTACTATTTTTGACTTTCTTTGCATCATGGCTTGTAAGTCTAATTTTACATTTTCAACCATAACCCCATGCTCACTTAAACTTTTTTGAGCCACCATATAGTGCTCACTAGAGTCCAGTAGTGCTTTTGAGGGGATGCACCCTACATTTAAACACGTCCCCCCGAGGGTTTCATTTTTTTCAACAATGGCGACACTCAAGCCTAATTGAGCGGCTCGAATGGCTCCGGTGTAACCACCAGGGCCGGCACCAATAACAACTAAATCAAATTGTGACATTATTATTCCTTACTTTTAAGCTTCTAGTAAAATTCTTGAGGGGTCTTCTAAACATTCTTTTATGCGAACTAAAAATTGAACACTCTCAGAGCCATCAATCACTCGGTGGTCATAAGACAGAGCTACATACATCATAGGGCGAATTTCAACCTTACCATTTATGGCCACGGGGCGGTCTTCAACTTTATGCATGCCTAAAATACCACTTTGAGGGGGGTTGAGTATAGGGGTCGACATCAGTGAGCCAAACACCCCACCGTTACTAATAGTAAAAGTACCACCGGTGAGGTCACTGATGGCAATTTTACCCTCTCGTGCTTTAAGGGCGTAATGGCGAATGGTCTGCTCAATTTGAGCTAAAGAAAGCCTGTCAGTATCTTTAATGACGGGGACCACAAGCCCTTTAGGTGTGCCCACGGCAATGCCGATGTTGTAATAGTTGTGGTACACAATGTCTGTCCCATCAATAAAAGCGTTCACTGTGGGGAACTCTTTGAGAGCTTCTAAACAGGCTTTTACAAAAAAGCTCATAAACCCAAGTCGTATACCGTGTTTTTTTTCAAATTTTTCTTTGTACTCGTCTCTTATGCTGTAAAGGGCCGTCATATCTACTTCGTTAAAAGTTGTGAGTATGGCAGCTGTTTGTTGAGCCTCAACAAGGCGCTTTGCAATGGTTTTTCTAAGCTGACTCATGGGCTTACGGACTTCTTCTTGAGAGGAGGGCCCCGTAACTACAGGCAAAGGAGGTATAGGTTTTTTAGGAGCCGGTGTGTCTGCGGCTTTTGGAGTGGCAGCAACAGTAGGTGCGGCCTTTGCTATTGAAGTGGGTTCAGCACCAAGAGCGTCCGCTTTTGTTAGTCGGCCTCCCTTGCCAGTGCCCTCTATGGTTTGAGGATTTATTTTTCGCTCAGTAAGGATTTTTTCAACAGCAGGGCTAAGGTGTTCTTTTAAATCAGGGTGCAGGCCTCCATTTAATGTAGGAGGTGGGGGTGAAGTGGGTTGACCCGTTGGCGGAGCCGGCCTTTTAGAGGGAGTGTCAGGGTTTGCACTCTTGGCATGGGTGTCAATTTCAGCAATGACGGCTCCGATCTCAACAGTTTCACCCTCTTGGGCTTTAATGCTTAAAACCCCTGCTTGTTCAGCAACAATATCAACACTGGCCTTATCTGTTTCAAGAACTAAAAGGGCATCGTCTTGTTGAACAAAGTCCCCATCTTTTTTGTTCCATTCGGATATGGTGGCTTCAGTGATTGACTCTCCAACAGCGGGTACTTTTACTTGCATTACTATGTCCTCTTTTAAGGGTTCTTTAAGTTATCTTACAAAAAACTCATGCATTCATCAATAATGGTTTGCTGTTCTTTTTTATGCTGTACTGGTGAGCCTGTTGCAGGGCTCGCCTTGGACTTACGGCCAACATACTCTAAGGGGATCTTATTTAAACCTAAGTCACTCATCAGGGCCTGAAGGTTGTGATAAACGCTAAAGTAAGCCCCCATGTTTTGGGGCTCTTCTTGGGCCCAAACAACTCGTTTTAGTTTTGAAAATCCATTTAAAAAAGGAGTGAGTTGGTTTTTTGGGAACGGGTACAGTTGCTCTACACGTACAACACAAAGGCGATCGTTGTAGCCCTCTTTTTCTCTGGCAGCATCAATTTCGTAAAAGATTTTGCCACTGCAAAGAATCACGGTCTCTACAGAGTCAGGGGAGGTGACATGAACGTCCTCGATGACTTCTTTAAAATACCCTTCAGTAAGCTCGGCTAACGTAGAGTGAACCTGAGGGTGACGAAGAAGGGACTTAGGCGACATAATGACAAGGGGCTTTCTAAAATCCCTACGCATTTGTCGCCTCATGGCGTGAAATAAATTAGCAGGGGTAGTGAGGTTGCAGACTTGTAAGTTTTCTTGGGCGCAGAGCTGTAGAAACCTTTCTAAACGAGCACTAGAATGCTCTGGTCCTTGCCCCTCGTACCCGTGCGGTAAGAGCATTACAAGCCCCGATCCGCGGGCCCATTTTACTTCAGCACTAGAAATAAACTGATCAATAATAACTTGAGCTGAGTTTGCAAAATCACCAAACTGAGCCTCCCAAATAATTAAAAAATTGGGGTCAGCACTAGAGTTACCGTACTCAAAGCCTAGAACCGCCATTTCTGAAAGTGAGGAGTTGTAAACACAAAATTCACCTTCGGTGGGGTTGAGTTTTGAAAGGGGCGTGAACTCTTCTCCAGTAGTTTGATCAAAATAAGAGGCGTGCCTATGCGTAAAGGTCCCTCGTTTGCAATCTTGCCCAGATATTCTAACGGGGGTGCCCTCTACACAAAGACTCCCGTAAGATATAAGCTCCGCTAAGCCCCAGTCAATTTTGTCGTTATCTATCATTTTTTTTCTGTTAGAAATAAGCCGTTTAACTTTAGAATTAATATTAAGCCCCGTGGGCTCCTCTGTTAAGGCGGTAATCACGGGGGTTAATTTATCAAGGCCGATTTGAGTTTGTTTAAAGCTTGTTTTAAAATCTTCTTCGGTACCTCTGCGCAGGCCCTGCCAGAGACCCCCTAGGGAATCAAATTTGCTTTCAGGGGCCGAGACCCGTACCTGTTCTAAAACCTCTTGGAGGTTTTTCATTTTATCTTTAAAAAAACTATCGGCAAAATCTTGATCAATAACGCCCTCGCTGATGAGCTGCTGAGAGTAAAGGGCCATTAAAGTCGGGTGTTTTTTAATGGTCTGATACATAAGGGGCTGAGTAAAGCTGGGCTCATCGCTCTCATTATGGCCAAACCTTCTGTAGCAAATGAGGTCAATGACAATGTCTTCACCAAACTCATCTCTAAAGCGCATGGCAATGTCCATGGCTTGTACACAGGCCTCAACATCGTCACCATTAACTAAAAGGATGGGGGCTTTAATGACTTTTGATGCATCGGAGCTGTACATGGTCGAACGAGAGTCACTGGGTAGAGTGGTAAAACCAATTTGGTTATTTAAAATAATATGTAGTGTGCCGCCAACGGTATACCCAGGGAGTTTAGAGAGTTGCAGGGTTTCTGTAACCACCCCTTGCCCCGCAAAGGCAGCGTCGCCGTGAATGACAATAGGGACGACCTTTTTTCTGTGTTCGGTGTCATGGCGAGTTCTTTGTTTCACTCGCACCATGCCCTGAACAACGGGCCCTACGTACTCAAGGTGACTAGGGTTAAAGGCTAAAGATAAATGGCAGGGGCCGTGCGGGGTTTCTCTGTCGGCAGAGTACCCGAGATGGTATTTCACATCCCCCTCATAACTTAAATCTGTTTTAGCGTTGCCCTCAAAGCTAGCTAAAATTTCTTCAAAACCTTTACCTAAAAAGTTAGCTAAAACGTTGATTCGCCCTCTATGCGCCATGCCGATGACCATCTCTTGCATTTGCAACGAAGTCCCTTGATCGGCCAAATGGCAAAGCATGGGGATCATGGCGTCCCCCCCCTCAATTGAAAAACGCTTTGTACCAACAAATCGTGTGTGAATAAACTTCTCTAAAGATTCGGTACGGCAAATTTGTTTAAAAATATTAATTTTTTCGTCTTTAGAGAGGCTAAAAGAGTCTTTTCGGTCCTCGAGCTCTGAATAAAACCAGGCTCTGATTTTATGAGAGCAATCAGCGATTTGAACACTCAGGGTTTTACAATAGGTGTTCTCAAGTGTTGAGAGGATCTCTTTTAACGTCGCCCCGGGTTTACCAACAAAAGATCCTGATTGAAAGGGGGTGTTTAAATCGTCAAGAGTAAGGTTGTACTCAGAAAGCTCTAAAGCCCTTGAGGGTTTTTGAGAAAGTTTTAAAGGGTCTAGGTCGGCCTTTAGGTGGCCAAAATCTCTGTAGGCTCGAATAAGTCTGTAAACATCGAGCTCTTTGATATTAAAAGCGCTCTCAGAAGGAGCTTTATTTTGCCCAAACTCAACCCCTTCAAAAAAAAGCTGCCAGGATTCATCAACACTCATGGGGTCTTGCTGGTAGCTTTCGTACATTTGCTCTAAGAATTCCATATTAGAACGGTTTGCATAGGTCAACTTATTCAAAGTTGGCTCCAGAGTGTTCAGGGTTTAAAGAAGTTTTTTATAGCTCTAAAAATTATAACAATAACTAGCTCTCTGGGGCAGTGATTTTTTTAAGGGTGAATAATATTTATGGTTTCAAAAAGGGCCCTATAAAAATAGGCACATTAATTTTGCTCCAATTTTTATGGGTAAAAAAACATAAAAGATGTGTTTTTTAAACAGGGGGGACCTAGGTCCAGATGACTGAATGCGAAAAAGTGTTTAAATGAAAGGGCTTTTCGTGAGTCTCTTGCGAGTAAAAAAACACGTATTTAAATTTTAGATGAGACCTGCTTTTTACCCTTAAACTCATGTGGTAGAGCGGGGTCTAGGGTTTAGCTCTGGCCTTGCCAATACTGCAATAGCAGCGGATTATTAGTTAATGGACACACTGTCGGCAATTTTTAATACCGTACTTCTTGTTTTAGAAAAGTTTTGGACCTTTAAGCTCTATGAAGTCGATGGGAACAGAATAACACTCGGTGTTGTTCTTATAGGTATTTTGATGTTGTTTGTGGGTTATGTGTGGTCCCGCCGTCTTTCGCTTCAAATTGCAGATAAAGTTCTGGCTCGGTTTGATATTGATGACTCAACAAGGGCCGCAATCACTCAAGTGATCTTTTATGTGCTTTTAATTGTTTTTACTTTGTTTGTTTTACACCTTCTAAATGTCCCGGTGACTATTTTTACTGTTATGGGGGGGGCTCTTGCTATTGGTGTGGGGCTTGGATCCCAAAAAGTACTTAATAATTTTATCAGTGGGATCATTTTAATGGTCGAGAGACCCATTAAGGTGGGGGATGTTATTGAAGTCAGTGGACTTAGAGGTGTGGTTGAAGAAATAGGCACTCGCGCCACTAAGGTAAAGTCTATTAATAATACCCATATAATTGTGCCTAACTCATCGTTCCTTGAGCAAAACGTATTGAACTGGACGCTCTCAGACAACGTCGTGCGTCACACTGTTCGCGTTGGTGTGGCCTACGGCTCTGACACTGAAAAAGTGCGAGATCTAATGTTGGCTGTCGTTAAAGAGCATAAAATGGTTTTAAAGTTCCCAGAGCCCAGTGTATTTTTTAATGATTTTGGAGATAGCAGCTTAATTTTTGATGTTTTTTATTTTTGCCAATTAAGCAGTTTTTTAGATTTACACAAAATAGGCAGCGACTTACGCTTTAGTATTGATGCGCGCTTTAGGCAGGAGAAGGTAGTTATCGCCTTTCCTCAAAGGGATCTTCACCTGCACTCGTCACAGCCATTACCGGTGGTTATACAAAATAAATAAATTTTGCATAAAGGCTTAAAAAAGTAAGACCTTACTTTTTTAAGCTAAAACCTGTGAACAGGGACACTTATTTGAGTTAAATCTTTGATATCAGGTGACATTTAAGGGTGACCTCAATAGGATAACCCCATGATTTGCTCACAGTTTTACCAAACTCATTTAAATCAAGTCAGTCGAAGCTTTGCTTTTTGTATTGAGCAGCTCAGTGAGGATATAAAATTACCTATTTCACATATGTACTTAGTATGCCGTATTTTAGATACCATTGAGGACTCTCAGTGGGCTGAACATAAAACCCAGGTAAAGAGCTTTAATGCTTTTGTCTCTTTTTTTGAGCAAAAAAAAACAAGAAACTATAAAACTTGGCAGGATAATTTTGAGTCCGGATATAAGCCCTCCGAAATGGACCTCATAAAAGATACAAGTACTGTGGTCGAAGACTTTTTTTTGTTTCCAAAGCCTGTGCAAAAAATTATTTTTGATCTTATAACCACCATGTCTACGGGTATGCAAAAGCACTCTCAAACTAACTTTAAAATAAACTCAATGAGTGAGCTTAATGAGTACTGCTACTATGTGGCCGGGGTAGTAGGTGAGTCTTTAACTGAGATTGTCTCTTATTATAATCCACAATTTACAGTAGATAATAAAATTATTTTTAATTCATTACACTTTGGGTTGTTTTTACAGAAAATTAACTTTTTAAAAGATCAAACCGAAGACTCTTTACTGGGTCGCCATTTTGTTTTTGACCGTCTTGAGGTGATTGAAAGCTTACGAATACACGCCGACTGCGCTATTGAATATATACTAAGTATCCCCGTAGAGTTAAAATCATATAGAAAGTTCTGCTCATGGTCGTTGTTTTTAGGCTTAGGGTCATTTAAATACATAGAAAAAAGTTATTTGCAAAAAACAAAAATAAAAATTTCTCGTATTGAAACTAAGCTATTACTTGGGCTCGTAGACACAGTGATTGATAATAATAAATTATTAAAAGGGTTTTATTCTAAAATGGTTAAATCTGTTTTAGGAGAGCCTATTAATAACTTAACAGAGCCTAAAGACATGGGCGATGAGGCTCTTATTGCCCAATCTGTGTCACAAAAAATTAGTGTTTTAAATCAAGATGTGTTGAGTGTTTGATTGGATTTTGCAATTAGATAGGCATATTTTTGAACTTATAAACATAAAATTAACCCATCCGTTGTTAGATGTATTTTTTAATTACATTACAAACTTGCATCATAGAACGCTTATAGTAACAGTACTTTGCCCATTATTATTGGCTTGGTGGGTGTATAAACAAAGGGCCAAGGCTTTAAAAGTTATAGTGCACATAGTTGTTGTGGCAGGTCTGTCAGATGCTATTTGTTATCATGGTATAAAAAACTTTGTAAAACGAGTGAGACCCAATAACAACGAAGCTATAGAGTCGGTTTTAAGGGTGGGGTATGGGCCAAAATCACCGAGTTTCCCCTCAAATCACGCAAGCACAAGCTTTGCCATAGCGGCTACGGCCTCTTATTTTTACCCCGTAGCAGCACCCTATTTGTTTTTAACAGCCGTGCTTGTAGGGTATAGCCGAGTTTATGTGGGGGTTCACTATGTGTCAGATATTTTAGGCGGAGCTGTTATAGGTATATTGATAAGTTTTTTATACTTAAAATTTATAAAAATAATATTAGCTACATATCGCAAAAAAAAAGTTTCTAAAACAGATAGTCTTGCTTAAACCAATTGATTTCTGTGTCAGAACAACCTTCTCCCTTACAGCCGATTTAAAAATCTCCACAATTAAATAATTCCTATTAAGTTTAGGCTAAAGTGTAATAACTGTGGGCACTTAACAAATAAATTTATGGCGTTTTGCTGGTCGTACCCTAAAAACAGGAGAGCCTGAATTAATTAGATGATTAGCTTTTGTGCGTACTTTCAAATATTTTATCTGCCGAGCTGGCCACAAACCCTTGAAACAAAGAGCCGTCTTTTAAGGGGTATCTTTTTGCAAACTCATAATATACTGATGGTACGTTTTTTATCTGATCTCTAATAAATTTTTAGTTTTCTCGGTGACCTCAATAATTGATCTGAAATTGTAATGGTCTAATCCTACAGAGGTTACATAGATTGGACTAAATACATAGTTCGATAAAATAAGTTTTCAGAATCATAGTTTGAGGTTGAAGTAACTAGAGTTAGTCCAAATAATAGGTTTTTCACTAAACCCTCCTTGTTCACATACCTAGTTAAAAATCAAAGCAACGGGTGTGCTTTCCTCAAAAGTTGCAACAACGGCGAATCCCTGCTCATATTTACAAACTCTTAAAATTATAGCCCCCTTAGATCTAAAATCAGATGTGGCATCACGAATAGTAACTTCGTCGGCAGCTTGACCAATGTTTTGTAAAGAGATCATATCAATACCGCAAATTCTATTTAAATTTATTTGGTTATCAGAGTCATGTAAAAACTCCTGTTTGTTATCGTTTAATGAGGTTGCAGAGGCTGAAATAGATGCAAGTACTGTTAATACTAATAAAAACTTTTTCACAATATTCTCCTGTTACTTTAAGTAATAGTTTTTGTGTAACCACTGTTTTTTAATCATTCACTCTCATCTCCTTACATGCAGAGGCGCCTAGTGTCATTGTTAAATGACTAGTTGTGTATTGTTTACACATAGAGGATGTATTGGTCGTTTATATGATTTGTGTTTAAAAAAAGTCAGCTTTTATTTGTGCTCTCAAATATTTTATCTGCCGAGCTGGCCACAAACCCTTGAAACAAAGAGCCGTCTTTTAAGGGGTATCTTTTTGCAAACTCATAATATACTGATGGTACGTTTTTTATTTGATCTCTAAACTTTACAGGGGTCATTTTTGCCATAGTTGATGACTGCTCTAAAAAGTCTTTTTTAGTGCCTTTTACCTCGCCACCACTAGAGTTTATTTTAAACCCCTTACTTTTTAAAAACGTATTTAAATCGTTATTGTCTGAAAACTCTTTAAGTTCATTGATTAAAACTGTAAAGTGATTGGCGCAAAAACCAAAAGCACTCAGCCATGCTGCATATTCAGACTCTTCGTAAAGTTGAGCATAAGTACTGTATGTGAGCGGCTCCCACAAAGGGCCTGAGTAGCAAAACTGAGGGGCTTTTACTTGTTCGTCAGTGATTTGATCGACAAGGCTGTTGACAGTTTTTGTTAAAAATTCAGAGCATTTTTCAAGCTGTAGCTCGCTAATAAATACTTTAGGGTCACAAGCGTTGTTTGTTTCAAAGTGTACGGCAGATAGTTTTTTGTTTTCAAAGTTATACTGTCCAACCTCTTTATAGCCGTATTTAATAAAAGGGGCTGCGATATTTTTTATACCTAAATTCTTGTGGTTAAATGTTCTAAAAGCAATATGGTCATTAACTATTGTGTTGCCCTTATTAACAATGCTGTCGTGGATGAGTTGTATTTCGGGGGAGGTTTGAGTGTACTGCTCCCAGAGTTTTTGGTACAATTCGTTGAGTGATGAGTGCATAACTAGACCCCTTTACTTAAGTATAATCTGTTGTAAAAAAGGCTACTCTTTTTTTATAAAAAATAAAAGTGTTAATAACATAAATCTAGGCTTTTATTTAAGCTTTATAAACTCATACTTTTGGGCTTAGCAGATTTTAAAGTTA
>JAUVAX010000032.1 GCA_030591685.1 Pseudobdellovibrionaceae bacterium | reverse complement strand
TGATCGCATACATGGCTCGTTAAAGATGATGTCTCCAGGTGATTTTATGCAAAAATATGAAAAAAATGAGGTGCAAATACTAGACGTTTTTCTATAACAAAAATTCCGGAATTAGGGGGTTGACCCGAAGTAATGCCCTTCGCCTTAGAAACTGAACTAATTAAATCTGGGGCTAAATTCGTTGGTAAAGATAACTGGGAAAGTAATGTAGTAATAGATGGAAACCTCATAACGGGGCAAAACCCAGCTTCAGCCCACGGAGTTGGGGTAGCCATCTCTGAACGACTATCCAGTAAGTAGTTTTTTTATTCCTTTGAGGGTTTTCCTAAAAAACTCCTCTTCTTTCTGGCGTAAAATTTAGCTGACTAAGCAGTTACTTGTAGTGCTCGTGAATTTCGGTTAACTCAGGAGCCTGGCGCCTGAGTTAAATTCCAGTTGGAGCAAAAACTACAACACTAAAACAAGTGGCTTTCTTTGAACGACTTGCCTTTTCATAGGCATGAGGCTCGTCGCCTGGGAAGGCCAGTACATCGCCTGTTTCAAGCTGATGCTGAGTGCGGTTTACATAGACATTCATAGGCCCAGATGAGCAATAGAGGTGCTCTTTTGTTCTTGCTATATGTGGAGTGCCCTTGAGACGACTTCCGGGAGCTAAACTCATGCCATCAATTTCCATACCAGGGATAGGGTCGGGCAAAAGTTTTTCCACAGTTATTTTATTTTTTGACTTTTTCTCTATTGGAACATCATTGGATTTGACTAATCGAGTGCTAGGTTGCGGTTGGCTGATTAATTCTTCAACAGAAACCTGTAATGCATTTGCAACTTTGGCGAGGTTACCTAGAGTGGGATTGCTCTCTCCGGATTCAATATAAGTAAGAGTTGACCTTGGAATCCCTGCCTTTTGTGATAATTGCACTTGGCTGAGCCCCTGTTTCCGTCTGAGGGCAAGAATATTACTCGCTAAGTGCCTAGCTAAAATGTCCATTATGTTGCCCATATGACAACTGATTAGCCTCTATGTTGATTAATTGTCAATACTCGACGATATTAAATTTAACAAAGGAGGCAGCTATGAAAAATACAGTTGCAAAATTAGATCATCTTAATTTTACGGTTTCCAGCCTTGAGGAATCGGTGATTTGGTATAAAAAAATTTTAACTTTGATCTTGTGGAAAAAGGAGTAGATCGAGAAGGACACAAATGGGGAATTCTTCAAAGTGGAGAAACTATGCTGGCAATTACAGAGTATCCAGAAAGAAAGTGGTACTGCGGAGAGGACTACCATCAAACCTATCACTTCGGGCTCAGGCTATTGGATAAAGGTGAGTGGCAACAGAAAATAAAAGAGCTCAAGTTAGAAACCTTTTATTCAAGTCCAATCCCCTATCAACATTCAACATCTTGGTATGTGAAGGATCCAACTGGTAACGAGATTGAAGTGGCAGTGTGGCATAACAACGAAGTTAAGTTTTCTTAACAAAAGGAGTTCGTACTGTCACAAACAATGAAGTCCAACAAGAAAAAAGAACTTTTTGAAGATTTGAACTTAGAAGGGTCACCCTTTTTTGCCAGCGGAGCACCGGATTTAATCGCCTCCATCAATGTGACATCTGGTGATCTGTGATGTTAAGTGACACGAAATCATGTCCTAAATAACAAATTGAGGTTTTTATGGAAGTAGATCAAAAGCTATTTGAATCAGCGGTGAATCTTATTGAAGAGAGGTTTGGTAAAAATTCAGATGAGGGAGCTGCGGCAATCTATACCGAGTCAGGTAGGGTTATTACAAGTACCGCACCGAACTGTCTTAACGACGGAGTTTCACTTTGTCATGAGACGGGTGCTTTTTGTGAGGCATACAAGTTGGGCGAAAAAATTGTTGCAAGTATTTGTGTACACCAAGGAGAAGATGGGGAAAACATAGTTCTGACCCCTTGTGGGATCTGCCAAGAACGACTTTATTTGTATGGTGGCGATGTGCAGGTTGGATTTCCGAGTAAAGGCTCTTCAAGGAAATGGGATTCTAAAAAATTAAAGGAAGTTCAGCCATATTATTGGCGAAATATTTTTACTGAAAATAGCTAGAAAAACCAGGTCAATGTGGTACTTTGTAGTAATCGTAAAAGCTGAGGCAGTGATAACAAAGGCTTACATGCTCTTCACCACCTTGAAAACCATGGGATAAACCAAGGTTTTTTAAAGAATTAGAGAATTATGAAAACAATTAATTGTTCAACTTGCACCGCACTCTGTTGTCGATTAGAAGTTCGACTCATTGATGACTCGGATGAACAGGTCCCAATTGAATTAACTGAACAGGTTGAGGGCCTATACTATGCAATGAAGCGTGAAAAAGATGGTTGGTGCAAAGCTTTAAACCGTGAAACTATGCTTTGTTCAATATATGAGAAAAGGCCTTATCTGTGTAGAGAGTATAAGGTTGGTGATTACGATTGTATAAATGAGCGCAATAAACATTTGTTGTAGTACTTTGTAGTGTGCTGCACTTACCTCATTTTGAATCAATCTGATCCATATTTTTAAGATACAGTTTTTCAACCTTTGTACGCGCCCAAGGTGTTTGTCTTAAGAATTTTAAACTGGATTTAATGCTGGGGTCGTGAGTAAAGCAGTTAATATGAATGTGATGACTCAGTTCTTCAAAGCCATAGAGCTCTACGAGTTTAGTTACAATGTACTCTAATGTCTTACCCTCTAATGGATCTTTCATTTATCTCTCATTTTAAATTAATGTAAAACAGGGTGCGTAATGCCTCTCCGATAATAAATTTATTAATGGAGCGTTTTGTAGTTGATATTAGGATGTTATAAGTAATTTAAGGATCTTACAAGTCGTACTCTGGCTTCGCATTATTAAAATTAAAAGGTGATGGCCCTTTTAGGCAATAAGCCTAAAAAAAGAAAAAACAGGCGGTTCATTGTTTATTCTAATTTCGGGTTAAAACCTTCGAGGCCTCCACACTCACCGGCTAGCGCCACGAGAGCACCGCAGACTAACGTTACAATGGTGATTGGGTGACCGTCGCCTTTTAGTTGTGTGGGGGGGGGGTAAATGCTTGTCCGGGTGTCGGTAGATGAACCCTCTTAAAGGTATGTAAATAGTATCTAGTTGGAGTGATTTTTGTGACGCAGTTCGAGTCATCTGATATGGTCACGCAAGTGCATAATAAAAACAGCCGTCACTCAAAAACCGCCATTAGTTTGATGAGTTTTACCCTTAGGGAGGTTAATTTTGAAAATATTATTAAGTTGTTTTATTCTGTTTTTCTCATTTTCTGCTTTTGCAAGCAGCTCTATATGTAAAAAAATAGAGCAGATGAATACTAATGAGTTTATACGGTATGCCTCTTTGACTAACTCAGCAGAAATCATTCAAAGTTGTTTAAGAGGGGCTCCTCAGGAAGTAAGTGATTCAGATATAGCAAAAATAAATACACTTTTGTCGGAGATAACCAAAAGAGTTTCAGTAAAACTTAGTTTTTATGAAGACGAAACGGCGGCGAACTACGTACAAAAAACAAATATGATGCTAAGAGAACTAGAAGAAGGGTTCAGGAGCTATTTAAATAAAAACCAAACGATCACCCCCGTTTTTAACAATGCTTTATTAAGCTTTCTCAGGTTGAGAATTTTAATGAATTCAAAAAATCATCGAAAGGTTATTGCTACAGAGGGATTTATAACCGCATCTTATTATGTCAACTTGCCGACAAACATACCTCGTATATTATTAAACGAATTCAGTGAGACACTTGATAGTCAGGATGACATTAATAATTTGGAGGTTCTCTCTGCAATGGTTGTTTTGTCAGCAAACATCTACTCTTGTCATATTCAAACTAAATATGAGGTTAAAGAAGCGGATAGACACTATGATAATAACAATTGTTATTTCAGGACGATTCAAGACTATATTGGGGAGCATTTAGTGTCTCTTAATGTTGATTATATGAAAAGAGTTACAAACTATATGCTTATTGCCGAAATATATTTAGATGTAGTGCTAAGTAATTTAACTGCAGAAAAAGATAAAAAATACATTGAAGGTCTTGTGCTAAAGTACGGTAAAGATTTAAGAAAAAAACAGCTTCACCTTGTGTATGACGATGACAACAGTGAAGACAATAGTGTTCGGTACAATTACTTTAATGCTCTAAGGCATCCGTAGAGTTGTGGCTGGGTAACCGTCACCTTTTAGCTGTCCGTGTATCGGAGGCAGGGACTTTAATTGTACGCTAAATAGAGTCTGAAAAAGCACTTCAAAAAGCCATGAGTAGGCCTATATTTGAGGTGAAGCCTTCACCGCTGGCAAGTATAAGGTGAGGGCCTCCCGCTACTAGACACCTCCACCAGGCCCATCCCTCATCTTTTGATTGATTGGCATGGGTCTTGAACCTTCACTGAGATATGGTGGTCGAAAAAGGATTAAAACTCACTTACCGTGTAAAAAGGCTTATTCTATTGCCTTTCTTGGGTCTATTTTTGGTGTTTTCGCCTAAAAGTTTGTCAGCAGAACCTACGGCCGAAGAGCGGGAGTTAAGAAGACTTAATACCCAAATTATTACCGCCATTAATAATAATTTTAAATCTCTTGGCTGGAATGAAGAAAATGAACAAAAAATTACTTTAAACAAAAGCGGTATTATTTTGCTCTACCGAGCTGACGTAAGCTTAGAACGTCAATTAATATTACAAAAGTTAGTCTACTTTAAAAACAGTGTTGATAAAATGTCGATAGACCCAGCTAACTCTAACAACCCTACGCGTTTACCTGATCTTTCTAGTATAGATTATTTTACAATTTCTGATCTGGATTATCTAATTGAAGTTATCAGTTCGGCGAGGCTACATAGTAGTGTTGTAAGAAATCATAACAATAAAAAAGATATTTTAGATCTAGAGGCCACTAGCCCAATGATGGTTTTTAAATCTAAGGCTTTAAATGCTGCCCTTCTCTATTTGCCGCTATCACTTATTGCAAACGAATATAGCTCTGGTCTTTTAACTGTAATGACTGGGCTGATTGGATTTGCAAATGTAACGGCGTATTACCTTTCTAGGAATATGGTTGTTAGCCAAAATGATGCAATTAGAAGGCATGAAACATTAAAATTTAAAAATAAATTCAGTAAAGAATGGGAAGCAATGGATAGATTTGTTGAAACCCTTAAATATATTCACTCACAAAACAAATTCGCTATTTGTAAAAGTATATTTTTATAGCATGACAAGCCGTGAGCCCGTGTAGAGGCAATGTTTTATTGCAACAGTTCATCCATGGCTTTTTTTGGCATCCTCCAACCCAGAGCTTTTCTTGGGCATACATTTAATTGCTTTTGAGCATATTTTATTTATTTTCGACTCACGTAAAATAGAGTTTAAAAAGCACTTGATAAAGCCATGAGAAGACCTATATTTAAGTCTACTTGCTTTGTGGCCTGAATATATCAGCCAAAATTCAGGCCTTGCTTTTTGTTTTTTACTATCACACTATTATAGTCGATATGACTTATAATCTTTTTAAACGTTATCTTTGGATCCAACTTGCATTTTGGTTTTTTTATCCCAGAATGCATGGGTGACGCTAATCCATCCTAATTATAATTCACTCAAAGAACTTGTTTCTAAATCATCGACAATACTTGTTGTTGAGGGCGAAAAAACAATAGTTACTGAGAAAAAAATTGATTTTGAAATAGAGCATCCTGATAAAAAGCACAAAAAGGAAAACTTCACCTTTCAACTCTGGCATTTTAAAGTCTTAGAATCTTTAAAAAACAAATCTAATAATAAATTTACCGAAAAATCTATCACTGTTTTAGACACTTACTTTATGGTTTTCTTGAGTTGGCATATAGGGGAATTAACTAATGGGATTATGGCTTCAGAAGTATTGCCAGCCTATAAATCAAGTTTTAAATACTCAGAGCCCAAAGACCTTGCTGGTAAGCAGATGATTTTATTTTTAAAAGATAACAACACAGTTTGGGGTAATAATATTATAAATGTTAAGTCTGCACTTAGCAAATACCCCCTCTTTACTATGCCCGACGGGTTTGAAGTGATAGCAAAGAAAGCTGAAGTCATAAAACTTATTAATGCCGCACAAAAAAAATAGGCATCTAAAGTTCAGACGCCAGGCATATTTTTTAAAAAGACCGACAATCAATGAGTTTTGATTAAAAAAAGAGGGGCATAAGCTCTAAATAATAATTTACCTATGCCATTCTAAAAAGGCATTTTCTATATTATTTCAGTGGTTTATAGCTCCTAGAGCCAAGCTGCTAATAAAAATATTTTTGCTTCGTCAGCAGGTGTTTTCTCCCCCATTAAAGGGAAGAGAGTATGCTTAATGTTTTTTGATCTCTCTTGCCATTGTAAAATAAATTCAAAACTTTATCAAAAACACTATTTACATGTAGGCTATCAAAAAGTGTCATTGAAGAGTTGAGTTTTAAATCGTCAGGTGGGCCTAAGATATCTTGAATGTCCGAGCCGGCTAACTTAATCAACAGATTTGAGCATTCAATTATACGTGAACCAAGTATATCATTGTTTAAATAGCTTTTAGCTTCAGTAATAGATTGAATTTCAAAAAACTGAGCGGTCTCGCTGCTGCCGAGCCCTTGGATTTGCGGAAAGATAAACCACATCCAGTGCGATCTTTTTTCCCCCGCACTTAGCTCTAAGAGTACATTACTATAAACATCTTTCTGTGCGACCACAAATCGATCTAGTGTTAATAATTGCATTACCAATCCTATTGGGAGTTACTTATTATTAAAAAATAATTATTGCCTACAATTTAGTTTAATAAGCTTCAGCTTTCGTCGGCAATACTTAACCTTACAAAATCAATGGGGCTGACTATACCTAATAGTGTTCCGTAACGGCGATCTACAACTAAAATTCGTGGGTCTCTTATTTTTTCTATTTTTTTAACAGCCTGAAGGACGGTTTCGTCAGCAAAGACAATAGCCTTGGCCTCTTCTAGTAGCTCATTAATTTTCATGTCAAGATGCCCTTTGGAGGCATGACTTTTAATATCATCATGGAGAACGATACCTTGTAGCTTTTTATCGCTATCAACCACTGGATATACAGAGTGGTGAGAGGGGAGCAGTTTTTCTGAAGCTTCAGCAAGGCTCATTTGACTATCAGCTAATTGAATTTCAGTAGTCATTATATCTTTTACTAAAGTAATGCCCATAATATTAACACCAATATCATTGATAAACTTTATGCCTTTTCGGCGCAGTTTCATTGAGTAAATAGATTCTTTTTGAATAACCCACGAGAATTGATCCGCAATTACGCAAACCAACATTAATGGCAAAATAATGGAGTAGTCTAAGGTCATCTCAAATAAAATTACAATGGCGGTAAAGGTTGCTCGGCTTGTTGCCGAAAATACAGCGGCCATCCCCACAAGGGCATAAGCCCCATGACCTGCGGTTAAATCTGGAAAGTAATTATGAACAATAATTCCGTAGGCACCTCCAAGCATGGCGCCAACAAATAACGAGGGAGCAAAAACTCCACCAGAGCCCCCCACAGACAATGTAATACTCATTATTAATGGTTTTAAGATAAGTAATACGAGTATAAGCGATAAGCTCATGTTTTGTTGTAATACTTGAGTCATAGACTCATAACCAACTCCAAAAATTTGAGGATAATAGAGACCTACAAAAGCAATCAATAGCCCGCCTATAATTGGTTTTAATAAAAAATGACATTTAATTTTATCTACAAAGTCCTCAACCCCATATAGAACTCTAATAACCCATGCCCCAACAATGCCTGCAAGCAGACCAAGCCCAAAGTAAAAAATGAGCTCTGTGGGGCCACTTAATGTGTATTCAGGTACAAAAAATGCAGGTTCGTTACCAAGATGATAGCGGGAGACAACAGCCGCAAATACAGAGGCCGTTACAAGGGGCACAAATGATTTAGTTTTTAATTCGAGAATAATAATCTCAACGGCAAAGATGACTCCAGCAATTGGGGTATTAAAAGTAGCTGAAATAGCGCCCGCGGCACCACAACCAACGAGAGTTTTTATAAGCCTAGGGCTTAAATGAGAAATTTGGCCAAAATAGGAGCCAATGGCCGAGCCAATTTGCACAATAGGGCCTTCGCGCCCCACAGAACCCCCCGAAGCAATAGTAATGCTGGAGGCCAAGGCTTTTATGGCAACTATTCTAGCTCGTATGCGCCCGCCATGGGTGCGAACAGCCTCAATAACTTCAGGGACTCCATGGCCCTTGGCTTCGGTTGCAAACCAACGTGTGAGCAGCGTTGAGGCGAGGAGCCCTAACGGAACGATTAACAAAATCCATAGGCCAGCTGTGTGTTGAACTGGGTTGGCTAAATGTGTATCCAGCTGTTGAAATAAAATTGAGTTTTGCAAAAAGCCAATAAGATTTCTAAATCCAATGGCTGCATATCCTATTGAGATCCCAATGATAACGGCTAGAACGTTAACACGAATGAGCTCTTTTTTTGTAACTTGATGTATGTAATTGCCGCCTAAGCGTTGCCATGTTTTTGGGATTTGGCGGATAGCTTCACGGGTAATAGAGCGTAAATCGTTGTTCTTGCTGGGCATATACGAAGGTTTAAAGCATGGATTCTTCAATGTCCATTTATACTTGGGTAATTGTAATGATTAAAATACTTTTTAGAGTCAATGCTGGCAAAGGGCGACAGCTCTTTTACCGCATCCACTAATTGCAGGTTTGTTGAGCCCATCTTGATTGTACAGGTGGTCTGGCGCCTGAGTTTTAAGTGTGATTTGGGTGGTGAAAAAAGTATCATCTTTCGTATTAAAACAACGACAATGTCTCTAAACAAATCGGGCCGAGCATGCCCCCTTTTGCTGTTTTGTAGGCCGTAAAGATTATTGTTTTTTAATTTAAAAATATTTGGTAGTCTTATCCCGTATGATTTCTAAAATTTTAAAAATATTTTGTCTACTTTTATGTGTTTGCTTGTTTTGGCAGATGAGGCCCTCTTTAGAGCTAAAGAGTGTTGAGACTCATTTAGATAAATTTTCAAAATACAACGTCACCCATCATGACAATATCGACGATGAGGCCCAAAAACATGCTCATAAGCACAAGCATGGCCAAGACGGAGAAGAGCACGAACATAATCACGATCACACGAAAGTTACCCAAAATGAGATAAAGGTTCTAAGCACCCCTTATCAAATTGTTAATCGTTCAGTCGAAGTAAAGTCTAAGAATTATTTTTTTGAAAAAACCTTGATCTCAAGCCCACACCCGTTTGGAATTTTTCGACCTCCGATCTCTTAAGTAAGTTTTATTTTTTTAATTTTAATTTATAGGAGGAAATATGAATAAATTTATTTTAAGTTTATTTCCACTATTCTGGTCAGCAAATTCATTTGCTCACGGAATTAGTGAAGATGCAAAGCGTGCCATGATTGAAGGGGGATACCTCAAATACATTTGGCTTGGCGCTGAGCATATGATTACAGGTTATGATCACTTACTCTTTTTATTTGGGGTGATCTTCTTTTTAACAACCTTTAAAGATATTGTTAAATTCATCAGTGTGTTTACGCTGGGGCACAGTATTACCTTAATTTTAGCGACACTTATGGGGATAACGGCAAACTACTGGTTAGTTGATGCCATTATTGCCATTAGTGTATGTTACAAAGGGTTTGATAATAATGAAGGTTTTCAAAAATACTTTGGTATGAAGAAGGCACCAAATTTATTGATCATGGTCTTTATGTTTGGGTTGATTCATGGGTTCGGATTATCCACAAGGCTTCAACAGCTTCCTTTGGGTGAGAACGGCAGTGAGATGTTACTTAGAATTATCTCATTCAATGTAGGAGTTGAATTTGGACAAATTCTCGCCCTAACAATAATGTTGGCATTGCTGTCAGGCATTAGGCATACCAGCGTCTTTAAACGGTTTTCTAAAGTTGCTAACGATGGTTTGATATTGGCCGGTTTAATGTTGCTGCTTATGCAATTACATGGTTATCTTCATACATCTAACCCCGATGAATTTGGATTTAGTGAAGATAACCATATTCACCATCACATGCAGTTAGATAAACCAAAAGCACAAGAGTTTAAGCACGATAATTTATAAGGAGAACGAAAATGAAAGTATTAATTATTTTAACATCATTATTTTTAAGTACATTAAGCTTCGCAGGTCCCGGAGGTGGACATGGACATTCTCATGGACACCATGGCACGCCCAAAATAGCCAAAGCAAAAACAGGTGAATTAGGGCGTAGTCATATTGAAAGGTTAATTAAGTCAGGAAAGCTCAATGCTTCTTGGGGGAGTGCGACTTTTGATAAGTCTGAGAAAAAGAATTTTAAAGGTAAAGCCGAGTGGGTTGTGACCTTTAATAATGAAAAAGGCGTAAAAGGTAAAAAACTCTATATCTTTTTAAAGCTATCAGGTGATTTTGTGGCGGCTAACTTCACGGGAAAATAATATGCTCAGGCGCCTGGAGCCTGAGTTAAATCCAGTTGTATAAAAAACTGAGTCTACTTTATGCCAATAGTAAGTGTGGTGGAGAAGTTGTAATTGGAAGTACAATTAGTAAGCGTTTCACTCATCGTTCCTGAATTATCATCTAAAAGTTCAATAACTAAATCATAAGCGCATCCGCCCACACTATTGACTGTTGAGTACACGATTTTATTGCTTGTCATCGTCCCTACAGCCTTGCCTGTAAGCGTAGTGGTCAGAGTTCCATCACTTTTTAATATAAACCTTTTATTGCCGGATGGCTTTGGGGTACTGCAGTAATCAGCCTCAGTTATAACTAAAAGATCATCTTCGCCCGACTTGTATGTGGATATAGTAAAGGGCGAGTCACAACTGCCATTATTTGCTACCCATTGCTCGCTGGGTGCATTGAACAATCGACTATCAAATAAACTAACAGGGTCAGGAGCGCCTGTTTGGAAATCCTGATTCTCTTGGGTATCGGGTGCCGGCGAATCACACCCCACAATAGCGACCAAAATTAAAATTGTAAAAAAAGCTTTCAAAATTACCTCACATGTTGTTTTAAATAAATTACGAGACACATAATTATCGGTACTCAGAGCTTATAACTTAACCTGTGGATTAATAATAAGGTGACGGGGCGGGAGTAAATTACGAGGGGGCACAGTAGCGCCCAATTGTTCTAAAAGTGTAAAACTTAAATACACCAAGGGTAATAATTTATGTTCATTAGAGTTATAAAACTCTAAATCTAATTCAGGGCACTACAACAACAAAAGGCAAGACCTTTCGGTGACAGTTGATTACGCAGGCACTCCAATAGGCCTAATTGCCAATTACGAGTAGTTTTTTTAAAACATGAAGGGGCGTTCGTAGCGATCTCAAAACGACACACTCTAGCCGGCTAAAAATACAGAAGACTGATTGTTTATTAACCCCAGGTCAGTAAAAACTCCTCATGGTTTTCGTTCCATAAGGGGTGCTTTTTCATGGCTTTTGTAAAGAGAGGGCTTTGCATCAGGCTTGATAGCCACTTGGTTAAATATGGGTAATCAGTATCACGAAACCATTTTTTATCAACATTTATAAATTGCCGAGCATTAGGTAATATTGCTAGGTCCGCAAGGCTTAGGGTGTCTCCAAAAAGAAAGTTATTATTTTGCAAGAGCCGCTCGAGTTGGTTAATAAATAACTCACAAGCACCACGCACCTTAATTTCATTGGGCTGATGATATCGGCTGGCGTACTTATAGGCGCTAAGGTTGCTACGAAATTCATTATCACAAGTATCAATGAGTATGAGCATTTGTGGATATATTTCGGGTAGTTTATTATATAATAAATCATGTGGATCATTTTGTTGTAATGCCCATATCATTATATCTAAGCTCTCATCTATAAGCCTGCCATTGTCGAGCAACAAAATTGGAACCGTCCCTTTAGGGGAGCGCTTTAGCATTTCAGCAGGCTTGTCTTTAGTTACAATAGCCCTAAGAAGGACCTCTTGTTTTGCCATCAATAATGCCATACGTGCTCGCATACAAAAGGGGCAATTTTGTAATGAGTATAAGACAGCTACAGACATAATCGTTTTTTACAAACCTTGCTGGTATTGAGTGTTTGTTGAGGTTGTTACCATGTTATTTAAAATCTCTTTTGATTGATCCGGCATTGTTAATATTTTTTCAAATTCTTTGATCAATATTTTTTTATCTAACTTCTCTTTAGATCCGGAGCCAATATCTGTAAGGTCGATAAAGAACTCATCAAAAAGGCTTGAAAAATCTTTTACAGCATCAAGGTTTAAAAACTGCTCATGGTTATAGATGCTAGGGTAGCCACCTTTTTGCTTATCAACGGCAAAAGAGATGCCTTTTACGTTGGTAATTGTAGTGGACTTCGTACAGGCGAGCATACAGTTGTCTTCAATAGCTGGCTTTTTACAGCCAACTGTGCGTTGAAAAAAACACTGACGGCTGGTCATCATTAAAATGGGGTGATAAATACTGTACATCAATTTAAAATCTTTTGGTCGGCAAATGTTTTTAATTTGCTCACGATTTATTTCATTTGAAATAAAGGCGCCGGCACAGTTTAATTTTTCTTTTAACGTAATAAGAGCATGCGAGTTTGTGGTGTTCATCAAGGGGCCGGCGATCCATTCAATGCCCATCTCAAATGCTTTTAGTGCGACCCCTGTGTTATTTGTAACAATTTTTTTAGGCTTAATAACCTCTAGTATTTTAACAGACTCAGTATAATCTTTACCAATTAATACAGCAGGGAACCAGGGGATAAAACGTGGGTTTCTTTGTAAGAGCTCAATGTGTTTAGTGCAATCTTTTTTTAAACTCTCGGGGAGTTTAAAGTAAATATCAGCGCTTGTAACATCTCCAAGCGCGGCATCGGCTTCATTGCTAATTAAAATTGAAAGTAGAGGGTTTTTTTGTACCTTAGGGTTTTTTATGAGTTTTGGTGCTTCGGCGATGGCCACAACATTAACGCTGCCATTAAGTAAAAAGGCCAACTGCTTTTTAATTGCGGTGAGCTCACTAAAGGGGATACTTAAATTTGGATCTAACTGAGTACAATCTAAAGGGAGTAGTGAGTGGGCGGCATTATTAAAACTTTTAAAACGCTTTTGTAATAACTGTTCAGTTATTGAACTGTCCTCAGCATGGCATAAGGTGGCGTTTGATTTTACAACATAAGACTTCTCATTTAATATGCCCTCAGCTGTTAAGGGCTCACCTAGTTTGGCGGTGAATTTAAGCTGTATGTTTGGCTTTTCAGTACTTAGGGCTTTTGTTTTACCGGCTAATGTTGCGCCTAGAGCTTTTCTGTCATCATAAAGATTTTTTTTAACTTTTTCGACTTTGTCTGCTTCGGTGGCGTTTTTTGATTCGATAGCATGTTTTACACCATAATCACGTGGGCTATCTATAAACATATCTTTTGTAAGTTTTCCGGTTAAAAATGAGTTGGTAAAACTACGGTTAAATACTTTATGTAAGTTTGTATCGTCATCAATTAGTTTGCCTGACTTAATAAAGCTATTAATTTGCTTTCGCCAAGTATCAACAACTGTGTACACGTAGTGGGCGCCTTTAATACGGCCTTCGATTTTAAGTGAGTCCACTTTTGCGTCTACTAATTCGGGCAGATTAAAATATGCCGAGTTGTCTTTAAGATTAAGTGGGTATTTGTTGCCAGCAGCGGTCTCTTCGTATTCATCGCGGCAAGCTTGGCTACAACGCCCGCGGTTACCAGAATTACCGACACTTACTGAGCTCGAGTAACACTGGCCAGAGAAGGCGATGCACAGAGCCCCATGGACAAACACCTCCGTTAGGATATCGTGCTTATGGGCCAAGGTTGTTAAGCTTTTTATTTCTTCTAAGTTGAGCTCTCTTGAAAGGTTGACTCGTGTTGCGCCGATTTTATTTAAAAAGAGTATCTGACCTTCATTATGAGTCGTCATCTGAGTGGAGGCGTGAATATTAAGGCTCGGAAAATATTTTTTAACAATATTAAACACCCCTAAATCTTGCACGATGATGCCATCAATACCGCTATTTACAATTTGATTGAGCATTTTGGTTAAGTTTGGGATTTCATGTTCTAAAATAACTACATTAATGGTCAAAAAAACTTCACAGCTGTATTCATGCGCAAGTCGTACGGCAGCGTAGAGCTCATCTATTGAAAGATTCGAGGCTCTATTTCTCGCATTAAATATATCTAACCCACAATACACAGCATTGGCGCCGCCAACAATGGCCGCTTTAACGGCTTCAATGTCTCCGCCGGGGGCCAGTAGTTCAACTTTTCTATTCATGAGGGCACCCTACATAACTGCCTGCTGTAAGACTATTATTTTTTTATTTTCACTAGAGAACTGGCCTGATAGCTCACATCACAATGGAAAAATTTTCACTCTGTGACCAAACTTTCTGGTACCAGACCTTATTGCTTTCACAAGTACTCGCCCAACGCCACGAGAACACTTCAGATCAATAATATAATAGAAACAGGGGCCCAGATGATTCGCCCCCCAACGCCTGGGAGTGGCTAGGGTGGCCGTGAGGCTTAGCGTGCTAAAGGCCATCACAACCCAGATCACTTATTACTATTTGGCCAAAGACTATCGTACGAGCTTGAAACTCTGAACTGGTTTTTCGCTGAACATGTTGTAACCAGATTTTTGGATGACTTCAAACTCAGCACTCTAAAAACACCCTAAATGAACTTTGCGCTGATGACCTTCACAAATAATTGAGTTGCCTGTTATTAAATCTAAAAGCCCTACCTAGCATAGTTTAGGTCGACTTTAAAACTTACCTACTCACCTAAAAACATGACATAAATCAGGGCCCTATAACGCTCAGCAATGCTTCCGTATTAGGTTGTTGAACCAAGTCGGGAGTTTAACCTATTGGTTAACTTCATCCTATGCAGGCGAGCAAACAAAATGTAATACTAGGTTACATATTATTAGGAGGACATCTTGAAAAATAAAAAAATAGCCATCGTTCAGTCGCCGCCCGTATTCTTAAATTTATCTCAAACAATAGAGAAGGCTTGTGATTTTATAAGTGAAGCGGCAAGGGAGGGGGCTGACCTAGTAATGTTTCCGGAGGCCTATTTGCCCGGCTACCCTTCATGGGTTTGGAGATTAAAACCCGGTGGCGACATGGGTAAGTCTAAAGATTTTCATCATGTGCTTTTTGAAAACTCAGTAAATTTAGCTAAAGATCAATTGTCAAAGATTCAAGAGGCAGCAAAAAAAAGTAATGTAACCGTAACCATGGGATTTAATGAAATTAATGGTGAGGCGAGCGGGGCAACCTTATATAACTCCTATGCTGTTATTGGGCCTGATGGAAAAATTTTAAATGTTCATCGTAAACTTATACCTACAAATCCGGAGAGAATGGTTTGGGGCTGGGGAGATGCCAGGGGACTAAATGTTATAGACACCCCCGCCGGTAAAATTGGGACATTACTTTGTTGGGAAAACTATATGCCATTATCTCGATACTCTTTGTACGCTCAAGGAGTTGAGGTTTACTTGGCCCCTACTTGGGACTGTGGAGAGGGTTGGCTCGCAACCTTGCGACATATTGCCCGTGAGGGTGGGTGTTGGGTTGCGGGTTGCTCTACGGCTATTCAGTGTAGCGATATACCCGAGTCAGTTCCTCATAAAGCAGATGTTTTTCCAGATCCGGATGATTGGTTGTCAAATGGAGACGCCGTATTATTTGAGCCTTTCGGTGGGGCCATAGCGGGGCCAATGACCAAAGAAAAAGGAATTTTATACTCTGAATACGATTTAGGTGCTGTTATTGACGGGAAGCGTTCGATGGATATTGGGGGGCATTACTCTAGACCTGATATTTTTGAATTAACGGTTAATAAAAATAAAATGGATGTAATCAACTTTAAGTGACTTTTTTATAAAACATAATACTTTGTGATTACTAAAAACAATGAGGTATAAAATTAGGTAGGCTTCGCCGCCTCAGTTAAATCCTGAGCACACCGGTGAAGCCCAAAAAAGGGCAAGAAGTGGAAAGTGTAAAAGTTTACGAGGACCCTAAGGTTTTCTGGAGAGAGGTCTCACCACAGCTAAAAAAGGAAGAAGCAAAAAATAGTCTTTGCTTAGGCCTCTCCTATGCCTTTCAGTCTCACCCGACAAACTGCATGTATCAGAGCGCACTTTTTGATGGCAATAAGTTACTTGGTGCTCTTGTGTTAAGTCAATACCGCACGAATGCCAATTTATTGCCGACCCCGGTGTGTGATCAAGAGGCTGCTAAAATTCTTTTTAATGAGTTTGCCAAGAATGAGCTTTCTATCTCTGGTATAGTTGGCGAAAAACACACGGCAAGTTTATATAGAGATATCGCTGAGGATGCGGGCAAAAAAACAAAAGAAAACATGGTTCGAGGTATATACCGTTGTAATAAGGGAACAGGCCTAAAACTAATGGCGAATTTAGTTTTAGAGTTGCTGAACAGCATGATATTGAAAAAATTGGAGAGTGGGTTGAATATTTTAATTCTGAGGCGGTACCCAACGATCCACCAGTTAATGGCAAAGAGTTTGCGAAGGCAAAAATTGATAATCAAATGATTTATGTCATCGAAGCAAATGGCGAATTGGTATCTATGGCCGCTTGGGGTCGAGATATTGAGACGTCTTGCTCCGTTAACTTAGTATTTACTCCCCAGCCCTTAAGAAAGAAGGGGTTGGCAAGTTTGGTCACGGCAAAGCTAACTCAGCACCTCTTAGACCATGGTAAAAAGGAAACGAACCTGTACACTGATATGAGTAATTCGACCTCAAATAAAATCTATATGAGTATTGGGTACGAGTTTGTCTGCGATTCTGTGCATTTTGGTGTCATCTGAGCTCTTTTTAGGGCTCCTCTGCCATTATTGGCGCCTAGAGAGGTGCTTAATCATAGAAAACCCTGGCTAGAGTAAGAACAGATCCTGGTAATTATTACCCAAACCTTTGTGTAATTTAAAATGAGTGAATTATTTGATTTGTTTGATAAAGAAGTGTATCTGTACCTCTAAATAAATCTAAAAAAATAGGTGATCCCATGAAATCAGTAACTGAATTTTTTGCCCATAAATTAATTAAAGGTAATACTGCAAAAGCCGCTTTGTTGGCTGAAGGTAAAACCCCTGAAGAGATCGAGCAAAGTCTCGGCGAGACTTTTAAGATGGAAGGCGAAAAGTTAAAGTATTTTTTCAACTCTATGGATGTCGCGGCAGAGAATGCAGAAAAACTAGGCCGCATTTTAGTTTTTAAAATTGAAGAAGGTGAAAAAGTGCCCCCAAAGGCCGTTTTGCTAGAAGAGCATTATTATATCCCTGAATTTCAAAGAGCAGCACTAGCGCCAGTGACAAAAAAGCCTGAAAAGGGTGCCGCCCCAAAAAAGGGTAAAAGACATGATGGTCCAAAACCTTCTCCTTGGGGAATCTCTCCAGAAGAGGCTGCTGCTAAAAAAGCCGCTGCTAAAAAAGCCTCGGGTAATAAAAAGGCCAAGTAGTCAGTCGAGCACGTCGTTCGGCTTTGCGCCCTGCCAATACTCACTCTAGCGAGGACTAAGCGCTGTGTTTCAAGCTCCGTAAGTTTTTGGTAGCATGTGGGTACTGTTAATGTATAAAATTTTAGGTAGCGGAGCATTGACTCGGCCAGGAGCGGGTGGCCTGCAATTGGCCCACCCAGCAGATGCTATTGAGTAATAACTTTTTATAAAAAAAGTCGAGGACCCCGCCCCCATTTTACCAATACCGCCATTAAAAAGATTGGATAAGCTAGATTAAGAATTCAAATAATAAAACAGTATGGTCAGATGAAAGAGGCGACTTGCGAAAAAAGGACAAAAGCAAGCTTGTCTCTAGTGCTCAGGTGAATGAAAAGGACCTGGTGGTCAACTTGCGTCGCCTCACCTCTGGTAAGGGGCGCACGGTTATAGAGATCACAGGGCTACCAAACAATAAAAAGTGGTGCGAGAGTTTAGCAAAAGACCTTAAAAAGGCTTTAGGCGTGGGCGGTACTTTTAAAAATAAAGGCATAGAGCTCCATGGCGAAAAAATTGAAGAGGTTATTGCCTTTTTAGACAAAAAAACCATAAAATGGAAAAAAACAGGCGGCTAATTGATTTTTTACAAGATAAAAAATAAAGGGCGCAAGAGTTAATTTAGAATTACCAGACACATAGGGGACTCAATGAAAACATTAAGCTTATTATTTTTACTAGTTTTATTTACTCAACAGGGGGTTGCAGAGGACTCACATCACCATGAGGGTCACCAAAAAACGACCCCTGCGCTAAAACTAGATAATGGTGAGAAGTGGCCTACAGATAAGGCCTTACGAACTAATATGTCTGAGATTCACGATCATGTAAAAAAAGATATAGGTAAAATTAAGAAGAATTTAATGACGATGAGTGAATACCAAAAACTTGGGCGAGCCATTGAAGTAAACATCAAAACTATTTTTAAAAAATGTAAATTACCTACAAAAGCTGATGCTCAACTTCACATTATTATGGCGGGCCTTCTGGGGGCCAATAAAACTTTGACAGATGGCTCGAGTAAAATTGAAAAAAGAAAGGCTATCGATGAAGTATTGATGAACTACAGAGCCTATTTGGATTTTTTTGACTCAACAGTTGGAAATGTCGAGAAAAAGTGATTTTAGTGTTTGGTAAGGTAAATTACTGGCCCCGTAAAACAACGTAGACGCCCCCTAACGACCGAGCTTTTTGCTGCACACAATAACCTTGAGCTATGCATGTATCCGACATATAAGTAGTCTATGAGTAAAGCCCTAGAGTCCTTAATTTACCCAAAATCAAAAGATGAATTTTTTTTATCCTACGAGAGTAACTCCCCCTTTGTCGTACACGAGCTTAAAGACTCAATTAGTGATTTAACTAAACTGCCTTTTTTAAAATCTTTAGAAGACCTCGTTCACATGTGGCCACAAAAAGTAGATGTACATCTGCCAAAGGTTTCAGACGAAGCCAGTGCTGTTCAAGCATCCACAGGAGATGCTATTAAAATGTTTGAAAACGGTATGGGTTTACTTTTTAATGATGCTAACCTTATCTCGCCCCTACTCAACCAGTGGCTGAAAGATTTAAAGCAAGACATGGGCCTTTCAGCAATGACATACGCACGAAATTTAATTTATGCTACGAAGGCGGGCAAGGGTACCGCAGCACATTTTGATCAAAACATGAATTTTGTAATTCAAATTCACGGTACTAAGAAATGGTGGATAGCAGATAATAAAAATGTAGAAAACCCCATGACAAGGCACACAATGGGCCTACCAATGGATGACGAGCTTACGGGCTACGCCATGGCACCCATGCCCACTAAAATGCCTGACGATGCCACGGAGATCACCTTAAAACCGGGATCTATGTTGTTTGTCCCTCGGGGATCATGGCACAGTACTGAAGCTGTGACCGACGCCCTATCTTTGAACTTTACTTTTAGTGCGCCAACATGGATTGATGTTTTTACGGCAGCACTTAGGTCACGCCTATCCCTATCGCCAGAGTGGAGACAGACGGCTGACTTTGTGTCGGACCAGCAGCGACACCCAGTGGCTGTTGAGAAGTTTAACATGCTACTTACCGAGCTTTCTTTTGAGGCGGCCGATTGGAAGGCCGAGGACATCCTTAGCGTTACAGAGTCGACTCCTCAATGATTTTAGGGTCAACTTGTTATTAAAATTTAAAACTCACTTAGCCCTCAAAAAGGTAATGCAGGCTTAAGTTTATTGACGAACTTAATCTCAAAAAGTAGCCTGGCACTCAAAACATGTCAGATGCGAAAGGATTTTTATGGATAATAAATGTTACGGGCCATTGGCCTTTCTTATTGGAAAATGGAGTAGTAACGAGTGGGCTGGTGAAAATAGAGCTCCTGATCCAAATCGAGAAGTAGAAAACACAAAATTTAGACAAGAAATGACCTTTGTGCCTATTGGTCAAGTCGATAACCATGAACAAAAACTCTTTGCCCTGCGATATAGTACTATAGCTTGGGAGGAGGGTGATGATGAAAGCCCATTTCATGAAGAGGTTGGATACTGGATTTGGGATGCCGAAAACAAGCAAGTCATGAAATCTTTTATTGTTCCTCGAGGGATCAGTGTAACCGCAGGCGGCACCACGGACCCTAACTCACATATGTTTGAAGTGACTGCTGATGTTGGGTGCGAAACCTACGGCATATGTTCAAATAAGTTTCTCGATGAAGAGTTTAAATCTATCCGTTATGAGTTAAAAATGGAGAAGATTAATGAGAACTCTTTCAGGTATGACGAAGACACTTTAATCAAAATTAAAGGCCAAAAAGAAATTTTTCATCATACAGAAAAGAATATTTTAAATAAAGTAATGTAGTGCTTCGTAGTCATCGATAAATCAGAGATCGTGAAATCAAAGGATTGCGTCTCCGTCGTCGCCCATCGAAATAGCAGCGATTATTGAGCCTTCTTGCCATCGACGACCTACAACAACTCCTAAATAGTTTTATAGACACTAATGCTGGCATAGATCTGCTTTACCTATGGTTAATATAACTTAAATCCATGTACGGTAGATTTGGAGCTTTGTTCTGTGACAAAGTTAAGTCTTACTTGCCGTTTTTTGTAACACAGGAGAATTAATGAAAAAAATAGCGATATTATTAGCCCTAGCTTACAGCTTAGTTGGGCTTAATGCCTCAGCGGAGTCCCTCGGAGTAAAGAAAAAACTTTATTCTTGTATGGTAAAAACTGTTGGGCAAAAGATTGAAAACGCAAGGCCAATGGGTCAAGCCGTACATACAGATAGTAAACTTCAAGCAATCATACTGTATTCAACTCAGTTACTGGCGACTGTACCCACTGATGATTCGGCAGACATGATAGTGGTTGATGTTGCGGATAATTCACCATCTAAGGGTCAAAAAATTAAAGGTGAAATCATCTCTATTTCTTGTGAAGCTTGGGATGATAAGTAATTATTATTACCTCTGACATTGTATGAATCAAAAAGCCAGCTTCTTATAGCTGGTTTTTTTGTATCTGTTTTTTTATTCTAAGGCTTGATTTTGGACTGTATACTCAAAAAAATTACGACTTAACAAAAAAAATGGCTCAGGTGGCAAGACTCGAACTTGCGACAGGGTGATTAACAGTCACCTGCTCTACCAACTGAGCTACACCTGAACATCGAATCCACTAAACTAAATAAGCCTTAAGCTTTTGTCAATCAAGGGCCGAGAGCAGGTAATAAAAACAAACCCTTAACGATGCGGCTTGTCGAAGATTTATGCCAGTTAAGGTCTATTTTTTGCCATGTGTTGTAGGTAGATAATAATGCTCTCAAGCTCAGAGTCTGAGAGTGATTCTTTATTAAACCCCTTCATGCGCCCCGACTTATAAATGCGCACACTGTCGGGGTTTCTGATGTATCTTTTTAAGCGGGCTTTGCCAAAATACTCTATGGGGCTTTCGGGGTAATTTAAATCAGGTCCCATTGAGCCTTCGCCCTTTAAGTTGATCGTATGACAGGCAAAACATGTTTTTACAAATAACTTGTGGCCCTTTGTGGCTATTAAACTAGCATTAGTGGGCTTGATGGCCTCTGCAGGGTCTGACTTCACTGTCTGTAAACTGACAACAGACCAGGGTTGGTCTTTCATTTTTCGCGTGCCCTCATTGCGCCAAAAAATTAAAAAAGGCCCTGCTGACCCACGGTGCTTGCCCTTGTGAAACCCTGCCAAGTCCGGCCAGGGGTTTTTAGGGTCTTCAATGGCTAAAAAAGCTGTGGGGCCTGAGAGCTTAGACCTCATAAAGGTTGAAACCTTTTTTGAGAGCACTTTAGAGTACCCGTCAGTGCAGCTAAACTTAAGCTGGTCTGCTTTGCCATCAGATTTACTATTAATAAGGTGATGAAGGGCGATGGCTTTAAAGCTTTGTGGGGCGCCGGGGAAGGCCTCAGTATTTTGATTTTTTATATTAACTAACTGCTTGTGCATTAAAAGTTTTTTAACAGACCAGGTGTTTTTAACACCATGAGCATCAGTGTAGGTAAAGCTTTTGGCCCAAAGTGGGTTTGCAAACAAACCTATGAGTATAAAAACGACGACTTTCATTGTGGCCCCTATAAAAAAAGTTTAAAAAATATAAAACTAAGGCCCTTGAGTATGACTGTAAAGTAGGGGGGCTTAAGATGAACATAACTTTTGCGATCAATATAAAAAATTGGCACGCCTGGAAGGGTTCGAACCTCCGACCACCTGATTCGTAGTCAGGTACTCTAATCCAGCTGAGCTACAGGCGCACACGAGAAGGTCTTAAGATGCGTTTGGTTGTAGACCTAAAGGGGGCTTAAATCAAGCTCTAGGTTTAAAAATCGAGCATCAGCCCCCTTACGCTTGGCGTGCTTTGATTTTGAGGCTTAAAAGGTAGAGGGGTGACACAGGCCCCTTAGGGGCTTAAAGTGTCCCGTGACAACCCCTGGCCTGTTTAAGCAGGCCCTTAGACAAAGGCGCAAGGAGAGGACCCATGAGTACTCATAACCTATGGACAAACTCATTAACAGAGGCCCAATCGGTATTAAAAACATTTATCTCAGCCCCTGGGCAGATTGAAAAATGCGATCAGTTCTCAAAGCTACTCATTGAGACTTTTACAAAGGGCGGCAACCTCTATACCTGCGGTAATGGTGGCAGCCACTGCGATGCCATGCACTTTGCCGAAGAGTTCACGGGGCGCTACCGCAAAGACCGCAAGCCCTTGGGGGCCTTGGCCCTGGGCGACCCGAGCCACACCACCTGTGTTTCAAATGACTATGGTTTTGAGCATATATTTTCAAGGCAAATTGAGGGGCTGGGCCGAGAGGGGGACCTTCTCGTGGGGCTCTCTACAAGTGGTCAGTCTAAAAATGTGATTGAGGCCTTTAAAGTAGCAAAAACAAAGGGGATTAAAACAGTGGCACTGCTTGGTAAAGGAGGGGGGGAGCTTAAAGACCTCTCTGATCTAGCTATTGTTATTGAGGGCACTGAGACCTCAGACCGTATACAAGAGATGCATATAAAGCTCATTCACACTGTGATTGAAACAGTAGAGCGTGAATTGTTCCCTGAAAACTACTAATAACACCGAGCTTCATTGTTCTGGCCTTGATTCTGGTATGGGCCTGTGGCAAATTCACAGAGCAAAATAATTCAGCAATTAAGCACGCTTTTACGGAGAGGTGGGTGAGTGGCTGAAACCAGGGGATTGCTAATCCTCCGTACACTTAAGGGTGTACCGAGAGTTCGAATCTCTCCCTCTCCGCCATTA
>JAUVAX010000017.1 GCA_030591685.1 Pseudobdellovibrionaceae bacterium | reverse complement strand
CCGTTTTGAATCTGTTTGTATGTGGGCAGTATCCCCCCCACATGATCAAAATGAAGATGAGAAAGTATAACAAAATCGATATCACTCGCTTTGAGCCCCCGTTGACTTAAATTTTCAAGTAAACAGTGTTTATTAGAGTCCTGAACTCCAAATCGAGCCGCTAGCTTGGGCTCAAAAAAAGCACCCACCCCGGCCTCACACAATATATTTACATCTCCTATTTGCACTAACATAGACCTGCAAGCTAGTGGGATGCGCCCCATACTATCAGGCGGAGTCCACCTCTCCCACACAACCCTGGGGGCATTACCAAACATAGCCCCCCCATCAAGCCGTTGTGAGTTACCCTCAACACTTGAGACCTTCACAGAATTTGACACTCGTGACCCCTAAAGTTAAAGTATGACTACAAAAATACTAAATATACTTAATTCAGACAAGGGCTTAAATAAACATGAAATCTCGTAAAAACAAGGGTCTCAAAAAAAACACACCCCTTCCCACTCTGGATCTACACGGAATGCAAGCTGATGACTCCTACAATGCTGTAGAAAAGTTCATCTACAAACATGTCCAGCAAAACACCCCCACTTTAAGGATTATGCCTGGCAAAGGCACAGGAGTTGTTAAAGCCAAAGTCTTAGAATACCTCAAGCAAGCTGGCTACAGCTGGCACTACGAAAAACAAAAAAACGGCAAAAATAATGAGGGCGTCATTGTCGTACCCCTCTAAAATGAAAGGACTCTTAGAGTGAGTAATGAGAAACAAGAAGTTAAGCTCCTATGGATCGACTTAGAAATGACCGGCTTAGATGTTGAAAAAGAAGTCATCATTGAAGTGGCAGCACTCGCTACTGATATAAAGCTAAATATTATCAGCCCCACCTACCACTCGGTAGTCAAACAGCCCCAAGAGTTTATAGACAACATGGATACCTGGAATACCGAACACCACGGCAACTCAGGCCTCACAGCCAGTATACCGTCAGGTAAAACCCCCCAGCTTGTTGAAACTCAATTATGTAGCTTTGTCAGCGAACATTTTGTAGATAAGTGCGTCGTACTCTCTGGCAACTCCATTGGCCAGGACCGTAAGTTTATTCATAAATATTGGCCTAAATTAGATGAAAAGCTCAACTACCGTATGCTGGACGTGACCTCATGGAAGATCATCTTTGAAAACCTCCACGGCGTTAAACACCAGAAAAAAGACACTCACCGCGCCGTGGATGATATATTTGAAAGTATCGAAGAGCTTAAATTTTACCTGAAACACATTGATGATAAAATTTAGAAAGGGCCTCTTTTACTACTTAAAGGCTCACCATTACCACCAGTAGTGTCCATTGAACTTAAGCTTTTAATGATCGTAAAAAACGACTGAGTGCAAGTTAGTAATTTATTTGCCCCCTTGCAATTTAGGCTTCCTGGCGTAAGGCTCACAAAAATTTGACCTGGGCCTGTGGCTCCTAAACCTTTAGCTATATTAATTTCTCTGATAATTAAAGACTCTGCATAAGCAAAACTATAATCCTGACTTGCAATTTGGATACTCTTTAACTCACCATCTTTTTTTACAATAGTTGCTGGGACAAGTGTATCTATAAGCCACTCTTTATCAACAAGTCTGACGACATGAGGGTTAGTATGTAACTGTATAATCCTGTTAACACTATCGACCTTAAGGGTTAACGAGTCTAATTGCTTTATGGTTGATTGATTCTCACTCTCTCCCTCAGCTAAAACACCCTCAATATGCCCAGTGATAATAACTTTTGAAAACCTAAAGATATCCTTACCCTCTAGCTTGTAGGTATACTCATTATCATAGGAAACGGTAACCATAGGAGCGGCCTCGGCACCAACAAGGTTTAAAAAAAACAAATTTAAACTTAACACTGTCAAAAAATATTTCATCTTATGTTTCCCCTTTAGCTTTGCACGTGAAGACATTAATGTCATTTATTGTGAGCCGTAATGTACCCAAGGGGCACTTATATAACCATAAATAAAATCTTCAATGTAAAAAAAACAAGTCGCGGGGCTAAGCCTCACGACTTCCGATCACTTTGCATCTTTTTTATCTAACAAAAGGCTCCACTTAATCAAAGCGTCGTTCATTTTATATTAATTGTAAAGAGACCACTTGCCGTTCAAGAGAAGCTACGCAAGTCCTTAATCGATAAAAAGTTGTATAGTAAAGGTCACTGGATTTATAACAAAAAAGTTAAAACCATTTCAGCGCAGATACTGAGTGAGACCCCATGCTCACTATAGATGCTCCATTTTCTCAAAAATTGCTCTGCATCAGTAAGTGCCTGTCATAAAAATCACATCTGGCGAAGTTCTGATCTAAAGTACAGTATTCTAGTCACATCAGAACTATTTAGTCAGATGAATCAATCGATTGAATAAATAAATTTTAATTTTTCCTGTAATTTCATAGACTTATACGCCCCACTGTCCTGTGAAATTCGGCCCTTTTTTTGCAATACTAAATAGCATTAAAAGGTCGAATGACAGTAATCACGGGGCGGAGGATTATATGGGTACTTTACTAAAGGTCAATTTTTCTATTCTAAACAGGCTTGTGCTTGTTAATATAATGGCATCAAGTGCTTTTGCTAGTGATACCGCTCACATTAATTCTCAAAAAATCAGCCTGTCGGTGGTGAGCCCACTTTCTAACTCTCTAACAATAAATACTGGCGAGAGCCTTTTACCTAAACAGCATTGCACTGAAGTTTCTGGTGACAACGTCATATATAGTTGGACTAAAAATGGTCAGTACTACCCCGGCAACGGACATTGTTTGAAATTAACTAATGTCACGATAAAAAGCCAAGGGGCCTACACCGTAACAGCCAGGGTCGCCCATCGACAAGTTATTCAATCAAGCTATATCATTATTAATACGAAATAAATTGCTGTAAACGGCCCGTTAATAAGCCGTCCATACGAGAGTCACTCAAATGCTCATACCCTTCAATTTTAACCTGAATAAGTTGCCCAGGGGTGAGTGGTTCACTATTCAATGGGATGCTGATATTCCAGTAATCTGTAGAGAGGCACTGTGTGTACTCAGAATTTTTAGACCCTATCACCAAAGCCTCTTTTACTAAACCCACTTGTTTGAGAGCCTCTTGAGCGAATCGTACTGAGCTTAGGCCTCTCAAGGTTTTTGCTCTGTCCATAATTAAAGACCGTGGCCACTTGTTACTTAAACGTGCGGCAAATGTATTGGGGCGCTCACTGTAGGGAAAGACATGTATACGGGCCCATGGTAAAGACTCTAGGCGCTTGTAAGTTTCTAAAAAATCATCTTCAGTCTCTCCAGGGAAACCCACAATAACATCCATACCTACAAAAGCATTTGGAACCTGCTTCTGAATAATATTAAGGCTCCACTCCACATCTTTTGCCGTATAATTACGTTTCATGTCTTGTAATACCCTTGTATGGGCTGACTGAATACTCATATGAAAGTGTGGGCACAAACGGGGGTCCTTATAAAGCTCTAAAAGTCGATGGGTTATCTCTACAGGCTCAAAACTTGTTAGCCTTATTCGAGGCATTTTACTGTGAATTAAGACTTGCTCAATAAGGTCCTCAATAACACCCTGCTTATTTAATTTAAACGTTTCATCACGGTAGTCCCCTATATGAACACCCGTCAGAACAACCTCTCTTACCCCATCACAATAAAGATCATTTATTTTTTTAACAAGTTCATCAATGGGGATACTACGGCTTTTACCGCGCGCAAAGGGTATTACACAGTAGGTACAAAAACTATTACAACCATCTTGAATTTTTAAAAAGCTTCTTGTGTGTGAGACCTCTATCCCCCCGCCAGCACCGAGATCTTCTTTTTTAAAAATATTGGACTTAAAAATTCTTTCTTTGAGCTCACCTTTGAGGTGTCGATGAATGAGCTCCGAGATCTCTCCTTTATGAGAGTTCGCAATGACTAAATCAGCGTCCTTTAGGTCACTAAATTTATCTGTATCCACCTGGGCCGAACAACCCGTGACCACCACTGTTGAGTGAGGATTATTTTTTTTTATTCTACGTATCGCTCTTATAGCCTCTTTTGTGGCTTCGGCTGTGACAGCACAGGTATTTACAATGTGTATGTCTGGGCTATTGGCATCATACTTTAAACCACCACTTTGCATTTGCTTTTGTATTAACCCGGCATCGTAAGAGTTTACTTTACATCCAAAAGTAGAGACTTTGAACTTAGAGTTTAAATGATCCATCCGCCACCTAATAATTGCTGCCCTCTATACATGACGGCGGCTTGACCTGGAGTTATAGCTCTTTGAGGCTCTGAAAATTCAATCAATATGCTGTCATTTTTTGTTTCTTTTACTTGAGCCTCGGCTCCGTAATGTGCAAACCGTACCTTTACTCTTAAAGTCTCTCCATCAATAAGCTCATCAAGTAGGCTCATATTATTAATCCAAGCCTTATTACTATAAAGATATTTTTCATCACCGAGCCAAACATCCCCTGATTCGGCTTCTACTTTTATTACATATAGTGGGGTTTTATAAGACACCCCTAGGCCCTTTCGTTGGCCCCTTGTGAATTTATGAATACCTGCGTGCTCCCCTAAGACCTCTCCCTCGGGATATAATTTTAAAAGACCTGGCTTTAATTTATGTTCACTCACTTGCTGCTCTACAAAATCTGCGTAATCATTTTTACCGACAAAACAAATACCTGTAGAGTCTTTTTTATTAAACACGGGTAAATTTTTAGCTTTAGCATATTCACGTAGCTGTGGCTTTTTCCAGGTTCCAACAGGGAACATTAGCTTTGGGATAATCTCTGGCTTTAGGGTAAATAAAAAATAGGTTTGATCTTTCCAATCATCTGTACTTGTAACAATTGCTGGCTTACCTGTGGCGCTGGTTTCAATGCGTGCATAATGGCCTGTAGCTAAGTAGTCACAATTGAGCTCTTTCATTTTTTTATATAAATGGTCAAACTTTAAAAACGTATTACAGTTTACACAAGGTATGGGCGTTCGCCCCTCAAGATAAGAGTCTACAAAGTCATCAATTACAGCGGCTTTAAATTCGGCTTCACAATTAATTACATAAAAAGGGATCCCTAGGACATCGGCAACAGCCCTTGCATCATCTACATCAATACTTGAACAACAACTGCCATTGCCAGCGTCTATTTCACAAGTATTTTTTGTGTAATCCCAAACCTGCATAATTACACCAATCACATCATAGCCTTGCTCAACTAATAATGCGGCGGCGGCAGAACTATCAACGCCCCCACTCATGGCCATTAGTACTCTTTTTTTACTGGGCTTCATTTTGACTCCGTATTGAGGGCTCTAAGGCGAGTCACCACGTTCTTTAAAGTCATTACAAACATCTCTAACTCTTCTTTAGTTGTCCCCCAGCCAATACTTACACGTATTGTAGAGAGGGCTTGTTCTGTTGTGAACCCCATGGCTAGTAGCACAGGACTAGGCTCTGAGCTACCAGAGCTACACGCAGAGCCGGTGCTCACTAAAAACCCTTGCATGTCTAAATTCATAATTACACTTTGAGCATTCACACCTAAAATCATCATGCTTATTGTGTTAGGGATGCGCTTTGTTCTAAAAGATATAATTTCAATAGACCCTATCTCTTTACTAATTTCAGTTTGTAAATGGTCCCTTAATACAGTTAAACGCTCCGCTTGCTCTAAAACACAGTTGTACTTTAAAGCCATGTGCCCAAGGGCCGCTATGGCCAGAGTGTTTTCAGTCCCGGCACGACGAGAGCGTTCTTGACCCCCACCACTAATTAGACTTTGAACTTCACACCCTGTTTTAATATATAAAACCCCACAGCCCTTTAAGGCGTAAAACTTATGCCCAGAAAAGCTCGCATAATCTACACCCAAGTGTTTAACGTTTAACGGCAACTTACCTAAACCCTGCACAGCATCGCAGTGAAACAAAGCACCCACCTCATGGGTTTTTTTACAGAGTTTTTTTACCGGAAAGACAACACCCGTCTCGTTATTGGCAAACATAATTGAAACAAGAGCTGTGTTATCACTCAATAGGCTTTCAAAGTGCTCTATGTCTAACTCACCTGTAGGCAGCACATTGACTATATCAACTTGCGCCCCTTTTGATTTTAAAAACTCCATTGCCTTTTGAACACTCGGGTGCTCAACAGAGCTTAAAATAAATTGGTTCCGTGAGCTTAAAGATTTATTTTTTAATAAATTCTCATACACTCCTTTAATGGCTAAGTTATTGGCTTCACTCCCGCTGCTTGTAAAAACGATCTCCAGGGGGCTTGCGCCAATAAAGCTAGCAAGATTAGTACGCGCATTACGAATTAAAGCCTTAGGGCCACGGCCTAATTGATGTATAGAGCTTGAGTTGCCCCACTCACGTGACCAGTCACTGATCTGAGTATAAACACTCGTAGCAAGAGGTGTGGTCGCATTATGATCGAGGTAAACAAGACCGGCTGATTTTAAACAAAAACTCTCTTTGGACATAAGTACTGACACATAACACCAAAATGGGCCCTTGAATACTCAAAAAACTTACCTCATTCAGGCCCGCTTTAGATTGAAAATAACATCAGTAATTACAGCCAGTTACGGAATGTTCTCAAAGCCATGTATAAGCCCCGTAATCCAACGAGTGACACCTTTTTACAAGCTAGCTACTAGCTCAACGGTGGAGCTCTCACTAGCCCGACTAAAAAAAACCAGAACACCAGCCCTCACACATTTAGGTCATTACTCCTGCGCCCCTTTTTGTTCGTCTCAAATTATGACACTCTTAATTTTATTTATTAAGCTATCCCTTACATAGGGGGATTATTAAAGATCAATATAAAAATAACCGAAATTATCAATATGAGTAACAGCATACCCTGGGCTCAAGCCCTTAATATTTCAGATCAACAAGTACAGCAGTGGAAAAATGAGACTCCCTCTGAAACCCCTCTGATTTACTGGTGTTTACTGCAAGGCTATGTACCTTCAGAGGGTTATTTTAAATGGGCTAAAGAGTACTATGGCATTGCTGAAGTAAATGACTCATTTTTTCATACCCCTCAAATTCAAAATACTTATAAACAGCTCGCTCAAAAGGTTGAGTTCAACGACTCCGTACTCCCACTATCTATTTGGGAGAACGTTGTTTTTATAGCCTGTACTGAGCCCATACAAACCCACAATTACCCCTTTGAAGTAAAGTATGTTTTTGCCAAACCGGAACTTATAAAATCCACTTGGGAAGCACTAAGGTCTCATACACCTGAGGCCTCAGGGCCAATAAGTGAGCCCATTGTAAATCAACCTCCAGTTCTTAGCTCTCAAAATGATTTACAAAATGACTCGTTAAATATTTCTGACCCAGTACCCGTTACGGAGCAGGCCACTCAGGTCCTTAATAATTTAATTCCCGATACAGAGCAGGCCACTCAAGTACTTAATAATTTAGTACCCGATACAGAGCAAGCCACTCAAGTACTTAATAATTTAGTACCCGATATAGAACAAGCAACAGAGGTGCTCGAAAGCACTATTAGCACTACAGAGCAAGCCACTGAAGTGACCGATGACTCTATGTCGATTACGGTGACTCAAGCCATTGACTCCTCGTCACTCAATGGTCTTAAAAACTTAAATACTACCTCTGATTCATCAGCGCCCTTAGAGAGTAAGGCCACTCAAGCAGAAAACCACTCCGACAAGCCCATTCAAGAATCGAGCACCACAGAAGAGAACACTCCAGGAACACCCTCAACTAAAACCCTCATTTTTGAGCCCATTGATTTTAATGCGACAACCTCTGATGACTATGTTCAAACTCCTGATGGGTTAAATTTTGATGGCCTTAAAAAAGGGGTTAACACAAATGACCCTTTTGCCATTATGAAAGAGGAAATTAAGACCGATGAGTCCCAAAAATATGCCGAAGGACGCGCCGAAACAAGCGGAGAGGTCCCCAAAGGGCTCGATATGAAAATCGAAAAACCACCCACCCCAGAGGAAATCCAACAAGCCCTTATCGATAAGTTAATTAGTGGTGAGGCCCCTGAGTCGACAGAAGATGAGATTAAAGTTGCAGACCCAGTAGATGTAGCGCCCGCCGGACTCAGTGTTGATCTAGTGGATACTAATGTTAAACATAATCATCCAGAGAAAGTCTCACTAAAACCTCAAAGCTCGACGCCAAGTAACGCCCCCCTTAGTTCACAAGAGACTCAAGAGCCTGTTTCTGGAGTTAGTGAACCCGTAGCTGAACAGGCTACCAGTGAAGCGCCTATAACGATTCCATCTGTTGAGGTGTCTAAGCTCTTATCGCCAAACCAAACCAGCTCCGCACCCACCCAAGAGGTTGCAGTCATACCCCCTGCAAAGCTAAGCGATGCCACAACACTTGATGAAACCTTAGCTTGGTACTTCAAAGAGCTACAACATCACTTTCAAAGTGTTATGTTTTTAACTTATGATCAAAATAAATTTAATATTTGGAAAAGAGATAATACTTGGACGGTTAAAGACCCTACCTCACTCTCCGTACCTTTAAATAGCCCTAGTTTATTTAGAGTCGTTGCCAGGTCTAGCATGCCCTACCATGGCCCCATTAATGAATGCGATACACATAACCAGTTTTTTGGCAACTTCCTCCCTATGGCCGGACCACCAGTACAAGTCACTGCCGTACCTATAGTTCGTAACGGTAATCTTTGGGGCTGCCTTTTATGCACAAGTAGTTCGGATAAAAACACCTCTGAAACTCTAAATTTTGCGACCAGCACAGTTAAAATGTTTGTCGAATCTTTAACTGACGAATACGTTAAATCCGCCTAACTAAAAACTGACTCTAGTAAAAAAAGTCCTCAAACTTTTAAAAAACTACTCAACAGTAATAATTCTTTGATCGGCCTCTCCCTCAACAAGACCTATGGTTATTAACATTTGAGGCCAATTTAAAGGGTAAACCTCTTGAGGCAAACGATCAGCCCACTCAACAATTACAAGCCCTGAGCTTTGATTAAAAATATCCCAAAAACCTGTTGAATCTAAATCTTCATCGCCCTCTAGTCGATATAAATCAAAATGATCAATAGTTATATTTTTTAATTGATATTTATTATGTATAGAAAAAGTCGGCGATGTAACATCATCAGCACCATCAACTAAACACTTTACAAACTGTGTCTTACCAGATCCCAAAGGTCCGTTTAGTAAAATAAGTTGTTTACTTGATAAGTTCTTTTTAAGGTTTAAAACAAATGATTTAAACTCATCTAGATTATTTACCGTAATTGATTTCATTTTTAAACCTGACTAAACAAGAGCCCCTGTTTCTAAACGATTCATAAGCTGTGGCAAATGGTTTCGTAAATCAGAAGCCATGAGGCTTCTGCGGTCGTGCCCAGACCTAACCCACTCATCAGCCATGCGACCATGAATATAAGCCGCTGTACCTGTTGCCTGCACTGGGTCTACACCTTGTGCTAAAAACCCACTGATCATGCCAGTTAGGACATCCCCAGTACCTGCTTTTGATAAAGCACTGTTTCCTGAATTAATAACCATAGTTCTATGGCCGTAAGCTAAAACACTTCTAAATCCCTTAAGTAGCACGTGGCAACCTGTATACGTTGAGGCCTCTAAAGCTGACTCAAAGCGGTTTTTCTCAATAAATCGAACTTCTTTTTTTATTATTTTAGAGAGTTCACCTGTATGAGGAGTAATAACCCAATGACTTGGAAGGGGGAGTAAATCAAACTCTACACAGGCAGTAATGGCATCCGCATCTAGCACCACCGGCCAGTCCGTTTTTTTAAGTCGCTCAATCACCTCAGCGGTTTGCTTTGTGACCCCAAGGCCTGGCCCAATAGCTACGGCTGAAACTTTTTTTAAACTCCATATTTTCTCAGATGACAAGTCGGTTGTTAAAATTTCAGGTGCCTCCTCTAATACTTCAGGTTTTTTAAAACTCGCCCAAGTCACATACCCAGCCCCAACGCGGTATGCGCTAGAGGCACAAAGCACCCCTGCCCCCCACATCCCCTCACTGCCCGCCATAACAAGCACATGGCCGTGATCAGATTTATTGCTCGTCTGGGGCCTTTTGGGTAAATAACGCCTTGCTAGTTTTTCTGTGAACACAAAATGAGTCGTCGCCGCACTCCTTAGGATTTCATAAGGAAACCCAATAGGTAAAATCCTCAGTTTTCCAACATATTGTGGCCCCTCAGCCACAAAAAAACCTGGCTTAGCTAGTCCAAAAGACAACGTCATATGTGCATTTATAATAGCACCCGAAACAGTGCCACTATCACAATTTAAGCCTGATGGCGTATCTAAGCTCAACACAGGCACTTTAACTGAGTTAATAATATCTATTGTCTTTAAATGCTCACCCGTTATTTCACGAGCTAAGCCAATTCCAAAGATGGCGTCTACAACTAAAGAACAATCTAAAATCTTATTTTTCTTTTCTGGCTCTTCAATAATATTAATTACTTTTAAGCCCTGCAAACGAACACGATTGAGTTGTTTTTTAAATAGTTCAGAGGAAGAGCCTTCTTGAGTTAGAATAAATAAAATTAAATTTCTATGCCCTGCTGAATGTAAATGCCTGGCTAAAACAAGCCCATCACCACCATTATTACCAGGGCCACAGACAATAGCCACCTGACCTCTTTTTATTTCTGGGAAGAATGATTGCTCAATTTCACGAGCCGCAATGGCCCCTGCAGACTCCATTAATATTTCGTCGCTTAAATCGTATTCAAGAGTAGACAGATGCTCTATTTTTTTACATTGCTCAATAGTTGCTAATCTCATAGGTCCTCAAATGTGTTAAGACAGTGCTCGTTGTAAAAAATTAGACACGTCCTCAGCCATGCCTGTAATTAACCGCTTGTCAGGCCCCTCAACAAGAACTCTGACTAAAGGCTCTGTACCGGAGTACCGAACAAATATTCGCCCATTGGACTGAAGCTGCTTACGTACTTTTTCGATTAATTCAGTATAACCCTCAATTTCTTCAAGTGGTAACTTATGAGTGATATGGGTATTAATTAACACCTGTGGTGAGTCCTCAAAGACACTTCTTAATTCTGAGAGTTTTTTACCCTCTCCCACCATAACACCAAGAACGTTCAATGCGGCCACGCAACCGTCACCTGTTGTGGAGTGATCTAAAAATATAATATGCCCCGACTGCTCCCCACCAAGCACAAAACCAGATTTTCGCATTTCTTCAACAACGTACTTATCACCAACATCTGTACGCACAACCTTTATACCGTTTTGTTTCATAATTTTATCTAAGCCAAAATTACTCATCTCAGTAGCGACAATTGTTTTTTTAGGCAGTCTATTTTGACTGGCCAAGTGAAGAGCACATATTGCCAGTATATGATCTCCGTTTACAACATCCCCTTTTTCATCAATCATTATAACTCTGTCGGCATCGCCATCTAAACTAATGCCAAGGTCCGCTCTAAATTTTATAACAGCATCACAGGTTTGTTGAGGGTACAGTGCCCCCACCTTGTCATTAATATTGTAACCATTTGGGGTATCACCTAAAACAATCACCTCTGCACCCAGCTCTTCAAAAATAGCCGGGGCCACTTTATATGAAGCTCCATTGGCGCAATCTAAAACTATGCGCAAACCATCAAGAGATAAATTGTAAGGCAATGAGCTTTTAGCATACACAATGTACCTGCCAGCGGCGTCTTCAATACGACGTGTGCGGCCTATTTTTTCTGATGGGGCTAGTAGTTTTGATAGATCCTCAATAGCAACAAGTCGCTCAATCTCCCTCTCCCACTCAGCGGGGGCCTTAAAACCATCAGAACCAAATATTTTTATCCCATTATCATAAAAAGCATTGTGCGAGGCCGAGATAACAACCCCAGCATCCGCGCGCATATTTCGTGCCAGGTAACCAATGCCTGGTGTGGGCAAGGGGCCCACCAAAATCACCCGAACACCCATAGAGTTTAAACCTGCCGAGAGAGCTTGCTCTAACATATAACCTGAAATACGTGTGTCTTTGCCAATTAAAACAGTTCTTTTATCACTCCCCCTACGACTGGGTTGCTTTTGCAACAAATGTCCCATGGCTTGTCCCACTTTTAAGACCAAATCAGGTGTCATAGGGTATGTATTTGAAGTGCACCGTATGCCATCTGTACCAAAAAGCTTTGGTATATTGCTTGTTTCTCTATTGCTTGAATTCATAGTTTTTTTCTTTGTCACTTTTTTAACCATCCTTAATTTTTACGCTTATTTTTTATTTCCTCAATAATAATTTTAATGCTTGGAGGCTTAATAGAAATCACTTTAACACCGACTGGTAAATTTAAAGACTCTTTGTTAATAAGGACTCTACTTTTACCTAATGGTAGTTTTTCTAAATTAAGAAAAATTAATCTTTCATTTTCTGTGAACCTCTTTAGGCCTGATCTTGGGCCTGAAATTTTAACCTGAACATTTTTATAAACTCTATTGGTGATGGCTCTTGATGGGATCATTGAAAATTTTAGTTCCATTTTATGACTTAATACCAAATCAGCACGACCAAGCAGCGTTACCCAGAGCACTAAGCTCACAAAAAGAGCTACGAGTTTATAGCTCCCATTATGCAGTACGTATTTATTAAATCGCTGTTTTAAAGTCATGCAAAGCTCCGATCTGAGCTTCTAATTTTAATTTTAAAAATATCACTTATTGCCTGTCTAATTTGTGCATGGTCCAAATCAGGCTCTAACTGACCACTGTGTACTATGCCTACATTGTTGCTCTCTTCACTGACTACAAAAACATAGGCATCCGTTTCTTCTGTTAAACCAACGGCCGCTCGGTGGCGAGTCCCTAAGTTTTTATCTAATAACGGGTTTTTGCTCAGAGGCAAAAAGCACCCAGCAGCATATATACGGCCCCCACGGATGATGACAGCCCCGTCGTGTATGGGGCTATGAGGTTGAAATATAGAGTAAAGAGTTTCTGATTTTAAAGTGGCATCCATCTCTGTACCCATTTCAATAAAATACTCTAAATCAATTTCACGCTCTATAACAATAAGTGCCCCACAACCCTTTTGAGCCAGTTGCATAACCCCCTTTGCGAGCTCATCAATAATATGAGCTTCTTCGCCCAAGGTGACCCCTGACAAAAAGGGGTTACTGCCAATTTGTGCCAACGCTCTTCTGATCTCTCCTTGAAACAAAATAACTGTGATTAAAAATAGATTTGAAAAAAACTTTTCTAAAAGCCAGTTAAACGTGACCAACTCAAGCCATATACTGAGTAAATAGGCAATGGCGAGAAAACCAATCCCTGAAAGTATTTGAACAGCTCCAGACCTTTTAGATAAAATAAGGACTCTATAAACAACAAACCACACCAAAAAAATATCTGCAACATCTTGAACTTGAAACTGCCCTACAGTTATTTTTATGCTCTCAATAAAGTGGTCTATGATGCCATCCTTGGTTGCTTTTTATGCTGTTACAGGGTCTGTGTTGCCTACAGGGTCACTACCCTTCTTTTTTTCTTCTTGAGCTTCCTTTTTTTCAGATTCAACACGGGCGCGTTCGTTTTCTTCTTCGAGTTTAGCTTTTGCCGTGGCTCGCTTTTCTATGAGAGCCTCTACCTTGTCGCCATCCATCAACATTTGAACATCTTTGCCTGTGATGGTTTCAAGCTCTAATAATGCTTTAGCCATTTCATCAAGTATGGGGCGTTTATCTTTAAGGATCTTTTTAGCACTCTTATAAGCATCCCCTATAAGGCGATCTACTTCTAAATCAATTTCTTTGGCCTTTTCATCAGAGTAATCACGACGCTCATTAGACTGCATCCCTAAAAACACGGGGCCTTCCTTTTTTTCTAATGATATGGGTCCTATTTTATCACTCATGCCCCATTCGCACACCATGGAGCGAGCCAGCTCTGTCGCCCGCTCTATATCGTTACTAGCCCCTGTAGTTACATCATTTAAGGCCACTTCCTCGGCCGCGCGGCCACCAAATAAAAAAGCAATCATACTTGTCGCTTTTGTTTTTGACATATTTAACATTTCTTTTTCAGGGAGTGTTTGAGTTACACCTAAAGCCATACCCCTGGGGACAATGGTCACCTTATGTATGGGGTCGAGCCCCTTTAACGACTGACCGACGATGGTGTGACCGGCCTCATGAAAAGCCGTTACACGGCGGTCCTCTTCACTAATGACCATAGAGCGTCGCTCTCCACCCATTAGTATTTTATCCTTAGCTATCTCAAAATCATTCATGTCTACTTGATGTTTATTTTTTCGAGCGGCATAAAGAGCCGACTCATTCACTAAGTTTTCAAGATCAGCACCTGAAAAACCAGGGGTTCCCTTAGCAATAATATTTAAATCAACCCCATCTGATAGGGGGACTTTTTTTGAATGGACCTTTAAAATAAGCTCACGGCCAAGTATGTCAGGTTTGGGCACAACTACTCTTCGATCAAAACGACCCGGCCTTAAAAGGGCTGGGTCCAAAACGTCAGGCCTGTTTGTGGCGGCAATTAAAATCACCCCATCAGACCCTTCAAATCCGTCCATTTCAACAAGGAGTTGGTTTAGCGTTTGCTCTCTCTCATCATGACCGCCGCCCATGCCGGCACCACGATGCCTACCCACAGCGTCTATTTCATCGATAAAAATTATACAAGGTGCATTTTTTTTGCCTTGTTCAAATAAATCTCGAACTCGACTCGCACCCACACCTACAAACATCTCAACAAAATCAGACCCTGCTATTGTAAAAAATGGGACTCCGGCCTCTCCTGCAATAGCTCTTGCTAGAAGTGTCTTACCCGTCCCTGGAGAACCCACAAGCAAAACCCCTTTAGGTATACGACCCCCAAGGCGGGTGAACTTTTTAGGATCCTTCAAAAACTGCACTATTTCTTCGAGCTCTTCTTTTGCCTCTTCTACCCCGGCGACATCTTTAAAGGTCACTTTAAGTTTGTTTTCTGTTAGCATTTTAGCTCGGCTTTTACCAAAGCTCATGGCTTTACCACCGCCAGCTTGCAGTTGCTTCATAAAAAATATAAACATCCCAAAGATTAAAATCATGGGCAACCAACTGATTAAAAAGTTCGTTAACATGGACCCTTCAGAGGACTCGTACTTTGGGATCAAACCCTTTTCGCGCACAATTTTAAAACCCTCAGCATCAGTGTTGCCAACAATATCAAATGATGAACCGTTGTACTGGGTTTCAAACTCAGGTTTAACCTCTCCTTTAATTCTACCGTTTTCACGGTTAAAGGTGACGGTGTTAATATGGCCCTTTTCAACTGCCGTTACAAAAGTGGGATAATTCATATCCTTAATAACTTTTTTACCACGCTCATCATTTAATTGAAATAACACAAGAACTACAACGATGAGCAGTGCCCACAAGGCGAGTGTTTTTTGAGATTGACGCATATTTTATGTCTCCTTAGCGACAAAGTATTTTAAAATGTACTGGTTATAGAATAACAGCTAAGCACATACACTTCCAACATGTAGTCACTTTGTACCCTTAGTCCCGGAGTTTAGAATAGCTTTTATACGCCGCGCATCTGCTGTCCATGTACACTTAAGCAGTCTAAAGTTGTGTTTTTTCTCTGGACTGTCAAGGCGCTTTAAGACCTCTGTAATGTGTGAGGTTGTGTAGTTATTAAGCTTAAGGTCGTTCATGTACTTTGCTAGGACTTGCTTTTTTTCGGCTAGGCTTAAGGTTCGAAGTGCTCTCAAATCAATACCCTCCTCGTTAATGAGCTCAGAAGGGTCTAGCCCCCCACCTCTGGCTTGCTGCAAGAGCCTCTCTATTGAGCCAGAAAGGGTTTTCACACCACCTTTACGCTTTTTTTCTAAGTCCTTAAGCCAGCTATTTCGAATCCAGTTTCGCAAAGGGTCAGTGCTGCTATTTGTGGGGTCGTTTAAAAAACCCACCCCTCTTTTCTTACAATAGTTTTTAAGATCTGACTTGCTATAAACTAAAAGCGGACGAATATAATTATTACTCTTAAATTTTAATGATGAAACCCCGAGCTCCCCAGCCCCTCTGATCATATGAATCAGCCTTGTTTCCAGTAGATCATCGGCATGATGGGCAGTGGCAATAACCCCACCCTTTGGCACCCAGGTTGAAAAAAGCTGCCGTCGAAACCCGCGCCAATCAGCCTCACTTTTAAGTCCCGTAGAGGGTTTAATCGTAAATTTGGCTGTACTTTTAATAGTACTCACCTCACTGACATTGGATAAAAACTCTAAATTTCGCTCCTTACAAGCGGCCCTTACCAAGCGAAAGCATCTATTACGAAACACCTTTAGAGCCTCTGACCTCGTCGGACCATGATGAACATGTAAAACTATGATGTTTAACTTCAAGGCTTTTTTTATGCGACTCAACACCTCGAGTAGGGCCATAGAGTCTACCCCTCCAGACACGGCCAGGTAAATGTTCGGCCCCATAGCGCGATGCGCTTTTAAAGCCTTTAAAACCTCATGCTCTAACTGGACAAACAAAAAAACCCCTAAAAGTAAAATCAGGGGCTCATTGTTAATCAACTCTTATCAATTTTGCAAGTTATTCGACAGTACCAAAATGAATCTCATCATTCTTAGCTTGGTTAAAAGTATAAGGGCGACGCAGGGTCCTTATAAGTTCATTAAAGTAAAAATGCTTTTTATGATCCATTTTTAAAGCTTTAAAACCCTCTGTAGCCGCTTTATAATGGGGCCCTGGGCTCACCCCTGTAGCTCCTAATTGTGTTAACAGTTCACTTGTACGGTAAAGCCAAAGGTGCACTAAAGACTCTTGATAAGGGTGCAGCTGTACACGACCCTGCTGTAGGCTTTTTAACAAAAATAACCAGTCACTTTGAGCACTTAATAACTGCTGCCGAGCTAATGTATCGTTTTTCTCAAAATGGCTTAAAGCCGACATTTGAGCCCGCATGCGCGCTCGCATAAAGTAATAAGGCATTTCGACAATATTATCTTTTAAAGACCACTGAATAGCTAAGTTTAGATTTTCAATTACAGACATATTTAAAGAGGGATTTATATTCGCCGACTGTTGGTTAATATAAGCTCTCACGTAGTACTTTAGGGATCGGTACCAGTTGTCTCGCCCCTCAAATTTTGCAGCTTTTGTTGTGCCAATCAACTCAAAGGGTACTTCTTTGTCGGTGTTAAACCTTATTCCAAAAAATGTAGATGAGGTGGTGGGGTAGGACTCCCCTAAACTCATCCAGGCCTCATTACGCTGAGGGACCATAACATGCGTCACCGCTGTATATACCTTTGTCGTTGTGCGACCAAACGACCTTGGGCCTACATAATCATCAGTGTGCCCTGAAAGCATATCAATCACCCATTGGTAATCCACTCGCCCCTCTGAAGCTTGCAAATTACTTTTTACATGATTTAACCGCCCACGGGTCTCAAGGGTTTTATTTAAACTATATTCATAACCATGCTTTTTACCTACTTTACTAAAAAAATGATTACTTTGAGCCATATGAGAGTTTCTAACCCGTCTGGCTACAGCTACTTTTTTACCTGAAATTTCAATAGAGGCAATTTCATTGGTCTTACTATCTGCTATTAAAATAGTCCATGCACCCAGGCCCCTTGTGCTTTTAATAAGGCTAATGGCTTGGTCTAAAGTTTTAGCCTCCATAAGTACCCGGTGTAGTAAATAGGGGGTCACCTCTGTTTTAATCCTTTTTGATCCATTCCTACACCCACCACGTTTGCAGACCGTTCGAGCGCCCGTTGTTACCGCTTCTGTTTGTAGCTCATGCAGTGAGGCGACTAAACCATGAGAGTTAAAACCACTCACTCCTGCGGCGTAATGAAGCCCGGCACTTGCAAAGCCAACCACTCTTGTTTTATTAGGTAAATCATGGATGAGTATAAGGTGCTCTTTTTCAAAGTAACCTAAAAGGCCAGTGTCAAAATTACGGCCTAAAACTAACCCCCCATCACTTGTCATTGGGGCCGAAGCGGCAACACCTGTGCAGCCCATTTTTAACTCTTTAAAGGGCTTTGAAATCTTTTTCAATATCCCAAATATACCTTTAACAACAAACCGAGGCCCACAGCGAGCCAATAACTCGGCCTTAGCTTTGGCGGGGCTTTTTGTCATTTTTTTTTCTAAAGCATCAAAGTAAATTGAAGTTTCAACTAAATAATTAGCCTCTATAAAGTTCTTTTCACTAATGGTTGTGTTGCCGGCATCTCTCATGCCTCGAACTAGGTTTTTATTCATTTTAATAAACTGGCTAGAAGTGTTTTTTTTATAATGAGCTAATAAACAACTATTAAGACTTTCAAACTGCTTGCGCTGTTTTTTGTTAAGGGATTTTACCGCTCGTGATTTTTTATCAAAAACGCCCTTAAATAAAGCTCTGTCAATTTCACTAGACAAAAATAACCCGTGGTAATAGGCGGTCTTAACAATATCTCCTTTAACGTGAAGTATATTTATATCCTTAGCCCCACCAAGCATTGAACACTTATAAAGCTTTTGGCCATCTTTTGATCGGGTCAATTGACAGTTATTATTTTCAATGTTTGCAAAACTAAACTGCGCACTTAAACAAACCATAATTAAAACTAACTTTTTCATTTTTATACCCCTGCAATGACTTTTTGTATTTGAATAATTAACAAACCTGACCCCATAAAAAACAAGAGCCACCCACATATTTTTTCAATACGTGCCCCGTATTCGAAAAAAAACTTTTTTTGATACAACAGCACGGCAATGATAAACAGCAATGCACAAACGCCACCTAATAAAAAACTACCCACTAATGTGACCTGGCTCATAGCCTGAAGATGTTGCACCTGTAAAATAATTGTTAAATGCAAAATTAAAATACTTGGGTTACTAAGAGTGATTAAAAAGCTTTTTTTAAACCCGGATGCCGGCGTAGGCAGCTCTGAGTCTTTTCTTTTCTTTTTTTGAATTATGTAAACCCCAAACAGAGTAATGAATAATCCTGCAATTATTGAAGTCACAAGTTTCCAAAAAACAATCTCAGCTAAAAACAGGTCTTTAAGCATAAAGGCCAGCATTAAATAAACCATTTCGGCAACTAAAAATCCTGTGAACGCTCTTTTAGGGAACTCCTGCTTTTTGACACAACTTGAAGCCACATTAAAACCCGCAGGTCCCATGGGTAAAGTGGCCAATACACCCAGAAAAAATAAGTTTATAGGGTTCATTGTAGCAGCTCCCCATGAGGCCTTTTGGCCTCAAAATTTAAAGCCCAAAAACTATTGAACTCCTCTTCTGACAAAAAAGAAGTCTTGGGTTTAAATTGCCCTTTAGACCTGTTGGCCTCAAAGTAAGGGTTCAACACCTCAGGCTTGTGCAAAACAACAGTGGCTGCGTCTATCACTCCGTCATCACGGCAGTCTTTATAATCTAAGTTAATATTGCAAAGGGCTAAGTCTAAGGCCTTTGATAGCTGCTCGGCCAATTTGTCACTGGGATTTGGCACAAATAAGCTCCATTGATAATTAGCTTTTGTACCCGAAGTATTTGGAGCTACAAAGAAATGCCTTATATCTGTATTTGTATCTTTTTTTGTTTGAAATACTGTGTTTAACAGGTTTTCATCAGACACCTTTTCAGCAGCCACATTAATGCCTGTATTTTTTCGTCCAATAATATCAAATAAAATTTGCCCTTCGGTCTGTTGAATTTTTATTATGTCCTTCATCGCATAGTGTACAAAACCATTATGGCAACCAATGTTCACATAATAAGTGTTGTCAGTTTTAAGGTCTTGAACACCCAGGTTTTCTTTGTCGTCATCTACAGGGGCAAAGGTGTATAATAAATCAGGATTAAGGGTATAAGATTGAGCCCCATTTTTAAACTTTGATGATGGAATACCAATTGGGGCCTCTGTCGACGCGTACAACCCATAGTAACTTAATTGACGACCAACGAGCTCATTAATTCTAGATTCATATTGCTTAATAGGTGTTGCTGCATAAATAAACACCTTCATGTTAGGCCAGATCTCACAAATTTGACGGGCACCTGTTTTTTCTAGGATAGCCTCGAACACACTAATAATATAAGTCGGTATGCCGCTGACAACCTGAATGTCCTTATCTAGAGTTTCCTTCATGACCTCGTTAATTTTAGAGTCCCAATCAGGTATATTGAGTGTCTCTTCAGAGGGGTAGCAATGCTTTTTTAATAACCTTGGGGCGCGACTGCTTAAAATCCCTGAAATGTAGCCATGCTTTAAGCTGTTCTCTTCATAACATACAGGCGAAGAGCCAAAGGCTAACCTGTCAGCTGAAATTATGTCCACATCTACTTCGTTGACGTTAATAACACTGGCCACTCGCCTTTGGGCACTTAAAAAGCACGAGATCATTTTTTCGTTATAGGGTATTTTTTTACTGTTTTGACCGCTTGTACCTGATGTAAGTCCGATGTACTCGATTTTATCTTTAAATAGAATATTTGGTTTGCCCTCTAAAACTTCGTCAACGTAGGGCTTATAAAAAGTGTAATCTTTTACTGGCACATGTTTTACAAACTCATTGTACGAAAAAATTAAGTTTAACTTTAAATCCTCATAGATTTTAGTACCTTTAAGTTTTCTTTTTAAATATTGAAAGTTTTTTTCTTGAGCCCGTTGAGTGGCTGATTGGTCAAGTTGACCATCTGAAAAAACTTTGGCTAAATACCTCTCTCCGATATGTCGAGTGACTTGTTCTAACATGTGTTCCCCCCCATTTAAAAATTGATATACTTTGTTGTACGTGAGCCTAATGGCCAAGTCATTGCAGATCGTTGACACCCTCGTTGAGAACTTGTCAAAAGTATATTTGTTTTTGACAGAATGTAAGGGTTACTGTTCAAATATGTGTTTAAAAGGGATTAAATGAGCAAACGAACCAAAAACAAAGACGAAGTTTACTTTTCAGTATGTAATGCTGTGTTGCGACTTGAGGTCAACCGTGGGCACCTTAAATGGACAGTCAGTGACCTTTCACGGTTTTCAGGTATCACACGCTCATTAATTTACTATTATTTTGGTAAAGATAAAGATGATATTTTGGAGCACTCCTACCGGTACATGGTGGGTATTTTTTTTAACTCAGACCCCAATAGTAAAATGGGCCTGCATGAAAGGTTAAAAAAGATTTTATCAGACCTTGTACATATGCCTTATATTTTTGTGCTCTATTACTTAGAAAAAAACAAAGACTCCTATTTTGGTAAAATTATAAAAAAGGCTGAATCTGAGCTACTCGCACACCTTGAGGAGCTTTACCCTAAGTACTCTAAAGAGCAAGTGTTTGAGCTGTACTTAAAGGAGCTTGGAGCCATTGCCTTTCAGGCCTCAAGCGCTCAGGTGGAGAGTTGCTTTCCGGATATTTAGTGAGCCACGAGTCCACGTTAGTCTAAGGGCTGTTTTTTAACTCTCAGGGCTTTAGCACCAAACAGCGGCCAATATGAACCGACCTATAAAAGTTAAAACTACTTTTACTGGTAAAAACGAAAGCCTTTGGCCTTTCTTAATCAAAGTATCTCAAAATGAGGCATTAAAGGTTTAAAATCTCTCTAAAAAAGGACCTGCCCATTAAAATAAAATAATTTCACCACTCTGTTGTACCGATAAAGTCTCCATGAGAAAGCCTCTGGTACTTTTATGTAGTTTAATAGCTTTTAGCTTTATGGCGTGTAGTGATCACGCAAGTGTTCAACATAGCGGCGAAAATTCAAGCAACAACGCTAATGACGTATCGTATGTTTTACAAGTTGCCAAGACCGATAGACAGCCCGCCTCGTACTTTTACCCTCAGATGAATCAGCCACGTTATATGAACTTTCCGGGCACGAACACACCAAATGGGGCGTACTGCCCTTACCCCATAAACCCTCGGGTAAATAATGTTCCAAGCCCCACACTTGTGAATGTTAATCTGAGCTTAACTTATCAAAATTCGTGTGGGTTTACGCCATTTACAAACCCCTACAAAAGCATGCAAATATCCAACATATCCTCATCTTTTTTAAGAAGTACCTTTAATCTTTTTAGACCAAGAAAAAAGCGTCCCGGAGGCGGAGGGGGTTCTGATCCAGACCCTATAATAGTCAATCCTCCACCAGACCCTATAATAGTCAATCCTCCTCCAGACCCTATAATAGTCAATCCTCCACCAGACCCTATAATAGTCAATCCTCCTCCGGGCGGTGGCGGGGATCAGAGCCAATACCCTTCCCCCGTCACAACTGGCAAAGTGCCCCCTCATGCTGTAATTGTTGGTGTTGATGTTACTGAGGGAGAAATTTGTGATGGCGTCTGCGAAGAGGATCCAAAACCTCCCCCCCTTACCCCTGTACTGACCGATAATACGTGCAAAAACAAATTTGTAATAAAAGAATATGAAAACACTCCCTTTAACAATGATGCTAAAGGGCCTGGCAATCTTTCACCTCAACAGATATCTGAATGTATTAAACGATCTCAGTTTAACCCTGCTGGTGGCAATTATAGTACTTGCAAAGGAGTCCCCAACGACCAACCACCATGTGTTAACAATGATTATCATAATAGAATTGTAAATACTTTTAACGAGCTCTCTCAATGTTTAGAAGTCGTCGCTGAAAACATTTTTGTTAATTTAAACTATGAATCACAGTTTCATATTAACAGGTACAACAGAGAGGGTAAGTTTGGAGCCAGTGCTGGAATTGCTCAGCTGGCAACATACCTTGATAAAAATAAAAATCCTGCGGGCGAGTTGGGTGATATTTATAATAATGTAGCCCAAGTGCTCACTAAAGGAAAAAAATGTGGGCAAAAGTACAATAAACATATTAAAAATAAAGAGGATTTAAAGAAATATGCCAACGTTAAAAACAAGTGCGCGCTCATTGACCCAAAACACAACCCTGAAAGGTCTTTGTTTTTAGGATTTATGGGTTATAAAACTTTTGAATACTATATGGATAACCACCTTAGGGGAACGGTGACTGGCGGATATAAGAAGTGTAATTTAAAAGCCCTACCTGAAGAAATAAAACGAGGTTTAAAAGCTAAACTCACCATGCTTGCTTACCACAGAGGACCAGGGAAAACGATAAATGAACTCTGTAGTTTCTTAAAGTCGGAGGGCGCTTTAAAAAACGGTAAGTACATTCCTGGAAAGGTCTCAAAAAAAGATTTTGAATACTCGTCAAAAGCCGCCGGTCGTTTTTGGAGGGGGACAATAGTAACTTCGAGTGAGAAGAGTTACTCCATGATGGCACATGATAAATTACTTTTAATTGAAGGTGGTGGCTTTGACATGGAGGGCTATGGCAAAGCTAAAAATGGAGAGGGAGGACTTAGATGTCACGGGTTCGAAAACTAACCTTATTAATAATACTTTCTTTTAGCCTAATTAGTTTTGCAAAAGAAACTAGCCTTAAAACTGTGGAGGCGACCTTACAAAAATACAAAACCCGTATAAAAAATAAAAAAACAGTGGCTCTAAAAGTAAAAGAAGTCGAGAAATTAAAAGAATATATCTTTAAATTAAAAACTAAATCTACACGAGAAAAGTACAAATACTACCTCTCACTTAAAGAGGCCTTTGCGAGCATTAAGACAGTAAAAGTGAGTACTCGCATATGTAGCGCACATAGAGATGGGATTTTATTTGTATTCGGCTTCCCCCCAAAAACAAGTTATAAAAAAACATCTCGGCCTGTCAGGCACGCCCTAGAGACCTTAAAAGCCCTCTGCCCTAATATGAGTATTTAATAATTAAATTCTCTTGAAATAAAAAATACCCTCTTTAAAGAGTTTCTGGTACAACAAGGTGTATGAAAAATAAAATTGCTTTTTTTATCGGGCTCACCTGTATTTTAACTCTCGCCATCAGTGCTCGATATTTTGGTTTGTGGCAAGACCAGGTCCAAACAAAAAATACTCCATTAGAGCTCAGTTGGGAGTTACTCGCGCCCTTTGACAAAACTAACAAAAAAACCCTTAAGAGCTTAAAAGTATTTAATAAAAAGTTAGTCAAAGTCCCTGGGTTTATTGTGCCACTAAATAACAATGAAAAGGTTATTGCGGGGTTTTTACTCACCCCTAACTCTCAAGCGTTTATTCATTCACCGCCGCCCTCGGCCAACTTAAGCATCTATGTTCAACTTAAAAAGGGGGTTGATTTTACAACTCTCTCAAACCCCAGCTGGGTCATAGGTCAATTTTTTATTCAAAGTTCTCGGCATCGTTTGGGCGAAAGTCAGTTTAAAATTATTGCTGAACAAGTACTGCCCTACAAGCAGCCTTAATATATAGGACCTAACACCAACCGAGGGTCAGGGTAAGTGAGTTTTGATTTTTCAAGTTCACTTTCACTTACCACTCCGGGCATATCTACTTTTTTAGGCTCTACGAGACTTAACTGAAAATGTAAGTGTGGGGGCCAACCTCCGTTTTCAGACTCTTCACCTAGCCATGCTACCACTTGCCCGCTTTTTATTTGTTGGTTCTTTTTTTTGTCCTCAATGCTCGCCTTATTTAGGTGACCATAAAGAGCCCATAGTTTTTGACCCTCTATTAAGTACTCAATAATAAGGGTGTAACCATAGTCCTGAGGCTCTCCGTTGTACGCAGTACCCCAAACAGTACCCTCATAAAAACTATGCACAGGAGTCCCTGAAGGAGCCTGAATATCTACGCCCATATGAATACTTCGGCCCTCAAACTGCAAAGCGCTGTAGACCCCAGGGCGCGGCTCTAAATAGCGCCCTACTCCGTACTTATGAGTTGTTGTTAAATTTAAACTCTCAGGGTTCGAAAAATCAAACACAGGGTAAGTGCTTGGCAAATGGATTACGGGAGAAAATGTATATTCACTTGTATTCATTTTAGCAATAATTGGGTTGTTATTTTTTTAATGAGCTGCAAACTCTTGTCACCATATCTTGTATTAAAGCTAATGTTGTTTCTTCAGCATCAGGGAACAACTCGCCCACATAGCCAGTGTCTTTAGCTGTGCCCGTACCAAAACGCATACAGGAGTTAGCTGTCGTAAACACAACAATCTGCCATGCTACTTTTGAAACCTCTTCGGTCCAGCCAGGTAGGTCATAATCTTTTATAATGGCATCCGATAACACTTGCTCAAAATGAGTTCTTTTTTTAGTTATTAAATCTAAAAAAGCCTCTTTACGGTCAAAGCCACCTGTGAACATACTAAATATAACAGCTACATAATATCCAGTTGTATTTAAATCTGTAGAGAGCTGATACACTCGATCAATAATTTTTTGCACTGGTAGGCCTGCACTTTGCGCAATGGCCCCATCAACAACTTTAAGGCCATGCCCGGCCACTTCAATAAATAAATTTTCTTTGGACTTAAAGTGATAGTTAATGAGCGCCACATTCACTCCGGCAGCCTTTGCGATGTCTCGAACACTCGTCCCGTAGTACCCCTTGATTGCAAAAAGTTTAGCCGACTCAACAAATATTTTTTCTTTTGAGGGCTTCTTTTTTTCAAATACAAGATGGTCTTTAAGAGGCTCTCTAATTTCACCGGCATCAGTAATACTACTCATTGGTTCTCCTAGTATATTATTCCGCATTAATTACACCACAATCAGTAAGTATTGTAACCCTTTTCACTTTAAATTTTTAGTTAAATCAGTGTTATCACTTATATTTTCAGACATCTGCTTAAATTCTTTCAAATTATTCTCACCCTTACACATTTTAAGACAACCTTGAGCGGGCCCGGCCCTCACGACAAGCTATTCATTGAAAGCTCTCTATTTTAAAAATACCCAGTATTAATTAATAGTTACCGGCTTACTTCAGTCAAAACAGGTGCGCCTTCTAGGTGTATTTAAGCTCAGCTTCAGGTCCACTGCTCACAAGCCCCTTTAAATTTATATTTGTCCTAACTTAGGTCACTCTACGGCAACGGCACGTCGCATCTAAAAAAATACTCCCTGGTCACTCGTTAAACGCCCTCGTATAGGCTCTCCTCAAGCCCTCTCCCTGGTGCAAAGCAGCTCGAAAACTCAAGCTCTTATAGCCCAGCCCAACCCTCACACATCAAATTCTCAACATTTACCCTTGATCATTGCCCTGTTTTTGGCGATATTGTTGGGCGCATCTTAAAGAACTCACTTATTTTTTCTTTGAGTTTGTCCGTTATTTACCTCTTAACTAGGGGCGACTTAGCCAAGCGGTTAGGCAGTGGACTGCAAATCCATTTAGGCCGGTTCGACTCCGGCAGTCGCCTCCAAATTTCAAGACACAAAGTGACGGAGTCCGCCCCCCGGACCCATCCCCACCCTTTCCGAACGCTCTCACCAAGCTTTATGAGGGTCTCTCATGCCCAGTTCGGGCAGAGCTTTAATAAAATCTTTGGCCGTAGTGGTAGGGTCGCTAATGAGCGACCTTACAAAATTCCTAGATTTTCTTAGGCACCTTGGGGTTTTATTTATCATCTTCGGCGTCTGGTTGGGTCTTTGGTGGATCTAAACAGGCTTTTGAATAGGCAATGTCATCTAATGCATTTTTATTGAGACCTTTAAAAAAACCACTGATGAGTTCTGTAAAACACTCGGGCTTATCTACACCATGCCCTGAATCCTTATCAAGGTAAAAGTAGTTATCAGGAATTTGTTGAGCCATTTTTATCATACTCTCATATGGTGTGACGTGATCAAAAAAATTGCTGAAAAGAAATGTAGGTACGTTGATTTGTTTGATTAAGTCTGAATAGTTAAAAAGCTCTCTAATATCTTTGTACTCGTCACAGTATGAAAACACATTTCCAAAAACCTCAAACTCACCATCGTAGTGACTTTGATAATCAAAAATTTCACCACAGGCTACGGACCTCATCATCCAGGGCATAACCCCTTGCGGTGAGGACAAAAGCTCCCTCGCTTCATCAATCTTACTATCTGCAATCAATGAATTAATTTTTTCAATCATGACAGGAATCACTTTTGCTCGTCCTTCGTAACCGTAGAAGGGTCCTGCTGTCCACTGGATAAATAATCGAGCTAGCTCTGGGTGCTGATCTTTTATTGAGGGGTAAAGTTCATATACCTTGGGGATGCTGCTCACCACAAAGGGTTCATACTTTTGCTTAGCACGTGAGAAATCCTTGTAAGAACTAAATGCTCCCCACAACATTAAGCTCTTTATGGAGTTTGGGTACAGAAGAGCGTAAGTTTGAGAGAGCATTGTACCGTATGAGCCACCCCAGACGTGAATTTTACCTTCGTGTCCCAGTAACTTTTTTCTGATTAAGTCCATATCAGACGCCGCATATCGTATATATAGGCTCTGGGAAGGCTCATTTCCCGGGAACTTGGGTTTCGAACAGCCTACACCTCTGTGATCCATTGCTAATACATTGAATGTTTTTAAAAAATCTGGATCAAATCTTTTAAAAAGTTTTTCCTTGAGAGTATGGATAAATGTATGGTCCTGCCCCGGACCGCCTGGGACAAAAAATATGGTTTCTTTTTCAGGATCAAAAGGTCCCATCAATTCATAAAAAACCCGAAGCTCTTTATCCTTATAAACATCTGAAGTTCTCAGCTCATCATGTGTATTAAGCCCTGGGATTCTAGAAATATCAGCTACACTTGAGAGGTCATGAAAAAGAGGTGCGTTGATATATTTTTCGGTTTGAGTTTCTTGACTTGGGCACTCTTTATCTGTTGGCAACCAAAGTAGTTTATAGTCAGCTTTTGCTGAGTCTAAACCTCCAACAAGTGTTTGAGCAAAAAAAGCAACGCCAATGATATACTGAAACACACGACTCATATTTCCCCCCTTGAACCTTTAATTACTGGTGAACTACAGCATTAAAGTATTTTGTTCAACTGGTCTTGGTTGACCATGGGCGCAGTTGAGGTACTCCAATATGAATAATTCTCTGGATTTCCTTGTCAAAAGCTTCATTGAATTAACCATTTAGGCTCTTTTTTAATATCACAACTTATCCCAATGAGTTTAACATGGCGCGAGAGAATATTAGGAGAAAAGGAATTGCTAAAGAAAGAAAAGGCTCCGTCACTCAAAAAAAAGGGAGGCGGGGCTGGGTGGGAGCTTTTTAGCTCCCCCAGTGGTCAGGTGGGGCGGTGGGGCGGGGCTTGTAGGCTCTAAGAGTACCACGACTGTGGTGGGGAGCCTGAGTTTAAAGGGCGGCTTTTTGTGCGCCTCTTAAACCTAGTATAGAGCAAAAAGAAGGCCAACTTTTTGGAGCCATATTGACAGCCAAGTGACTTTAAATACATTTTAAGAGCTTTAAGTCATAAGAAATTGTTTTCACGCCGGTGCAATATGACACCTCAAAACCAACACAGTGATGCTTTAACTACCAAATATAAGTATTTATTATAGGTGTGGTTATTTTTGCACTACTTGGCTTCGAACCTATAACCAACACCCCTGACCGTTTCAATGGAGTCTCCGAGGTGAGCTAGTTTTTTTCTCAACGAGGCCATGTGCACATCAATGGTTCGGTCTGTGACATTTAAATTACCCAAGGCGGATTGTCTTAACTTGTCCCTTGAGAGCACCTCGCTTTTTTGCTTCAAAAGCTCTGTTAGTATTTTAAACTCAGTTAGCGTTAAATGAATTTCTGCGCTATCTAAAAACACCTTGTGAGACTTTAAATCAATCACCAAGCCGGCCACCTCAAGCTTATCCGGAGCTCCTTGAGAATCTACTGATCTCCTCAATACGGCTCTGATACGAGCTCCTAACACTTTAGGTAAAAATGGCTTTACAACATAATCATCAGCACCCACCTCGAGGGCTTGAACTTTCTCATCTTCGCCATCAACACCTGTGACCATTATAATCGGCAGCGCCTTATACTCTGAATAACCCCTGACTTGCTTAACAAGCTCAACACCATTAGGCCCAGGCATTTTGTAGTCCATTAAAATAATGTCAGGATTAAAATTCTTTAAAACATCAAGAAGAGTACTTCCATTTTCAATGCCCAAAACTTCAAAGCTTTCACTAGTGAGAGTTGATACCAAAAAGTCTCGAACCTCTAACTCATCATCAACAACTAAAACCTTAGGCATGGGGCTCCTCCAAGTGTAAAAAAAGGCACATTATATAACCTCTTAAAAAACGCAACGCTTCATTTTTAATTCGCAAAAACTTAATAAACCCTTAACTAAAAGCTTAAGTTTTTTAAAAAAATGACCCTATCTGTATACGCTAATCCTATATACTTTAAACATCAACACCTTTAAGCCATAGCAAGTAATGTGTTTTAGCCCCTCCACTCTCAGCTCATGGGACTTTTTGCTCGAAATGGTTATTAAAAAGTGCTTTTTTTTTAAGCCCAAATTTTAACTAACGGCCCCACAAAAACCTATGTAAGCACCATAATTTAGTCTTTTTTTCATGAAATGTTCTTGATTTTTAGGCCCATTAGCACCATTAGATAATACAAGGCTTACACTCCCTACTTTGGAGACTTCATGCAAAAAATTGATACCTCTAATTTTCAAAACTCAACAGCTGTTCAACCAAATATCCATGGGGGGCCAATGAGCCATTCAACCTCTATTATCGACCATGAGCTCGACCAAGTTATTTTAGATCTCGGCAAAGAGATTTTCACTAAGTCTGAGTCAGTTAAGGCAAAAACTTTTTTTAGCAAAGACTACTGGTACTCACGCATTATGGACTGGAGCATGAAAAACGAAGCCTTCAAAGTCCAGATGTTTCGGTTTGTTGATGTACTGCCAACGCTAAACACAAGCCAAGAGGTCTCCAAGCACCTTAAGGAGTACTTCAGCGACCTTAAGGGCGAAAAAAACACAGACTTCACCTCTTTCTTCTCTGCCGGGCTTGGCATAGGCTCACTGGCCCCAGGATTGTTAGCAAAAGCTATTAAAAAAAATATCGAGCAAATGGCCAAAATGTTTATCACAGGCTCCACCCCTGAAGAGGCCATAAAAACTCTCTCTCAAAACCGTAAAAACTCTCTTGGGTTCACCGTAGACTTACTAGGTGAAGCCACTTTATCCCAAAAAGAGGCTCTTGATTATCAAAAAAGATACCTTGAACTCATTCAAGCCCTGCACACTCAGTCAAAATCTTGGTCCCAAAACCCACTAATAGACACCGACAGCATGGGTGACTTACCTGCTGTTAACGTGTCGATAAAACTAACCTCTCTCTACTCTCAAATTAAAGAAACAGCTTGGGATACGTCCATCCAAGAGCTCATAAAACGGCTCAGCCCCATTTTAGATTTAGCTATAAAAACAAATACTTTTATCAACATTGATATGGAGAGCTTTCATCACAAAAACCTAACTCTTGATGTGTTTAAAAAAATACTCAGTGATGACAGGTACAAAGACTACCCCCACTGGGGCATTGTCATACAGGCCTATCTGCGCGACAGTTATTCAGACATAAATGATCTCTTAAGTTTCACTAAAGACCGGGCCCTCCCTATCACTGTAAGGCTTGTAAAAGGGGCTTACTGGGACTATGAGAGTATTTTATCAAACCAACACGGCTGGCCTAACCCTGTATACACCATAAAACAAGAGTCCGACGCCAATTATGAGCGATGCGCAGAGCTGATTTTAAAAAACTACCCCAAAATAAAGCTGGCCGTAGGCTCGCACAATGTACGAAGCATTGCCGCCAGTATTTGTATGGCTGAAAAGCTCGGCTTACCTAAAAATGCACTTGAAATACAAATGCTCTACGGGATGGCTGAACCCATAAAACTAGCTCTCCTCAACATGGGCTACCGAGTCCGCGAATACGCCACTGTTGGTCAACTCATCCCCGGCATGGCCTACCTGGTTCGACGATTACTCGAAAACACGTCAAACCAATCTTTTTTAAAATCTAAATTTGCCGACAATGTAAATGTAGATCTACTTTTAAAAAACCCAAATACGAACCTCATTACATCTCAAGGTGATTACGTGCCCCACCCTGGTTTTGAAAATGAGCCCCTATTAGACTTTACACTTCCGGCCCATCGCCACCAGTACGCCAAAGCTCTGGCTCAAGTAAAAACAAAAACTTCAGACCCCTGCCCCCTTATCATAAATGGACAGGCCGTCAAAACAGATCGCACACTTAAAAGCATCAACCCCTGTGATAAAAAATCACTGGGTGAATTTTATATTGGGAGCACAAAAGAGGCCGATGAGGCCTTAGCATCAGCCATAGATAACAAAACTTCTTGGTCCCAAACGCCCCCTGAAAAACGCTGCGAAGTAATAAATAAACTCGCTGATATATTAAAAAAAGATCGTTTTGAATTAGCGGCTCTAATGACCTTAGAGTCAGGCAAGGCATGGAGCGAAGCTGATGGTGATGTGACAGAGGCCATCGACTTTTGCCGCTACTATGCCTTTCAAATGCACAAGCTTGCGGCCCCCCAAAAAACGGGCCATGTCATGGGCGAAAATAGCTTTTACCAATATCAAGCCAAGGGGGTCAGTTTAGTCGTTGCCCCATGGAACTTTCCACTCGCTATTCTTACGGGAATGACTGTCGCTAGCCTCGTCACCGGAAACACTGTCATCATGAAGCCCGCCGAGCAAAGCACTCTTATCGCCTATGAACTTATGAAACGTTTAATTCAGGCTGGAGTACCAAATGGTGTCGTCAACTTTTTACCCGGAATTGGCAACGAAATCGGTGCTTACTTAACCAGTAAAAAAGAAATTGATATTATCGCCTTTACAGGCTCTAAAAATGTTGGTCTAGAGATCATCAAAAAAGCCGGTACAATATTACCGGGGCAACAAAATATAAAAAAATGCATTATTGAAATGGGCGGTAAAAACGCCACAATTATTGATAACGATGCTGACTTAGACGAAGCCGTCTCTCAAGTACTTTACTCAGCCTTTGCCTTTCAGGGGCAAAAGTGCTCTGCCTGCAGCCGAGTGATTGTACTTAAAGAGGCTTATGATAATTTTGTTGAACGAATTATTGAAGCCGCTAAAAGCCTAAAGGTACTCCCCTCAGAGCACCCCCACTCTTTTGTCGGCGCTGTAGTGGATGAAGTCTCTTTTACACGAATACAAGCTATCATCGAAAAATCAAAGCAATTATCCACCCTTGCCTTTCAGGGATCAGCACCAGAGCAAGGCTACTTTATCCCCCCCACTATATTTACAGATGTAGACCCATATAGTGAGCTCGCACAAAGTGAAATTTTTGGCCCCGTACTGGCTATTATCAAGGTCACAGATATTAATGAGGCCATCAAAGTCTCAAACTCTACCGAGTACGCCTTAACTGGCGGCATATTCTCTAGAAGCCCAGGTAACATTGAGCTCGTCAAGCAGCAGCTCGAAGTCGGCAACCTATACATAAATAGGTCCATTACAGGAGCTGTTGTCGATAGACACCCCTTTGGGGGGTATAAAATGTCAGGGGTTGGCTCTAAGGCCGGAGGGCCTGACTACCTTTTACAGTTTGTAAATCCAAAAGTAATTACCGAAAACACTATGAGACGTGGATTCGCTCCATTAGACGAAAGTTAATTTTTATTTTTTTACGACTCTCAGAGCTTGTGAATTTTTTGAGCCACCAATACTCTAGAACGCTCAGCTCTTTTAACCGCAATATATAATACAGCTAAAACTGTCCCTATAAACGCTCCCCCTAAGTGAGCACTATAGGCCACCTCAACAAACATCTGAGGTTTAGATAAAAAACCGGACAAGTCATTAATGATTAACAATGCAAAAGCCACCCACGCTGGTAACTTTACAACCCCCATGTACCGCCTTATAGGGATCATTAAAATGTAAAAAAACTTTATTGGCCTCTTCCAAAGTATAATACATAAAAAGGCCATAACACCACTTAACGACCCACTGGCTCCCATTAAAGGGGCTAATGTTATGTCATTAAACGTTAAAAACACCCCTGCTGCAATAAATCCAGAGAACAAGTACACCATTAAAAACCTAAAGCTCCCAAGAAAGCGCTCCAAGTAAGCTCCAAAAATTAATACAAAAATCATATTAATCAGTAAGTGGATAATGTCGGCATGTACAAACTGATACGTCACCCAAGATATTAAATTGGGTCCAACACCTTTTACCGACAAAACATTACGAGGGAGCTCAGAGAACTTATTTTTTTGCTCTAAAAATTGCTTCTGCCACCACCCGTAAGCCACTGCATCGCTGGCCACAAGCCCCTTTGTAGCTACTGATATAAATAGTTTATCTGTAAACGAAAATGAAGCGAGCTGTTTAATTAAATGCACCTCGCCGTCTCTAGCCCTTTGAGCAAATTGTTTTACGACACCCTCGTACTGTTCCGGGTGGTTATTTATAAAATCCATATAAAGGCGACCTTGTACTTTGAGTACTTGCTTATCTTTAACAAGGTCACTCCAGCCTTCTGTTACCGTAGATGTATTTGTTCCCGTCATGATATAGACAACAATATTCAAATAAACAATACACCAAGTGATCGGAGCCTTTGAAAACCGCATAAAACCTTTCAAAAAAGGGATTAAAAAAGGAACGTTCATTTATGTCCACCTTTTTTTAATTGATCTTCGGCCTCTTTAAATAGCTTCTCAACACTAGCTGTACCCCTGAGCGGGGCACTCTTTTTAAAACCTTTATAGATTTGCCCAGCCTTTAGTTTATTGCCGGCATAATAGTGGGCAATGATCATTTGTTGTAACACGCCTGGCGTTTGATTGAGGTACCCCTCAAGACTTACAGAAATCTTAGCGGCCACATCAAAGGTGCCAAACTTGTTATTCTTCGCTAGCAGTGCCACGCCCACCTGCTCCCACTCAAGGCTATGATGGGCCGAAAGCCACCAAGCATAAACCTCTGACCACTGCTCTTGGTTAAGGCTCATGTTAATCATTCTTAACGCCGCCTCTTTCTTATAATTATCATCAGATGTCTCTGATGTTAAGAGCGTCTTTAAATGTCCAAAGCTCTTTTCAAACTCCCCATTATCAAAGGCATTTAATGCATATAATAGTATTTTCGAGTTAACGTTCTCAACTAATTTAGAGGTGTCGCTATACACCTGCCCTAGCTCTTCCCCTTGTGCATTACACTCAGCCGTCTTTATATATGTAAGCTCACTCATGGGTGTCGAAGGGTTAGACAAAAACCCTTTCAAAAATTTCTCACAAGAGGGGGCCTCCGCTAATGCGCATGACACATTTAATTTTTTATAGCACATCCACTGAGCTAACTCTGTTGTTACCACTGACGACGTTCCTTTAAAAAGTTTATTGGCCAATCGAGTTGATTTTGACCGGTCCTTAAACGCCCAAAGCAGCTTCACTTTAGCGGCACCATAAAAATCCTTAATTGAGCTATCTATGGCAGCTCTTTTAGAGAATCTACTCACCATTTTATAATTGTTCTCTTTTAACATTTTACCTAGTAACCAAACATTAAACGGCGACTTACTAGCCCTATGAATTTGAGTGTATAGTTTCTCTACCTTTACTTTTGATCTTTTACCGTACAGCATATGATCTGCAACCTTACACGCAATGCTGCTTGTATTACAAATCCTGTCTTTATAGCTCTTTAGGAGCTTAAAACTTCCATTAGCTTTTTTTATTGATAAAAATTTAGCTACGTAGCCTTGCTCCCTTGTTTCCTTTATATCTAGTGCCAAGCTCGCATTAGCATCAAAGCAATCAAGACTTTGTTTACCGGCTAAAAATGTTGACACATATTTTGAAAACTCCTGCGTATTATAACTTTCTAGCTTATAACACTTATCAGGGGTTTTATTTTTAGCTACACTCTCAAAACTACCACCCATAAAAACAGGTGCAATAGCTAACATAAAATACATCAATAAAAAGGAAGTGTACATGGCCTTCACATATGAAATCTCAACAGGGTGGGATTTTACTAAATTAGCCTTTGTAGAAACCGTGATTGTGTCCACAACCCGGTCATGCAGCATCCTTCGGTCTTTATGGGTTAAAAACATAAATAAAGTGACCGGAAACATCATCACCTCAAATAAAATAAAGACTGTGCGAATGATAGAGCTAAACACCCCTGGCGTTTCGCGGGTAAAAAGAACAATAACTTTTATTTTGAAAATTTTCTTTCCTGGTGTGGCACCATACTTTGACAAGAAAAATGATTGATAAAGCAGATAGCATAAAACATAGAGTCCAACAATCCAAAGCCGATGGATATCTAATTGGTCCAATTGCCCTAAATATTTTAAATCATAAATACTTGTATTAAATGGCGCAGAGATGAGCTTCATGATAGGGATAAATATTAAAAACAAATCCACTATAAAGGCCGCCATTCTATCAAGCACATCTGCAAAGATATAATTGCCATTGGTGGGGCGCTCATTAATTTTAGATTTATTAGATTTCTGTGCTAATAAATAATCGTCTAATACCATGAGTATATATCGGATAAAAGCCGGTCATTTATAAAACTCTTCGCACTAGTAAGTGCTCTTCTGGACGTTCATTTGCAATAGATGTCCATACTTATCTAGCCTAAAGTCCACAGTGGCGATGTTCTTACTGTTCCTTTGTAGCTGGTATGTCTCTCCAGATCGGTCATCATGAATTTTAACAGGAACAACCTCATCATATTCAGGGAAGAGCACCTTGTGGTTTTGAATAAATCCCACTCGGTCTTTAAGCATCTTTGGCCTTTCACTAATTGAAATTGAGTTGGCAAATATAATTTCTTTAATTTTATTGTCCTCTCTGCCTATACGAACAATATATTTACCTTGAAGTTCCTCGTACTTTAATACATCTAGGTGACTCGGCGGTTTGCCCATACTCGCAAGTTCTCTCATTTTAACTAAAGATAGTTTTTTTGCTAACTTGTGCTCCCACTGAGTATCCCTGTTTGTTTCACTCGTTGAGGCTAAGCTTCTATGTTGTTTCTCAGGGTTCTGTTTATAAAAACTATTGCTAAAAAATGACATGACTATCAAAATTGATATTAACGAGCCCGAAATCATCACTTTATTTTGCTCCAAGGCGTAAACAACCTTTCCAGAAGTCTGATTTTTACGCTTTTTTATTTTCGGAAACTGAATCACATTATCATCATCTTTATGGTCCACAACATAACCCCCTGTTATACCTACTTATGTTGCGAAAGGGGTGCCAAGTGAGGCCTTTGTCTGTTCGAGCTGAGCCCTTAAAGTGATCACCTCATTGACACCTGTCAGTTTAAAAATAGACAGTTTACTTTAAAAAAGTGTAATCATTTACTCTGCTCTTATTCACCGATAACTCATGAAGTGAAATAATTATTTTTATGTCTCTAAATGAGACCAGTTGGTGCTGATTTGGCCTCAGATAGTACCTTAGGTTTTTCAATAAGTACTCTGTACTTTGCCGGCATTTGGTGTGCGGCAACCGACTAATGGCGTTTTTCCAGATCATCTTTAATTCTAACAAGCTGGCGAATAAAGCTATTAAACAGCTCTGTTAACTCTTTAGAAAACTCATGGCCTTTGACCTTCATATTTTTCACTACAAACTTCTCAGTCTTATCACTGTCACTCCAGGCTGATTTAAATCGTGATTCAAATTTTTCAATTTCAACAGTGTCATAAACCTGGGCACCAAACTCTCTAAAGCTTCCCTGAAAGGTGTCGGGGTTCATGTTTGAGGACCCCACCATCATTATCTTTCCATCCACTGATGAGATCTTTCTATGGTTCTCCTGGTGATACATTCTTTTGGTGCCGTCAGGAAAGGTTGCCTCGCTGTGCTCTGTTCTCCATGCACGAACGTTAACCTCTACAGCTTGCAACTCAGCTATAAACATGGTGTTCGGAAACCCATTCATTTCAAAATTTCCATTATGGTCGGCGAGAATACGTATCTCTACTTTAGGGTGAGTTTTCCTTTTCTTTATAAGGGCGTCATTTATATACTTATCGTAAATAAATAACTGCTCCATATAAATATAACTCTCTGCTTTTTCAATCATATTTATTATCATATTACGTACATTCTTTACCGTGCCATCCACATTTGATTCTGCAAATCTCACCACTTGATTGCCAACAGCAGGGTAGTATTTCCTCTTAATCTTCATGAAGTCTAAAATTTCTGAACTTCTTGCCAAGTAGTGGTCATTTGAGAACCCCTGACTTCTAAAGAAAAACCTGCTTTTTTCAAAAGCATCTGTTGTTAAAGCCGCCTCTACATCGTAGTAGTAAGAGGACTGTACAAGAGCAGCCCCAGGCCCCTCTACATACATAACATCATCATAATAATAGGCCCCACTATGGTCAGACCAATTTTTTGAGCCAAAGTAAGCCTTCGGCCTGTCTGATTTTGCATCCACAACAATAACTTTTGAGTGGTCAATTTTAGACTCATAATAAGTATTTTTTTGCTCAATCATTTCAAAAGCTTCTTTAGTTTTAGGTACAAGGTTTGATAGTCCAAAAGGTACTCCCGGAGTGTGCCTCTGAATATTTGCCTGTAAAAGTATCAAGCACTGGCATGACTTTAAGTACTCATTTCCCTTAATTTCATCTCGCAAATAATTAAATATAGGCATCATCTCGGGCTTCATATTATAATTAGTGGCAAAATCGTGAAGTATTAGTGTTTTAAATTTATTGTTTTTCTTATTTTCACTAATTGTTTTCTCAACAATGTACTTTGATAGGGTGGCACCCATTGTGCCGCCGAACAAAAATATATCTATAAAAATTGACTCTTTAGCGTCGCGGACCATATCCCTAATACGAGCAAACACAGGGTCTTTAAACACAGGGTTGCCTATTGCGCTCACACTCTCGGGCATTTTAAAATGGGGCTTATCCCATTCAATACCCCTATTTAAATTATTAAATATGACGTTTTCATTTATCCACTCTATACGCATCACACTCACGTCATTTTTGCTAATATGCTCTACCTTGTTACCAGGTATATACCCTAACCAGCTTAATGATTTAGTTTCAACATGTGAAATGGGGGTGCTTATCAATGGTTCAGACAAGACCCCATTAATAAAAGATGAGCGGCCTTGAGCGTTTGCAAGCCTTGAGGAGGCTCGTTTTATAGGGCCCTTTGATTGAGTCGAAATATTATTACTTGTTACTACTTGAGAGTTTAAAATTGTTCTAAGCAGTGCCAACGCCCTCACTTTTTTGTCTTTGGTTTCAAGAGGGTCATCGATGACATCTCTTAATACATTCAACCGGTAACTCATAAAAAGTTTAAAAACCTGCCTTAGCTTTTCATTGTTCGGATCTATAACCTTCCAGTAAACCATAGGCATTAAAAATTTAACGGGCACCTTATCTTGTAATGCCATTAAGTACTTACTCACTGATTTTTTTTTGGAGCGCTTTAAAGACCTCACATGTTTCTTAAACTCGTCGATCCGCGCATACTTAGAGTCACCAAATACAGCCTCATAATTATCATACAACACTTCTTGAGCTAAAATTCGATCTTGAACATCAAATTTTGCAAAAAGTGGCAGAGTCACAAAAATAACTAACAGTGCGCTATATTTCATTCCAAAACCTCTTTAAATGTAAAGCCTCTATAAATTTGTCTTTATTATTTTTTAATAAATCTGATAATTTTGGCGTACGATTTCTCCGAATTGGCTTTCCAGAGCCTCGACCTCCCCCTGTAGACTTTACGGTCTCCCTTGTTCTTGACCGGGCCAAATCAAACACCTTGCTTTCAAAGTTATAATTAAGTGCGTTTATATCAATAACCGCGCGATTATTAGAGTCATATATTTGCAGCTTAGAGCTATAATCTCTTTTGCCATGATACATAAGCCCACCAAAATGGATCTGCATGTCTTTTAATTTAGGCGTGGTCTCTGCAAGGTTAAACTCTTTAGTGATGTCTACTGTTACCGTTTTCACCCCCGTAAAGGCAGCGTCTTTGAGTTTAGTTTTCAAAGCCACATAATTAACAGGGTACCTCTCGTCACTGGCTCGGTAGTACTTTCTGTAAACAATTTCACCATTTAAAATTTCTTTTTTAAGAACGCCAAGGTCTACAAAATTAACATTCAAAAAAATAGCACCCCCTAAATATTTATAACCATCAACATACTCACCCGGCTCAGAGTACTTTAAATTTAGGGCATTTATAATTCCCCCTGCCTCTTTACCAATGTCAGAGAAATCAGAAAAGTGATTTAAATCTACAAAGTTATTATTATTGTACTCGTTAAATAAATTATCACTGTCCACTGGCTCTGGGAGCAAAAATACGCTAAACGATATATTACCATTTATGAGCTTGTAAAATTTTAAATTAAATACAAATTCTGACATTAGTGCCTTTATTAGGTTTTCCTTTAAGCGGCTTGAAAAATCGTCTTTATTTTTATCATTATCCTCATCACGACTTGGGTTTTCCGCTTGAAAGGTCTTCATCATAGAGCGTTTTATAGCGTTTTTAGCTCTTTTAATAAAATCCTTATTTTTATAGTCCGAGCGAAACTCAGTAGTGACTTTTAATTTTTGGGTGCCTGGCACTTGATCTGCTAAAAACATATCCTTCATCATACTTATTTGAGCTTGAGAAAACTTAATAGGCAGTTCACCCTCAGAGCTAGGTCCCCTTGTCGTTTGGTAAGGCTTTTCAGATGACTGACAAGAAACTATTAATAATATAAAACTCGCCGCAGCTAAATATTTACTTATGTTCATTGATCACCGCTGTTTTTATAGGTTTGGTTTTTTTTGTTAATATTGCGACCTGATCTTCATAGCTATACAGTAGCAACCGCTTCATTTTCTCTCTTTTATGCTCTGAATCACCGGATATTTCTAACCCTGCTGAGTAGAGCAGAGGTATGTCGTACTGATAACCCTCTCCCTCGCGCTCCACAGCAAGTTCAACAACGTTGTCCGGAGAAATCGTCCAGCGGTTTATGGACTCTGTTGTTGGCCAAGCATCATGAGGGTAAACTTTATAAATAAGTTCAGAGCAAACTATTTTGTCATCTGTGTTTACATCAAAATTAAAATCGTACTCTTTACCGACTTGCTTAAAAGCAAGCATAAGGTAGTCAAATTTTTGCGCATCAGTCAGGTTATTGCTGGCACTTCTTCTCATAACACCTAAGTCATCAATGTTTAAAAAATGATTTAATGTATTAATCATAACTCCTGGTCTGAGGGCCTCTACAATACGGTGATTGGTGGCTATGCTCTCTTGCATCTCAGGGCCTTTATTGCCAAAGTTGGCACCTAAAGCGTCCCAAGCCGAAACTCCATTTTTCTTAATGGCCTTAAGCTCCTCTTCACTCCCCACCCATATGGCGACATGGCCCCAGTGACCTGGTATAAATGAATCTGTAAGCCTAAAAGGTGTCTTCTCTAAAAGTATATCAAGAGGTTTGAGTTGGGCTTGTATATTTGCAGAAAGTTCCTCATTGCTATAGAGAAACCCTTTTCTGGACTCAAAAATACCCATAGAGTTACCAAAAAGCTTACTAATAGCGTTTGTAGACTCTATTTTTACCCCTCTATAGACGTCCATTCTTTGATCGTGTCGTTTTACAAATCGACTCCACCAGACCTTAATAATACTTATATCTCTCAGCTCCTCATAAGATAAACTCGAACTAATAAGAGTATTTAAATACCTGGCATCCTCACTCATCACAAGAGTTTGGCCTAGCTTTGTTTTTAAGAATTTTTGTTCTTCTTCAAAGAGTCCAATGGCGTCCTCCACAAGAAGTCTTGGTCCCCAAGCATAGTAGCTGTCCTCAATATCACCAAGCGCCCCCTTAAGCTCCAGATTGTCTTGGTTAATTTTTTTTCGTACAATTTTATTATCAGCATAGGGAAACACTCCCACTAAAAAGTTATCATATAAGACCAATGCTGCTGACAATGAAATTTTTAAACTTCTTATGTACTGTTGGCCCTTCTCATCGAGCGGGTTAATAACTAGAGTGTCTTTATGTTTTCTGTTTCGCCCTTTCCCATTGTAATTACCATGGTCAAGTTCTTTAACAGACTCTGAGACAATTCCTGATTTCTTATTTAAAGACAGCTTAAGTCTATAGCCTGTTAAGTATTTTTTGTATTTTACTGCTAATGACATAATTTTTTTACGTAATTTCAAATACCCCAAAGACTCCTTAACAATGGCATTTTGTACCTCCTGAGGGATACTGGTGTTTCCATTAAGAAAGGGTTTGATTTCTTCATAAGAGGAGCGTGCCATGACTCTCCAAACTAAGGCCTCCTCTATAAGGCTTTTAAGCTGCTTCATTTCGGCTTGGTTTTCAGCTATTTGATTGTTCTCAGTACTGGTGAGCACTTTACTTTGTATAGCTGTATCCGAATCACCAACACCTATAATAACCGAGTAAGCAACGACGATTACACCAACGAGCAATACACCCATAAATTGAAACCACTTATTTCTCATATTATTTCACCTTAATTAAGCTTTGATTAAAGTCTAATCGACTAAAGGAGTTGCAAATTAAAATATTTCTAGCAATTTAAGCTTAATTACCGATTCATATGTATTCTTAGATACTTAGTTAATTCTTGAGATCACTGGGCTAAAAATGTTGATGTTCCAGAGCGTTTCACATAGAATCGCTTTATGATTTCTGTAGTTATACCCACCTTTAATGAAGAGTCTTCAGGGACTCTTAAAATCACACTAGAGCGCTTGAGCCCTTCTACTGATATAGAGCTTATTGTGGCCGACAGGGGCAGTACTGATGCCACACTTAAAATTGCGGAGTCTTTTAATTGTAAAATTTTAAATATTAAATCCCACGCCCGAGCGGCCAGCCTCAATGCCGGGTTTTTAGAGGCCTCTCATAACCTAGTACTGCTTCACCACCCAAGAAGCCTTCTTGATACTCATGCTATTAGTCAGCTTTTAATGCTTAAAGATCAGATGGTGTGGGGCGGGTTTACACATAAATTTGATCACGCCCATTTTTTATATAAATTTACATCCTGGTACTCAAATGAGATTCGAGCTAAACTTAGGGGCATTGTTTACCTGGATCACTGTATATTTTTAAATAAGAAATTGATCACTTATGGCCCACTTATGCCTGAAGTAGATATTTTTGAGGACACCGAGTTGAGTTTAAAGTTACGAAAGCTCTCCCCCCCCCTAATACTCCCCGCTTATTCGACCACATCAGCCATACGCTTTGAGAAAAATGGTTTTTTTAAACAAGCTCTTAAAAATCAGTACTTAAAGTGGCTTTTTTACTTCTCTCGCTCGCACGTTAAAATGAATAAACACTACGAAAAAGGTCTTAATCTCAACTCTGATTACGATAAATAGTGTTTCTTTATTACCCTGTAATGACTCAAATACTTGGGTGATTTTGGCTCCACCACCAATAGAATCAAACTATGACCCTTATGGTGCAGATGGGCCTATGATTGTTGGTTTTTAACACTTTTTAAGAGGCAAAAACTAATAATCACTCATACCTGGCATTAAGCCTAACCATCTCTTAACCCAGCAAAAGCATAAACCTGTCCGAAAATTTTGCAATTATGACGAGAAGAGTTGCAAAAGGGCACTCCTCTATTTTAAGTTCAGTAGAGTGATTTACGGAGAGTTTATGCTTAATTGCACGACTAAATTTATTTTTACTTTACTATCAGTAGTAGCCACCTCACTTTTAGTTTACGGTGATCAAAGGGGCCTTTTATCTGATCATGACATCGGACCGGATCCTCGAACTACTGTAGGCGCTGAGTATGCTCGGATTTTCTCGACCTCGCCGAACTACAGAGCCCTCTCCATGGCTACTATGGGCCGAGAGTCCTTTAGTTGGGAGTACGGCCCCACTTTTTATCGTGGTCAGTTGGGCCAAAATCAGGTTAAAGTATTAATCATAGGGCCAGCCCCTAATCGTAGCTCCCAAGTCACTCACCGTGCCTTTAGCTCGAGCCTTGGGGGATATGCGCAAAGTTTAATTAATTACCTGGGGTATGAATCCAACTATTTACTCATTAACGCATTTTCATACCCCCTCACGGAGCCCTACTCAAAGCCAGTAACCATTCAACTGGGGGCTAAATCAGTCAGTGTTAATTTTGTTGATCATAAGATGTATCAGCTGGCCCAAAACCCTCTAAGCCCACTTGTTAAATGGAGACATAAGCTAGTAGACCACATTGCTCAGTCCAACAAGGGTTCGCTTGAACTCATTATCACTATTGGTCGTTCGGCTTCTGATAGCCTTGCAACATACCTCACATCTAAGGGGCTAAAGTGCCCAAGTGCTGTGTCAAAACTATCTGCTCAACAGTTTGCTAAAAAAAATAAAATATCACTTATTACGCCTTATCAATATGGCGTGAACCTTAACGATTGTAGTTTTAGAGGCGACAAGGGTGTTTTCATAAACCCTTTCTCAGAGAAGCTTAAGGTTATTCATTTTTTATCATGGCCGGCTCACTCACCAGGGGTCGTAGATTATGAGTTAAAAATCAAGCGCACAATTTCATTATTAAAAAAGTGGCATACTTACGACAGCACTTGGTCCATGACTCTGAAAAATAAATCTGATTTTGTCTTAGGCCACCCCTTTAGGTTAACTAAAAGTCCAATACCTCTCAAAGATTATAGTTTTGGGGTAACTCAACTGGCCAGCGGGCCAGAGACACTCACCACTCAAGAGAGCTTCACTCCTCGTTCAAAAAATAGCGGTCGACTTTTTATTAGTTTTGGTTCAAAACAAAATGGTTCTTTTAAGTTTTCAACTAAAGATATGTACAAATCCTATTTTGAAAAACCAACACCCTTTGCCGATGCTTCAGATCATATATTTAAAAATGTCCCTTGGGAGCCTTCAAAAATTGGCTTCTTAAAGTTTGATCGAGGCCCTGGAGCCTATTGGGCCGAAGTGTTCACAGGAGCTCGTCATGATGTCCCCTCCCCTGATAGGGATGTATTTAAACCCCACAGTGAAACATCTTTGCTCTTAGTTAATACTTCAGCTCGCTCTAATGGGTCAAAATCTTTTTATCGTGGGCGCCCCCATCAAACTGAAGTGTTAATACTGGCCGACCAACAATCCCACGATGATACCTTTTCAGGTCGAGCCCTCACTGGTTTTGAGGGTCAACGGCTACAAAGCCTTTTATATAGCATAAAAGCAGGGACTAACTACACGATCCTTAGAACACTCCCCTTTGACACTCTAGGGCTAAGCCAGGACAAAATGGACTCGCTGATATACCTGACTCAACCCTGGAGGCGTGCTGTCTGGGAGAAACTCATCAAAAACTCAAACAATAAATTTAATATTAAATTAATTTTTGTACTCGGGCCCTGTGCCGAATCACTTTTAAATGACGGCCTATTAGATAACTATAACATACCGGTGGTTTCATTAAATAAACGTTCTTTTGTCGATATGAGCATTACACATGGCATAGATTTTTTACCCACAAAGTATCAGCAGGCTTTTAACAAGGTCCTTCAGACAAAAACTTGGACTCGATCAGAGATGGAGTTTTCAGAAGCCCTTATCTCTATCCCCAGAGTAGATTTACCCTGGGGCTTACCTCGATGGGTTGGCACCTCAGGTGATCGAGTCATTAGATCAAAAATAAAAAACGATGAGTACATCTACAAAATAATCCCACCCGAATGGGTTTATAATCACAGCCCAAGACCATTAAATGACGACGACAACATTTATATTAAAAAAATAACGATCCCTCCAAAAATAAAAAAAATATATTACGGTAACCCGCTTTTTATTTTGAAATGACCGCACAAAATCTACTTATAGGTTTAGAGTAAATCAGCAGCACGATTATTGTTTTATATTTTTTTTATAGAAAACAACTTTATATAAAACTGTATCATACTTAAATAGTCTGCGACTTTAACCCGTTCATTTAACCCGTGAAACCTCTTTACATCGCTTTTTTTTATTTCATAAAAATTAAACCTATAGGCCTGCTCTGAAATATCAAGATAAT
>JAUVAX010000050.1 GCA_030591685.1 Pseudobdellovibrionaceae bacterium | reverse complement strand
TATAAATGTTTTTGCTGCAGATATTATGCTTGCGAGCTACAAAGCTAACATTATGGATTTGCTTAACTTCTTTAAGAATTTGAGCTTTAAACTCATCTGTATACTGTTTATTTGCCACCTGGACCTCTTTGTTCAAAAAAAAGCAGCGGAAGAGTTTGTCAGAGTATTCTCTGATCTCTATTTCTCGCTTGGCTATGTTCTGAGTAACCCGAAGTTGATAATTTTTATTTTTCCACTTTATTGTATGATCATAGTTAATCTTTCTTCGATGCTTAAAGCAAAACACCTCACCAAGACTTATATTGGACTTTAGAGCCATATATCCAGACTCTTCTTTTTCAGGTTTATGGACTTTTGTTGAATTCCAATACTTTTTTAAAAACACATTATTAAAATAATAATTAGCTTCTTTTACTGTAGTTATTTTATTTAACCTAAACTCCGCGACACAGCGGTCTTGAACCACTTGCCAAAACCTTTCGATCCGCCCCTTTGCTTGAGGTGAATTAGCAAAAAGAACATGTGTACCAAGCTCATCACAAGCCCTTATAAATTGACCAAATTCAACTCTCTTTCCTCCACCAAGGCAACCTGCTCGGTCTGTGTATATAGAAAAAGGGCTACCGCCCTTTTTCTTAATAGTTTCCCCTAACACCTTAAAGTAACCAGCCGTAGTCTCTCTTGGAAAGAATTCTCCGTAAGGCACTTCATTTGTGGCATCATCAATGCCTGCTATTAAAACCCATTCTTTGCCTGGAACAAAAAAGTGATGACTCCCATCCATCTGAAGCATCATGCCAGATTTAAGTTTTCTCTCTCGGCAGGTGCGGGCAGGTTTCTTTCGGCGCTTGTGTTTTCTTTTTACTAAATTTTTTTTGTGGCACCAACGGCGAAGAGTATGGTAATTAATTGTAAATCCATGATTCAAAGTTAGCATCTCGAGCATATGAGTTAAGTTAAAATCAAAATATTGATCCTCAACAACTTTCATGACCTTGCGCTTTAAAGACTCACAGGCCTTGTTTGAAGGCGTCTTGCGGGTATTTAGATGCTTGATGCCGAGGAGGCCATGCTCTTCAATACGGCGGGATTTTCGACTGATGGTGCGAGGACTTAAGTTTAAAAGCTCTGAAGCTTCAAATCGACTTATTTTGCGTAATAAAAAATCATTTATAACCCTGAACTCGTAAGATTCCTTTTTTGACATTGTGATCGCCCCCATTTAGCCCCCCTCAAATTATAATTTGAGGGTATTGTCCTAGATTTTAGTGGGGGTGACAAAGTCGCTGCAAAGTTAAGGGGACAGAGTCGCTGCAAAATAACATCAATACATTACCTTGGATCAGATGAAGATAATCAGAGTTGCAGTGTTGAGCATAACTTAGCGAAGCAGACATTGAGTTACAAGTGCTATAACGGCCTTGGATTCAGATACATTCAATTAAGTGAAAATGAGGCTGATACTTTTTATAAGTTGAGAAACAGAGGAGCTGAAAGTATTTTTGAAAAAGATCAAGATGACTTAAGTCTTAAAATTAATTTCACAGATGATTTACCACCAATTAGAAGCTTTAAATTTAATTTCAAAGATATGATGCTTCATCAGTAAAGCTCTAGATTTTCGATCGCATCTAGTTCATCAAAATACAGGCTTCATGATTGTCGTTCATGAGGCCTTTTTTTTTGCCTCAGAGGCGTCAAGGCTACGACACCGACACCCTTGTTGGTGAAAGGGCCGCCAGCAACCTATCCGACTCAGCCGACGCAGGCACTGAACTGTGGGCTCGATACCCATGGGTGTATTAGACGTATTTTTAATAAAAATATAACTATTTGAGTGGTTTATGCCTTGAGTCTTTTTTGGTTCAGCAGTTCTTTTTTTGTCTTTTTTTCGTAGATATGATTAGTTATTTGTGAGTAATATTTACATTTTTTTACATTCACATCGTTACCTTACTAAAAGCTACGTCTATATGATAGCAGGTAGATTAATAACAATCTAGTTAGGGGTGAGCATGAAAATAATAATAAGTGGTATTTTATTTGTTTTTTCAACATTTTCTTATGCTGCTGATTGCTCTTTTGTAGTTAGGGACTTCATTACAGCGCAATACCCATATCAAAATGTTATTGAGAGAATGACTATGAGTATAAAAAGGCTTGGAATGGCAAATGTGGGCTCTCGCTTTGAAGACACTAGGCTCGTCAGTGAAATTGATGTTTATTCAGTTGGAACGTCAGATGAAAGTGGGGGCTTGCTCTACCTTATCACATTACATGCGAGATCTTGCCAAGTAATTAGCGTCAATAAAATTATGGAACAAAGTGATTGATATTAAAGCCTTAATTGCAATTGGGCTTATTAAGGCACAGCTTACATACAAACCATTACTTTTTTAGGAGAAAACATGAAAACTCTATTTTTTATTGGGCTCTTGTTAATTTCAAGTGTTGCTATGGCAAGTACAGAAATTTACGTTGTATCAACTAATGTAACTTGTAATAGAACTTTAATTTGCTCTGATGGCGAATCTTGTACGGCTAAAATCTCATACGCAATTGCCAACAAACTAGTGACTGGAAATATTACATTGTTTTCAACTAACAGAGGGCACTTTTTAGAGCTAAGAAAATCAACTGGCGATGTATTGCTCGTCAAAAATACAAAATCAATAAGTCTAGGACAAGTTGATCTAGCTAAACTTGATTGCTCCAAACAAGATAAAGACTCAAAGTTGTTACCAATAGAAATGTTAAACACAGACTTTTCAATCGAAGAAGTTGAAAGTTCTGAGTGTAAAAAGATTATAGGAACAGACATCAATGGTAATGACCTTTTCGTTAAGCGAGCAAAGTATGGAATCTTAAATTTTGAGAATATAATATTTGAATCAAGTTTTAATTACGTTCGCTGCATCTAAAATCTCTAGGTTTTCAAAGGCACCTAATTCATCAAAACGCAGGCTTCATAATTATCGTTTCATGAGGCCTTTTTTATCTCTGGGGTATGCTGCCCTTAGGGGTCTTCAAAAACAGGTAATATTAAAAAGTCTCTTCAAAGGTATTAAGGTCTCTATTTTTTGTGACGTTTGGTGCGTTAAAAAGTTGCCCGTGAAAGGATATGTAAAACCCTGGGGGTACAATTTGTGCGGCAAAGAGGGCCTCGGTAAAATTTTGAGTGGCATCGGTATCATCTAACCCTGCAGGCCTCATGGCCCCTGTGAATATAACAGCAACAGGCGGGCGGGGCATGTGTTTGTGGCAAAATTTAAGGGTGTTCTCCATGGTGTCAGTACCGTGCAAAATAACAACGGGCTCGTTGTGTGAGTTAAAATGAGTTTTTAAAAATTTAAAAATACTCAGGCGGTCTTCGTCTGTCATATCTAGAGAGTCTTTGGCCATTATTTCTTTAACGGTAATTTCAGTATGCGGTAGGCGGAGTTTTTTTATGAGCTTTTCTTTGAGCAAAGATTCATGATTTTTAATAGAGCCATCGTTCTCACAATATGATTTTTCTATGGTCCCGCCGGTTGTAAATATGCAAACTTGTTGTTTCATAAATTTCCATCTCAAAAGCAAGGGTGTTAAAAATATTTTATAAATTAAACCTTCGCCTAGGGCAAATAAAATTCTTAAAAAAATACTATAAATAGTGAGGGCTAGTGATGGCCTTGGCACACGAAACATATGTCTTCTATGGGGGGGCTATAATTTGTACTTAGGGCCGTGATGACATGTTTTAAATCACCGTGTTCGATGAGCTTGAGGGTCGAAAAAACCAGAAAATGAGCAGTAAACTTAATAATTACAAGGCATTAGGAGGGCTCTAAGCTGGGGGTTATTTTGCGGGCGACGTGCTCCGGTGTGACACTTTAGTATTCAAAGAGTCGCTAAAAGACGATTACCCCTACAAAGCACAAAGAAGATAGTATAGGGTTGCGCCTATGAAGACATCAACTATTAAAACCATTGGTTTAGCTAAAGAAAATGAATCCCCAGAAAACCCTGGCAGCTTAGAAAAGCGCACAGCCATGGTGCCTGAGGATATTTTAAAACTCATTAACTCAGGCGTAAAGGTGTTCTTTGAAACGGGCACAGGCGAGGGCATAGGCTTTGATGACAAAGACTATGAGGCTGTTGGTGCTGTTAAGCAGAGTACTTTAGAGATTTATAAAAATAAAGATATGGTGATTAAATTTAAGGGCCCGGCCCTTGAACACATCCCTTTAATGAACCCTGGGACGATATTATTTTGCATGGCACACTTTAAGTCTTTCCCTGATAGGGCGGCCCTATTAGAGCGCCATAAAATTAATGTGGTTGCTATGGAGAATATACTTGAAACCCCTAAATATACTTCAGACGAAATTATATTAGGCAAATCCTTTGTTAAGTCAGCTTTAAAAGAGCAAAGCTTGCCTTTAGAAAATTTAAATATTAATTTTATTGGCTACAATGAAAAACTTGTTGGTGGCATACGCCGTGCGGGTAATAGAAACACAAATACCTTGTCTTTATATCAGGCTGATATAAAGCCTGAAGAGTTAGAGTGTTTTGACGCCAGTTCTATATACTTTTATGATTCAAGAGAAATAGGCAAGTCCTCAACGGTTTCATTTTTATCTCAAAAACCTTGTCAGTTATTTGATCTTAAAGAGTACGAAAAATCTATGGGCGATGAGGTGATTAAAAAATATCGCAGTACTCATGAGCCTTTTGAGTTTGGTGGTCGCCGTATTCAGTGTTTACATATTACAGGTCAAGCCGGGGCCCGATATGGGTTTAAAATTTTAAAAGAGATGAGTTCAAAAAACAAACAAGGCCCCGAGGCGTCTGCTGTTGTTTTAGGTTATGGTAACGTTGGCATGGGTGGCATTCATGAGTGCTATGACCAGGGTGTTCGAAAAATACATATACTAGGTCGAAAAAATACGGCTGCAGATCGCATTGAGGAGTTTTTGCTTTCAGCAGATGTTATTATTAATGGCGCTGAGCAACCGGCGAAACTTCGTGGTAAAAACTATTTAATTAAAAGTGAACATGTTAAAAACACCCTTCAAAAGGGTACTGTAATCATAGACCTAGTGGGCGGTAGCCCGACAAACAGAAGTGCCGTTGAAGACGCCCCTTCTTGTACTTTTTTAACAGACCCACATTTTGAAAAAGAGGGTGTGTTTATATCAGCCCTTTGGGGTTGGCCCATGTTGGGCATGATGCGAGAATCGGCCCTTCGCTACAGTGGTCAAATTGCCGATGTGCTTTTAGGGGACGAAAACCTTATCCAAGGCATTGAGAACTTATCAAAAGGGGTTCAGTCAGCACTAGAGAGCGGCCCCTTTAAGGTATAAAAAACATAACCCTATTTTTTTATTTCGGTGTTTAAAAATAAAAAATATACAGTGGTGTTTTGATTCTGTAGATCTCTGTTTTGTGAACAATTAACGATCTAGGTTAGAAATGTTTTTTAATTTTAAAGATATGTTTTTAAATCTTGTGTTTGAAAGGTTTTTATTTCGTTAATTCTTTTGCTTTCTGTTTTTTCAACCCATTGGGGGTCGCTAATTAATGCGCGGCCAACGGCGGCTAGGTCAAACTGACCCTCTAAGTAGAGCTTTTCTAGCGTTTCAATACCCATAGAGGTTGATTTTTTATTAGAGTTTAATTCGCTAAAGTCAGTACTTAGCCCAATAGACCCAACAATTATAACAGGTTTTTTAGAAATCTTTTTAACCCAACCGGCAAGAGTTAACGGCGAGCCGCTAAACCCAGGATCGTAGTACCTTCTTGTACTCACGTGAAAAACATCTACCCCGGCGTTACATAGTGGGGTTAAAAAAGCCTCTAACTCTTCAGGGGTATGTACTAACTTTTCATCATAGCCGCCGAGTTTCCACTGAGAGAATCGAAATACAATTTTAAAACCATTGCCCACCGCCGTTCTACAGGCGGCCACAACTTCAGTAGCAAAACGAACGCGATTTTTTAAGCTTCCGCCATATTTATCTTTTCTTTTATTAGTACGGGTCCAAAAAAACTGATCAATCAGGTACCCATGGGCCCCGTGGATCTCAATACCATCAAAGCCGCAATTTTTGGCTGCAAGAGCGGCGCTGGCATAGGCCTCAATGATGTTAGAAATATCTAGCTCTGACATTTCTTTTGGGAGTATAGCCTTCTCAGCACTGAGTGAGGGGTGGGCAATGCTTGACGGGGCCAGGGTAGGTTTTAAAAGTCGATCAGGGTAAGTGGGTGATTTAACAGACCCCACATGCCAAAGTTGGGGGATAATAAGGGTGCCATGTTTATGCACAGCCTTAATCACATTTTTCCACCCCAAGAGGGCTTCGGGTGTGTGAATATTAGGTACATCCGGGTACCCTTGTGACGAGGGGTGATTAATACTCACCCCTTCAGTGATAATAAGCCCAACACCGCCCTGAGCGCGTTTGCTGTAGTACTCGGCAACACCTTTGTGGGGAACACCACCGGGGCACTGGCTGCGGGTCATGGGGGCCATGACCCAGTAATTTTTTAGGGCACAGTTAATTTTGCTCATCTACGCATTAAAGCTCAAAGAAATATAATTTGGTAGAAAAAACATATTAAATGCTAGGGGCTTGTAATGGCTACGCACTTACGAGTAGCTCATAAAGTTCACCTAAAGCCAGGTTTTTTGCGTCTTTTTATTTTGTGGAAACATGTCCCTGCTCCATATTCTATTAGGGTGATGTCTTTTTAAATTAGGCTTTATAAGCCCTTAGTGTGTTTGATTTGAATACGTGATTAAGGGGGGATATTCGGTGGTAAGATGATGACTCAAATGTAGGGTACTGCTGAGCTATAATGCCAATCAACAACCCCCTTCGGATACATTATCTATGACTTAATTTGTATATAAAGGGCGTAGGGATAAAATGGCATATAAATTGTAATGAATAAGGTAACCCACTCTAAGTAAGCCAGGGAGGAATTGGCATTAATAACTCAATAATAAGACTAACGATTTTCGTTTATTTTATAATTTTTGCAAATTTAGGGTCTACTTATGCCTCTAAGAGTTGCCAGTCTATTTTTACTAGTGGCGAGTACTTTTCTTTTAAGCGAGGGGAGTATGATCAGGATAAATCAAACGATAAATACGAAGTGTTTAAACTGGGCAAAGGTGCAAACGGGAGCGTTTATAGATACGTTTTACGAGCTGATACCACTCAGACCTTTGTTAGAAAGGTGTACACCTCACACATAGTGGCGGCTATTGATGCTGTATCTATGAGCTCGTTAAGAAAATTGTTTAAAAAACTTAATTTTCCAGGCGTAAAAATCGTTGACCGAGCGAGGCCTTTGTCATTAGAGGGTAAAAGTAGGTACTACCAAGACGTAAGGGGAGAAACATTGTCAGATCTTCTTGATAGCAAAACTACACCGCCAGAGTTAAGGGAGATCCTTTTAGAGAAAAAAACTCGATTTAACAAAGCTCTTTATGACTATTTAGAATCAACGTACATTAAAGCTGGCCGAAAATATACCTTTAGCAATGTTTATGGGTATGATGTAGAATTTCGCGGTACTCCAGTAATAGGCATAAACCTTTCATTACGACAGAGAAATATTATTGTAGATCACAAAACGCTCGAGTTTGTATTTATCGACCCCAACTAATGTCCAAAAATAAATATCAGGCTAAGTCTTTAGGCTGGCTATAAAAGTTATGCTCCCTTTGCATTAAGTCGCCTATTGAGAGATAATAGTATGTATGCGGCAAAGTTTTGTTTTAATTTTTATTATAGTTTTATCAGTTCAAAGTATGGCTTCAAGAGAACTTTTAGTTTCTAAAAACAAATGGTTACGCCTTTATAGTAAAAATTTAATTTCAGGTATATGTTTGGACTCAGTTAAAATTAATAAGTGTTTTGGTAAAACTTTTTACAATTGTAAGTTAGATGTTAAAAATAACTTAAAAGTGTGTTTGAAAGAGGCCAAAATTAAAACTAGAGTTCGAACGGGCAGAGAGAGTAAAAAATTAGGTCATAAACTAGGGCTTTGCGTGGGTGTAAAGTTAAGTCAATCATGGAAGGTAAGCCAAAAATCGGAGTGCCAATTATGAAATATATATCTTTATTTTTGGTCTCGATTTTTGCTACAAACGTTCACGCAAATTCGTGTATAAATGATTTTAAAGGTACTCAAGAAAAAATAAAAAAACTACTCAGTGTTGCCGATTGCTCAGCCTCTTCGCTGTACCAGTGTGGGTATGACCAAATGGGTTCTGTGTTTGTGGCAGGTATGGCTGCTAGGGCTGGTAAAAAATCAGGGTCAATGATCACTCAGCTTGGCATTAGGTGTAGAATAGTTAATTTAGATATTAAATTTTTAAATTGGATTTTACCTTCGGCCTTTGCCTCAGGGTGTGCAAATCCTAATTTAATGAAACAAGAAATATCTAGCCTTTTGAGAAGCCTTGAAAAAGGCATTGATTCATCAATTGATGATGCGGGCCATGCGTGGTTAAAAAGTGCACAAAGAACAACTGAAGAGAGATTGATGATAAATAAAATCATGGAGATTTCTAATGGCTCTCCGAACCCCAATCATATTGAAACACAAAGATTGATTCAAAACACACTGTGGGGAGGGAAGGACCCAGTATCAGGAAAAAATTTTAAAGGCATGTTTACTGATTACGTATCTGCCGATGGTGCTAAGGAGCCTCCTGAGGGATGGGAAAAGAAACTTAATTTTAAAAATATTCGTTATTCTATTACTAATAAGGGACCAACAAGAAGGAACCTAGTTGGCGAGGTAGAGAGTAATATAAAAAATAAATGGAATTTTTTATCCCATCCGACCTTTGATGGAAATAGAGTTGTAACCGATGGTTTTAGGGCTAAAAATATGGTGGCCGAGAATTATCAGAGAATTGCAGATGCAAATATGCATAGAATGAAAGAGACCCTTGAGTTTTTGCAAGAAAACTCAGATCATTTAGCTGAGGACAGCAGAGCTAAGTTAGGTCAAACGGTTAAACTTTTTAACGATAATTTTGGTGAAACTTGCAATTTGTCATCTAACTTGTGGAAGTCGATTTTTAATCAAGCTCATGCGGCTAAGAGTTGTAAAGTTAAAGGGCAAATGAAGCCGACAAAAATGGGCCATAGATTTATGAGGTACGGCCGAGGGTCAAAAGTTTTAGCAAAGGGAGCGCTAAGATTTGCCATGGGGGCAACCCCTTTAGGGGCGGCAGCCGGAGTTTTTGTTGCAGCGGCTGGTGCCACATCAACCGCCAAATGTGACATGTATGCCCCTTGGCTGCCATATGATAAAGACTGTAATAGGATCCTTGTGAGTTCATACGCGCCATTTTATGAACATATAAATGACATAGGCTTTAATGATGAAAATTTAAAAAATGAATTAGGTAGAGACCCTTCGCTTTGTGGTGCGATTGACGGGATGTATGAAAAAAACTTTGGTAATGTTAAGGGATTGAAGTGTTCAAAAACTGAGGGCACCTCATTGGTTAAAAGTGAACCCATAAGGTATGTAGAGGGTAAAAACTCTATTGAAATCACCCACGAGGGCGGAAAAGTAAGTCGTGTAAGGATATATAACGGCGGTCGCCCAGACTATGAGTTTAACTATGATGCCTTAGGAGAGGTGAGCTCTTCAGGCCTTTATAAGCAGGGTGCCAGAACAGGTCGAAACGGAGCTCGACTTGCATCGAATATCCCAGATGAGAGGTTTTCATATAAAAAGAGTCCCGTGGCACAGAACTCTGATTCGGCCAGTGGGATACTTAATCAAGCTAACTTTATGAAAGCAAAGATAATAAAAGCATTTCACCTGTGTTCAACAGGTAAGGTTGAGGCTTCGAGTAGAGGGTCTAGAGACAGTGGCTCTTTTGGCGGAAAACGCAGAAGGGGCGGTTCTCGTTAGTAACGCTTAGGGGGCGTTAATCCCCTGTCACAAGTTCTATTGTTTGTTCAAATTACGGATTTTAAATTATCAGTTTTTTAGAGCCGTTATCGAGTTACTGTTAAGTTATTGTGCGGGCTCTGAGTTTGAGGTCCAAATAAAGTCAGCGCGAGGGCCCCATAAGGGGTGTGGGTTTAAGAGGTTATTTTTTTCGGACTCATTTTTTTGAGTTAAATCTACTTGAGAAATGGTAACGAGGTTATTAACCCCGCGAGCAAGCAGTCGGTCGGGTAAGCCGCCGCCGTAGATGTTATGAAAGTCCCCAACAATAATGACTAGTATTTGCTGAGGGTTTTTTTCAGTAAGAAGTAAAGAGTTATAAGCCATCGTGTCGTCCCAAATAGATTGAGCCGCGAAGTAGTTTTCTATAACACTGTCGGGGAGTTTATGCCCCCCGCTCATGGCCTGTTTAAAGCGTTCAAAATACTGTGCGCGGCCCAGCTTAAAGTTTGGTGGGAGTAATTTTTTTTCGCTCTCAGAGAGCGCCTCGAGACCATTTTTAGAAACCTTAGAGGTTAAAAATCTAGGGGCGTTAATGCCGTATGTCCACCCATTTGTTGTGAGTGAAAACTGAACAAGGGGTCTGTAAAACTCAAAAGGTAAAGCCCCCCAATTGATTTGTTCAAGAAAATATTTTTCACTGAATCTTTTTGATAAATAATTATTAATAAGTGATTGGTGAGTGAATGAAAAAAACTCCATACCTATAGAGATTTCAGTTAGGGGGTGCTCTTGAGAAAGAGCATTTAAAAGTTTAAGTTGGTTTTCATGATGTTGAGGGTTGTTGTGGATTTCAGATATAATGACCACAGAGCCGGGGTGAATTGATTTTATTAAAATCTCCAGCCTTGTTGGCTTGCCATTTTTACCATTATAAATAGCCGATGCAGGCAAGGGCTCTCCAGTCTCGTATGCGAGCCTTCTTAATGGGGCGGTTTTTACAGGTGGTGTAGTTGATAGCTCTGGGACTAGTGTAAAAGTATCTGTGAAACTGAATCGAAAAGGCTGAGAGGTGACCCCTTGATTTATAGTGGTGAGTAACTCGGGCTGATAATTATGTTCAAGACTTAAAAGGGGTTGAGCCCTTAAGTGAGAGCCAAAAAAAATTGAAATTACAAAAAAAGATAAAATAAGTTTCATTGAGTGATGCCCCTCTAGCTTGTAGCTCTTTAATGGCAACAAAGACGGGGGCGTAAGTCAAATTTTAGTTAAAAAAATTTTTAATGTTTTATGTTTTAAATATACAGGTTGCACCTGAGGGTAGGTGCTGGTCGTTAAAGGGTATGGTCATCTCGCGCTCTTCATATGTGCCTGTTTTTTTGTGACAGATATGTGAAAGCAGGTTTTTAAGCGATAGAGGCGTGTACCCAGCTGAATGAGAGGATAAAGAGATAAAGTGAAAGTCATCACTCATAAGGGCCTGTAAGTTATTAAGTAGCGGGATCATGTGGGCTTCAATCTTCCACACTTGGCCCTTGGCTCCGCGGCCAAAGCTAGGGGGGTCTAATATGATGGCTTGGTATTTATTGCCGCGACGCTTTTCGCGCTCAATAAATCGATTCACATCATCGGTGAGCCATCTTACGCTCGACTCGCTTAAGTTATTAAGTTCAGCATTTTGCTTCGCCCACACATTAGACGTCTTTGAGGCGTCAAGATGTGTAACCTGAGCCCCTGAAAGAGCGCAAGAAATACTGGCGGCCCCTGTGTATGCAAATAAATTTAAAACCTGATAGGTGCTTCTCTGGGGTACTTCGGGTTTAATGATTTTTTGAAAATAAGACCAGTTTTTGCTTTGCTCGGCAAAAAAACCTAAGTGCCCAAAATTTGTTTTTTTAACATTGAGCTTGATGCCATCAAAATTAGTAATCCATGATTCAGGGATATTATTATTTTTAAGTGTCCAAAAGCCCTTGCCGTCAGACTTTCGGGTGAAGGTGGCATCAGCCTTGTCCCATTGATTTTTTGGTAGCAACGGGGGCCACACGGCGCCTGGGGAGGGCCGGACAAAGAGGTAAGGGCCCACTTGCTCAAGCTTATTAAAATTTCCACAATCAAGAAGTTTATAGGTGTTACTCATGGGGGTAACCTAAGGTGTCTTTTTTAAAAAGTCCAGTGTAGCCATGGGTATTGAAGATTATTTAAACCTAAAACAGCCCTGTTTACAGGGGGTAAGGGGGAGAGTGGTAAAAATAAGCATCTGCTGTACGGGCGAGGGTGTTTATTGGCCTGACGAATAGTTCACGCTTTGTGCTGGAGACATCGGTTGCACTTTTTTTGGCATAGGGAGAGTGGCATTAGGTGGGGCTTTTATGGGCGTCGATCACAGGGCTCTGCGTGTACAGATAAAAGTGGTTGTTGCCTTAACTGTAGGGGTCTACAATTTATTTATGAATAGCCCTTCGACACTTAATATATTATCAGGTCTATGTGCTCAGTTTTTTGAAACTAAGGACTGGTATGACCTAATTCATCAAATTATTGATTCGGGCTTAAGGGTGACTTCGGCAGATCGAGGGACTGTTTTTTTAGCCTCAGAGTACAGTGGCCCTCGCCCCAATAAAACCCTAAAGGCCCTCGTGGCCACGGGTATAAAGGGGGAGTCTTTAGAGATTTCTGCCGACAGGGGTATTGCGGGGTATGTGTTTAGAAACCAGCTCCCCATGGTGAGTAATGATACGTCAAAAAGCCCATACTTTTCAGCCGAAACCGATGAGGTGACAAACTACAAAACAAAGACCGTTTTATGCGTACCTTTAAAAACACCAGCGGGTAAAAAAATTGGTGCCTTAGAGTTTATAAACAGTAAAAACAACGAATTTTCAGATGAAGACCTAAAGGCCGCTAATATCCTTGGTTTATTTGCGGGCCTAGCTATAGAGCAGCGAGTAAGACTTTTTGAACTAGAGACAAAAAAAAATGACCTTATCCTCGAAAGAAGGCGTAGGTTATCTGGCGCTAGTCAAGAGGGTGTGATTAAAACAAAATCTAGAGCTCTTATTGAGGTTTTTGAAAAGTTAGAAGTCTACGCGCAAAGTAAAAGCAACGTATTGATCACTGGAGAGAGCGGGACAGGCAAAGAGCTCGTAGCTAAGTATGTGCATTTAAATAGTGACCATAATGAGGGCCCTTTTGTGGTTGTTAACTGTGCGGCCATACCAGAGTCTTTATTTGAGGCTGAAATTTTTGGGGTGGCTAAAGGCGCTGCAACGGGGACCGTTGCTCGTAAGGGTAAGATTGAGCTCTCCGAAGGGGGCACATTATTTTTAGACGAAATCGGTGAGATGCCCCTGTCTATACAGGCAAAGTTGTTGAGAGTTATTCAAGATAAAATGGTTTCACGAGTAGGGGATGAATCGCCCCCGAGGGCGATTAGTTTTCGGTTAGTGGCGGCGACCAATAGAGATTTAAAAAAAATGTCCGATGAAAAACTATTTAGAGAGGACTTGTACTTTAGGCTTAATGTTTTATCTGTTCACCTGCCCCCACTTAGCGAGAGGCTAGAGGATATCGAGGACATCAGCGCGTCCCTGATGGATCAGTTTTCTCGCGAAAGGGGCTGGAAAAAGAAAGCGCTTTCAAGGGGGCTTTTAAATGCGATGAGGTCATACGGGTGGCCGGGTAATATTAGAGAGCTTCAAAATAGGATCGAGAGGGCCATGATTCTTTCGGGAGATAAAGAGGTGTTAGACGTAAAAGATTTTAATCTTAAGTCTATGGCCTCGCCTGTTCGGTCAAAAACAGAAGGGGCGGCCTTTGAGCTTGATTTAGACGGCCTCACCTTAAAAGCGGGCAAAGATGCCGTTGAAAGAGCCCTTTTAATAGAGACGTTAAAGAGGTCCGAGGGCAACAAATCTAAAGCCAGTCAGTCGCTCGGTGTTTCTAGAGAGGGGCTCAGAAAGGCCCTTATTAAGCATGAGCTTCGATGAGTTATAAGTTGGTCTGAGTGGCCCTAAGGGGTGACAAGTAAAGTTGTTACGCCAACTTTACTTGTCAAAGGTGATGCAACAAAAGTTGCCATACGAGAATGATAACCAAGTAAATTCAGTAAGTTATAGTTGGCCCGCCCTGTGCAATAGGTAGGGGTATGTTGCGAATTTGAGAGGGGCTCAGATTTTTGTTGTATGTATGTTGTCGTGGCGAAAAAGTCAAAAAGGGGAGTACGTTATGGGAAAAGGTATATACAAAAAAGCAATGGTAGCGGTCTTATTAGGGGCCCTGCTAAGTGGGTGTGTAGGAGGAGATGAGGGTGAGAGTGGTTTAATCGCTTTATCAGGAAGCTTAAGCGGTGGAGCTGCATCATCTAAAATAGGAGCGAGTGAAAAACTAGGTTCACAATCGGTAGATTTTGGTGGTTTAAAAATTTACTGTGTGTCCTTTTCTGACCCTCCACAAATTGGAGAGGCGAGCATTGGTTTAGACGGTTCATTTATTGTAAACGTCCCGGCACATGTGCCATTAGGGTGTTTTATAAATGATGCGGCGACAAATCAGTCTTTAGCCAGTTTGGTGATTGATGATGGCGTTTCTGGGTATGCAGGCAACTCGTCTTCAACTCTTAACTTAAGCGGCAGTATTAATGTGGGGCCAATAAACTTAGATTTAGATACGGGTGTGGCTAAGATACCTCATGCTGCCATTGCGCCTCAGTTAGGTGTTCCGGGGACTTCTTTAGATGTTGCGGGCTTACATGATAGTTCATACATCATGAGTTGTGTAAATTCTGGCAACTTACTTATGGACGACGCTTGTGCTCAGTTTGTTGCCGGTGATGGTGATACCGTTTACATGAGAGTTATGCAGGGGACTCGCGCTGGTGCAACAGCTTATGGTCTTGGTGTGTGGAGATCTAAACCCGACTTTTTAAATTGTGGTGGTATTGATCTCATGGACTCTGAAAAAACTTACATCGAGACGTCTGATGATTTCACCTTCACTAGCGTAGTGACAGGGGCTTCTTTTGTTGACGATCAAATTGCGTGTGAAACAAGAGATGGTTTGACTCCAACGAGCATGGAAGACCCTCGTCAGTACTACGCAGCGGGACCGTTAGTTGAGTCCGGTGGTACGTACACACTAAACGTTGGTGGCGATAGAGAAATCGCTCCCGGTTGCCAGGCCTATGAAAGAACATCTGTTAACTTTACACCTGAGAGCAACCTCTCTCACATAGGTAGCTTTACGGTAAGCTCACACTATGTAGAGGATGCTTTAAGCCCAGGGGCTTGCGGTGGGAACATTTCATTTCAAGCCGTGTTTGTTGTTAGATTTACTAAACAATAAGTATGACTTAAAAATATAATTTGGTGGGGCCCGGGCTTGTTAGTCCGGGCTTTTTTGTTGTTTAAATAAGAGTACAGCAAAAAAAATAAATACTTTAATTGAATCTAATGCTGAGGGTTTGTATATTTCATTGTGTGAAGGTAATAAAATGTTTAAAAGCCCAAGGCTAGTTATTTTATTAATCGTGTAAACGGAAGG
>JAUVAX010000037.1 GCA_030591685.1 Pseudobdellovibrionaceae bacterium | reverse complement strand
GAGCTTGCTCTTTAATGCCCAAACAACCCTGAGAGCACTTATCACGCCCCTTGTTGCACATATAATTAAAGCCTAAGTTTATGGAGGTCCCCATGACCATTAACCCCTTCATGGCGTTACAAGACTGAGCCACCCCAGCGCTGCCCACAGACATACTCACTTGCTCAGCCAGGGTTTAATATTTTAAATACTCCCGGGCGAGATGTGTGCCCGATTTTACAAGCTCATCATCAATCATGTCTAGTTCAAGGCAGTTTTTTGGAGCCGAGCAACAGTTTTTTGAAAACGTCTTGTAGCTTTGGCACTTAAGGTCGTACTCGAGGTTGAGATTTTCGACCTCTGCAGCTGAAACAGCTAAAGAGTCTTCTTGTGAAGCGAGGGGAGAGCTTTGTGTGCTTTCACGGGGCTGCGGCGTAGTTTCCATAGCCCGTGAGCGGTTACGCTTTTTATCACTTAAGTTATAGCCGTCCTTAGCTATTGAGACCTTATAGATATCAATGTTCCCATTGATCACTCGGCTGCTTTGGTCATAAAAAAGAAGTTCTCTACCTGGCAGAAAGCATTTAGCAGAACCACGCTTGGACTCATACTCGCCGTAGCTTTCTACACAAAAACCTTCAAAGTCACTTTGGAGTATTGAAAAATCAAAAACAGCTCTTGAGTGAGCAAGACTTAAAAAACTTAAACTAATAGTTATAAATATAAATACCTTAAACACAGTTATATAATCGGTTTGAATGAGACTAGACTTAAAGCTAATTCAGCAGTTATCGGCCCGAGTTTATACGCTTAATTTCATCCATAACACCGTTATAAAAAGGCTGGCTAATGGCTTGGTGTATATTGAGACAGTTCCATATTTTTGTAGACGTGGACTCATAGAAGTCCCAGCAGGTAGATGAAACATTCCCTCCGTGTATAGCCGTAATAACACATTGCCCACGGTCATCGCAGGGCCCTACGGGGCTGCCTGAGGACTCAGGGGCAAAATAGCCTGATGAAAACAAAATGGTATCCCATAGCGTGGGTTTTAGAAAATCTTCTTTAAGTCTATCAAGTGGTACCATGGGCGTTAGCTCTACCCCAAACTCTTGAACATATTTAATATTTGGGTCTTTTTGTTGCACATCTTCAGGTATATCTGTAGTGGACTCATCATGAAACCCAACACTCACAAGGTTTTCATTAATTTGTTTATAATAATTTATAACCTTTTGCTTTTGGGTTTTTGACATATCCTTTGAAAAGTGAAGCCTTGAAGTATCTAATACTTTAAGTTTAAGGGGTTTAATATACGGGTACTTACTTGTAACAGGCCTTGTTAACCTAAGCATAACAGGCACCTTGCCGTCAGTATTTACAGGGCACACGCCGTAAATTTTTTGCCCACTAGGGTTTGTTTTACCAAACCATGACCTTGAGAGGTCAATGGGTATGCCGGTGTCTTTAGGGTTTTCCCACTGACCAAGAAAACTATAATTATCCAGCTGTACCTTAGTGGATTTTCCGTCACAAAAAGTATGAAAGGACCCACAAACTAGGTTTTTATTTTCACAAATAAAAGCCGTATGGCGGTGTGACCATGAGTTCTCTTCTCCATTAGAGTCAATGAACTTAGTTGCACCATACATCGCCCCTGTGGCATTATACATATGCCTAGCACGGGCCGATGGGTCCGGCGACCGAGGGTCAACTTTTCCGCTAAAAGTGGCCTGAGAGTTTAAAGAAAATACTAAAATTAAAAAAGAAATAACATACATAAACACATAAATAACACACTTAAGCCTTAAAGCCCTAAGGGGTTAAATAGTTATGAAATTTATACCTGTAGGGAGCCACTTATATGACAATTTTTGCTCTAATTACTGGTCGTCATAGCCTCAATTAGCCGAGAGTACAGGTAATTATAAGAGTCCGTAATAAACACTAAGAAGTTACTTCCATTTAAGAGGTTGAAAATAGCGATATTACTTAAAAACTTAGCCATTTGTTGCTTTTCAGGAAACCTGTTACCTTTAATTTTCATTTAATTTAAACTGTCCTGAGCATTAAAGTTAGACTATTGACAGGTACGGCAATATAGTGTACATTTAGACATGGTTCAGTTTGATTTGACACCCGTAGAGCGCCTCCTTAAGAGCCAAAAGAAAATAAAACTGCGGTTTTATGTTTGGGTTGAGTTTGTGACCTTTAATGGAATATTTGAAGCTCAAAAAGCTGCGAGATTCCGTGACCATGCACTTACGGGCCCTAGGAAAGGTCAAAGAAGTGTTTATTTGGATAAGTCGTGGAGAGCGATATACACTCTTCATGGCAAAAAAATATCAATCGTTAGAGTAGAGGAGATCACCCCACATGATTACAGGATCAAATAAAAAGTCTAAGGATTTATTAAAGAAGTTAAAAAAAGAAGTTGGCCCTGTTTCTTTTGGAGACCTTTTGCTCTATTACAGGGAGTCTATGGAGCTAACACAGGTTGAGCTGGGTAAAAAGCTAGGGTTTTCTAGGCAGTTTATATGTGACCTTGAGAAAGGCAGAAGACTTGTCTCTGTTGAGATGGCCTCACAAGTGGCAAAGTCCATTAAGGAGCCTATTGCTTACTGGGTCGAGGTTGCATTACAGGACCAAGTCAGAAAAGCAAACTTAGACCTTGAAGTACATGTAGCTTCTTAATCCACTGATTATGAAGCCTCATATTTGGGTTCTACAGACAAGCGAAGCCCTAGAGCATCTAATATCTTATACATACTTCTTAGCTCTGGATTGCCACTCTCAGAAAGCATTTTGTAAAGGCTTTCACGGTTAAGACCAGTGTCGTTGGCTAGGCTAGTAATGCCTCTAGCCTTAGCCACATTTTTTAATGCTGACAGGAAAACCTCAGGCATATCATTTTCTTCAAGGGCTGCTTTTAGATATTCTACCTGTTGGTCAGGGTTAGTTTTTAACTCAGATACCAACCACTCATCGTAATTGCCCTGATTTTTTTTATTTGCCATCGTTACTTCTCCTAAAATCATTTAAGTATATTTGAGCTTTTCTATATCTTTGCCCTGGGTGCTCAACTCCTCCCAATAATTTACTAAGGGCATGTGTCTTTTGTCGGTTTAAGTCGTGACTAGTTTACCGATACATCTCTTTGTATCTGTTCTTTTTGTAACTTCTCCAGCGTAGTTAGAGCATTTATTCGTTTTCCTGGCATCAGGCTCCCTCCGAAACGTGCTAAATCGTAGATTGCGGTTTCGGGGAATAGTATGTAGGTGTCGAGTCGCTTCTGTGAGTCTCTGGCAACTAAATCGCCTTTTTCGATTTTTTGCACAGTCTTGGTTGAAAAATCAAATACAGACGAGAACTCTCGGATAGTCAAATCTAGTTTGTTTCTAAATTTACTTCTACTTTCTTGTGAGACTTTCTCCCTATACCTTGGTTCAAACGCAAATGAAGAAGGGCCTCTTCGACCAATTGTAGCAAGCAGTATTATTTTGTTTTTTTCACGTGGACTAATGCCCACGTCTTCGCAATATTCTGCATACGCCGGGTTTCCTTTAGATGGGATTCTATCTTTAATTGATTTAAAGAGAGATTTTGATTTAAACACTTTTTTTGTAAGTGGTAAATCTGGCCCTACTTCAATTGATGTTCCTTGTGACATGTAATGTTTATCATACGTGAACACATACACCTTCTCATTGTTATTTACTCGCTCTAAATACCCAACGAACCGTCTTGTCCTACGAATCTCAAGGTAAACATCAAGTCCTATTATATCATTAGGGGTGGTAAATTTGGGGTTAAACATTATCTAATAACTCCTTATATCTTCTGTTCATTAAACCTTTTAATGCCTGTTTACGTCTCTCACTAAGAAACGAAGTATTAATTTGATTTTTTATTTCATTTAAATTTTTTTGGACATTGTTTAAAAAATCACTACAAACTGTTTGGTAGCCAAGTTGTTTAAACTCTAGAACATAGTCTTTCATTGAGGGTTCTTCTGTTTCTGTAACAGCTATAGATCCCTTTGGCTCAAGCATGGCTTCAAGCAAAGCCTCTAACTCAATGCCAATATTGGAGGGATTATCATAGAAAGGGGAAAGGGTGTATTTTTGTCTCTGATGAATTAGAGCTAGGTTTCTTCCGTGCCTGTCATTGTTACCGATGAGAGCGTCAAATAAACAAATCTCAATAAATCGCTCTACTTCGTGTAATCGTTTTGTTTGCTTCTCTATTTGGGTAATAATATTTTTGCAGTTCCAATTTTTTTCTTCTTCGATAAAGTGATATATATGAACTAAGTTACTAGCGCTGTAGTCCTTCATGAAATTTCTTGTAGCAAATGCTGTGATAGAGCCCTGAAACTCTATTAAGGCAAATTTTGGAACATTGATCCCGAGCAGACGCGCTATCTGATTACAAAGATATTCCGTTACTGGTAACTCCTCATATTTATCCTCTTGGACTTTTAATATATAGTTTTGACTACCCAATACAGCAGAGTATTTCCGAAATTTTCCATGAAAAAAACTAGTTGTATGTTTTGATCTGTTATTTTTATTAGGGTCACCATCGCTTGCCTGGTGTCGGATAGCAACATTTGTAAAATCGACACCTTCTTCTACTGAAAATGCTTTTTGAAAACAGTTAGAGTGAAGGCCGTGCGAGACTTTGTCAGTTTCGAGTATTTTATTTTTACACCAATAGCATATTCTGTTCATAAAACTCTCTTCTTAGGCAAATGGCTGTGTGGTTATTATATGTAGTAAAGATAGCACAATACTATTGCGTAGTAAAGATACTACGTATTAATATTGTAGTAAAAATACCACAAGATCTCTATGATTGAAAGGCCTCCAATAATCTACTAACCATTTGTTATTGTTAGAATAATTAAACTTGTGTAGTGGGGTAAACAGACTCGTAGAGGAAAAAGTAAACTCAAAAATCACGACCTGTGTCTCAAATTTAGACTTTGAGGTCAGGAGCCAGGCACTTCACAGAAAAAGTCGTACTGGTCCCAGTTCATGAGGTCTTCTCGTTTTATGGCCACACCTTTTAAATCGTCAGTTTCGGAGTACTTGTAGATGTCATAGCCAAGGTCTTTTAAGTAGTCGTACTGGGCTTGTCTCTCTTGAGGGTTTAATTTTTTTAAAACTTCGCAAATTATAATAGGTTTATACTGGATTAAAAGCTCTTTGATGGACTTTAAAACATATAGGTCGTAGCCCTCGGTGTCGGTTTTAATGAGTTTAAATTGGCTCAGCTTCGTTGAGTGATTATTTTTAACGTAGTTTGTGAGGTTTTTGCCCGTAACTTTAAGTTTAAAACTATGCTTATGGTTTTGATTTTTAATGACCGATAGGTTGCCGCCATTACAAAAACCGTTATCAGAGTAGAGAAACTCTAAGGTCTCATCGTTTTCGGTGGCCGCAAAGTTAAGGGGTATAATATTTGTTTTTGACTTATTAAGGTTGGCATTGGCTTTTAACACTTCGTAAACATACTTGTTGGGCTCGAGCCCAAGTACACAGCCTGTGGGGCCGGCGGCAAGGGCGTAGGGTATGGTGGTGTCGCCCGAGTGAGCCCCCACATCTATTACAAGGTCGCCGGGGTTAATGTATTTTTTAAAAAGGTTAACGTGTGATTGAGTGAATGTTTTTTCGCCCTCTCTAGGGTGTAGCCACTGAGCGTACTGTATGTCGCCGTCTTCGGAGAGGTGGTGGGTTTTTATCTCGTACCCAAAAGTTGAAACCTCGTTAGGGTTTTTGAGTTTGTACTTACTTATTTTGGTTTTTATAAACTGGATCATAAGTGTTGTACCTCTATAAAGGGGGTGAGTTATTTATAATGAGCTCACGGGCTTAGTTTTAATATCTAATGAGGGGGTAAATAGCTATATGTATTTATAGAAGGGGGGCTTCAGAGTGACGCGTTAAGTCCACTAGTAGGGGCTTTTAACAGAGGCTTTGTTTAAGCTTAAGAGGGGTTTTTTTAGTATTTTTTAGGCACATTTAAGTAACCCCTGATCAACTGTTTAGAGTTGTTGCCAAATTGGAGGGGGTTTTATAATATAAGGCTCTTTTTGTTCCATCGTCATTAAACTAGAGAGTTGTATTTTTGAAGCCCAATTTTAAAGAATTTTTAGAGTCAAAAAGTGTAGTGGTTGCCGACGGGGGCATGGCCACGTCCCTTTACGAAAAGGGCTTTTATATTAATAGGAGCTTTGAGGAGCTTTCGATCACCGAGTCACAGGCGGTCAGAGAGGTCACACAGAGTTTTAAAAAAGCGGGGGCACAAATACTCGCCACCAATACTTTTAATGCCATTTACCCAAAGCTTATGACTTATGGTTTACAAGACCAGCAAAATGAAATCATCACCTCAGCTGTTAACATTACAAAAGAGGTGGCCGGTGATGAAAACTATGTTTTAGGCGTCATAGGCCCCCTTGGGGTACTGGTTGAGCCCCTTGGGCCAACAAGTTTTAGTAAAGCCATGGATTATTTTAAAAAAACCGCTAATGCCATGGAGCAAGCCGGTGTAGATGGGTACTCACTCGTAGGGTTTCATGATTTAAAAGAAATGGAGGCGGCGATACAAGCTGTGCGCGCCACCTCGAGCCGGCCTTTAATGATCCATATGGCCATACAAGAGTCGACAAAATCCTCATACGGGCACACCCCTAGAGAACTCTCTGATTTAGCCGATAAGTACGATGTAGAAGCTGTCGGTTTTGCCGGCGAAGTCGGCCCCAGTGGTATGTTAACCGCTTTAAACCAACTAAGACCTTTAACAAAAAGAAAAATAGCACTCATGCCTAACGCTGGTTTGCCACGCATGATTAACGACGAGTACATTTACCTCACTAACCCCGATTACCTGGGTAAGTACGCCAAGCGTTTTGTGCAAGCCGGGGCTAATATAATTGGTGGTCACTCAGGGGTGGGTGCCGACCACATTAAGGCCATTGATAATGCTGTGAGAATGACTAAAACATCTAATGGTAATATTGAGGTCAACGTATCTCAACACCTGCAGCCTGTTGTTGATGAGCCTCAAAAAAAACAACCCTTAGCTCAACGAAGCCGTTTAGGGCAATACCTCTCAGAGGGTAAAAGAGTTTATAGTGTTGAGATAGTGCCGCCAAAGGGCGTTGATTTTTCTAAATTCACTTCACACTGTGAGGCTTTAAGTGCCGGAGGGGTGGAGTTTGTAAACATACCCGACGGGGCCAGGGCGGTATCAAGAGTGAGCTCGTTACAAATGGCCACCTATGTAAAGAAAAATTTTGATATCGAACCCATACCTCATTTTACCTCAAGAGACCGTAACCTCTTAGGTTTACAAAGTGATTTACTAGGCTGCCACATTAACGGCATTAGAAACATACTACTTGTAACCGGCGACCCACCAAAGCTTGGCAACTGCCCCGGTGCAACGGCGGTTTATGATGTAGACTCTATAGGGCTTACCCATATTACCTCAAGGATGAACGAAGGGTTAGACCTTGGGGGGTCCTCGTTTGGACAACCCACAGAGTTTTGCATAGGGGTGGCGTTAAACCCCACAGCCCATAACCAAACTCTTGAGGTTAAACGCTTTGAGTACAAAATAGAGGCCGGCGCTGATTACGCCATCACTCAGCCTATTTATGACCTAGAGGCTTATGAGAAGTTTATGGCTAAGTGCGAGTCAAAAGACTTCCCGGTCATTATGGGCATTTGGCCCTTAGTGAGCTTAAGAAACGCTGAATTTTTAAAAAACGAAGTCCCCGGAGTTGAAGTGCCCGACTGGGCGCTGGCCGAAATGGAGAAGGCCGGTGACAACAAAGAAGAGGCTATAAAAAGAGGCTATGAGATTGCCGTTAAAACCATGCAACAAGCACAAGGGTTGGTGGCGGGGTTTCAGGTGAGTGCGCCTTTTAACAGGGTACAAGTGGCATTAAACTGTATCCACGCACTTTAAAATAAGGCGGGGGTTTTAGTAAAACAGCCACTCAGCCTTTGTTATTAAAAAAATAGGCCCCAAAGTGGTAACTCATTATGGGGTGATTAAATAGATTATAAATTTACGTTTAATCTATAAAAAAAGACTAATAGTTTTTAAAGGTTTATTTTTTTTAACGGTTAAAGCTAAATATTTTAACCCTGCTACGGTTTGGAGAGTGTGAGTTGACTGGTAATTTAGACCCCTTCCCTCAAACGGGCATACACCGGCATGTGAGAGAGTTTATTAATGGCCTTGGCGATTTAACGGGTAAAAAGGTTTTAGACTGTCCGGCCGGTGATGGCCGAGTGTCACATGTATTAAAACAAAAAGGTGCAGAGGTGGTGGCCTTAGACCTATACCCTGAATTTTTTAAAGTCGACGGTTTAACCTGTCAGCATGGTGATTTAGCTGAAAAGCTCAACTTCTCAGATGAGACTTTTGACTTTGTCATCTGCCAAGAGGGCATTGAGCACATGACAGACCAACTAAAAGTAATCGGTGAGTTTAATAGGGTATTAAAGCCAGACGGTCACTTGCTTTTAACCACCCCTAATATGTCACAACTAAGAGCCCGATTATCATTTTTTTTACTAGAAACCGACTACTGGAAGCGCCTACCCCCCAGCGAAGTCGACAGCGTGTGGTTTACAAACAAAGATGACGATCGGATGTACTATGGGCATGTTTTTTTACTTAATATCCTAAAACTAAGAGCCCTATGGGTCTTTGGTGGGTTTAGCCTAGAAAAACATTTTAAAACAGATATCAGTGCAACGGCCTTTTTGTTATTTATCCCCGTGTATCCGTTTTTAGTGATAACGAGTTATTTGGCTAAAATGTTTTCGTTAAGTAAAATTGGCAATAATCATATTGCCTGGAAGAAGTCTGTGTTTAAAGAGCTCATAGGGCTTAACTGCAGCCCTAAGTCACTGTTGTGTAAACATATAATGGTGTTATTAAAAAAAGAAAAAAGTTTAACAAAAACTATTAGAACACTTAAAAGCCTCACTCGCGATGATGTGCAAAACTAAACCCCTGAGTTTTTTTGATATAGGCCACTAAAAACGAGATTTTATTTTGTTTTTTAATAAAATGTTTGTCTTAAAATCTAAATTTTTTAATAAAATAGGGACCCCTAGGTTGGCCTTAGATTTTTTTATCAAATGTCGGTCTGTTATCTAAGGGCCATCTAGAGGCTGGCTGAGCCAGAAAAAAAGAAGGGGGATTCGGGGGAGCTTTAGTGATCCTCGGATTTCGAGCCTCCCCCCGGGGGGATAGCTTGTTATATAAGCAATCTGTGAGCCAAGCCATTATGCCCCCAAACCCCTATAGCTTTAAATACAGGGGTAAAATTTAAGTAAAAGTCTAAGATTTAATAATAGCAGTCCCTGATGTTGGAAACCCTGAGATTAGAAGCCTCTTTTTTAAATAATTAAGCCTCTGAGTGCCCTTTTTTGCTCACCGTCCATCGGGCGGTAATTTAAGGCTATTTGTTTTGTCCTTGAATGGGTGATTTTTAACTTAATACGCCCTAGAGTTTTTTTATACTAAAAAGGGCTCAGTTAAGTTTTAAAGGTTTTTTTTACAAAAATAAAAAGAGTATTTAGGTGTTAGCGTTTAGTTAGCAGATTGGCAGGCTTCACGAAACTTAATAAGGTACTGGTTATATTTTTTTAATACAGCAGCCTCTTTGATATAAAAGGTTTTATTATTTACTTTACTAACATGTTTGCACTTATTGTTTTTGCAGTTGGCTTTTATGTTTTTATACTTTTTAAATTGCTTTTGAGCGGCAACACACTCTTCACTTTCAGCCGAGGCTGTTAACACGCCACATTCGGGGTGTGAGAGTTTATACGATATTGAGGCATCAACAGGGCATTGGTTGGCTTGAGCCTGAGGATTTAAAAGTAATACTAATACAGAAAACATAACTAATAAAAGAGTGTTGCGGGTTTTCATCGTTGCTCCTTCAGGGGCCTTTTTAATGGCAAGGTTGTTTTAAACCATTATTATAGTTAAATTTATTGATTTATGTATAGTTTTTTTAAATTTTTGGCACTTTAAGTGTTAATGCGCTTTTTGCTGGCCTTAAGTAAGGCATGGGTTAAATAAGAGCAGGCATAATAAGTATGCATTTTAAAAAAACTAAAGGTTAATACCCCAAGTTGGGTTGTAGCCACTTTTCAACGTCCTTAAGGGTTCGCCCGGTGCGCTGAGCGTAGTTTTCGATTTGGTCCTTGCTAAGTAGGCCTACGTTTATGTATTTGCTCTCAGGGTGGGCAAAGTAGTACCCACTAACACTACTTGCGGGGGTCATCGCGCAAGAGGGGGTGAGTGTAATGCCAATATTGGCCTCAACATTTAAAAGGGCCCATAGGCGCTTTTTTTCTAAATGATCAGGGCACGCAGGGTAGCCCGGTGCTGGGCGAATACCTTGATAGGACTCTTTTATAAGCTCTTTAGGGGTGTAGTTTTCGCCCTCAGCATACCAACTGAGCCGGACTTTTTTATGTATATACTCGGCCAGGGCCTCGGCCACTCGGTCCCCAAGGGCTTTAACCATAAGAGAGGAGTAATCATCATTTTTATCCTCAAAGGTTTTGGCGTACTCTTGGACCTCAGGGCCAGAGGTAATGGCAAAAGCACCAAAGTAGTCCATAAGGCCACTTGTTTTAGGGGCCACAAAATCTGATAAGCACTTATAAACCCCAGAGTCTTTTTTAGCCTGCTGGCGTAAGAAATAAAAAGTGTCTAAGGGTTCAGTCGTGTTTTGGGGGTTAAAAATTTGCACATCATTGCCAACACTTTGGGCCGGCCATAACCCCACAACAGCCTTGGGCTTAAAAATACCTTTATCTACAATGGTTTTTAAAAGTATTTGGGCATCGTTATATAGTTTTTCAGCTTGCTCGCCCCATTTTTTGTGTTCAAATATTTTAGGGTAAAGGCCCTTTAAGTCCCAGGTCCAAAAAAATGGGCTCCAGTCAATATACGTAACCACCTCTCTTAGTGAGATGTGCGGTATAACATGCACGCCCAGCTGTTTTGGCTTTATGGGCGTGTAGTTGGACCAATCTAGAGCAAAACTTTTATTGGCCTCTATCAGGGGTGCGTATTGCTTTTTTTTCTTTGTGGCTAAATGGCCATCGCGCCATTTTTTTTGATTTTCTTTGAGAGATTTTTTATAAGAGTCTTTTGTTTTAGGGTTTAAAATCTCATTACAAACCCCTATTACAAGCGAGGCGTCGAGTACGTGATCTATGACCTCGTTATACTCAGGCGCAATTTTAACCGCCGTATGAAGGCGGCTCGTCGTGGCACCACCTATAATTAGGGGGATGTCTAGTTTAAGTCGCTTCATCTCTTTTGCAATGTGGATCATTTCGTCCAGTGATGGGGTAATGAGCCCGCTGAGTCCGATCACATCCACCCGCTCTTCGAGGGCCCTTTTAAGTATCTCTTCACTGGGGACCATAACGCCCATATCGATCACTTCATAGTTATTACAAGCTAAAACGACGCCCACAATGTTTTTACCAATGTCATGCACATCCCCTTTAACGGTGGCCATAAGTACTTTGCCTCGGATGGTTGTTGCGGTTTGTGATTTTTCGGCATCCATAAAGGGTTGCAAATAAGCGACCGCTCGTTTCATGACTCGGGCCGATTTAACAACTTGTGGTAAAAACATTTTACCGTCACCAAAAAGTTGGCCGACAACTTTCATGCCGTCCATCAATGGGCCCTCTATAACATCAAGGGGTTGTTTTAGCTGTGCTCGGGCCTCTTCGGTGTCGCTTTCAATGTGCTCAACAAGACCTTTAACAAGTGCATGTTCGATACGTTTTTTGACATCCCAAGTGCGCCATTTTTCGTCTTTTATAGTTTTTTCTTTGCTTTGGCCCTTAAAGCCTTCGGCACAATCAATAAGGTTATCTGTAGCCTGGGGGTGTTTGTTTAATAGTACATCCTCTACTTTTTGTTTTAAATTGGGCTCTATGTTTTCATACACCTCTAACATGCCGGCGTTAACAATGCCCATGTCTAGGCCCGCACGGATGGTGTGGTATAAAAAACACGAGTGCATGGCTTCGCGCACTATGTTGTTACCCCTAAATGAAAAACTAATGTTACTCACCCCGCCGCTTGTGCGTGCCCCAGGGCAGGTGGCTTTAATAACCCTTACGGCCTCGATAAAATCTACGGCATAGTTGTTGTGCTCGTCAATGCCTGTGGCAACGGTGAGTATGTTGGGGTCAAAAATAATATCTTCTGGTGCAAAGCCCACCTGAGTGGTGAGTATTTTATAAGCCCTCTGGCAGATTTGTACTTTATGGTCTTTAGTGGCTGCTTGCCCCTTCTCATCAAAGGCCATAACTATAACAGCAGCTCCGTAGCGTTTTACGAGTTCGGCTTTTCTTTTAAATTCGTCTTCACCCTCTTTAAGGCTGATAGAGTTTACAACACCCTTGCCTTGTATGCATTTAAGCCCGGCCTCTATCACTGACCACTTAGAGCTATCAATCATAATGGGGACTTTGCAAATGTCTGGCTCTGAGCCGATGAGGTTTAAAAACTTAACCATAGACTCTTCAGAGTCTATGAGCCCCTCATCAAAGTTAATATCAATAACATTAGCACCATTTTCAACTTGTTGGCGGGCCACAACAAGGGCCTCATCAAAGAGCCCCTCTTTTATAAGCCGCGAAAACTTAGGTGAACCCATCACGTTAGTGCGCTCTCCGACCATTACAAAGGGGGCCTTTTCGCCTTTGACGTTAAAAGGCTCAAGCCCACTAAGTGCTAAGTAAGGTTCAATTTTTGGTAAGAGCCGAGGTGGCTTGTTTTTAAGTAAATCAACGATGGCTTTAATGTGGTCAGGGGTGGTGCCGCAGCACCCACCCACCATGTTTACAAATTGGCTTTCGGCGTAGTCGAGTAAAAATGAAGAGGTGTCCTCAGGCTTTTCATCATAGCCCGTATCACTTAATGGGTTTGGCAACCCCGCATTGGGGTAGCAACTTATGTAGCAGTTGGCTAATTTTGAAAGCTCTTGGATATAGGGGCGCATTTCTTTTGCCCCTAAAGCACAGTTAATGCCAACACTAAGGGGGTTGATGTGTTTAATAGAGTTCCAGTAGCCCTCAGTAGTTTGGCCCGAGAGGGTGCGGCCAGAGTTATCAGTAATAGTGACGGAGATCATTACTGGTAACCGCTCCGGTAAAGTGTCAAAGAGCTTTTCAAGGGCAAAGAGTGCGGCTTTACAGTTAAGCGAGTCAAAAACGGTTTCAACAAGTAATATGTCGACCCCACCTTTAACTAAAGCATCGGCTTGTTTGTAGTAGGCGTCTACGAGTTGATCAAAGGTTACCGCTCTAAAGCTGGGGTCGTTGACGTCTGGTGACATAGAGGCTGTTTTATTTGTTGGGCCTAAAGAGCCTGCGACAAAAAGCTCACGCTCAGGGTGTAAGATTTTAACCTCTTTAACGGCATCCAGGGCGATTTTTGCGGATTGAAAATTAACCTCGTAAACAACGTCATCTTTAAAGCCGTAATCATCTTGCGCAATACAGGTGCCACTAAAGGTATTAGTTTCAATGATGTCACTGCCGGCAAGTAGGTACTGCTTATGGATGTCTTTTCTGATCTCAGGGCGGGTGAGGGTGAGTAGGTCGTTATTGCCCTGTAAGTCTTTAGTGTGATTTTTAAAAAGAGAGCCCCTAAAGTCCTCTTCTACAAGTTTGTGTTTTTGTATCATTGTGCCCATAGCGCCGTCTAAAAAAACGAGGCGTTTTTTTAGTAATTTTTCAAGGGCTTGGCCTTTATGGGTTAAGGGCTTCATTTGACGGTCACTCCTATAAAATGGGTAAAGTGCAGGGTAAAACAAATAGTTTTAGCAATGTTTTTGGGTGTTATTCAAGAGGAAGTTTTAAAACAAATGGCGTCAATGGGGGGATTTTAATCAGGAGGGCTCTCATGGGCCCATATAGGGAGCGATTTGGCCCCTCTCTAACCCTCAGTGGCCTGAGCTTTAGGGTGGGGTAAAAAAGATATTTTATTGATTAATCGTGAGCGGCTATTTTTTTTAACTCAGCTAATACCTGCATATCATGGTCGTCAGGCTCTATAGATTTCTCTTTAATGAGATCCTCTACGGTAATAACATGACAGGTCTGCCCAAACAGTGGCATCGTCATAGAGTGTTCTTTTAAGTAGGTATAGTCTCCAACGCCTTCTACAGAGGCTAAAACATCAATCCCGCCCATATCGGTCTCTAGAAAAATTGACTTTTCCCCGTCGGCATTGTGAGCATGCTCTAAAAATGAAACCTTATTTTCTGAGCCACGAAAAAAAGGGTTAATATCTTTAAAAGCACTTTTTAAATGCTCAATGGTTTGCTCTGTAAAGGGGGTGCAAATCTCAACACGAGTGGTGTCAATTGTTGTGCCGTATATGACGGCGGCAAAGTCGCCAACAATGACAAACTCAATATTTTCTTTAAGTAAGTGTTTAAGCAGAGCATTTAATGTAGACATAGAACCTCACAATTTTTTACTAATCCAAGTTAAAATGCTAATAGATTTTTGAGTTAAAATCTACGTATACCCACACCAGGCCCTAAACTTACGGACCTAGGTGAAGGGTCTATTGTTTTAAACCCCCAGGGAGGGGGGCATTTAAAACTAAGCGGCTGATTAAGGCTCGACGGTGGTGCTGTGTAGGTGATTAAACTCTCCCTGCGGGCACAAACCCTGCCGTACAGATATTAAAGCGTTTATGTGACATATACTTTTTGATTACAAGATCTATAGCAACCCACCATTATTAATGGATAGGTTGCAGAGGTGGTTGCTTGATCTGTGGTAAAATTATGTTTTCTAAAAAGTTATTATATTGATAGGAGTCTGGCACCTGGTTTTTGTTATCTTTGTAATCTTTAAGGAACTCACTAATTGGCTTTAAATTATTATAGATATTTTTAAGTGAATATTTTAATTTTTCTTTTTTCAAGTAATTAGTTTTGAAAAAATAATAATTAGTTTTTTCTAATTCTTTTGATTTAGCAGTATGATAGTGTTGGAACCTATCATTGACAAAAGTAACGTCTGTTAATTCTCCAGGCAAAACAGGGTTCTTTTCGCAATATCCGTTTATAGCGGATGCCTGATGCATAACAGTTATAAAACTAATATATACTTGAGGTGGTAACACAGTTAACCATTCAGAGTTATTTGGATGGTAAAAATAAAAGCTAACATCAGCATTTAGGTCGTTTATTCTAAGACATAGGGCAAGATTGTCATCAATGTTAGAAATGATTTCAGATAAGCCTTTGTACATTTTACGTTCAGCTTCATGGGTTTTTCTGTAGACATCTATATTTACGTTAATGTATGTGTAAATAAAATAAACTGAGTTACTGATGAGGTCGGCCCTAGTTTCATTGATGTCAATTAAGTGGTATAGCTCATGAACAACTACAGCATTAACTAACCCAAGATAGTTTGTAGAATTAAAATCAGATTGTTTATTATTAACCATCCAAAAAGGACTGACACAGTAATCTCCTGATTTAAGAAAGTAGATACTTCCCTCTGTGGGCTCATGATTAATGTCGTAGCAAGGCTTGTCGGTTCGTACTTCCATTTTTTTGGTTTTAAATAAATCTAAAATTGTAAGGTCAGAGTTAAATATTTGAGCCATTAAATCTTCCGCGACGGGAGCATTTTTATTAGTGAGGTCGTTAGCTTCATTCTTAAGGTAGAGTTCTAGTGTTGCTAGAAGAGTAGGGATAGACGCCTCAGAAGACTTCAATACACTGACGATACGCTCTATAGTTGGCCTTTTTAGCTCAATAGTCTCACCACCAGTTCCGCTATCGCCCATTGACCCGGCATTCGCAGTAAAGTGTACTGTAGTAATGGTTAAGGCCATTAATAGACCTTGTCGTATTTTAGATATTCTTTTCACTTCATTCTCCTTTTTTGCAGTTTTAATACCAATGCCAGGAGGTAACGCTACGCGATATATAATGTTTGCTAGAGCTTAGTAATAAAATTAGCGTTTTTGCTAATTGTTATTGTAACTCACTAAAAATACATGGAAAATATATGCATGGATATTTTTGATTTTGATGACTATAAGAGCTTCGTTAACCAAAAAATTGCTGGAATGCCTAAAAAGGGGTTTGGGCAGTCTCGTCGAATTGCTCAATTTCTTAACATTAGCGCAGTAATTGTCAGTCAGGTATTTAAAGGGGACAGAGACTTAACTCTAGAGCAGGCCTATAAAGTGACAGAGTATTTTGGTTTTAATGAGATAGAGCGAGACTACTTTTTGCTACTAGTACAGCGAAATCGTGCAGGATATTTTAAATTAAAAAAAGTTTTTTCCGATCAAATTAATAAAATGAAAAAAGAATCAAAAGAGGTTAAGTCCCGTTTAAAAAACATAGAGCTTAGCGACTTGGACAAGGGCGTCTTCTATAGTGATTGGCTATACGGAGCTATTCGCTTAGGTACAAATTTGAAAAGTTTAAAAACTGAGGACCAACTTGCCGATCATTTTGGCGTGCCGTTAAAGACTGTTAGGTCAATAGTTGAATTTTTACTCAATCACAATATCTGCAAAATTGAAAATGGTAAGTTGAGTCCGGCTGTGAACAATACGCACATCCCCAGAAAGTCACCATTAGTGAACGGAAATCATCAAAACTGGCGCATGCAGGGGTTAAAAAATATGGAGTTACGCAGGGAGGTGGATTTATTCTTTACAGGCTCCTATGCCGCAACTGCTGAGGTTAAAGAGAGGGTTAAAGGGCGTATGTTAAAGTTAATTCAAGAGGTGGCGGCTGATGTTTCACCAGCAAAAGAGCAGGAGCTGTTTTGCTTAAACATGGATTTGTTCAGTTTTTAAAGTCTCCAAGTCACATAGGAATAAGTGGGACGCAGACGCTAAGCCCTTTTTTTTAAATTATTTTTTTCGAGGTGAACATAGCTATGCATAAATCTTGAAATGACGAACCCATACCCTAAAAGTATATTTATTAAGCTGACGGCATTAACTTGAATGACGACAATTATTGTTAAAAAAAAGAGAACGGGGACTTGAAACTGATTTTTTAAAATTATTTTGAATAACCTTTAGTTCATAGGGGGCCTGGCCTTGGTAATCTTTAAAGTAGGTGGCATTAACTCTCCCCATCTTCAATGACCTTCTTTCTCCGCTTAAACATCAAAACCCCTAAAGATGTAATAAAACATATATAAATCGGAATTAAGGATAAAAAAATATTTAGTCATAATATAAACCTTGTTATTTAAATTTTCGAGCGAACCATGCTTTGATTCTAGCTGATAGGCTCGTGTCCGGGGTGGATAAGTATGGGAATGTACCTGAGATCTCCCTATAAGGGTAATCTACGCCATCAACTAGGTCATTTGTATTAGAAGTTATGTAGAGAGACAAGACTTTGTCTACAATGTCATCGGTTAATTTTCGCCCTCCACAAGTTGTATAGTTACTGTTTTTTAAGATAGACATTTCAATATCAAAATAACTATCATCATTGCAAGCAAGGTTTGGCGCTAAAAGTAGGTAGTCATCCATTAATATGGATACGAGTTGTTTCGCTGTATCTTCATCCCAATCGACTCTATTATCTTGCCGGTCATAATGAAGTGTTATATTTTTGTAAAGTCTTTTGAAGTACAAATTTTCGTATTTGAATGGTCTGGTAAACGGTGTCTCACTGTTGTATTTATCTCTAAGCTCATTTTTTCCGTTTGGACTTAAAGAAAAATTTGTTATTTCAGGTCGTCCCACCCAGTCCAATTGTCTCCAGTTGGAGTTAGGGCCATCTCTTGTGACAGATTTTGCTGCCACTGCAAGGAGTTCGTCTCTGTAGTCTTCAAAAACTTTGTCAATTTCAATATCTATTACAATACTTAAAACATTCAGCTTATCCATAATATTCTTAGGGCTGGGGGTGGTTAACTTCCCCTTCACCATTGAGTTTTTAACCCAATCTACGTTGAGATAAAAAGGGTCAGATACCATCCCGGCAAACAATCTAAAGTCTCCTTTATGTTGTTTTTTACCAATTTTAGCTTTTGCAGAGAGGCCTTTATCTGTTCGGCAAGTCACGCTGTAACTCTTGTGATGAGGCGTTTTAAAAGAGCAAATGATTTTCGACTCTACATAAGTGACAGCTTGCTTAAATGACCCCGAGATATCGACGGTTCTTAATAGAAAGATATAGTTTACTTTTTCAGAGAAATGTCCGTTTGCAGGGACCATCGGGTATACATTTAAAACAAGGCTTAGGTTGCCCCTTCGATTAGGGGTGGGGAAGGCGTACAAATCAGAAATATCTGCGACTCCATGACTCATTGTTGCGGGGCCGTCTATATGGTCACTCGCAAATGAGAATTGGTTAACTGTTAAGAGCAAAATAGCCGTCATCAAGAGTTTAAAGCGTATGGTTTTCATAATCCCTCCAAGTTATTTAGTTGGTAGGGTTGTATCAGGCGCAAGCATCAGATAATACTTAAATTTTAAAAGTAATGATATTCGATACTTTCGGTGTTACTTAATGAAAATGTCAACGTGTATAATTTTAGTAGATAGAATCAAGTCGCATTTAAAAAAAAGAGGAATCACCTACGCTCAGCTCGCAAAGGCAGTGGCGGTGTCAGAGTCGACTCTAAAGAGATGGTTTTCTAGTAAAAATCTTTCTTTAAAACAATTAGACCAGGTTTGTATTGCGGCGGGCATCACTCTAGAGGAGTTAACACGAACGCCTCTAGAGGAGAACCTTCAAAAATATTTCACAGAATACCAAGAGAACTTAATGTCCTTAAAAGAGGAATATTTAGTTGTTTTTTATTTGGTAGCGTTTGGAAAATCATTTGATGAAATACTCAAAGAGTATAAGTTCTCTCCTGTTAAGCTAAGGCAGGCTCTTTCAAAGTTAGAATCGGTGGGTTTGGTTGATGTTCATATCAAAAATAGGTTAATACCAAAGGTTGGCTTAGGGACAATGTGGATCCCTAAGGGTAAATTAAGTCAAAAATATTTTTATCTAATTCGAGATGAGTTTATGAACTCTTACTTTGTTGAAGACAGCGAAAGTCAACTTTTTTTGTCCGGTCGACTTTCAAACGAAAGCTCCAAGCTTATTCAAAAAAAGTTAGATAAAGTCTCTCAAGAGTTTAGGGAGCTTTATTTGTTAGATGCTAATGATAAAAATGCTAATAATATATCATTATTTATTGGGATGCGACCATGGAGTTTTTCAATAATAAATAATTATAAAAAGTAATCTAAATGATGAAAAAGAGTAAATAGAGGGACGGAGACGCTAAATCATGTTTTCTCTACGCAGTATTAAAATAATTTTTTACGTGTAATTTCATGCTCTTACTGGAGATAAAGTTAACATCATAATGAAGGGGGATTTGCTCCGTCACCAAACTATTATGGGGTGACAGGAGGCACTGCTTATATAGGGGGCTAGATTGTGTTTAAAATATCTGGCTTAGAGAAATTCTATTTCGAATTAAAGTGTCTTACGTGAGTATTTATAGCTGGCAGGGGAGGTTTACCCACTGCGTATGAACGGAGAGCCAGGAGGTAATTTAGGTCTATCATTAATTGTACAAAAAAAGTTCTGTTCTTGCTGAAGGTGAACAATCTTTTTACTTTAAATATCCGGTATGGCATTATATGAAAATGAAAGATAGTATTACTTATGCAATAGATTTTGGAACCTCTAACTCACTATTGGCATATTCTCAGAACGGAAAAGCAAAAAGTCCTTTGATAATGGATTCAAAAAATACTGACCCAACAATATTTAGAAGCCTTATGTATTTTTCAAGAGGGGGAGGTGCAAAATTTGGACAGTCTGCAATTGATACTTATATTGAAGAAAGTGGAGAAGGTCGATTTATTAGATCGATTAAGAAATACTTACCATCTAAGTCGTTTCAAGGGACTCAGATAAACTCAAGAATTTATAAAATTGAAGAGCTCATTGGTTGTTTCTTGAAAGAGGTTAAATCAAGAGCTGATATTTATTTTGATAGAGACATAAAGAATGTCGTCTTAGGTCGACCGGCTAGGTTTTCAATAGATGACAGCTCCGATCAGTTGGCGCAAGATAGGTTAGAAACTGCGGCCAAAGAAGCCGGATTTAAAAATATTGAGTTTTTTTCAGAGCCCTTAGCTGCTGCGTATAGTTACAGGAGTGAGCTTGATTCTGAAAAGCTCGTATTAGTTGTGGATTTAGGGGGTGGAACATCTGACTTTACAGTAATAAAAATTGGCTCTAAGGACAGGGGCAAAGAGGATGTTTTATCCTTAGGAGGGGTTTCTGTAGCTGGGGATATGCTTGATGGGTGTATAATGGCAAACAGAGTGGCTCCGTATTTTGGTTCTCAAGTAAAATATCAGTTCCCCATGTCTAATAATACTTTATCAATGCCAGCAGCATTAAAAATAAATTTAAGCTCTCCAGCTGATATAACGTTGATGTCTAGATCAAGTATAATGCCATTTTTAAATGATGTACGAAAATGCAAGATGACCCGTGATGATAAAGACCGGTTAGATCTGTTATTTAACTTGATTGATGAGAACCTTGGGTTTTCTTTATTTGAAAAAATTGAATTGAGTAAAAAATTAATATGTGAAAAGGGTTCTGGAGAATTTTTATTTAATGATTTAGATTTACATATAAAAGAAAACATAACTAATAAAGAGTTTGAGGAGTACACGAGTTCAAAAATAGACACTATTTTTTCAACATTAGATGAGGTTATAAAAATGGCACAAGTAAATTATGAGGACATTGACTTAATCTGTTGTACAGGGGGGACATCAAAAGTTCCTTCTATTAAAAAAGGGCTATTAAGCCGATTTGGTAGTGAAAAAATACAATCATTTAAAAACTTTCATTCTGTAATTCAAGGCTTAGCTGAGAGAGCTGCTGAGTTAGGTTAATGGCCCCGAGAGTATAGGGGTCTAGATTGTACACGTAGCTCTCCTTTTGATTGGGTCAAATAATTATCGGAATTAAAAAGAAAAAATGTTAAACAAATATTTCTAATCTGTAGGACGTAATAATATGAGATATGAATGTTCAGATCAAGTTTAATGCAGTCGTTAAATGTTTGTTTAAATAGTTAATTAATTCTATTTACAGTAGTTTAGTTCTGTATGTAGAAAGAAGTAATTCAATTTGAAACATAACTATTAAAACACAAGAGAAGTTGGATCTACATTTGAGAATATCTAAGCATATTGTAGTGCTAATCCGATGTAACAAGTAATCGATTAACTAATGGATGGACTAATATGGATACTTCTTCGGGGTTGATAATTGATGATAGACTTTTAACTTTCTGGAATAATATTCAGGGAATTTTCCTACTGCAGCAGGGGGTCTTACCGTTTATTATTGCATGGTCTATTGTGGTTATCTTTTTTTACTCTGCTTGGAATTTAAGTGTAGGGTCCAGAGATCTCAAGAGATCACTTAAGGCAACATTAACTGGTATTGCGAGCTTAGCGCCGGGCCGGAATTGGGCAACTAGTAGTGAAAATTACCATAAGTTAGAAAAGATATTTGCTAATGAAAAAAGTCTTCTCCTTATGCATTATTGGAAAGAATTTGAAGAGTGTGTTATTCGAATTGAAAGATTCGACGAAGACGACAACGAATATTATGAATACCTAAATGCCGTGGCTGCCGGAGAATTTTTCAATTTTGAAGATGTAGTAGTACAGTACGATGGTTGGAAGCACAAAAGGTCATTTAGCTTTTTTGAATCAGTTCCAACACTTTTGACCGGCCTTGGCATACTGGGTACTTTTATTGGTAT
>JAUVAX010000060.1 GCA_030591685.1 Pseudobdellovibrionaceae bacterium | reverse complement strand
CTTTTATCTATACAACCCACAGGCAATAGCTCTGTTTTTGCCAACAATGTTTCTGGCGGCCTAGAGCCTCTGTTTATGACTGAGTACACGAGGACCTCTATGCAGCCCTACTCACCAGACGGCTTAGGCGTACCTAAGGATGTAAACTGGCAAGGTAAATCGTACACTCTCAATGGCCCTAAAACACCGTGGGAGTGGTGTTCTGAGGGCGACGAAAACATGCTCGTTACTAAGTTTAAAGATGAAGTCTGGAAGTTTGATCAATCCCGAGGGCTATTAAAAGAGTCACATGTCAAAGACTACGGCGTGCGCTTTCACCAAGAGCAAGACACTTGGGAGCCCAATAAAGACTGGGCCTCAACGGCCTTTAACTTAAACATTGATGACCATGTTAAAACCATGGAGGTTTTTTCACGCTACGTGGACGCCGCCATGTCAAAAACCGTCAACATACCCAAAGACTACCCTTACGAAGACTTCAAACGCCTATACAGAGATGTTTATAAAACAGGGACCATTAAAGGTTGCACTTCGTACCGTGATGGCACGATGGCGTCTGTTTTATCTGTTGAGGGCACCACCTTAGGGGGCGCTACCGAAGGTATACCCCGAACAAAAGCCCCTCAAAGGCCCTCTCATTTAGATTGTCATATACATCATCTTGTCTCTAATGGCGAAAAGTGGGTCGTACTTGTAGGGCTTTTAGACAAAGACCCCTACGAAGTTTTTGCCATGAAGCAAAGCCAACTCCACCTACCGACTAAGCTTAAAGAGGGTAAATTAGTAAAAGAAAAGTCTGGCGTCTATAACCTCGAAACAGAAGATGGTTGGGTACTTAGAGACATACGGGCCTTTTTTGAATCTAACGAGCAAGAGGCCCTCACACGTATGATTTCAACAGCCCTACGTCATGGGGCGGATATTGAGTTTATAGTCTCTCAGCTTATTAAAAGTGAGGGCAATATTACCTCATTTGCTAAAGCCATAGCCCGAACCATTAAGCGCTATATCACTGAAATCAAAACCATTAAATGTACCGAGTGCGACAGTGGCAATATTAAACTACAAGAGGGCTGTTTTGTATGCCTCGACTGCGGCAGCAGTAAGTGTAATTAAGCCCAAACGCCTGTCCAAAGTCAGCGGTTGTCCAGTGCCAGGCACTTCGTATCGAAGTGCCTAGATCTTTAATTAAAAAGGGTCGTTACTCTTTGCTTCTGCGACCGCCATATTAAGTAAATGTTGAAATGCATTTTTAAGTTTTTCTGCAATAATTGGATCTCTGACGCCAAAACTCAAACTGTTTGTGTATGTCTTATCAGTGGAGTTATATCCTGATGATCTAAATTTTACATAAGAGCCACTGCCTTTTCCATACACACAATTTTTAATGGGACAGGTGAACACTACACCATTGTAACCTGTTGAATTGGTTACCCTCTTAAAGGCCCCTTCGACAGACTGAAGGCCAGCTAAGTTATAGAACTGAGTGTAGAAGGCCTTATCCAACGTATAAGTTACATCGCTTGTTACCCATGCGCCAACATCATAGCTAGCTACAATTGCATTATTTTTTTTATCATAGTGAATCCCTGTAAAATTAACGCCTTCGCCAATATATATACGGCTTCCAAACTTCGCACTGGGTTTATACTTATAAATATAGTCACTGAGTTTGTTAATATAAGACACTGTTTCTTCAATAGTGTAACTTGCATGAACAGTTGTAGATGTTACTGAACAAAACAACAAGGCCGCTAAAAATATTTTCATAGTTAATCCTTTAATAAAGAGTCATTTGAATACCCGGTACCTGACACTTCGTATCGAAGTGCCTAGATCTTTAATTAAAAAGGGTCGTTACTGTTTGCTTCTGCGACCGCCATATTAAGTAAATGTTGAAATGCATTTTTGAGTTTTTCTGCAATAATTGGATCTCTGACGCCAAAACTTATCACATTTGTGTACATCTTATCAGAGTGACGAGTTCTAATTGAACCGCCGTACCCTTGTCCGTAGACACAATTCGTAAGGGGACATGTAAATACTACACCATTGTAACCTGTTGAATTAGTTACCCTCTTAAAGGCCCCTTCGACAGACTTAAGGCCAGCTAAGTTATAGTACTGAGTATAAGAGCCCGAGCGCCTACCACTACTATCAGAATATTCATCCCAATCATCAACGTCATATTTAACAGCGATCAGGTTATCCTTCTTATAATAAGAAATAGATTTAAAAAAAACGTCCATGCCAGTATAAGAAAAATCACCAAACTTCGCATAGGGTTTAGATTTATAAATATAGTCGCCAAATTTGTTAATATAAGACACTGTTTCTTCAATAGTGTAACTTGCATGAACAGTTGTAGATGTTACTGAACAAAACAACAAGGCCGTTAAAAATATTTTCATAGTTAATCCTTTAATAAAGAGTCATTCGAGCCAGTAGTCCCATGATTGATTGACTCAATAAAGGTTTAAGAATGTCTTTGTAAATAATTCTTTTTTTAAGCGCCAGGCGCCTGAATTTAGCTATTTTTTTAGCTCTTGGCCGGTGTAGCTGGCTTTGATTGTGGCTACGTGCTCGGGGGTGCCTTGGGCGATGATTTGCCCACCGTGGACGCCTCCGCCGGGGCCTAGGTCAATAATGTGATCTGAGGATTTAACAACATCCATATTGTGCTCAACCACAAGTACCGTGTTACCGGTGTCGACTAAAGAGTGTAAAAGTTCTAATAACTTATTTATATCGTCAAAATGCAAGCCCGTAGTAGGCTCATCGAGGATATAAAGGGTTTTACCGGTCGCTCGTTTTGATAACTCTTTACTGAGCTTTACCCTTTGAGCCTCACCGCCTGAGAGGGTTTTAGAGCTTTGCCCTAGGGTCATGTACTCTAAGCCCACTTTTTTTAAAGTCAGTAGCTTTGATTTTACGATTTTATGGGCGTCAAAAAACTCAAGGGCCTCTTCTACGGTCATACTTAAAACATCAGCAATGGATTTGTCTTTAAATTTAATGTTCAGCACTTCACGGTTGTACCTTTTGCCCTCACAGGTTTCACAGTGAATGTATACGTCGGCTAAAAAGTGCATTTCTAATTTTACCTTACCCATACCTAAACACTTTTCACAGCGCCCGCCTTTGACGTTAAACGAAAAGTGCCCCGGGCTGTAACCCCTTAACTGGGCTTGTGGTAATTTTGAGTAAAGCGCCCGTATTACAGGCAAGAGCCCTACATAAGTGGCCGGTACAGAGCGTGGGGTTCGGCCTATGGGCTTTTGATTTATTTCAATGACCTTATCTAAATGCTCCACCCCGTTTATACATTCATACTCCGCCGGGACAGCTGAGTTTTTATTTAATTTTTGAGCCAGGGCCTTATACAAAGTCTCCCTAATTAAGGTGGACTTACCACTACCCGAAACTCCTGTTACGGCCACCAATTGCCCTAACGGCAATTTTAAATGAACATGGTCTAAGTTGTTGCCGTTGGCATTTACAATTTCTATAAATTGACCGGTGCTCTTTCGTCGAACACTCGGCATGATTATTTTTCTTTTACCCGTTAAATAATCGGCCGTGAGGCTTTGAGGGCAGTTTAAAATGTCTTCTAACGACCCTTCAGCAACAACATGCCCCCCGTGAATACCGGCTCGAGGGCCCATGTCTATAATATGGTCGGCAAAACGCATGGTGTTCTCATCGTGCTCAACAAGTATAACTGTGTTACCGCGGTCTTTTATTTCTTCAAAAACTTTTAGTAGTTTATGATGGTCCCTGGGGTGTAGGCCAATGCTGGGTTCATCTAAAATATATAAAACTCCAATTAAACTAGAGCCCACCTGAGTGGCCAGCCTTATTCTCTGACTCTCACCACCTGAAAGCGTGTGCGAGCGGCGACTTAAACTTAAATACCCACAGCCTACATAAATTAAATACTCTAATCGTTGTAGTATTTGTTGAGTTATTTTTTCGGCCACTATATTTTTTTGTGTTTTTAATTTTAGGTTTGTAAAAAAAACCTTAAGCTCTTCAAGGGACATATCACTCAATTGAGCAATGTTGTGACCCCCTAAATGAACATTAAGGGCCCGCTTATTTAATCGAGCCCCCTCACAGTGGGGGCATATGGTGAGGTCTCTCACGCTGACGTCCTCATCTTCATCCCACTCTTCATAGTCTTCAACAACTCCAAGGCCACTGCAGTTTTCGCAAGCCCCTCTGGGGTTGTTAAATGAAAAGTGCCGAGACTCTAACTCGGGGTATGAGTACCCGCACTCTTTACAAGACTGATGTATACTGTATATTTGAGCCTCTGCGCCTACGGGCTCAATCACCACAAGCCCTTTTGTTAAACTAAGGGCTGTGTTTACGCTTTCTTTTAAACGCAGGTCATACTTGGGGTCTACAATAAGGCGATCAATAAGAATGTCTATGTCATGAGATTTTTTTTTACTTAATTTTTTGGCCTTTGATAACTCGACCCACTCGCCGTCCACTCGTGCACTTACAAAGCCCTTACTGCTCCACCTTTCAAACTCTTTTACAAACTCACCCTTTTTACCCTGAGCCACAGGGGCCAAAATATGAAATTTAGTACCGGCTTTCATTTTTTGAACACTCTTAATAATATCTTGAGGCTTTTGAGCATCCACCTCTATTTTGTGAGTGGGGCAAAGGGGTATGCCCACTTTTGCGTAGGCTAATCTTAAAAAATCATAAATTTCAGTGAGCGTACCTACGGTAGATCGAGGGCTCGAGGAGGCTGTTTTTTGCTCAATCGCAATGGCGGGCGATAGCCCGTTGATAGACTCAACCTCTGGTTTTTTTAAAGGGCTTAAAAATTGACGGGCATAAGAGGACAAACTCTCTATATAACGCCTCTGCCCCTCGGCATATATCGTATCAAAAGCTAGTGAGGATTTACCGCTGCCACTAAGCCCTGTAATAACCGTCATTTTGTTTCTTGGTATATCAATATCAATTGATTTTAAATTGTGCTCTTTAGCACCTCTTATCACTATGCCATCAAATGTTTTATTACTGTTTTTCATAGTCTTTACCAAAATAATAATTTAAATATTGATAACTATTGTGCCTGATGATTTTGGCAAAGGGTACATATACCATAGAGTTCTAAAACATGCCCCGTCAGGCGAAAGCCAAGCTCTTTGGCCACCTGCAACTGGAGCTTCTCTATGTCTAGGTTTTCAAACTCTACAATTTTATTACATTTTTTACAGGTGATATGGTCATGGTGATGCCTGGGGGTAATTTCATACCTGGCCGGCAACCCTCCCATGCGAACTTCAGTGACAAAATCGGTTTGAGTTAATTTTTTTAAAAAACGATAGACCGTCGCAAACCCAATATCTTGATAGTTTTCATGGACCCTTTCATATATCTCTTGCGCCGTAACATGGGCCCGACCCGCGCTTAAAGCCTTTAAAATAGTCAGCCGTTGATGGGTTACTTTTAAGCCCATTTCGCGGATGATGCGCTTTAAATCACTCTCCTCTAAGGGCTCTCGAACGAGTAACTCCTCAGACCCTGGCTTAAAAGGGCTCGAGTTTTCTTGGCCAACTACTAACTTTGGTGTGTTTTCTATTTCTTGATCCATAGTTAAAAGGCATAGCCTTAGTGATAAATATTGTCAATTAAGATGAAAAAGACACTCATTATTATTTACGCCGATGATTTTTTTAGGGCTCTAATTTATAAGACTACTGCCAGCCGCCCAAAACCCCTTTAGAGATATAACTCGTCGCATTATGTGGGTGTAGGCTTTCTTCATGGCTAATATGGGCCCAAAAATCGCTAAAACGAGAGTCGGCATCAAATAGGGTTTTTAATATACGACCCGCATCTTCACAAAACATAAGGTTTGAGGCGTTCAAGCGGGCAAACTCTTGCTCGTCAGCTCTTTTAACAGCGGCCTGAACGGGCGTTTTTAAAGCCTCCTCAACTTGATCAATAAGCTCAATAAGCGTTGGTGTGTTTTTTTCGTCAATGCATTTTACTTTAAACTTAACGACACTTCTTTGAGCATGTGGGGTGGCGGCAACGGCCCCCTCAGTCATTAACCAGTCTGAAACTTCGTGAGTTAAAATATTATCTTTTAAACCAAATTTCTTTAAAAAGGCCTCTTGGTTTAACTGGCGCGCTAGCGCTGCTGAACACGGGCATGTGCTCGAGTACAAAACCTCACCCCCAAGTACGTAACTCAAGCGTTGCTTTGTTTTTTGGGCTTGGATAAAAACATTATAATGCCTCCAACCTTCCTCTTCACTTACTAAAGCCTTTCTTAATACGGGCAATTGAAAATTAATTTTTACGTAACTCGATTCACTTAACCCCTTATGGCCATTTATAAAGCTTTGCAATAAATCGTCTATAAGTGTGGCGTTTAAGGCACTGGCGGCTAATTGATCTTTGAGGTTTAAATAGAGGCGTGACATATGTATGCCCTTAGCGTCTTCTTTGTCTAAACTCACATAAGCATCAATAAGGGCAGGGATCAAAGCTACTTCACCTGTGGGGAGTTTGTAGCGTATGGGCATTTCTATTTTTTCCATACCGACACGATCAATAAGGCCCAAAACATGTGCCTTGTTTTCATAGGAGACATCTGGCAGATGCGATGGGTCTCGTAAAACAGGGGTAAACTCAGACATTAAATCTCCTAAAAAAAGCCAATTTGCAGGCAAGAATCAAAACAAATAGCTGCTTTTTTGCACATCGTCAACAGCCTTTCTATCAAGGGCCTACAAATTGTATAAGTCATTGTAACAACTCAGCTCTTCTGGTTATAATAATTTTGGTTTTAAAGAGCTAAAATACCCACTAAGGACTAATCGCACAGTGAGTAAACGTACAAAAAATGGGATTCTTGTTTTTGTTATCTTAGGGCTTATTATTACAGCCTATAATTTTGGACTTACTGATTATTTACAGTTCTCATACCTTAAGTCCCAACAGCAGTCCTTTCAAGCTCATTACGCACTACACCCCCTTCAAACTTTAAGCCTTTATTTTTTTATTTACGTCATTGTTGCGACACTTTCCATACCCGGGGCGGCTGTTTTAACACTACTCGCAGGCGGGCTTTTTGGGGTGTTTACAGGTACTATTATTGTTTCATTTGCGAGTACCATTGGCGCCACGCTGTCTTTTTTATTTTCACGATTTTTACTCAAAGAGTTTGTACAAAAAAAATTCGGAGATAAACTTAAAATCATTAACGACGGGGTCAAAAAAGAGGGGGCCTTTTATTTATTCACCCTTCGGCTTATCCCCGCTTTTCCGTTTTTTGTAATTAATCTACTTATGGGTCTCACCCCAATGAAAACATCCACTTACTTTTTTGTCAGTCAAATTGGGATGCTTGCGGGCACCCTGGTTTTTGTCAACGCTGGTACTCAGCTAGCAACCCTCGAAAGCATAAGTGGTATTTTATCGCCATCACTTGTTATGTCTTTTGCGGCCCTTGGATTGTTACCACTTATTATTAAAAAAGCATTGCCACTTTTAAAAAAAAAGAGAGCGAATGAGTTATAAAAAACCTAAAAAATTTGATTATAATTTAATAGTTATTGGCGCCGGCAGCGGCGGCCTGGTGTCTAGCTATATAGCGGCTCAGTTAAATGCAAAAGTCGCGCTTATTGAAAAACATAAAATGGGGGGGGACTGTTTAAATACAGGCTGTGTGCCGTCTAAAGCTCTCATTAAATCGGCAAAAATTTTAGCCCTATCAAAAAGGGCCACTGAGTTTGGTTTTAAAAGCAGCTCTATTGATTTTGAATTTAGCGATATAATGGCCCGAGTTCAAAGTGTGGTTCAAAAAATTGAACCCCATGACTCTGTAGAGCGCTATACTCAGCTGGGTGTGGACTGCCTCAAAGGGGAGGCTCGCATCATTGACCCCTTCAGGGTTCAACTGGGCGATAAAACCCTCACGGCAAGAGCTATTATTGTGGCTACCGGGGCCCGCCCCTTTGTGCCCCCGATAAAGGGCATCGACAAAATAAATATTTTAACTTCAGACAACTTATGGTCGCTCAAAAAACTCCCCAAAAATCTTGTCGTACTTGGTAGTGGCCCTATTGGGTGTGAGTTGGCTCAGTGTTTTCAGCGCTTTGGGTCTCAAGTGACTATGGTCGAAATGAACCAACGTATCATGCCCCGCGAAGACGAGGACGTCAGTGAAGCGGTCACTAAAAAATTTAAAAAAGAGGGCGTCAACATACTCACAGGCTTTAAAGCCACCGAGTTTAAAGTTCACCCCGACGGCACACAATCGCTTATTGCCGAAAGCCAAGAGGGTGAAAAAGAAATCTTCTTTGACCAAGTACTCATTGCCGTTGGGCGAGAAGCCAACACTACAGGCTTTGGCCTTGAAGAGCTTGGGGTCAACCTAAACCCCAATCGAACCATTCAAGCCAATGATTTTTTACAAACAAATTTTAAAAATATTTTTGTTTGCGGTGATGTGGCGGGGCCCTATCAGTTCACTCACACAGCGGCCCATCAAGCCTACTACGCCTGTGTTAATGCTTTGTTTAACCCTTTACTAAAGTTTATCCCACCACCATTTAATAAATCTTTTAAAGTCGATTATTCGGTCATACCTTGGGCCACCTACACAGACCCCGAAGTGGCCACTGTGGGCCATACCGAATCAAGCGCTGAAATTGAAGGTCTTGCATTCGAAGTCACCCGTTATGGGATCGACGACTTAGACCGTGCCATTACCGAGGAGGAGGACTACGGGTTTGTAAAAGTACTCACTCTACCCGGTAAAGATAAAATATTAGGCGCCACCATTGTCGCCCACAACGCCAGTGATTTAATCACTGAGTTTATTTCAGCCATGAAAAACGGATACGGGCTTAACTCAATACTCTCTACTATACATATTTACCCCACTATGTCAGAGGCCAACAAGTATTTAGCCGGCAACTGGAAGAGAAAAAACAAGCCCAAAAATATTTTAAAACTCTTAAAACTCTTTTTCTCTTGGAGAAGGTGACCTGAGGGGGTCTTATGAAAAATATTATACTAGTACTTATTTCAATACTTCTGCTCACGGGTTTTGCAAAAAATAAGCCCACAATAAAATTTGATCACGAACATAAATTATGGACCAATGAATTAAAAAAATATGTCACAGATAGCGGCAGCAACTCAACTGTAAATTATAAATCCTGGAAACTGAAAACAAAACCCTTAGAAATTTACCTTCAAAGCCTCTCAAACATGAACGAGGCCTACTTTAAACGCACCACCAAACAAAGACAAATTGCCTTTTTAATTAACGCCTATAATGCATTTACTGTAAAATTAATTTTAGATAACTACCCTGTGCCTTCTATTAAAAAAATTGGGGGCTTCTTTCAAAACCCCTGGAAGCTTGATTTTATTTCATTATTTAATAAAAAAGTAAGCCTTGATCATATTGAGCACAAACTACTGAGAAAAAACTATACCGAACCCCGTATACATTTTGCTGTGAACTGCGCTTCTATTGGGTGCCCTAAACTGCGGCCGGAAGCCTTTACGGGCGAAAAGCTCAACGAGCAGCTGGCCTCTCAAAAAAAGGTCTTTTTACAAGATAAAACCCGAAACTACGTTGATAAAAAAAACTCCGCCCTTGTTGTGTCTAAAATATTTGATTGGTTCGAGGAGGATTTTACTAAAAACTCCAGTACTGTGATCAAATTTGTATGGGAGGACCTTACAGGCACCCCATTAAAGTCAAAATCATCAGACTGGAAGCTCAAGTACACCCCGTATAACTGGGATATAAATAAAACGCCGTAATGTTTTTTAGCTCTAATAAAGCTATTAAAGCTGAGATTTTAAAATCTGCACTATTATTAAGCTAAGCCAACGTCTCGCATCATTAATATGCTCTTGCGAGGTAGGTTAATAAATTATGGACAGCTGTATTAGGTTTAACTAGTATAGGCAACATTATGTATTTTATGACCTCTTCAGCGCGAACGCTCATTAAAACTAGTTTTTTATTTTTTGCCTATCAGTGTGTGTTAAGAGGTGTGTTTGCCGTAGCTTTTGCAAACACAGCCTCAGAGTTTAAAACGAGTGACTTATTTAAAGCCCTTTACTTGGGCTTAAAATTTGACATGCGCATGGCACTTTTTATCACACTCCCCTTAGCTTTGCTGATAGTTTTTTTACCCCCCTCAAAAAAATCAGTAAAAAAACGTTGGGTGCAATTATATACGTTTGCTTTTTTTACAATTACTTTGATTCATTTTTTAGACTTTGGGTTTTACTCTTATTTAAATTCAAGGGTCAGCAGCACGGCTTTGCAGTTTTTAAAAAACCCACTTATTTCAGCTCAAATGCTCTGGGAGTCGTACCCTATAATTTGGGTTTTTGTTGCCAGCCTTTTTTTAACGGCGATCGCTCATAGGACTTTAACCCGTTGGGCCCTTAATAGCCCCTATCAGCTCACACACCCCTATGCTAAAAAAACTTCAGTTATTTTTTGCCTCTTACTTTTTACTTTTGGGATTTATGGTAAGTTTTCTAAATACCCCCTTCGCTGGAGCGAAGCGTTCTTTTCTAATAACTCGTTTATAACAGCCCTAGCACTTAACCCCACTCATTATTTTATTGATACCATTAGTGTAAGCAAAAAAGCGTACGATAAAAAAATAGTAACCGCTCATTACGCTGAAGTTTCAGACTACCTAGGGGTTTTAGATAAAAACAAAAGCCGCCTCTTGTTTTCTCGACCTATTATTAAAACGCCACTTAACGGCAAAAAACCAAACATTGTCGTTATTGTCCTAGAGTCTTTTGCGGCGTACAAAACAGGAGTTATGAACAACCCCCTTAACCCTACACCTTTATTTGATGCGCTTGCAAAAAAGGGAGTTTTGTTCACAAACTACTATGTCCCCAGTGAGGGCACGGCACGGTCAATGTTTGGGCTCGTCTCGGGCGTACCGGACGTAACAAGCTACCGAACCTCAAGCCGAAACCCCCTGATCACAAAGCAAAATTCTGCTGCTAAGGCCCTTTTAGGGTACAATAAATTATATTTTTTAGGGGGCAGTGCTAACTGGGGTGAAATTCGCGGAGTTATTGCCTCAAGTATCCCGGGTATTCAAATATTTGAAGAGGGTGATTTTGAATCTCCCATCACCGACGTATGGGGGATCTCTGACTACCACTTGTTTGAAGAGGCGCATAAGTCTTTAAACAAGCTTAACTTAGACAAACCCTTTTTTGCACTCATTCAATCGGCTGGGTTTCATAGGCCCTACACCATACCAGAGAACATCCCAGGGTTTAAAACTGAGACCATAGACAATCAAAAGCTAACCCAGTACGGGTTTGTCTCTAACGATGAGTTTAACTCTTTACGTTTTCAAGACTACTCTTTAGGTCATTTTTTTGAACTCAATAAAAATTCAAAATACTTTGAAAACACCATTTTTATTATCACCGGCGACCATGGTTTACCTGATGAAAATGCTGAGCACATACCAAAGGGGTATAACCTTCATGATTTATCAAGGTTTCATGTGCCCCTGCTATTTTACAGCCCTGAACACTTTAAACCCCAAATCAACTTAAAAATTGCCACAGAGCCTGATGTACTTGTGACAGCCCTTGGACTCACAGGGTTTGAGTACACAAATAAGGCCATGGGCCGAAATTTATTTGCCAAAAACTATGAGCGCAGTGCCTTTATGTTTGTGTACCATACGGTGCCTAAACAAATTGGCATGCTACACGATCAGTTTTATGCCTTAGGCAATACTCAATCTGGTGTGACCGACCTTTATTTATATAAGTCTGACACCCCCATGAAGGACGTCAAAGGTGAGCACCCCCAAGTTTACAAAAAGCTAAAAGCCCTCACAGAAGGCTTTTATGAAACCTCACGCTATATGCTCTACAACAATAACTAACTTTAAAATCTGCTAAGCCCAAAAGTATGAGTTTATAAAGCTTAAATAAAAGCCTAGATTTATGTTATTAACACTTTTATTTTTTATAAAAAAAGAGTAG
>JAUVAX010000045.1 GCA_030591685.1 Pseudobdellovibrionaceae bacterium | reverse complement strand
CGTAGCTCCCATAAGTAACATGGGTAGTACCATAAGTGAGGGGTCCATTGAGTGAAGTACACCACGTAGTGCATTGAATGATTCAGACTTAACATCACTCACCCTTGTCGCCTCACTCACTGTTTCATCGGTGTTAATTTCTACTTTAACTCTCATGTCATTTATTACGTTCTCAATGTAGGACTTCACAACCTCAATGCGGTCTCCGGGCAAAAGCCTTGCATTAAGTATTGCAGTGGCTTTTGCGGGCAGTACATTGGCCTTGATGCCTCCTGAAATCATTGTTGCAGCAAGGGTTGTTCGAACAAGAGCATTTGTAAGGTTATCTGTTTGCAGTTGACCGAGTAGTAACGAATTAAAAGCCCAAGAATTGGCCACTATAAACTTTGAAATAGGCCCCTTATATTGAGCCACACTAGATATCATATTAAACACTAGGGGGCTCATATTGGGTGGCATTTGATTGTTGTTAATTTTTTGTAAGGCTTGAGCGAGTATATCTATGGATGTTTGTTTTAACGGTGTTGAGGAGTGTCCACCGGCCTGAGTCACGGAGAGTTTAAAATTACAAAACCCCTTTTCGGCCAACCCAATAAGAGCGATACCTTTTTTGATCCCAAAAAAGGAGCCATCATTAATCATCCCCCCCTCGTCGAGAACCATTTCAAACTCTACTCCTCTTTTTTTTAAAAGCCTTGAGATTTCAGCGGCCCCATTATGTCCGCCAAGCTCTTCGTCATGGCCAAAAGCAAAGTAAATGTCCCTAGAGGGGGCTATTTTGTTTTCTATCATATATTCGGCTGCACTTAGTAGAGCTATCAATGACGACTTATCATCTAAAGCCCCCCGACCATATATATAACCCTCTTCAAGGTCCCCAGAGAAGGGGGGCCTTACCCACGAGGCCTGACCTTCCTCAGTGACGGGTACAACATCCATATGTGCTAAAAACAAATAAGGTTTTATTTTTCTATTAAGCCCTGTCCACTTTAAAAGTAAACTGTACTTATTGACCCGGTCCACTTGAAGAGTTCTAAAAACTAAAGGATAAGTGGATTTTAAAAATAAAATAAAAGCCTCAAACTCTTTTGAGTTATTAAAGTCTACCCCTGATGAAATGGTTTTAAATTTTATTGATTCTCTCAGTGCTGAAACATACTTTTTAGCTTGGGCCTGACGGACCTGTACTTTTGAGATTTCATAAGTCCCCATAGAAAGTTCGGGGACTAAACTTGGCTTATAAACTAATGACTTTAAATACAAAAGCACTAGTAATAAAAAAATAACGGCGAATGTGTAATATACTTTTCTCAAAAAACTAGCTCCCAATACATTATGGCTCTAAAGAGGGCGAAAGCAAAAGATCATCCCCACTACTCCTCTTAATTGTTCTCGTAATTTTAAGTCTAAAGGGTATGATATACGTCAAACACCTGTTGACGCGCGGCATTTGAACAATTAATATTCACCTTTACATTAAAGTTTTGTTCTATAAAAAGGGCTCCATGACACAAGAAAATCACATAGCTAGCATTTTATCAGATTCACTCCTGGAGTTGAGCTGTCAGCTCTCACCACAAGAGGTTCTCAACCTTTTAGAAACCCCAAAAGATGACAACATGGGTGACCTCGCGTTCCCGTGTTTTACATTAGCAAAAGGGTTAAAATTAGCACCAAATAAAATTTCTCAAAACCTTATGGGTTCTCTAAAATCTAAAATTGACCCTCAAATAGTAAAAGAACTCACTACCGCTGGGCCTTATATTAATTTTAAGTATCAAACAAAAAGTCTTGCTGAAAGCATCATACCTAAGGCTTTAAACGGCCAGTGGACTCAAAATGCCACAAAGACAAACGAACAAGTTATGGTGGAGTACTCACAGCCAAACACCCACAAAGCCTTTCACGTGGGCCACACTAGAAACGTCGCTCTTGGGGACGCTCTGGTTAGGTTATATAAATGGGCCGGATACGAGGTCACAGCCGTCAACTATATAGGTGATATTGGGGCTCATATTGCCCGCTGCTTATGGTATTTTAAAAAGTACTACAAAGGGGATGAGCCTAAAACAAACCGCGGTGAGTTTTTAGGCGACATGTACGTGAAATCCACGAGCATGCTTGATTTTAAAACTCTCACTCAAGCCCCACACCTTGGAGTCATCACGGCAAAGGTTTTAAGTATAGAGCCTCACCCTAAAAACGAGGACTGGAGTGTTATAAAAATCCACACCGGTACATCTGAACACCACGTTGTCTGTGGTGGGAATGGGTTTGAACTAAATGACATTGTCCCTTACGCCCCTGTGGGGGTCAAAATCTCAGGACGAGAAGTTAAAAAAATAGATAAATTAGGCGTTACTAGTGATGGCGTTATTTGTAGTGAAAAAGAGCTTAGCCTTTCAAAAGACAAAAACAAGATCTTTGTTTTTTCTCCAAAAACTACTTTGGGTGATGAGGTGGCTAATGTTCTGGCTTTAAAGAATGCTACTTTAAGCCAAAAAACAGTGGTTGAAGAAATTCAGACCCGGACTCAAGAGGTCTCAAGTATATTAAAAGCCCTCGAGGCTAAAGAGGATTCCTTAACACAATTGTGGGAGAAAACAAAAAAATGGTCCATGGATGACTTATATGAAATCTATGATTGGCTCGGGGCTCAATTTGACCACTATTTCTTTGAATCTGAAATTGGCGATAGAGGTAAAGAGATCGTAAAGGATTTTTATAAAAAAGGGGTTCTTGTTAAATCAGAAGGGGCCTTGGGCGCTGATTTAAGCTCTTATAATTTACCTTTTTTATTACTCTTAAAGTCAGATGGTACGGGGCTCTACTCCACCAAAGACTTAGCTTTAGCTGAAACAAAGTTTAAAAAATACAACATTGATCGAAATATTTATGTTGTTGACGATGGTCAGTCGCTTCATTTTCAACAGATTTTTGCAACACTTAAACTTTTAGGTTTTGAAAATGCCGATAAATGCCACCACCTAGCCTACGGTAAGGTCGAGCGGCCTGATGGTAAAATGAGTTCTCGAAAAGGAAACGTCATTTTGTTTTCGGAACTAAAAACTCAACTTGTTCATAAAATTAAAAGTGAATACTTAAGTAAGTATGAGGGCCAATGGACCCCTGAAAACATCGAAGACACGGCCCACAAAATCGCCCTAGCCACTATACGCTACGGCATGCTCAACCAGGACAGTGCTAAAAACATCGTCTTTGATTTAGACGAGTGGACCGCCCGAAGCGGAAACACAGGACCCTACATGATGTACGCCTACGCCCGAATTAATAGTATGCTCGTTGACTCAGGGCTAGAGGATAGCCTTCAAGGTGCTGACCTCTCTATTTTTACTCAGGACGCTGAGCATAGGCTACTTATGCAAATTTCTCGTTTTAGAAAACTCGCCCTAAAAGCAGCCCTTAAGTACGAACCCCATATAATATGTACCTATATGTACGACCTCGCTAAAGCCTTTAGTAGCTTTTATAGCCAATGCCCTGTTTTAAACTCGAAACAAGAGGATTTAAAATTAGCACGCCTTGCACTTTGTAAAGCCACATCCGTGACTTTAAAAAAATCAATGGAGCTTATTGGTATTCAGACTGTTAATAAAATGTAGCTTTAGTCATATTTGAAGGGTATTTTTTTAAGGAGCTAGTACGCCCTTGCTCCATGTGTTGTTCTCTTTTTTGTAAAACACTCTGTCATGAAGGCGGTTTACTCGCCCTCGCCAAAACTCAAAATATGTGGGCACTAAACAATACCCCCCCCAAAACTCAGGGCATGGGATATCTTGACCTTTATACTTAAGTTTAAGCTCATTGACCTTGTCAATGAGCGCTTGTTTAGAGTTCACCTCAGAGCTCTGATGACTAGCTAAGGCACTAATTTGACTCCCACGGGGGCGAGTCTTCCAATATTTTCGGGACTCCTCAAAAGAGAGCTTCTCTACAACTCCTTTAATTCGTATTTGACGAAGCGGGTACCTCCAGTAAAATAATATTTGAGCCCTTGGGTTTTCTAGAAGCTGCTTTGATTTTAAACTCGAGTAGTTTGTAAAAAAAACAAACCCCCCCAAACTATATGACTTTAAAAGTACCACCCTACTTGTAGGGCCGAACTCCTCGTTAGAGGTTGTTAAAATAAACGCATTGTCATTCACTCGGCTTAAAGCTGGGTCAAATACACTTAAGGCCTTTTGAATAAAACGAGTAAAGTATTTAAATAACCTTATGGTTTTTGAGTTCGAAGGCCTGTCGTACCAAATACTAAACTGCTCAAATGGGTCTGGGCTAAATTGGTCTTTCATAGGTCACTTATATAAAAAAAACCTTTTTGACACAACTTTTTTAAAAAATTAATAAGTAAATTGTATCCCCCCCCTATATTTACTTTATTGTTGTCATTATAACAGCCACAAAGTACTAATAAATCATGAATTTATTAGTATTTGCCCATAAAGGTGAGGCCGAGTATTTTTACTCAAAACTTAGGGCTCAAAAAACCTCAAACCCCATTATTGACCTATACAGCTATAATGGAGGTTACATATTAACTACAGGTGAAGGGCTCGATAACAGTTTAATAAAAACAACAATTGCCTGCACTCAGGTGAATGAGAGCATAGACTCTATAATTAACATAGGTGTTTGTGCCTCTTTAGATCCCAAAATAGCCCCTCTTAATACGACTCACAGCATACGCCATGTTTTTAAAGAGGGCTCCCTTTACTCCAGCTCTACATCAAAAATATCCACTCATGATACGCTCTCTCATATTGATTTAGTGTCAGCCCTTGAGCGTGTAACTACAAAAGACTACCGCTCTGAACTATTAAAAACCGCTCCCTTGATTGATCGCGAGGCCGCCTCAGTCGCCTTAACCTCAAAGGTGTTTAAAAAAGATTTTTATTGCTACAAGCACGTCAGTGACTACGCAGATGATACTAGCACGTGTCACGTGATAAAAAATCAGGCCCCTAAGTATAGTCAGTGCCTTTATGAGTATTACCTAAAGCAACAGTCTCACTAACTTTTTAGTATCTTATTGATACAAGTAGTCTTTCATACAGTTTAAATGAAGACTCTTTATTAGCCGATACCTACCTTATAAACTTAAAAGGTCAAGGAACCCATGAACTTTGATAAGCTCACCCTGCACAAAGAAAATGCCATGAATGCTTATGGTAAGTACAAAAAATACACTCCCGCACTATTTTTTATTGTTGGGTTTCTTTTTGACCTCATTATGCTAGATAAATTTAAAGCCATTAATTTGTTGCAGCAATCTGTTTTTTTATTTTCAGTAACTCTCCTCATATACTTTGAACTTCTCTATGAAGCTCAAGCCCTAAGTATTCACCCAAAATTTAAAGCTTTTTGGAGGCGGCGGGTTTCTTTAGAGCACTTTTTACTCGGCAGCCTACTCAGCGCCTTTACTATATTTTATTTTAAAAGTGCCTCTCTCTCAACCTCTCTTGTTTTCATGCTTCTTTTAGCCTCGATACTCGTACTTAATGAGTTCCCAATAGTGCAAAGCCAGGGGATTGTAACAAGAGGTATTTTAGTTTGTTTTTGTATGATTTCTTTTATGATTTACTTTGTCCCTGTTGTACTCGGTAAAATTGGGGTTTGGGTGTTTTTACTCTCCTTATTTTTGTCCTTTTTAATGATCAGTCTTTTGCTTTGGGCGTGGGAACGACGCCTTAAAGGATCAACAGAGCTAAGATCCCTACGAGTGAGCACCTTTTTGCTCCACATATTAATTATAGTTTTATACTTTAGTAATGCTCTGCCCCCGGTGCCTATTTCTTTAAAGCATATTGGGGTTTATCATGCGTTAAAAAAATCAAACGGACAGTATACGCTTTATTTTGATCGCTCCTGGTGGCGGTTTTGGGAGTCCGGGGCTCAAACATTTATCGCCCAACCGGGGGATAGAATATATATATTCTCGCAAATAACATCCCCCACACAGTTTAAAGAGCGGATTAATATTAAGTGGATGCTTTATAATGAAAAATCTGGATGGACAAACCAAGACAACATCCCCATGACAATACTTGGCGGTCGCAACCAGGGCTTTAGAGGCTATGTCTATAAAAACCAATATGTACCCGGTTTATGGAAGGTCATTGTTGAAACCTCTGACAAAAGAGAGATTGGCCGAATCACGTTTACCGTACTCACGACAAATAAAAATGTAAAAAGAGATTTTAAAACACTCACCTTTTAGGTCGCTCAAAGAGCCTCGTCGCCTGATGTGAGCATAACGAATTTAAAATACATAAATTTAAATTTCTATTTTTATATCCGCGTCTAAAACAACCCCACCTTGTATATAAAGGCTATCTCGTGGTGGTTTGCCTTCAAAAAGAGTTCTTATTTCGTAGTGCTCAATATCAAGCAAGTAGGGCTTTAAGTTTACATCTCGAATAATTTGAAAATCTATCCTTGTTTTTTTTTGACTCATATGACGAGAGCTTTTACCAAAACCAATCAGCATGCCATTTTTCTTAGAGCCTTTGCGGGCCACATAGACTCTTATTTCATCTATAAAATCAAGTTTCTTAACACTGCAATCAAAGATTAAAAAACATTTTTTATTTTTACTTTTTTTCGGCAACTCGTCTTTAGGGGTCAGTTGTAAAAATATTTCTCTGACATAAATACCCTTTATAAGACCCCTCACATCGGGGTCATCAATAGAGGCCTCTTCAGGGATTTGCGCTAAGTCAGACGCTGGGAGGTTTGGCATTAAAGCCACAGCGAGGTTTAAGGGAATCTCCGACAAGTAACCTAAAAGTGGGACCCAACCAAACAGTTTTTGTACAATTTTTCTAATGACTGTGGGCTCAATTTCAGTGGGTTCAATTTCAGAGGCTATAGTTAATCGAATTACTTTTGAACTCTCCGCCAACTTCTCTTGTTCAAAAAGAGGGTTTACGCTGTCGATCTCATCGTATTCAAACCCACAAGAAAGGCTTGAAAGACAAAGTATAAATATTAAAAAAGTTTGTTTTAACAAGCTTCCCCTCCCCATTTGAAGACCCTAAACTTTCTTACTTCTTATTAAATGTCCAGAACTTTAAATTTTATAGATCCTCAGTAAATAAAAGTGTATCGCCTTCAATTGCGCCATGTATAAAAAAATCAAAACAATGATTTTTTAAGTTCTGGTTTGCTTAAAAAGCATGAAATATGTACAACTCCTCACATATGAGTATAAAAAACGGTCTTTTAAGCTTTATTTTTCTCCTGTCTTCAGTGGACCTACAGGCCTTCCCTTCAGTGGGTCGAACTCAAATATTACCTGAGGGCCGAAAGGCTATTTACTTTAGCCAAATGAACTTTTCATCCCCTGGTGAGTACGATGCCTTTGGCCGGTTTAGTACCTTTAATGTAAATTCGACTTTAAATTTAAAGGACTTTAGCTCTGCATCCCCTAAGGCGCAAAAAGTTATTGATGAGCTAGAAAGTGTGCACCCGGGGATCTCAAACAACCTCAACTTTGGAAGCTTTCATATCTCCCCTAAAGTAACAGCAAAGGCACAGATTTTGGGGCTAGGCTGGGGCCTTTCAAGTCGCTTGATGTTGGGCGTTGGGGTCCCCATCATAAATGCGACGGTTACGCTAAAGGGTCATTACAAACCTTCTAACTCTTTAGTTATTGCTGCAAAAAAATTACGTCAACAGTCGTCCACAGCACCTGAAGACGTGAAGCAAAAATTAAGCCTTATTGCGCAAATTTTAGAGAAGGCTCCTCAAATCACCCCTGAAATAATGCATAACTATTTAGTGAATGAAATGGGTTATAAGCCCATTGGCAGTTGGCATGGTGTTGGTTTTGGAGATGCCCGTTTATTTTTACACTACAATTATTTACTCAGCTTAAAGGCCCGGCATGCACTTCGTTGGGGGGTTGACGTCCCCATAGGTCGCGTGGATGATCCGGACATATTAACTGACTTTGCCTTTGGCACCGGGTCTTATGCTACAAACATAGAGACCATCCATGACTTTCCCCTACTGGGGCCTCTGCTAACAGTGAGCGCTTCGGCCTCTTATAAACATTACTTTTTATCACGACAAACCATTAGGTTAACAAGTGATGCCCCCCTAGCCGAAGACAAGGAGACTGTAGTTTTTAAAAAAGGACCCATCACGGAGGTCTTACTTGGAGTGTCCTCTGAGCTACTTAAAAATACAGAGTTTTTTACTCAGATCCTCCACACAGAAACTCAAAAAGACAATTACTCTGGTAAAAAACAAGACTTTAATTACGCACAACTCAGCCGAAACTCTAACTACCAATCGCAGACCGTTACTTATGGATTGACCTACTCGACCATTAAAGATTTTTTAAATGGGAGTTTTTTACTTCCGCTTAAATTTACGCTTTCAAACTCTGACCTAATAAGCGGTTTAAGCACTGAAAAGGTACAATACACTCAGTTTGATTTGCAGTTGTTTTTCTAAATAATTCACATTAAATTTTAACGCTGTTATTATTATTTATTTTTTCAAATAAATCACTCAGCATACTTTTTCGCTCTTCTTCTTTAACAGGCCTAAAGGGGCCGTTGTAATTAGTTAAGGTCTCTTCTGGGATTTCGAGTAAAAATCGTGAGGGGGCTGAGATCTGCCATCTCCCAAATTTCTTTCTTTGTTCAGCACGGGTTAAAACGAGTCGCTCTTTTGCTCTTGTTAGGCCCACGTAAAACAATCTTCTTTCTTCTGATATGTTTGTACCTAAGCGTTGATGTGGGATCACATCCTCTTCAACACCCAGTATAATCACCACTGGAAACTCCAATCCCTTACATGAGTGAAGCGTCATGAGCTGCACCTTGTCGGGGCTTTCATCCGACTGACTCTCTTCGATTTGGTCCCTTAACTCCATGCAGTCAATAAAATCTCTCAAGGTTTTTAGGTTGGCTCCAGATTTGGCAATAAAACTATCTAGTACTCGTGAGAAAATTTCTACCAAAGCCCACCTTTTAAATCCCGAAGAGCGCTCCTTATAAGAGTTTAAAACATACTCCTTAAAGCCCATTTCAGTCATTAATTTTAACAAAGTGGCCCCTGTGCTTAAGCCCCCTTCGGGCTTTAAGACATAGGTTGGTAGTGTTTTTATAAATCGATGTAGCTGATCTAAGCTCTCACCAATGCTGGGTTTAATATCCATTTGGGACCAACAAGTGGTGGCTTTAAATAAGCTCATGTTTTTTTCATGAGCATAGTCGAGCATTTTTTTTAAAGTCACTTCGCCAATGCCCCTATTAGGGGTGTTTAAAATCCTTCTAAAAGACACCTCATTGGGAGCCATAGCGCACCTAATATAAGCTAGAACATCTTTTACTTCTTTTCTTTCAAAAAAGTTACTGCCGCCTGTTAACGAATAAGGTATTTGGTTTTGTTTAAAAACACCTTCTAAAAGCCCTCCTTGAGCGTTAGATCTATATAAAATGGCTATATCTTTGTAGCTATACCCAAGGCGCGAAAAATAATGTATTTGTTGGACCACTTCATCAGCCTCTTGGTCTTCATTTTCGTAAGTAAATACTTCAGGCTTTTCGCCAACATCATCGTAGCCTGAGGCCAATAGCTCTTTAGGGTGACGATCTTTATTTTTAGCAATCAAAGCATTGGCTACATTTAATATAGATTCTTTAGAGCGATAATTGCGAACCAAGCGAACCACTTTACAGGCTTTGTGTTTACTTGGAAAATTTAAAATATTTTGGACCTTAGCCCCTCTCCAACCATAAATAGATTGATCGTCGTCCCCAACAACACCAATATTTTGATGTTCTTTTACTAAAAGATCAACGAGCTGCATTTGAACAAAATTTGTATCTTGAAATTCATCCACCATAAGTTGAGTAAACTGTTGTTGATACTCTAATAATACTTCGGGGTGCTTTGAAAAGAGCTCTAAGGGTTTAATTAATAAACCATCAAAATCAACAACACCTAAAAAATCTAGTTGCTTTAGGTATTTTGGTAAAATCATTTGTGTTATGTGCTCGTAGGGGTCCTCAGTTTTTGCGGATTTCTGATTATGCTCTCTCCAACTTGAAATCATAGACAGTATTTTATCCGCATCAAAACTTTCTTTATCAGAGACTGAGGTGTTTTTTAAAAGTTGCTTTACAATAGAGGTCGCATCAGAAGAGTCAATAATCCCAAAACTTTTAGACATCCCCACTTTACGAGCATGTTTTTTTAAAATACTTAAACCAAACGAGTGAAAGGTCCCCGCCCAAATACCTTTGGCAGCTTTTTCGCCTATATTAATCTGAACTCTTTGTTTTAGCTCTCTAGCGGCTTTATTTGTAAATGTGAGCACGCAAATATTTTTTGGCTTTGCAATGCCCTCGTCAATAAGCCGCCCTGTTCGAGCCACTAAGACCGTTGTTTTACCAGATCCAGCGCCCGCTAATATTAATAGCGGACCATGGTTGTGAAGTACCGCTTGTTTTTGCTCAGGGTTTAAACCCTTTGTCCATTGACTCAACGAATACCTCTAAAAAAACTAATTTAATGACATTTGTTTTTCTTGCACATCAACCTTAAAGGGAAACTCTGTGGTTTCAATATCACAGGCCTTAAAGTCTTTAAACCACCTTTTCGTCTTTCCATCCCAACGAAACCCTAAGTTTTTGGCTTTGTCTTTTTCTTCAAAACTAACAAGGGCAGTGACTTCAACGTTAGGGCTCTTAGACCTCTGAACAACACTCTCAATATCATATTTGTCTAATACATTGAGCATTGTTAACACATCAAATACAGCCCTATGAGAAAACGGGTTTAAAACCTTATGCTCAGCGGCCAAATAGTCTAACTTTCTTGTTTGAATGCTCGATCGGTAAGGAACGTCTGTTAGTGTGTCGAGCCACTTCGCCTCGCACTTTGGGAGATTAAAAAATGCAAGCTCAGCGTCTAAAAAAGATTTATCAAAACTTGCATTATGAGCGACCACATAGTCCACCCCTGAAATAAGTTGCAGTAGTTTTTCAAAGGGGGCTGAGCCCTCAATACCGTAGTCATACAGTGTTTGGTCATCAATACCTGTAATGCTATGAATTTCGGCAGAAAGCCCGATAAAACCTTCAGGCTTCACAAGCTCTGAGTATATAGTTAAGGGCTTTTTAGTTTCGGTGTCCCAAATAACAGCCCCCACCTCTATCACTCGATCTTGCCCTGCTTTAAGGCCAGTGGTTTCAAAGTCTAAACCTAAAATTTTCATAAAAGAGCCCCCTTATGTTTAAACCCCATTTATTAGTGAGGCTTTTAAAAAATACATCATTTGTTTACTGACGGTGTGTAATTTACGTTAAGTTATGTGACTTGTCCCTAGGTATTTTAAAGTTTCACAGAGCATTACAAATTGCTATTTTTTCAATCACCACTAAAACATCCCCTGTTTAGAGCCACTTTGCCCCTTAATTTGTCCTTAAAGCCCTTTAATTGGCTCTCATGAATGGTATAACTCTTGCTCTTAAGTAGGTGAGACCGGTATAACTGGTGACAGTTTGCCACTAGCCTTGGAGGGCTTATGAAATTCATCATCTCTAGCTTAGTCGTTTTTATGTCACTCAGCAGCCATGCTCGAGTGGTTCAAGATTATGTATTTGATATTGAGCCCACCCTAAGAGATGGCGGCTGTATAATTTGCCTTATTCCCCCTGAGGACTTAATAGTGCCTGATAAAATAGCAGTTAGCCTGCACAGCGATAATAATGTTGAAGTACAGTTCTACGCTCAAGAAGAACTCATTGATGCGGTGCAAACTACAATGAACTTAAGATCACCTGCTCAAGAAAACTTAAGTCCTTTTGAGACTTTACATGTAAATATGAACCAAAAGAGCCTCTCTCTCACTTTACAGGGCTTGGGTAAAAAAGCGCTTCAACTAAACTACCGCATGAGAGCCCAGTAGTACTAAAAATAAGCCTAAAAAAACCTTAGCCAACAAGTCTAAGTTGCTTTAGATTAGCGACTTATGCCTAATGTTATTACAGCTCGACTCAAAAAAAATATCCAAGTCTATCAATTACTCAAGGGCAATGCCGCTTTAGCTAAGAGCCTTGTTATTAGACTCCTGTTAGGTGCTCTTGGTGGACTCCCTGTTATTAGCTTGGCACTTTTTACGGCCTTTGAGAGGCTTTCTTTTACCGTCTTTGACATGTACTTTTCTAAAACTAAAAAATCAGCCTTGGCGTCTTTTCGCTTAGGAGTGATTGGTTTATTTTTTAAAATATTAGCAGATGTTTTTTTAATTGCCGTGTTTTTTACCTCAGACAACTCTTCACTTGTCACCCCAGTATTTATTAGCCTCAGTGGAGTCTTATTAGGCGTGGGGCAGTCTTTAACCCAAGGGCACATTGAGGATTTTTATCAAGAGTTCGCTCAAAGGTACTTAAGCTCACTACAAAAAAACAGTTTTATTCAGCATAAACAAAATCGTACCTTTTCGTACTGGTCATGGTCTGCCTTTATGAACCTAGGATCAATACTTCTTATCGTGGCGCTGAGCTATTTTTTATACAACTACTATAAAATTGAGCTCTTACTGTTATTTACAATAGCGTTAAATATAGCAATGATTATTAAGATTTACCGCGATGAAAGAAAGTTTCAATCTGTACTGGCAAATATCGCAGCCGATGACAGTAATGACTCACTCCCCGCAGCGGCCTATTCTGTAACCGCTCAAACGGCCTATTTAGCCATTATCAACTCCTTGTCAATGCTGCTATTGATGAGCTCATGTTACTTTATGTTTATAAGCTTATGTTTAAATGACACTGTAAAAACCCAGTTCAACCTCTGGGGCGTTATTTTAATGTTTGTTTTAGGGTACGAGTACTTGGGGGGGTTGTTCTCTCACTGGATCGGTCAATTTTTAGTGAATCATCATAAATTTAATTTATTATTGGCGGCGGGCTTAGTACTACTAACCAGCCTTGCCTTTTCACGGTTTCATGCCCGAAATTTTGATTTTCTACCTCATGTGTTCACTTATGTTTTATTTTTAATTTACCCGTTACTCATGAGCCTTGGGTTAAAAACTATTGGCGTACTTACGTTAAAACAAATTCACCAAACAAAGGTGATTAAATCAAAAGAGCTGGCTTACTCTACCTTTCCGGGGCATATATTAATGGCCGGGTACTGTTTTTATTTAGTTTCAAAGGGTGTGGGCATCCCTAGCCTTGTGAATACTCTTGAGTTTAATTTAAACTTATCTTTTTTAATTTTTGCACTCGTTTGCTTATACTTATTTTTACAATACTCTAAATTGACTCAAAAAAAGGTTTAAAATTGATCACTGTTTTAAAACACGACAAGACAAACAAACTGTTTTCCTCCCTTTTTATCTGTGTTAAAATAAAACACTATGAATAGTAAGCCCTTTGACGCCGAAAAATTCAAACAGCTCCTTGATGGTCATCATGATTGGCCTTGCACTTATACTTTTAAATTTGTAATCCCTAAAGGTAAGCTTTCTGAACTCAGAGAGGTCTTTGAGCGCGATGAGTTTCACACCAAAGACTCCAAAAAGGGTAACTACATAAGCGTCACAATTAATAAATACGTCATTTCAAGCTCTGAGGTGATGAGCCTTTATGAAGAGTGCTCTGAAATTACAGGGCTTATTTCATTATAATTTACAAATCGTAATTTAGTTGAATGTCTTTATCTAATAGGCTTTGTTTTATTGGCAGATCAAAATCCAACTGGCAGTATCACTTCCAACATCCACTTTTTCGGTGTTGTGTTTTTCACTAATCATAGCTGTTATAATCTTCCAGCCCGGTGGGTCGTCAACGTCCTCCCAGTAGGCGGACCTAAAGTCGTCTCTATCAAAAGATCCATTATTAGGCCTCCCTGACTCATCGATCCTCCCCTGAGCAGCCATAAATTTACAGTCGTCCTTAATATACCCAGGGAGAGGCTCGACTATAGTGCCGTGTAGATCCATGCCTGTGTCCACTTGAATATCAGAAGATGAATTAGCGCAGTTGGTTACTCTGTTTGCTGAATCAGTCACGACTCGCACACTAAATTCAAGTGGCTTAAAAGCAGTAGGCCCTCCCCCTTTTTTAATTCTCTCTAAACCTAAAAAAAAATTTACAAATCCAGAAGATTCCGGTCCGGGGACATCCTTATTAAGCATAAATAGAGATGTAACCCTAAATGTTCCTTCGCGCCCATTAACTGCAGAGTCTGAATAAGCTACACCTCCACTACTGTTTTTTATAATGACATTTTGGGGGGGGTACTATTATGAACCATTACTCCCAACAGGGCCGCATTACAAGATGATGTACTTTTAAGAAGGGCAACAACCTCACGATTGATTTTTTCTTTTTCGAAAAGATCTTCAAGGTACCCGACCTTTTTAACCTGACCATAAAATAAATTGGCCATAGATAAGCTTAAAAAACCAAAAATCCCAACCGCAATCATAATTTCAATTAATGTGAAACCTTTTTTCACTATTTTTGCTCCTTAAACTAGTACTGCATAATTATATCATAGCCACTCTTAAACAATATAACTTATTAGTCTCACTTCGATACAGTTAAATCGTTCTTTTTAAACTTTGCCCTCTTAGCGCCTGTCTCTCCTCAATTTACCCCCTCTTAAACCCGATAGGCAAAAGAGTTTATAGCGGCATAGACCGTATAAAAAAGGTACTTTATAAATGTTTAGAACTAATTTAATTTTCAATCGTATTTTTTTGTTTTTCACTGTAGCTTGCTTCTTAACCCCAGAAGCAAAGGGTATTGAAAGCAAAGAAGAGCTCTTTTCAAAGAACACTTATAAAAAGTGGGACCAAATAACAAAAAAATCACTTGAGTCAAAAAATATTTTAAAACTCTTTAAAAACTTTAGTTTTTCAAAAAAAGATCAAGTGTTTTTAAAAAAATATATGGTCAAACACGATATAAAAAAACTGGCCGCTGTGATTCGTGATAAAAATTTGTTTATAATTGGATCTGGCTCACACGCAGCGAAATTACTTGTTCTAAAAAAGGATGCTTTCTCACTCAATGGGTACGAGTACACCTATAGGCCTTCTGACAGTCTAGAGAAACGAGTCAAATATTTAAGTCAAATTCTCAAAAAAACAAAAACAAGTAGTCTTTTGAAATTATTTTTTGGTCCTAAAGCTTATGCTGACGCTGAGTATGACAACACTCCCCTTACGTCCATAACACTTGCTTGGTACGAAAGCCTACTCGCTGGCCGAGAGCACAGTTTTAGAGAGGCGCTAGTTAGCCTATCTAAGTCAAGAGAACTTAATCATTCAGCAGAGCTTACTTGTACAGATGCTGGCGGATTTAAACTTGAAGTTGCTAATAATGAAAGTAACTACTATTTAACTGGCTCTTTTAATTCAAAAGACACCACGTCGATTAAACAAAGTAAAGAATACACTCCGGAACTTCATGAAAGAAACTCTAGACTCTCCAGAGGTAGAATGACAAATTATTTCAATTATCAACTCAACGTTACGCACAAAGTGCCACACCTCAAAGCTGAGTTTAAGAGTACATACTATCAACAACTTAATAAGCCTGAGGGGGACGAAGCCCTGAAGTATCTTAATGAAAACATCCACAGTTCTGAACTCGAGGGGCTGCAGTTTTTCGAGGGGCTGGTTGTTTCGAATAAAGATAGTACGTTTTGTCGATCCAAAGAGGATGGAGATGTTTCTGTTCAGGATAATACAAATAAATGTAGAGCTTATACCTCTTCAGTGGACTTTAAAAAAACGGCACAAAACATACAAAAAGTAGCTGAAAAATCGAGCATCTCCTCTGGCTGGAATGAGTATTCAAAAAAGCAACTTCAAAAATTAAAAGCAGAAACGAGCTACGGCAACAGTACGTTACAGCCACTTTCAAAGGAGCCACAAAGAAGTTTATTTCTTAAGCTTGTTGAAATTTCGTCTGATTGCTGCAGTGGTGAGGACTCCAAGGAGTGTTCCTCTAAAATTAATGAAAAGTCTGAATATACAAAAGTCTTTAATAGAAAAGCCTATCAAAAAGGGTCCATTTAACCCCAACTCAATTATTTTATTAATTTTTCGTCACGTTATTTTAATAATTACCCTGGCGAAGCAAACGTATACCTCAAAAATTACTAATATTTATTTTTTAAGTTAAACACCTGTACTTTCTAAAAAGTATGATAGGCTGATTTAAGTTTAATAATTAATTTTATTTGATCGGCTCTAAACTAAAAAACAGGTGACGTTAAAAAATGATGCCCGTTAGTGACAATTTATTTTTTGGGGCCCATACAGATATTATAAAGGGGTTTAAATCATGAAGACAAATATTCATAAATACGAAAGAGTCCTTAGAATCCTCATCGGGCTAGGGCTTATTAGCCTTGCCTTTATAGGCCCTGCAAACTCGTGGTTCTTTTTTGGGTTAATACCCCTTATTACAGGGCTTGTTGGCTGGTGCCCGCCCTATGCGCTATTAGGCATGAGTACGTGCTCTACAAAAGATAAGTAATGTTTGTACTTGAATAAACGAATTTAAAAAAATACACCTCTATTAAATTTAAAACTCAAACCGTCTGAATAGGGATAAATCATCATGCTTGAAAATAAAGAAGGACAAAAAATACCGTCAGTGACTTTTAAAACTCGAAATGGCGAAAAGTGGGTTGATGTTTCATCAGATCAGCTCTTTAAAAACAAAAACGTAGTTGTGTTTTCACTCCCCGGGGCCTTCACCCCCACCTGCTCGTCCACGCATTTGCCACGCTTTAATGAGTTGGCCGGTGTTTTTAAAAACCATGGGGTTGATGATATCATTTGCCTGTCAGTAAACGATACTTTTGTTATGAATGCTTGGGCCAGTGATCAAGAGGCTAATAACATCACACTCATCCCTGATGGTAACGGTGAGTTCACTGCTGGCATGGGGATGCTTGTGGACAAGTCTGACTTAGGCTTTGGGAAAAGATCATGGCGGTATTCTATGCTTGTTGAGGACTGTATTGTTAAAAAAATGTTCATAGAGCCTAATGTGCCAGGCGACCCCTTTGAGGTCTCTGATGCAGATACCATGCTTAATTTTGTTGCGCCTAAGGCCGAAAAGCCTAAGCCCGTCACTGTGTTTTCAAAACCAGGATGCCCACACTGCAAAAGAGCAAAGGAGCTTTTAAAGTCAAAGGGCATTGGTTTTGAAGAGGTTATATTAGGACCAGAGCTCACATCAAAAACTTTGAGAAATGTCACCGGAAACACCACAACTCCGCAGATTTATATTGATGAAAAACTCATTGGCGGCGCGAATGAGCTTGAAAGCTACTTCAAGAAATAAATCAAATAAAGCTTGAGTGAGAAGATGCAGTAAACTACCTGGATCGCATAAAAAGATTTTGCGGCCAAAATATATTTTGGGCAAAAAAAAAGATCCTTTCGGATCTTTTTTTTTGAGTCTAAATTTAGATTTGAGATGGTAGAGAGAGG